>FR899703.1 GCA_000437275.1 Clostridium sp. CAG:411 | reverse complement strand
GAAGCGGATTGCGAATATCCTTGACAAAATAAGTACTGATACGTTTTTTTGCTGCTGTAATTCCTATAGACGTGGCTAAATGCGTTTTCCCAACCCCGCTTGGACCAAGGAATACAAGATTTTCATTTTCTTCCAGGAAGCGCAAAGTGTTATATTCGGATATTTCCTGCTGATTTATCCCCGGCTGGAAAGAAAAATCAAAATCTTTTAGTTCCTTATGGTGCGGAAAAGCACCGGCCTTTATCATGGAGCGTGCTGCATTTTCTGCTTTATAATCCCCCTCCTAGTTTGTCAGTTTTAATAATCCCTCTGAAAAAGAAAGATTGTTCGTGGCTACAAAATCTGCAACTTCGCTAAGATGTAAGTGCATCTGTGGCAATTTTAAAGTCTCAAGATTATGGCACAATTGTTGATAAGTGCTATTCATAACGGTATACATCTCCTATCACTGATAGATTTTCCTTTGCACGGCTTTCTATATCCTCTTTTTTAAAGGCTCCCGATTGTCGTGCAATTGCAATATAATGTTTTTCATGATAATTCAGTTTTTTTGAACTCAGGCTGTGCAAAGTCACAAGTGCTGTGTTATAATAAATATGTATGTAATTGTCATATACTTGTAATTTCATCTCCTTTCCAATGTATTCCGGTGGTACGGAATACTGTGAAGTTTTGTATGTTACCATACTGGATGGATTTACTATGGAACGGTGTGTGGCAATCCGATAATGCTTTCTTATTTCTTCTGTAGGAAGGGGATGTAAGAAAGCTTTTTCTTTTTCAAAATAAAGCAGTGGTATCCTTCCTGTTCCCTGGTTTACCTGACTGTTTACACGATTGTTGATCCGT
>FR899702.1:445-11993 GCA_000437275.1 Clostridium sp. CAG:411 | reverse complement strand
GGGAAAATAGAAAGGACACCATTACTTATAGTCATATAAGCAATGGTGTCCTTTTGAAATGAATAATAGAACTTATTGAAAATATTCAAAGTGAATGATACAATGAGTTCAACTGTTAGAAAATCAATATTTTTAGGAAAATCCTTGTTGTGGATTGGAAAGGGGAAAAATATATGATAATTGATACACATTTGCATATTGGTGGGGAAGCGGTAGGATTTGAAATGAATGAGCAGATGGTGGTAGAAGCAATGGAGAAATATCAGATTGCTTATGGGCTGGTGTCTAATGCAGATGCAGCAGAGATGACACACCAGCAGGTATTATTGCCTGATAGTATGCAGAATACGCAGGAGGGTTGCTTAAAAAGGGTATTGCATTTTGCTAAAAAATATCCAAACAAAATAGGCGCATGTGTGTGGGTAAAACCCTATTTACAGGGTGTGACAAAAGAGTTGGAACAATTGATCGCAGATAATTTGGATTTGATTTATGCCATAAAACTGCATCCTTTTCATTCTAATGTAGCACCTACGGATGAAAGAGTGTTGCCATATCTTTCCTTGGCAGAAAAATATGATTTGGCAGTCGTTTCTCACACAGGAGGATGTGAGGCAGCCAGTCCGAAACATTTGTATGAGGCAGCAAAGTTATTTCCAAAAGTGCCATTTGTAATGGTACACATGGGACTGGGGACGGACAATCGTGAAGCCGTAGATTTATTAGGAAAGGCAGATAATTTATATGGGGATACAACATGGGTTCCTATGGCAACAACCATAGAGGTAATTCGCCGTTATGGAAGTGAGAGAATGTTATTCGGCAGTGATGCACCGATTGATGGAGTGGATACTTACTTTTGTAATCCGAAAGGGGAACGTTCTATTTATCAGGATTATTTTCATGTACTAAAAGACAAAATGAGCAAAGAAGCCTATGAAAATTTAATGTATAAAAATGCGATGCGAATTTTCAAGATAAAAGAATTATTTTAGGAGTCAGTACAATCGGAAGCAGATTTTGGAAAGCTATGTAGGCATTGCAACTCTTTCCTAAAAGTTCAAACCTTAAGTAAATGACATTGCGTGTGAACAGTAACCAATCGGATAGCAAGAATGTTGGATTACTGAGAAATAGATTGAATACCCAGGAGGAAGTATGTGGAATATAATAGATAAAAGAATCATCAGTCAGATTAATATTGGAACATTGCTATTGTTGTTTTGTTTAATGGCAGTAGTGCAAGGCTTTCAATATTTAGGGTATATCGATTCGCTATCCAAGTTTTTAGTGACAAAAGCTAGAAATATTAGAAGTCTGGCATTTTGTTTGGTTGGCACCTGTTTTTTCTTTAGTATGTTGGTAACCAATGATGTGGCACTGATTATAACAGTGCCGTTTACCATTACCCTGTTGCATCGATTAGAGAGACAGGAGAACGCCATTGTTTTGATTGTATTGGAAACCATTGCAGCAAATTTAGGAAGTACACTAACACCCATTGGAAATCCACAAAATGTATATTTATATCAAGAATATCATATGCGTTTTCTAGCCTTTTTTCAGGCATTGTTGCCGTATGGAATGGTAGCAATGTTCTTACTTATGGGATGCGTGTGGATAAAGTTCGATAAAAAAACTTTTCATGTGGATAAACAAATATTTGAACAGGAAAAAAAAGAGTTAAAACATAAAACCGTTTGGACCATTGCATTTACAGTGCTTTTTTTCTTGTGTATTCTAACGGTACTTCGAATTTTGCCAGGATGGATTACGTTTCTTGTTGTGGTTGCAACACTGTTACTTTGTAATCCAGAGTTATTAAAGAAAATTAATTATGGTTTGTTAGGGAAGTTTATCCTTTTATTTGTAATAGTGGGAAATATAGCAGCAGTACCTGTTATTGAGAGTTGGCTTGGGACAATAGTAGCAAAGCATGAATTTGTATGTGGAGTTTTCGTAAGCCAGATCATTAGTAACGTTCCAGCCGCAATTTTATTATCTAAATTTACCTCGAATGGCATGGATTTAATGCTTGGAGTGAATGTGGGTGGACTTGGAACGCCAATTGCATCTATGGCAAGTATGATTTCGCTGGATTTTTATTCCAAAAGTATGGCAGCAGAGCAAAAGAAATATATGGTTACATTTTTTGGATATAATGCGTTCTTTTTGGGGTGTATGGTCATATTGCGGTTGGTGTTGCAATGGATATAAAGACAGTTTTTTGAACAGGATTACTATGTTCCTTCGGAGGATGGTTTTAACGTGTTTGAAACAGAATTTGGAAAGATTGGAATAGTAGTATGCTTTGACAGACATTACCCGGAAAGCATAAGGACAGAAGCTCTAAAGGGAGCAAATTTGATTCTTATTCCTACTGTAAATACAAAAGCGGAGCCTTCAGAAATGTTTGAGTGGGAACTTAGGGTGCAGGCATTTCAAAGCAGTGTAGCCATTGCAATGTGCAACCGTGTTGGAGTAGAAGGTGAGATGGTTTTCTCAGGAGAATCTATTGTAGTGGACGAAAATGGGAATGTAATCAAAAAAGCAGACGATACAGAACAGATTTTATATGCAGAGATAGATTTGGAAAAATCAGAGAAAGTAAGAGCGCAGCGTCTCTATACGCAGCTTAGAAGAACTGAGTTTTATGTTTAATATTATAACCGTTTATTTTTAATATTATAACCGACGGTTGTGATACTATACTTATACAATTCCATGGAGATACTTTGCCAAGTGTCTAATGTTTGATGTATATAGGAATGCTGACGAACGTTTAAACGTACGTTATAATAAAATAAAAAGAGGTGATATTATGACAGCGATTACAGCAACAAAAGCAAGAGAGAATATTTATCAGTTGATACAGGATGTAAATGTAAGTTGCACTCCCATAACAATTACAAATACTAGGGGAAAAAATGCAGTGTTGATTGGCGAAGAAGATTGGAAGGCTATCGAAGAAACGCTGTATCTGATGTCTATTCCTGGTATGGCAGAATCTATCATTGAGGGGGGAAATACAGATATTTCTGAATGCCTTGATGAATCAGAGGTGGATTGGTAATGTATAGGATTATTTACACAAAACAGGCAGTCAAAGATATAAAAAATTTGAAGTCTTGTGGATTAGATAAGAAAGCCAAAGAATTGATTGAGGTTATGAAAGAAAATCCTTTTCAAAATCCACCTACATATGAAAAATTAGTAGGAAATTTACAAGGATATTGTTCAAGAAGAATTAATATTCAACATAAAATAGTGTTTCAGGTTATAGAGGAACATCACATAAAGGAAGATATAGAATATGAGGGCTACGTAAAGATTATTCGTATGTGGACACATTATGAAAGATAATATGTGGTAACACTTATTATGGGGGCGAAAAAAGCTACACGAAGTTTATTGAGGAGATGATTGTGTGTGGAATAGAGAGGACTGTTTGAAGGAAAGTCGTGTTCATTTATAGTATAGGACAAGATAAAAAATCACAGGAGAAATGTAAAATGGAATGGGAAAGAGTAGATTTACGTGTTTCAACACCAGAACTAAAAGATGTACTCTCGGAATCTCCCTTGCACCCACTTTTGCGACTGTTTTTCCGCCAGCTATACACAAATTTAATCAACGTACGCTCCACGTACGCCTCATAAATTTGTGCATATCTGACAAAAAAACATTTTGCAAAATCAGGCACAAAGAGACTCCGAGAGTACATAAAGAAACTTGGGAGGAAACAAAGCGGAGTGAGCAACTATGCTTCAAGATTAATACCACAATGCCTTACACAGAGGAATATAACCAACTGGTGCAGGAGTTACCATTCTTCCAGGTGTAACGATTGTTGAAAATGCGATTGTAAGAGCCGCGGCAGTGGTAACAAAAGATGTGCCAGCCAATGCTATTGTGGTAGGAAACCCTGCAAGGGTAATGCAAATGGTAAAAAAAGAATAGCCACTAATAAATTTCATAGTTACTTCAAAAGGAATGGCAATAAAGGTATAATGGACAAAAAAGGAGCGGATAAAAGATAGCAGGGAAAGGTTCCCTGCCGGAGTGTGAAAGGCTTGTAATTACCGTCTTGTAATGACCGAGTTAAACACAAATAAATCCGGTCGGTTTCTCGATTCGGTATATTCAAACTGGATGCCGTCATTATTAAATACATGAGAGGTAATGACGGCAAGACAGTTGTAATCATCCAAATCTAAATATTTTTCATCAAATGGTGTTACCCTTTGGACGGTAACACTTCTTTTTATGGTACGGATAGGCATACCTACCTTTTTTTCGATAAAGTTAAACAGGGAGCCTTGCAACACTTTTTCTGTCAATCCCGGAATCAGACTCTTTCGGAGCAGCGTATTATCCACCATCTTAGGAATGTCATCAATGGAACGCAATCGCTGGATAAAATACAGTTCTGTCCCCACTTCAAAATCTGTTTTTTTGGACAGACGTTCGTCTGCGATTATTTCTGTAAAAGTAAGCACCTGATTGGTAACCTTAAAACCACTTTTCGTGGCAATCTGATACAATCCCTCAATAGAAGAATTTAAGATAAAATCGTGTTGTTTATGAGGGGTATAAATGACACGAACACCACGACCGTGGATTGGTTGGGTGTAGCCCTCTCTGGTCAGCAGTGCCAAAGCACGTCTTAGCGTGTTTCTGGAACAATCGTATACCTGAGTTAGTTCATTTTCGGATGGTAGCATATCTGCATAATTATACTGTCCGTTTTCTATTTTCTCTTTTAAATCATGATAGATTTCATTATATTTTGCTTTTGCCATATCTGTTTCTCCTGTTTTCCCATGCATCGTTTCGATAATTGCGTATTCTATAGGTGATTATATGCTAATTTCCCAATATTTTCAAATGCTTCTTTCAAGATGTATAACTTGTTTGAACAAGTTGTGCATCTTATACAAACTCAAGCTTTATTTCTAAACAGAATGCCAAAAATGAAAAAAGTAATGAAAAATAGTTGAACTTGTTTAAACAAGGTGCTACGATAAGGGTAGAAAAGATGCTTGTTTAAACAAGTAGGATGAAGGGTATACGGTGTATGCGAAAGGAGGTAACATTATGGCTAGTAAATATGATGGTTTATCAAGAATTATTATCCAGAATGTAGGTGGTAAAGACAATATCACCAGTATCACACATTGTGTAACAAGATTGAGATTTAAGTTGAAAGATGAGTCGAAGGCAAACACAGACGTATTAAAAAATACGGATGGTATTGTTACGGTAGTACAGTCGGGCGGACAGTACATGGTTGTAATCGGAAATCATGTACCAGATGTATTTGATTCGGTTGTTTCGGTAGGTCATCTGGAAAGTAAATCTCTGAAGGCGGGGGATGACGAAGCGGAGGACGGTCCAAAAGAAAAACAGGGATTATTTGATGCATTTGTAGGGATTATTACAGGTGTGTTCTCACCATTTTTAGGAGTGTTGTGTGCCTGCGGTATTTTAAAAGGTTTTATGTCATTATTTGAAGCAATTGGTTTAGTAAATGGTGCGGGAGGAACCTACAATATACTGTATGGTATAGGTGATGTAGCATTCTATTTCCTTCCGGTTATTTTAGGTTTTTCGGCTGCAAAGAAGTTTAAGTTGCCGGAGATGGAAGGTCTGGTAATCGGACTGGCATTGGTTTCACCATATATGTTAAATAATGGAACCTATGATATTTCCAGATTGTTTGGCATTCCGGTAATCGCACCATCTACCGGAAACTATACAAGCACCGTACTTCCAGTAATCTGTGCGGTAGCATTTGCGGCATGGTTTGAAAGATTATATAAAAAATATATTCCAGATGCCATTAAAATATTTGCAGTGCCATTGATTACCTGTACGATTACAATTTGTTTGACATTGTTAGTAATCGGACCAGTAACTTCTGAAATATCAAAGTATCTTGGAATGGCATTTGAGTCTGTTAATGCATTTAGTCCAATCCTTATGGGACTTTTGGTTGGTTTCTTCTGGCAGATTTTAGTTATGTTCGGATTACATTGGGCACTTGTTCCAATTGCACTTTCCAATATGACATTGGTAGACGGAAATGGATTACTGATCGGTGAGGTTATTCTTACTGCAATGCTTGGTACAACTTTTGCACAGACAGGAGCTTGTCTTGGTATTATGGTAAAATCAAAAGATGCAAAGTTAAAACGACTTTGTCCACCAGCAATTATTTCTGGTATAGCAGGTGTAACAGAACCAGCTATTTATGGTATTACGCTTCCTAAAAAAGCACCATTTTTTAGAACTTGTGCGGTAGCTGGTATAGCAGGTGCAGTATTGTGTGCATTGGGCGTAAAGGATTATCAGATGGCTGGTATGGGTGTATTCTCTTATACTATGTTCATTAGCCCAGATACAAAGGATATTCATCCTATGATTATTGGAATCGTTGTATCAATCATCTGTGTCATTGTAGCATTTGTATTAGAATTAGTTTTCTATAAAGATGATAAAAAGGATGCAGCAACAGGGAAAGAAAACAGCACAGTTGGAAACAATACTACAGATAAAACAATCGTGGCACCAATCCATGGAACTGTGGTTCCACTTTCCCAGGTAAAAGATGAAGCATTTGCATCAGAAGCATTGGGAAAAGGAGTAGCCATTGAACCAAAGGAAGGTAAGGTGTATGCACCAGCAGATGGAGAAATCTCTACCTTCTTCCCAACGGGACATGCCATTGGAATTACTTCGGATGCAGGGGTTGAAATCCTAATTCATGTAGGTATGGATACTGTAAAAATGAACGGAGATGGATTTACACCTGCAAAGAAACAGGGCGACAGAGTGAAAAAAGGCGACCTATTGTTAGAATTTGATATGCAAAAGATTAAAGAGGCGGGTTACCCTCTAACCACTCCGGTTATTATAGCTAACACAAATGATTATACAGAAGTGCTTCCAACAGAGGCACAGGAGGTAGCTTCTGGAGATATGCTGATTCACATACTATAGTTTAGATAAGTGATATGGACAAAACAGATATATAGGTAATTGCGAAACTCTAAAAATATTATATTTCACTTGTGCGAATTTATATATCATAAGCAAGGTGCTTCTGACACCGTCGGTACTTTGGCACCGTATTGGTACTTTGGCACCGTATTTTGGTGCCTTATGTACCGCTACGAGTGTCGGGCAGCGAGAGCGTGCCTTGCGTTGATATATAAATTTTGTACAATAGGTCTTAGAATAGATTAAGTTTTGCAAGTTCCAAAAGAACAGTATAGAAAGGAAGGTTACAGTATGAGCGTGTTTAGAAAAGATTTTTTGTGGGGCGGTGCAACTGCTGCCAACCAATATGAAGGAGCATGGGACGTAGATGGAAAAGGTGCTTCTGTATCTGATCACTGTACCAATGGATCTCATACAACACCAAAGAGAATTACAAAGGATTTTGAGGAGGGTACACTGTATCCAAGTCGAGAAGCAACCGATTTTTATCATCACTATAAAGAGGACATTGCCCTTGCTCATGAAATGGGATTTAAAGTATTTCGTATGTCCATTAACTGGACTCGAATTTTTCCAACGGGTATGGAAGAGGAACCAAACGAGGCGGGACTTGCCTTTTATGATGCGGTATTTGACGAATTAAATAAAGTGGGAATTGAGCCGCTGGTTACCATTTCTCATTATGAAATGCCATATGCACTGGTGGAACAGTTCAATGGCTGGGCATCTAGAAAATGCATCACGTATTATATGAATTATTGTAAAGCAATTTTTGACCGTTATCAGGATAAGGTAAAATACTGGCTTACCTTTAATGAAATCAATTCTGGTACAATGCCAATGGGTTCTGTACTTTCTCTTGGCACGATACAGGGATATGAAGGTCCGATTACAGAAGTTCCGGATCATAAGCAGGAACGGTATCAGGCATTGCATCACCAATTTGTAGCAAGTGCTATGGCTGTAAAATATGCCCATGAGAACTATCCACAGTTTAAGATGGGAAATATGTGTATTTTTGCAACCATGTATCCAATGACTTGCAATCCAGATGATGTGATTGCCTGTCAGAAGGAAATGCAAAATATGAACTGGTTTGCTTCAGACATTCATGTAAGAGGTGCCTATCCATACTATGCAAAACGTTTCTTTGAAGAAAATGGAATTATCATTCAAAAAGAAGCAGGGGATGACGAAATTCTTCTTGCAGGTAAAGTGGACTTTTATACATTCAGCTATTATATGTCAAGCTGCATTACGGCTGATAAGGAGAAAAATGCAGCAGGTGGAAACTTAATCAGTGGTGTGAAAAATCCATATCTGAAAGCCAGTGATTGGGGATGGCAGATTGATCCACAGGGACTTCGTTATACCTTAAATGAATTGTATGCCCGTTATCAGATTCCACTTATGGTTGTGGAAAATGGTCTTGGTGCGTATGATACACTGGAAGAGGATGGAAGTATTCACGACACCTATCGAATCGACTATCTGCGTCAGCATATTAAAGAAATGGAAGAGGCTGTGAAGGATGGGGTAGACCTTATAGGATATACTCCATGGGGCTGGATTGACGTAGTATCTGCATCAACCGGAGAAATGGCAAAACGTTATGGTTTGGTATATGTGGACAAGTATGACGATGGAACCGGTGATTTGAAACGTAGAAAGAAAGATTCCTTCTTCTGGTATCAAAAAGTAATTGAAACCAATGGAGAGGTTTTGTAAAGGAGCAGTTTAGAACTATGAAAAAGGTTTTGTTTTTCGATATAGACGGAACTTTGTACGATTTTACAGGACATATGCCTGACTCGACGCTTAGTGCGTTGCGTCAGGCACGTAAAAAGGGGCATGAACTGGTAATCTGTTCTGGCAGGTCAAAATATCAGGTATATCCCGAACTGTTTGAATTGTTTGATGGCTATGTAGGAGCAGCGGGAGCTTATGTGGAGCAAAACGGGCAGGTAATTTATGAACATTTTATGCAGGAAGATACCATAAAAGAGGCAGTAGATGTGATTTCCAAAGCAGGTGGTGTGGTAGCCGCTATGACGGAACACAATCTGATTTTAAGTGAGGAATGTGAAACGTATCTTTTGCATAAATTCAGGGCACAGGGAATTGGCATGGACATGATTGCGCGCATTATGGGAGATTACGAGCTGACAGAAGATTTGTCCGAATACAAAAACATTGAAAAAATGTTGTATTACCGTTCTTCCTGGCCAGTTGCAAAAGTTGCCGAGGCATTGCAAGATTCCTGTGATATTACAGCATCCAGTTTTGAGGACCCGGTAGAAGACAGTGGCGAGATTACTGTAAAAAATATCAATAAGTCTCTGGGAATGCAGAAATATATGGAACAGTTGCATATGGATGTAGCCGATACCATTGCTTTTGGAGATGGACCAAACGATCTGGATATGATTGCGTATGCTGGAGTAGGTGTAGCAATGGGAAATGCTAGAGAAGAGCTAAAAAAGATAGCCGATTTTGTTACAAAGCCTGTGAACGAAGGTGGAATTGCCTATGCCATGCAAAAATTAGGGCTGATTGATTAACAAGCGGGCAAGGAGGTGGCTGTGTGAAAAAGATTTTGTTTTTAGATGTGGATGGTACTTTGGTGGACTATGAAAATCATTTGCCAAAATCAGCAGTGGAAGCAATCCGAAGAACGAGAGAATTGGGAAATCTGGTGTTTATCTGTACCGGGCGTAGTCGGGCAGAGGTATACGAGGATATCTGGGATATTGGCATTGACGGCATGATTGGCGGAAACGGCAGCTATGTAGAATATCAGAATCAAGTTGTGATACATCAGAAAATCACCGAAGAAGAATGTCGAGAAATCGTAGACTGGCTTCATGAAAGAAATCTGGAGTTTTATCTGGAGAGTAACAATGGATTGTTTGCCAGCGAAAAGTTTGAGACGGAAGCATTGCCTGCAATTCGGGCATACAGCGCACAAAAGGGTAGAGATGCTACCCATCTGACCGCACGTGATGTATTCCCGGAAATGATTTTTGATGGCGAATTGTATCGGGATGACTTAAATAAAATAAGTTATGTATTAAAAACATATCAGGATCATACAGATGCCATGGCACGCTTTCCAAATCTTCAGCATGGAACATGGGGTGGCGTCGGCGAAAAAGCACTATTTGGCGATATGGGGGTAAAAAATATAACGAAGGCCCATGCCATAGATGTATTGTTGCAATACATTGGTGCAACAAAAGAACAAACCATTGCGTTTGGTGATGCAAAGATAGACATTCCTATGTTGGAGTATTGTTCCTATGGTGTAGCGATGGGAAATGGTGGTACGGAAATAAAAGAAATGGCAGATTATATCACCGATACGGTGGAAAAGGATGGCTTGCAGAAGGCATTTGAAAAATTGGGATTATTGTAAGACGAAGAATCCTTATAAGGAATGGATTTCCAGACCTTGTATGGGTTCTTTTTTTGTTTTCAGATAATTGCCAAATTCATTATCAAAAGTAAAAAGGGAAGCGGATGTTATAAGGAATTGACATTTGCCAATAGATATATTATTTTTAGGATTGAGAAAACGAAAATGGAATGTAATGGAGAGAATTATTTATGACAGAGAAGGAAAAAATGTTAAAACAGATGTTATATGATGCCAATTATGAGGAATTAAGTGCAGACCGTGTGGCGGCAAAGGATTTATGTTACGATTACAACCAGCTTCGTCCCTCAGATGTAGAAGGACAGAAAAAAGTGATGAAAAAACTTTTAGGAAAGACTCATGGGGACTTTTATATTGTTTCTCCATTCTGGTGTGATTATGGATATAACATTGAGATTGGAGAAAATTTCTTTGCAAATCATAACACTGTTATTCTGGATTGTGCAAAGGTTACGTTCGGAAATAATGTGTTTATTGCCCCGAATTGTGGCTTTCATACTGCAGGCCATCCCATTGATTTTGACAGAAGAAATCAAGGACTGGAATATGCTTATCCGATTACAGTAGGGGATAATGTTTGGATTGGAGCCGGTGTGCAGGTGATGCCAGGTGTGACGATTGGCAGCAATGTAGTGATCGGAGGCGGCAGCGTAGTCGTAAAGGACATTCCAGATAACTCGGTTGCAGTAGGCAATCCTTGTAAAGTAATTCGTGCCATTACAGAAAAAGACAAGGAAACCTGTTTTGACAGAAAAGTACAAGGCTAACAGGGGAGAAAGGTTACAAATAAGAGATGGGAATCTTGCAGAAAAAATGTGTAAAAGAGGAATACTGGATGAAAAAAGAAGATACGGCATTGGAGACAGCTTTTTTTGGGGTATCCTTCTATTTTAATGCAGGCCCTTTATACGGTATATATTGTAGCATTAAATATGATTCTTGCAGGATTTTCCGATGCAGCGGTTACGGTACTGGGGCTGTATTATAAGGTGCAGACCTTTTTCTTTATTCCACTGTTTGGCTTGCAGACCTGCATTGTGCCGATAATCAGTTACAATTATGCTAGAAATAGCTACGGCAGGTGCAGAAAAACGGTAAATACCGCCTTTT
>FR899702.1:0-435 GCA_000437275.1 Clostridium sp. CAG:411 | reverse complement strand
AAAACGGTAAATACCGCCTTTTTCATATCAGCGGTTTGTATGCTGCTTGGAATGGTTGTATTTATCGGATTTCCACAGGAGATGATAGGTGTCTTTTCTAAAACGACAGAGGTACTTTCGATTGGAAAGATCGCCTTTCCGATTATTGGAAGCAGCTTTCTTCCGGTAGTTTTTTCTTTGATGACGCCAGTATTTTTTCAGGCGATAGGTTACGGAAAGACCAGCCTGTTATTATCACTGATTCGGCAGATTTTCTGTTTGATTCCAATTTTTTGGCTGTTTTCTAAAATTGGATTGTTCTATACATGGATTGCCTTTCCACTTTCTGAAATCATTTCAGGAGGACTGGGGTTATTTCTCTATATAAGGGTATTGCATACCTGGAAGAATTAAAGCAGTTATGTCTTTTTTATAAATCCAAGATAACCGCAGGCC
>FR899701.1:10410-11870 GCA_000437275.1 Clostridium sp. CAG:411 | reverse complement strand
CACTTTTAGTTTACCATTCTTCTGTTTGTAATGCAAGAGTACCCACCACCTAAAAAGGCAGTGGGTACTCTTAACCCTTCCTACACTTTTTCTTTTACAAAAACGGAAAAATCCCCACTGATTTTATAAATAGAAAGGCTAAAAATATCGGTGCAATATATTTTATCATAACGTAAAACAATTGACTTCTTCCCATTTTTTCTCCATTTTTCTGCACTTCGTTAATAATAAGTTTTGGTCCGACTACCCAGCCAATTAAAATACAGGTTCCAATTGCTACTATTGGCATAAATATATAATTACTGATATAGTCCATAATATCCAAAATCTGTGCATGGGAACCATTTGGCAATACAATGTCAAAGTACAATTTATTATATCCCAGACAAACAACTACGCCTGCGACCAATGCTAAAATGCCTTCCAATATAGCTGCCTTTTTTCTACTAATCTTAAATTCATCCATAAAACTGGATACGATTGCCTCTAACACAGATACCGCACTGGTTAGTGCAGCAAATAAAACCATGGCAAAAAACATACCACCAACTATATTTCCCATCATTCCCATAGAGGCAAATACCTTTGGCAATGATACAAACATCAAACTTGGTCCCGATGCGGACATTCCCTCTGGTCCCATAAAGGTATATAAAGCTGGTATAATCATTACGCCGGCTAAGAATGCAACCACTGTGTCAAATATTTCTATTTGGTTAATGGATTTTCCCAAATTGGCTTCATCGGATACATAAGAACCATAGGCAATCATAATTCCCATAGCTACACTTAAACTAAAAAACAACTGCCCTGTGGCATCAATCACAACTGTAAAAAAAGAGTTTACTGTCATGCCGGAGAAATCAGGTATGACATATTTCTTTAATCCATCCAGCCCCGTTCTTGTCACTCCGCTGGCATCTGTATGTGAAATTGTAATAGAATAAATGGCTATTCCAACTACCAATAAAATCAACAATGGCATGATAATTTTTGAAGATGCCTCAATTCCTTTATTCACTCCACGCAGTACAATAATAAATATCGCAACAAAGAAAAGAAACATCAACACAACAGGCTCTGTATCCTTTGCTATAAAGTCAGTAAAATAGGTTTCCTGTGCCGCAGCTTCCCCTTTTCCTGTCAAATATACCAGAAAATATTTTAGCACCCAACCTCCAATCGTAATATAGTATGGTAAAATAATTACTGGAACCAAACAGGCAATAATCCCTAAGGGCTTCCATCCCTTCTTTATTTTGCTATATGCAGTTAAGGGACTTTGTTTTGTCTTTCTACCAATGGCTATTTCCACCGTAAGCAAAGTAAATCCAAAGGTCAGCGCCAATATAAGATAAAATAGTAAAAATACTCCGCCACCATCTTTCGCCGCTAAGTAGGGAAATCTCCAAATATTTCCCAGACCAACTGCACTTCCTGCTGCCGCCAGTACAAATCCT
>FR899701.1:0-10334 GCA_000437275.1 Clostridium sp. CAG:411 | reverse complement strand
ATAATCACAAAACAGACTATAATCACCGACTCTTATTCCATCCCTTTGAATGCATAAAAGATTACTCCCTCTGCATTGTCAATTCAGATAGCCTGTTTTAATTGCATTTTATTATAACATCCCCTTATTCTATTTACAATCTACTCTTTTCTACTATATTGATGAAAAGCAGAAAAAATACAAACTATTCCATTTGCATTTTTCTGCTTTTTGCTTTTCTTCAAAATATTTTAGCTAATGCCAGCATCTTACTTTACTCTGTCCATTCTGCATGATCTCTTGCAATTTCTCTTACAACCATAATTGCCATTGCCGCCAACAATGGAAGATACTGTTCTTCATAAACAATAATCACTGCATTGTCATAAACAATATTTTGCATATTAAGTTTTAAATCGTCCATAATAGCTCCAAGCATTTTTCCATTTAAAGTCACCTGAAAATTATGTCCAACATACCCAGCATACTCTACCAACTCCAATGTACCTTCTTTGGTCTCCATTTTAAATTTATCTTTTACAAGAACAAACTGCTTTTCCAAAGTTCCATATGGTTCCCCTTTATAATAAAAACGATAGGTTGGAAGTGCATGCCCAATCTCTTTTGTAACTTTAAATACTTCCGTATGCGATTTATCATAAATGTGGAAACTAATCAGTGGCATAGTTCCATCTATTTCATAAATCTGGTTTCCTTCTAAATCGCATAAGTCAAAATGCTGCCCTGTCAATTTGAAATCCTCTGTAAAGGTATAAACTCCAGACGCAGTTGGTAAGTTTAATTCCAACGTCTGTCCTGTTTCTGCAAAATGTTCCAAACTTTTCAAAAGATACTTCTGCAACAATGCAATGTCGGAATTATAGCATATATATTCTGCTGTATTCGTGGCAAAATTCGATTGTACTGGTATCAAAGGTTCATTCAGTTTTTTCTTAATTGTTTTTTCTAAAAAGGAATAACCAAGGTATCCTCTGTTTCCATCTTGAGTAATCCAAAAATACAAAAATTGTCCTCTACTATCTGGACCAAATACCAATGCCTTTTGCTTCATTGTATAAAATTCTGCTAAATAACCAGAACCTAATGGCGTACTAAAGTTTTTATATGCTTCATAAAATTCTTCTATCTTTCTTGGCTTATCAAAAGAAAGCATCTGTACCGTATCACTACCCTCATTATAACTATCTGGTGCTGCCATTTTCCAAGCCGCTACTCCAGCAATTAATAGCAAGGTTCCCACAATGATCCAACCAGTACTTTCATACCCCATAAAAATAACTGCAAAACCAGCAATTACAAGCAAAGCCCCCAAAAAGTGCAATCGGTGATAACGCCTTTTCATAGCAGCAGACATTTCCTTGTATTCCTGCCTTCTTCGCTTTCTTGTCGCCAATGCATCCCCAATGGCCTCTCCCACTCTCCCCATTGAAGAGCTTCTACGACAAAGCCATGCAAAGTAGCCAAATACTGCCCCAAGAAGTACTCCTAAAAAAAGAAAAAGGAAACTATCTCCCTCTCCAAACGCCTTCCAGTGTCCATATACCGCAGTCTCGTCACCACAAATATATAAATATTTGCGATATCCAACTAATGGTTTAACCTCTGCTTTTCCATTTCCTACCATCATAATGGCAGACATTTTATCCTTGGCTCCCAATGCTCTGTATTCATACCTTAATGCTCCATCAGAAATATCATCTTTCCCTTTCGGATAATAAGTAGTAATCTTTGGAATTGAATAGGTAAATACCGTTGTCAAATCTATTTTTTCGTCCTCGTTTGCTGTAGTGGTAACCTTTTTCGATACTACTTCATAACATTCCTCGTCCGCCCTGGACCAATCGTTTTCTTCGGAATCATATTTTTCCGCTTCCGTATGAATATAAAAATACTTTCCTTTTAACATTCCTTTTGTATCTTTTATCGTATCTCCTTTACAGGTAATACCAGTAACAATCATCTCCTGTGTTTCTTTTTCTTCTTTATATTCAGAAAGTTCCGATACGTCTATAACTGGATAGCTCTTAATCTCCTCCGTCATTTGTGTTGTTTCTCTACTGTCTGCTATCGTCCCTGCAAGCCCCAATACAACACACAAAACTGCAATGATAATAAATACTCTTTTCATATATTTCCCCATTTCTCTATGCCTTCTCATAGTTCATTGACTGTTATTCTTTCCTTACAGCAGTCCAATTTCTCCTGCCCGATTCACTGCCTGCTGTCGATTTCTTACCTGCAACTTTTTAAAAATGCCAGAACTGTGAAATTTTACTGTTCCTATTTTTTTATCCGTTTTTTCGGCTATTTCCTGATAAGACAATCCCTGTGCCATAAATTGTAATATCTTTTTTTCCGTTGCAGTAAGCGGTTCATAATACTCATCCGGTGATTTCATATAATTAGGCAGTCTTTTTCCAACCTCCCCTGCAAGAATCAATATTTCATCCGTAAAAGTATCTGCACCTCTTTTCTTTTGGTATGCCACAAGCATCCGTACCATGTACGCTCCCTCGTCTGCAAGCAATCGGATATAGTTATATTTTTTGGCAATCCTCAATGCCTTCTCCAATTCATCACACATATCATCCATACTTCCGGCTTTACAGCAGGCAAAGGCAGACAACATATAACACTCACACAAATCCATTAAACGTTTCCCCTTCTCTAAAATATGAATCAATTGTTTTGCCAGAATAAGCGCGAGCATATATTTCCCAATCAAAAGATAACAACGAATTTTGACCAGATATGCATACATATCCATCATATATAATTCTTTATTCTCATCTGGTGCATTTGTATGAAGCCATTCCTCTACAATCTCCTGTTTGCCATCATAACATGCCGCCCACGCTCCCAATGCATTCAAACTGCTGGTCAATTCTTCCCATCCGGTTCTTTTGATACGTTCCCGAATTTTTTCCACTAATGGTTCTGCTGCCTGCATCTGTCCATTTAAAAGCAAAATTTTCATCTGTAATGCCATTGCAACAAACAAGCATTGCATATCCTGCATATTCTCCATCATAGGAATCGTCCCTGTCACCAAAAGAAGTGCATGAAAACTATCGTTATTCTGATAATACCATTCTGCAAGTGCAATCTCAAAAACTCCCTTGCTACTATCTCCATACAATGCTCGAATCGTTTCCGTAATATCCTCCCTGTACTGCATCATATATTTCCCATATCTTGTAAAATCCCTAAAACCATTGATAATACTTGGTCTACTGGCCGATAACGTAAGACTTTGTATCGGTGGAACTCCCATTTTTCTAACAAAACAGGCAATATGTAAAAATTGATTGTCACTTATATAAGGCATTACCAGCTCTGTAATAATACGAAAATAATCCTTCTCCGTAAAGTTTTTTGCCTGTATATGCCTTGGAGTACTACCAAGTATACTGACATAGGCCTTCGCACCTTCCAAATCATTCTCCATTGTGGCAAGTAATGCCCGAATCGCAACCATTGACATACTTTTACGTGTATTTTGGTGATATACCTCCTCTGGCAATTTATGGATATATTCCCTACATGCCCATAATGCGGGCATACTTACTGATTGAAAAAACTCCGTTTCCATTGCTGCAAGAAGTTCTCCCTTTTTATCTGCTGCTTTTATAATTCTAAGTATTTCCTTGGCCGTTTTGGGAAATACTTCCTTCTTTTTTCTTCCGTTTTCTATGCCTCTCACCTCCCAAACGACAAAAAGCCATCAGAAAAGATGCTTCACCTTCTTATTCCGACAGCTCTATCTCTATAAATAGATCGTATTCTACTATTCTTACAAATTGCTAACTTTGCAAAACTCCCCTGCTGAATCATAATAACTCCCCCCTTGTATCCCTTTTAAACAGTTAAAAACTATAGAAAAAATTATAATTGCAGCCTATTTTTGTGTCAACCCAACCAAAGTATAGGTTTTTCTACAAGAAAATCCTAACTTTCCTATCCAGATTTCTTCCCAACAGTCTTTCTTTTCCCTATTTCTACAAAACGAAAATTTACTATTTTTAGAAGATGCTTGAAAAAATTTTGTTTATTTTTATACAATTTTATATTTTTTATTCTTTGTTACTTTCAACAAATTTGACAGGTTCTTTCTCCCCATCTAAAACACACTCTACTAATTCATCCTGTTCATAACGCAATTTTAACGAGAAAAATGTATCCCTCTCTTCTAATAGTCGAAAAAAGACTTTGTCACCTTCCCAAATGGGAAGTTCGTATACTTTCTCTTTTTCAACCCATTCTAGGTCCCCCTCCTCACAGGTTATCATTTCGCCTGTAAAACCATCTGCCGTATATAAAAACATATATTCCGTCTGCCAGCAGTCGCACAAAAATGTAATAATTCCTCTTAGTTTCCAACGGGTCAGTGTAAATCCTGTTTCTTCCTTTACTTCCCGCAATAAACACTCTTCAGGTGATTCATTTTCTTCAAAATGTCCACCGACACCAATCCATTTATCTTTGTTGATATCTTTTTTCTTTTTTACGCGATGAAGCATCAAATATTTTCCATCTTTTTCTATATAACATAATGTAGTAAGATTACTTTTCATTTTCTCTTTTCCTCCCATTTAATATCCAACTATTGTGCTGTATTTTGTCTTTTCAAAAGCAACAATAGAGACTATGATACAGAAAAACAAGCCTGTCAACAAATACTCTCGCTAACAGACTTGCTCTTTCTTTCTGTAAATTTTTCTATCTAAATATAAGAAACTTATTTGTCAACCTTTGGTAACTTTTCTCTATATTTTGCTAATTCCTCATCCGATGGAATATAATCTTCCATCTTACCATCATGGAATTTCTCATATGCAAACATATCAAAATATCCAGTTCCTGTTAAACCAAATACGATTGTTTTTTCTTCTCCTGTCTCAATACATTTCTTAGCTTCATCCAATGCCACTTTAATTGCATGTGAGCTTTCTGGTGCAGGAAGAATACCTTCCACTCTTGCAAATTCTTCTGCCGCTGCAAACACCTCTGTCTGCTCTACACTTCTTGCCTCAATCAATCCCTGGTCGTATAGTTCCGATACGATAGAACTCATACCATGATAACGAAGTCCACCTGCATGATTTGCAGAAGGAATGAAATCGCATCCTAACGTATACATTTTGGATAATGGGCAAACCATACCAGTATCACAGAAGTCATACGCATAGACACCTCTTGTCAAACTTGGACAAGAAGCAGGTTCTACCGCAATAATCTGGTAATCTTTTTCCCCTCTTAACATTTCACCTGCAAATGGAGAAATCAAACCTCCAATGTTTGAACCGCCTCCTGCACATCCAATAATAATGTCTGGCGTAATTCCATACTTATCCAATGCAATCTTTGTCTCCAAACCAATTACCGTCTGATGCAATAATACCTGTGATAATACACTTCCCAATACATATCTATAACCTTCTGTTGAAACGGCAACCTCCACTGCTTCTGAAATGGCACATCCAAGGCTTCCAGAGGTACCAGGATGCTCTTTCAAAATCTTTCGACCTACATTTGTAGTTTCGGAAGGAGATGGTGTAACTTTAGCACCATAGGTACGCATAACCTCTCTTCTGAATGGTTTTTGCTCATAAGAACATTTTACCATGTAAACATTACAATCCAAATCAAAGTAAGAACATGCCATAGATAGTGCAGTTCCCCACTGTCCCGCTCCAGTCTCTGTAGTAACACCCTTTAGTCCCTGCTTCTTTGCATAATACGCCTGTGCAATTGCAGAGTTTAACTTGTGACTTCCACTGGTATTGTTACCTTCGAATTTGTAATAAATTTTAGCAGGGGTTCCCAACTTTTTCTCTAAGCAATAGGCTCTAACCAATGGTGCTGGACGATACATCTTATAAAACTCTCTGATTTCTTCTGGAATATCAATATATGGTGTTGTATCATCCAATTCCTGCTTTGCTAGTTCTTCACAAAATACATTTGATAATTCTTTTAAGGTCATAGGTTCTAATGTTTCTGGATTTAACAATGGTGCTGGCTTCTTCTTCATATCTGCGCGGACATTGTACCACTGCTTTGGCATCTCGTCTTCCTCTAAATAAATTTTGTAAGGGATTTTTTTCTCTTTCATTTTTGTATACTCCTTTCTTTCTCATAAAAAATTTAAAATTATATCAAACAAAGTGGAGAAGTCTCCTTTCACTTTCTCCCCCCCATAAGGGGATTACTTTATAAGAAGCTCCTTTTTACTATAAAGTAAAAAAGCTCCTGTCCCAGACTTGGGACAAGAGCCATACTATCTCTCCTGCGGTGCCACCCAAATTAATGATACCTTTCTTTTAACATCGTATACAAACATATACGCTCCATTTTTAACGAAGTGTCACTCCGTCTCACCTACTAAATAGTTTCCTATCATTCAGTTCGCCCTCAAAAGTCCATTCTTTTATTCCTTCGCTATCGCACTTCCACCATCTGCGACTCTCTATCAGCCAGACAAATAAAATACTTACTCTTTTTCAACGGTTTACCCATTAACTTTAGCATAGAAAAGAGGGATAGTCAAACTATTTTTTGTATCCATACCTTATGCAATTAGACGCGGCACTGGGTATCCTGCTCACAGGCATAGGTGCCGCCATGACCGTGGATATGATGCTAATACCAAATCCTGGTGATGGCATTGTAAATAGCATTTCCATACGCTCAAAGAAAGAACTCGGTCTATGCAAAAACTGTTTTGACCTGGGCTGCGTCATCTGCTCTCTATGCTTAGCGTTGGTCGTGTCATTGCCATTTTTAATCATATGACAAAAGAAAAGCTAGTGACTTTAGATGGAATCTAACCGGATTCTAGATGTCCGCTTTCCCGAACAATAACACAGAGGGTGCAGTCGCAACTACACCCTCTGTTTTTTAATATAATGCTCCACTTCCACGTCCTTGCGCAAGCGCATCCACACGCTTACACATAACTGGATGATCTGCCAAAAGATTCACATACCAAATAAAAAATCCCTTCTGTGAACGCATTTCATTAATATAATCTTCCTGATCTACCAACTTATACAAATGACGATCTACTACAAGCATCAACATGGATTCAATTCCACTTACACCAGTTAATCTTTGTGCCAGTCGATCACAACTATATTCTCTGGTTCTGGATGCAATGGCACCAATAACCGGAATCTTATCGGAAAACCAAATTGGTAAATTATAATGAAGGGTTGCATGTCCATAATAAATGTGTGCCATTTCATGTGCAATAACAAAATTTAATGCATCCATATCATGATGTTCTCGATATGCCACCTCAAAAAGTTCTGCATGAATACAAATCCACTGCCGTTTAAAAAGAAATGTTGAAAATGCGTTTAATATTCCACTACCTTGCATGACATAAGCCTTTGGTACAGCAATCCCTAATCGTTTTGCATATTCTTCTATTGTTGCATATACCTCTGGAAAATTTTTTTCTGTAATACGCAATGACATAGAACGATAGTATGCATTGTAATAATACAATCCCAAATATCCTATTACCAACAACAAAATTCCAAATGCAAATGCCTGTACTGCAACGGGTATATCATCTTGTGTTAATTTTTCTTCCTTTTGCGTTTCCTTTTTCTCTTCTTTCGATTTCTTTCCTGTTTCCTCATCCATTTCTTTTACAACCTGTTTTGCGTATTGTTTTCCAAAATCAATATATTCTCCAAAATGAATAACAAGACAGGCGATAACTGCAATAATCAGCGCAAAATTTAAAAATACTAATCTTCGATACCATCTTTTTTCCAAGCGATGCCTACACAATTCTCCCATTTGTTTCGTAATAGGACGCTCTAATTCTTCTGGTGTCATATCATACACCTTTTTCTCTCCTAGTATCCTCTCATAACGCTTTGCTTCTCTTTTTGTTAATTTCATACTATACTTCTCCTCTTTTTGTTTTCTATCTAAAAAAGTATACCAATTTTTAACTTCTTATACAACTTTCTTATCTTTATATAGAGGCTATTTTCGTAACCGTTCAGCCGGGGACATTCATAAAGTACCAGAATATATAAATTAGCTAAAATCATTGTAAAAAATACAATCTTCACAGTTTGTTTGGCACTTTACTCATAGGTATCCACTGCAAATAATGGTTCTCCTGCCTGTATTTTCCCCTCTTTCAGTAATCGAATTTTCTGATTTCCTTCTAATTCTGTACAAAGAATAGGCGATACGATAGATGGTGCATGACTCTTAATATAATCCAGATCCAGTTTTAACATAGGATCTCCTTTTTTCACATTTTGTCCCCCTTCCACCAAAACTTCAAATCCTTCTCCATTTAACTTAACCGTATCAATTCCAATGTGTAGCAGTACACTAATTCCTGTATCTGTTAAAAATCCAATGGCATGTTTCGTGTCAAATACAAAACTGACTACTCCATCCGCTGGTGCATAGATTACTGATTCTTCTGGCGTTACGGCTGCCCCATCCCCCATCATCTTTCCGGCAAAGGCTTCATCTGGCACTGTCTCCAATTTTCCAGCCACTCCTGTTACGGGACTATAAATTAAAACCGAGGACTGTGGTGTACTTTCTATTTGTAAAAAATCTGTCTCCTTTTCTGCTATTTTTTCCTCTTTCTGTACAGATTTCTCTAGCGGAACTTCTACTACGTTTTCTTCTGATGCGTGTTCTAAATAATCTTCCAAATTCGACTTAATTACAGTAACCTTCGGTCCATAAATAATCTGTATCCCGTTTCCTTTTTTCACAACGCCTGAGGCTCCTGTAGATTTAAGCAAATCTTCCCTTACTAATCCCGAATCTATAACAGTACAACGAAGTCTGGTTGCACAACAATCTACATCACTGATATTTTTCTTACCACCCAGACCTGCAGCAATTCTTTCACTAAGTGCATCTTCTGTTTCTGTCTCCGCTAATGCTTCTCTCTTTGCATTTACATCTGCTTTTCCATATAATCTGGTTTCCTCGGTATCCTCTTCTCTACCTGGCGTTTTAAAGTCAAATTTTCTGATTAGAAATGTAAATACCCCATAATATAAAAAGAAGTATACAATCCCCACTGGAATTAACAACAGCCAGCTTGTCTTTTCATTTCCCTGTAAAATACCAAAAAGAAATAAGTCAATTAAACCACCAGAAAAAGTAAGCCCTACCGCTATATTAAGCATATGTGCAATCATATACGCACTACCTGCCAGTACAACCTGCACCGCAAACAATGCTGGTGCTACAAAAAGAAAGGAAAACTCCAACGGCTCTGTAATTCCTGTCATCATACAGGCTAATGCTGCGGATAGTAACAATCCTCCTGCTGCCTTTTTCTTTTCTGGTCTTGCACAACGATACATCGCTAATGCTGCTCCGGGTAGACCAAAAATCATAAAAATAAACTCTCCTGAAAAATATCTGGTAGCATCCGCACTAAAATGAGCAATATGAGAAGAATCCGCCAACTGTGCAAAGAAAATATTTTGTCCTCCCTGAATGGTCCTTCCTGCAATCTCCATGGTACCACCTACCGCAGTCTGCCAAAACGGCATATAAAATACATGATGCAATCCAAACGGTATCAACGCCCTCTTAATCAATCCAAAAATCAAGGTTCCAATATAACCACTTCCTGTTACCAGACTACCCAGTGCATAAATACCATTTTGTACCACTGGCCATACAAAATACACAAGAACACCTACAGCCATATATACGATTGTAGAAATGATGGGAACAAATCTGGTTCCGCCAAAAAAGGACAGTGCATTGGGTAATTCTATTTTATAAAAACGGTTATGCAGTGCCGCCACACCAAGTCCTACAATAATCCCCCCAAATACACCAGTCTGTAACGTTTGTATTCCACAGGCCGATACAATCGTCCCCTCTAACACCTCATTAGAAATACTACCATCTGACAAGATTTCTCCATTTACCTGCAACATGGCATTGATTGCCGTATTCATAACCAGATAGGCAACCACTGCGGAAAGGGCAGACACCTCTTTTTCCTTTTTTGCCATACCAATCGCTACACCCACCGCAAAAATTAGAGGCAGATTATCAAAAACTGCACTTCCTACCCGATTCATAATCATCAATAAAGCATGCAGTAACGTTCCTTCTCCTAAAATTTTCTGCAATCCATAAGTCGCAATGGTCGTTTCATTGGTAAAGGAACTACCAATTCCAAGCAACAATCCTGCCACTGGTAATATCGCAATAGGAAGCATGAAACTTCTTCCCACACGCTGTAAAATACCAAATATCTTTTCTTTCATAAGTACCTCCAATCTATTATAATAATCTCTCGGAATCTTCAGCCC
>FR899700.1 GCA_000437275.1 Clostridium sp. CAG:411 | reverse complement strand
TGATACCTTGTTCCTGCATAACCATATAAATTGTACCCTTCATTTGGTATTTTTCCATATAACTTTAAATCAGTATCCGAGCTGGTTATATATACATTTTTAATGCCACCCACACTATATCCATCAGACGTATCTCCCCACGAAAAGATTGATACTTTATCTCCAAATATCAAACTCGCTCCATCTTTAACACTCTTAAAAGAACTAAGTTTGACAGTTTTAGAATTCACCGTTATCTTATTTACTGCTGACATATTATTTGTCGATATTTCTGTATTTACACTTGTACCAAATGTATTTGTATTAAGATAAGTATTCTCCGTACTATTAAAGCTAATTTCCTTTGTATTTGTTAATCCAGCCAGTCCATTATCAACAACATACAATTTTTTTCCTGTAAAATCCAGATTACTAATACCTGTATTTTCGAATGCATATGCTCCTATTTGAATATACTCTATTTTGTCCCCATACACAATTTTATTCAAATATCCTGTTGAGCTAAAACATTTTTCGGGTAATATAAGCTCTGTATTTCCATTAAATTCTACAAATGTTTCCTTATCACTCTGCTGTAAAAAAGACTTGTAAAACACCGATTTACTTTCGGTATATGATGATTTAGAAACAAGTTCTTCAAAATCTACCTGTCCATTAAATACTACGTGCTCCAATGAACTATTATTACTAAACGCATAACTTCCAATTTTGGCATCACAGTTCAATGTAAAATTTTTTAAAGTATTTGATCCTGCACCACTAAAAGCACCCTCACAAATAATTGCGTATTTTGCTTTAATATTAATACTACTAATATTTTCACAACCCGCAAATAATTCTTTTGGAATTACTATATTTTCATTTTCTGCATCAATAAGAACAGAATTAATTGCCTTACAATTTTTATAAACCTGATTTCCCATAGGTCTTTCGGAAACCATCGAATAATTACTTAAAAAATTATCACTAATACTTAACAATTTCGTTGACAAAATTGCCTTTTTTAGCGAAGAACATTCCGCAAAAGCCTCGTCTCCAATAGCTACTAATTCAGATCCATTATTTTCCGTTTTCCCATCAGCATTTATAAAAACGACCGCCTCCAAGGTATTTCTCCCTTTAAACGCTCTGTCCGCTATAAGCTTGTATGTCTCCGGTACATATAATTTTGTAATTGAACTATTGCTTAATGCGTTTTCACCAATTTCTATTGCAGGTGCAAATACATCCTTTCCATTATATTTTACATTTGCTCCCTTTGGCATTGTTCCATCTTTTACTCCATCAGAAGAACTATAACATCTTACATTAACAAAAACCGGCATAGAACCTGAAGGATAACTATGTGGTGCACCAAACGTCAGAGCAACACAATCACCATACCACTCATTTCCGTTTCTATCTGTTCCTATGGAAACATTTTCATTTAACATTTTTGAATAATAAACCGGCTGATTTTCAACCTCTTCGGCAGTCTTAAACTCTTTTTTGTCAATAAATCCACACCATTCATACATATCTCTCAAACCTAAAAATTTAGGATTCGATACTACTTTTTTTCCTTCTGCGTCAACTGTAATAGTGCTAAACGCTTTCACCCTCTTATTAAGACTAAACGTTCCCACAGTTGTTGTCGCAACTACACCTGCTAATAGACAACACCCTAATCTTCTAACTATCTTTTTGTTTTTTCTCATTCAACTTTCTCCTTTTCATTTCTTTTTTGTATAAACTTTCTAGCAGTCCATTAAATTAAACATATCTATTTCTATAAACTTCCATATATTTATATTTCTACAAAGCCATTCTTTGACCTTATAAAAACACTATGTTTATATTACCATTTTTTCAAGAAATATAACAATTATTTTTCATTTTTCTTAAATTTCTACATTTTTAACAATTTTTCTTATCTAAAGCTGCATTTTTAAGTTTATTTTTATATTTTTAGCAATATAAATCACTCTTTCCTATAACACAAAAAGGAAGAAGCCTCCCGCATTTCGCTTTTGGCTTCTTCCTTTTTCTTCTTACCTATTATTTTACTGTAATCTGTTTACTTAACTTCTTTGTTGTTGTTTTTCCCTTTGCATCTTTCACCGTCAGATAAATAGTATATTTACCTTTTTTCTTCGTTTTCCATGTAAACGTTGCTTTTTTAGAATACTTTTTAATGACTACTTTTTTAGAAGTTCCTTTTTTCTGTACAGAGAGTTTGTATTGTACTTTTCCTTTATTAGAAGATACTGCCTTCATCGTAAATTTCACACTCTTACCTTTTACTACAGTATATTTACTTGGTTTAAAACCTTTTACTGTAATTGTCTTTGATGCCTTAATTGTGTATGTCGTATTCTTTATTACTACATCTCCATTGGCATCTTCAATCATACTGTAAATCTTATAAGTCCCTGCTTTTGATGGTTTCCATGTAGCAGTACCAGAATTAGATTTATTTAACAATCTAACAGGCTTTCCTGATTTATCAGTAACTGTTATAGAGTATTTATACGGAGCAGTTCCGCCAACTGCAACCAAATTCAATCCAATTACTTTTCCAACCTTTTGTGGGGATACAGCCGAAAACTTCAATCTCGCCATTAACTCACCCGTTGGCAATACGCTATCTGTAGGTTTTGGAGAAGTAGTTCCTACTGGTTTCTTCGTAGGTGTAGTTGTTGGTTTGGTAGAAGGCATTGCCTCACTTCCTGCACTTTCTACTACATACTTCTTCTCACAGGAAATCTTTGTTCCATTCGCATCTTCAACGATAACCTTGATTGTATGATTTCCTTTACTTGGAGCCCAACTATAATTATCCTTAGTAGAAGCTTTCTGTACAGTTTCGTCGTCTACTAAAAATTCATATTTATAACTTTTCTTTCCACCATAAGCAACTGCTTTTAAGTTTAATTTAGTTGTATTAAGCTGAGGTGAAGAACGATCTGCACCAAAGTTCACTGTAAATTTATCTCCAGGATTACTTGTTGCTACCACTGCTGTTTCAAGAGGTGCATCTGTCTTTTTTGGAGTTTCTGTCTTTTTTGGCTCTTCCGTTTTCTTTGGAGCCTCTGTTTTTGTTACTTCCACTGTTTTTTCTGGTACATTTGTCTTTGTTGGTTGTTCTGTTTTTTTCGGTTCTTCTGTTTTCAAAACCTCTCCAGAACCTTCTCCACCACCTTTGGCATTTCCTACCGCTGCCAATGGCACTGTAATAATATCTAAATCTTCTTTTTCAAAAGAAGTATTATCATCCGCCTGCGTATAGGACTCCATCGTATTATCCAACATGGATGGATCATGAGGAACACAATCCAATGGTGAAGTTTGTCTTGTTCCTAGTCCCATAATTCCAACACCATTTGCTTCAATATATGACTTATCAATATTTAATGCCTTTAAAGGTATTGTATAGGTAAAGAATGTATCATATTTTCTATTATGTCCCATTGTCATGGCATCTTTATACATAGACTTGTCATGCGCATCTGAAACATCTTTAGAACCTACTAATTGCATAATTTCTGGCGAAATACTACCATCCTCTGCCTTATAGGTAATTCCAGCATCCTTAAAGCCAACTAAATAGTTTTTATAATCACTCTTTCCATCTGTGCCCGCTGTAAACAATCCCGGCTCGCCGCCGCTTCCTTTTGCAGACGCAAATAACAAATGGTCAATTCTTGTTTCAAATTCCACATTACACTGCCAAATATGGTCACTATCCGACTTATCTACACATTGTCCAGACATTTTATTTCCCTTACCAGTATTGATTGCAATCACAATAGGTACATTCGACATCTTTCCTCCGTCAAGAAGTGGTCCATCTCCTTCATTTGCCCATGTGTCTGTTGTATTTACCATTTCCAGTCCAATATAAAGATTGTCACTATCCCAAGCAGCATATAAGCCATAGCAATCTGCTACACTATTTTCATGCGCTCCGTTCCATGCATTTGGTACATCCCACGCACCGCTACGAGCAACCAACATGTCCTGAGTAAAATCAGCCATTCCTGTAATGGTTGCCTCTTTTCCTAGTTTCCCATCTGGGTTAGTTGCATAGTAAGCATCACTTTCTGCTGCTGTATTTGTCTGTGCTGCCTCTGCAACCACTTCAAATAAACTTTGCAGTTTTTGAAGGGCAGATGCCTTTACTTCTGCTTTCTCACCATCAAATACTTTATGATAAGTAAATGTTTTTGTTACTTCTTTACTTCCAGACACCGCTGTCACTTCCAGTGTAACATCTGTATCTGCTATCTTTCCTTGTCCTAAAACAACTGTTGTGCTAGTTCCAAAGCTTTTTTCCGGTCCATTATCAACACGGTAAGTCCCCTTTGTTGCATTTGCAAGTGTTACTTTTACAGATTCTGTTTCTGTTGTAAATGAACTACCATCCTTCACTGAAACAGAAATACTTGGACTATTTGAGGTTGCTGTATTTTCTGGTTTTGGTGTGGCAGTTTTGGTTGGTGTCGTAGTAGCCGTTGAAGACGGTTTTGGTGTAGCAGTCTTTTCTGGCTCTTTTGTAGGTGCCTTTGTAACTGGCGGTTTTGTCTCAATTGTAAATGTCGAAAACTTATTTGAGGATTTATCGTATTCCATATAACCATTTACACTTAAGCCAGGCTGCATATCTTCTGTACTTCTCCATGTACCAGACACTAAAATAGCAACTCCGCTATCTACTGTATCACTCGTATATACATAATAATCCCCTTCTGCTGTCATGGCATTTCCTGGCCATGCACCATTTAAAGCCGTTTTTCCTGTTTCTGAATCATATAAATATAACGTTGGTGCACTGTCAAAGTCAGATTTCTTCACACGAAGATACATTTTATACTGTGGTGCATCTGCCATTGTGTATGTAAATGTCTTTTCAAATGGCTCACCTTCACCTGTAGCTGTTACTTTTACCGTAACTTTATCACCAATTTCGCATCCTTCACCAATCTTAACGGTAGTTGCCTTTGTAAATTCTACTGTATCACCACCATTGATAGAATACGTTGCTTTTGTTGCATTTACAGGTGTCAATTTCAAATCAAATGGAGCTGTAAATGTTCCTGTATCCTTAGAAACGGATACGGATGGGTCTTTGGTAATCGCTGTTGGATTGTATACTACTGCAACAGTTCCACCTGGTACTGTATAATTTAAAGTACCTCCTGAAACCTGCACCTGTTTTCCACTTACTTCTTCTGTATAAGTACCATCTGCTACTTTCTGTAACTTAATATTAGATGCATCGGAACCAAGGTTTACAATTACAACACCCTTGTTTCCTCTTTCAATCGCTAACAAACTTCCACTTCCATTTGGATTACTTAAATATTCCTTTTCTCCAACCATGGCATTACGGAAATGATTACATGCAGCAACCTCTGGATGTTTAAACTGGTCGTTACCTTTCGCTCCAAGCACATTATTTCCTACATAATTTGTAGAAGGTCCATCTGAACCATCTGGTCTTGAAAAGAATAGCGGTGTACCATTATCTCTTGCCGCAATAATTGCCCAGCAAGCACGTATCTGCCAATCGTTCAACCATGCAGATTCATGCTTATTAAAGTAGGTATCATGAGATTCTACCCAAGTTACAATTCGATTTGGTGTAGCATGATTCCAATCTGAGATTCGACCTGTAGAAAAATCTTTGCTTCCAATAGCAGACCTTAATGTTCCACCATATCCACTCGCTGTCATATTCATATAGGATGCATACTCATTATACGGAATATTACGATCCTGTAATACTTCTCCATAAATAAATAATTCATCTGCTTTATTCAAACTAATTCCATTGACTGCTTTTTTTCCAGTTGCTATATCCCAGAAATCATTCACACCTCTGGTATTAGAACTATCCTTAGGATCACTTGGAACACCAATATGTTTTGCTGTATCATAACGGAACCCATCACATCCCAAAGAAATAATGTCATTACAGTATTTTAAGTAATATGCCTGAAATCCTTGATTTTCAGTATTTACATCTGGAAGTCCTCCCATTTGACCAAGGGTACATTCGTAACGATTATTATAATCATTAATTTCATTAAAACCATTCTCATGGTATAATTGACCTTTCCCCTTTCCTCCTGCAGCATTTGCAAGGTTGTCTGAAACTCTTGCAATATCGGGTGTTGTATGATTTGGAAGCACATCTGTAATAATCTTTACACCATACCTGTCCGCTTCTTCACACATTGCTTTATAATCATCTCTTGTACCCAACTGATAATTTCCTACAGTCCAATCTGTTGGTTGATAATGCCACCACCAACATCCCCGCTTTCCATCATAGGAATCATCTTTATTATTAGAATCATACAAAATCATTCCTGGACTACTATCATTACAAGCATTTGCAGGAGATGTCTGTACTGTTGTGTACCCCGCCTCTGCAATATCCTTCATATTTTCTTTAATGGTATTGAAAGACCAACAGAATGCATGCAAAATAGCACCATCCTTTGTGTTATCACATAATCCATAACTAGATGCATCTACCTGTTCTGCATCGGTTACTACCTCTGTTTCTTCCACATCCTGATCTTCACTTGTAGTTTTTTTAGCATTAACTGATACTATCTGCGAGAACTGTGGTGAACTTCCAAATACCGTACTCGTAGACAACATAGCAGCTAATGCTACACTAAGAACTTTCTTTCTTGCCATTCTATTTCCTCCATTCTTTTTTTCCTATGTCTCATATCTTAAAATGTGATATTGGTGTATTTTTCTATATTTTATCATTTACACATTTTCGTTTCAATAATATTCCCTTATATTTCCATTTTTAGATACTTCTACAAAATAATGTAAAAAAACATCATATTATCATATTTCATTGTACATTCTTCACAAATATTTCTATACTGTGAGAGAAAAAATAGGAGCCACAAAATTATTGCAGCCCCTATATTTACCTATTTTAAGAATTTTTATTATTTCTTTGCTTTTACAGTTAGTTTAAGAGTCTTTTTAACCTGTTTTCCACTTCCGTCTTTCGCATATACAGTAATTGTATATGTTCCTTTCTTCTTTGGCTTCCAGATACAAGTTTTCTTTGTACTGTATTTCTTAAGTACAACTGCTTTCTTGTCACCCTTCTTCTTAGAAGTAATCTTAAACTTCAAAGTACCCTTACTTGCTGTACCATTTGTTGTAATCTTAACCTTTTGACCAAGCTTAATTGATTTCTTACTAATGCTTCCCTTTACAGTTAGTTTAGGCTGTTTAATTACATAGTTGTAAGTCTTTACGCCCTTATATCCTTCTGAATCTGTAACTGAAATCGTAATCTTATAAGTACCTGCTTTTTTCGGTTTCCAAGTTACACTCTTTGCTGTTGAATTACTTGCAACACGCTGTGTATATGTGCTGTTCTTTAATTCAGCCATAATAGAGTATTTGTAACTATTCTTTGTACCACTTACTCTTGGTGTAATCTTAATAGCAGTATTTACCTTTTGTGGTGAAGCCTTTCCAAAGGATGCTTTTACAGTAATTTCAACTGGTGCTTCTGTTTCCTTTGGATCCTCAATTGTTGGTGACTGTACAGGTGTTGCTGTTACACATGGTGTAACCTCTGGTGTTGCTGTTGGTTCCTGAGTCGCTGGATTATCACCCATAACTGTATAGTTTTTCTCAACTACAACATATTTTCCTGTTTGATCTTTTACGCTTACACTAATTGTATGCTTTCCTGAAGTTGCATACCAATTATAAGAAGCACTTTCTGAGTATTCCTGTACAACCTGACCGTCAACTACAAACTGATACTGACAAGTTCCTGTTGTGTTATATGGTTTTGCCTCTAATTTCAAAGTTGTTCCAGCAACCTGTGGAGCTGCTTTTTCTGCACCAAAGTTTACAACCATTTGATCTGTATCTTCTGGTACAATTGGTGTTGCTACTACATGTGGTGTAACTTCTGGTATTGCTGTTGCTACACTACTATCGGTTGCTTCTGGTGTTGCTGTTACACATGGTGTAACCTCTGGTGTTGCTGTTGCTACACTACTATCTGGTGTTGCTGTCACTTCTGCTGATGTAATTGGCTTAGGTGTCTTAATAGGATTATCTACAGAGCCCCCAAGTTGTGCCAATTTAGTTGTAACAGTATCTTCATCTTCTTTTTCTGCTGATGTCGACTCATCTGGACCATACGGATCACAAGCTACATCTAACATACTTAAATCTTGTGGACAACTTCCAATTCCACTTGCCCCAAATGTTGAAATACTCATAACACCAATTCCTTCAGATGCAACCTTATCAGCTGTTACTCCTAAAGTTGACATTGGTATAGTCATAATCATAAATGTGTCTTTATCTGTGTCATGACTTGTTGTTAAGAAGTCAATCCATTCAGACGAATCACTATTTAAATCTGCTGGTGTATAACCATCATATCCATTTCTTTTAATACCATACATATTCTTGCAGAAGAAGCCATCTTCATATTTGTATGTAATTCCTGTTTTTCCTGTCGAAGCTATTTTTGAAGAAATTACAGTGTTATAATCTACAATTCCATTTACCGACTTAAATAATGCAGTATTATTTACTTCTGCCTTTGCTGAATAAACAAATAACTTATCTACCTTTGCATCCCCTGCAAACTTGACATTTGTGTCCCATGCTGTCTTCTGTTTTGTATCATTTGCAGTACCATCGGTATAATCGCCAGAACGTGTATCAAATACCATCATTTGTGGAATATCACCTGCTGAAGGCTTTCCATTATCAGAGATTGGATAACCTTGCGCTGGATCAATTACATCAATTACATTTGTATATTGCACACCTATGTATACATTTGTATCATCATATGCACCAAACAAAGCATAAGTATCATATACAGGTCCTTCATGTGTTCCCTTGAACGAGGTAATACCATCATTTGCCACACCCTGAGCAATAATCATATCCTCTGTAAAATCTTTTGCTGATGTGATTGTCTTTTTTGCACCAGTCTGATTATTAGGGTTTGTTGAAAAATAACTACTTTCTGGTTCTCCTTGAAGTACATCTGCATCTGCCTGTGCTGCATCAGATACTACTTCCATTAAACTCTTAATCTTAGTAACTGCTGTTGTAACAGTTCCTACTTTTTGTTCTTCTGCTGCCTTTTTAGGATTAAATACCTTTTTATAAGTATAAGTAGTTGCACTTCTTGTGCCTTCCTTATCTGTTGCTGTTACCTTCAATGTTACGTCTGTATCAGCAATCTTACCTTCGCCAACTTCAACAGTTGTCTCACCATCAAAGCTAACTTCTGCACCACCGTCAATGCTATAAACAGCATCTGTTGCATTTTCCACTTTAATTGTTACTGGTAATGTTTCTGTATCGAACTGTGTACCATCTACTTTATTAACAGAGATACTCATCTCACCTGTCACATTGTCTGGTGTTGCTGTTGGTGCCTCTGTTGGTTCTTCTGTCTGAGTAGCTGGAGTCTCTGTTGGTTTTGTTGTTGAAATAACAAACTCTGGTGCTTTATTTGCCTTCTTAGCATCTGGAGAAACAGTTGCCTCAGTTGTCTCTGAAAATTCAGTAACTGCTTTGTCTTTCAAACTATATTGCATATATCCGGCTACTGTATGCCAACCTTTATCCTTTTCAGGATCCTGCCAGCTTCCAGTTCCACCATTGAAGATTACCTCTCCGCTTGTCATTGTATCTGACACATATACCCAATAGTCACCCTCTTCTGTCATAGCCTCTCCTGGCCATGCTGTTGTGCTACCTTTGAAGTATACATAAGGTGCTGTTGCCTGTTCAGATTTTGCAATTCTAAGTTTCAAAGAATGTGTGGTTCCAGTTTCGCTTGAGCTTGTTGAATATGTATAAGTTTTTTCACTATCAACTAGCTTTCCATCTTTTCCCATTGCTTTTACATATAATGCATATGTATCACCAATGTTCTTTGCATCTGCACCGATTGTCACTGTAGCTTTTCCATCTTTGATTTCTGTCCAATCTGCACCATCATAACTATAGTATGCATATTCTGCATTCTTTACCGTAATTGTTTCCTTAACAGCTTCTTTAAACTTACCACCGCCATTTTCAAAAGAAACAGATGCTGCTCCAGCTACTGGTGTCTCATCAGGAGTCGCAGATGGTGTTTCTGTCACCTGTACAACGGAATCAGCATCATATAATACAACAAATGAATTTCCCTTTACAGAGCCAGAAACTTTTCCACCAGATACAGTAAATTCTCCGTTCTGTCCACTAGCATCTGTGTACTTTCCATCTTTTAATCCTGATAATCCGCTTACATCAAAGTTTGCAGAACCACTTCCAAAGTTGGTAACTACAACACCTTTATTTCCACGTTTAATGATTGCAAGATTTCCACTTGTAGAACATTCTTCACCTTCGCCTACCATTGCATTCTTAAATTTATTAACAGATGCAACTTTCTTATCCTTCCAATCAAAATTCTTTGTACTCATACCCAAGTTACCTTGAATTGTATTACTTGCATCATTGTCATTAGGATTTGCTGGTTCTGAACATCCATCTGGTCTTGCAAAGTAAAGTGCCTGTGCATCTGCTCTTGCAGCTACAGTAGACCATGCAAGCATAATCTGGTCATCAGACATATAATTCTTATGATTATGATTGTCTGCTAATCCCGTACTACCCCAATGATTTAAATAAGTATCATGGTTTTCTACCCAAGTAATCAAATTAGAAGCAGATGATTTTCTTGTATATGTAAATGCACTCTTTTGTGAAACTGTTCCTTCACCTCGTACCAAGTCCTTCATATCCCAGCCCTTCTGGCTTTCCGTTACTTTGATACCATCTTTTACATAATATTCATCTGATACAGGCATACTATTTAAAATCTCGCCATATACCAATGCATCTGGTTTCTTTGCAGATACGGCTGCGGAAATGTTCTTCCAGAATGTATCGTTTGAATTTCCACTATCGCTGGTTGTACCGATATGCTTTGCTGCATCATAACGGAAACCATCTGCTCCCATATCCAATAAAGTTTCCAGATATGAAATCATTCTTTCCTGTACATCTTCTCGCTCTGTTGCCACATCTGGCATACCGATGTTAGAACGTACCATCATTTCACGATTATCATCATAAGTACCAGTAAACTTCACTCCAGTATTATGGAACTTATCATCCGTCCACCAACTATCTACTTGTGATTTTCTCTCACCACAACTTCCAGTACCAGTTCCTGCCATATGGTTTGCTACTACATCGACAATAATAGAAACACCATATTTTTCTGCTGTAGAACACATTTCCTTAAATTCATCTGCTGTTCCCAGTGAATTTCCGAACTTGTAGTCATATGGCTGATATAACTTCCACCAATCATTATTAGTAGTTGTATTCTCACATACCTGGCATGGGGATACCTGTACTAGAGAATAACCAGCCTCTGCTATATCCTCGATATTTTTTGTTACATCTGTGAACTTCCAATCCCATGCATGTAAAATATTACCCTGCTTTGCAGAAACTAATCCATACTGGTTTGCATTCACTTCAGATGCATCAGAAGTCACTTCCACTTCTGCTTTTGCGGAAACATTAGCTGCAAAAAGCGGAGCCGGACATGTACCCAAGATGGTACTTGTACCCATTAATACAGCCATTAAGCTTCCCATAATTCTTCTCTTAATGTTATGCACTTGCATTTCCTCCTTCATTTTCTATAATTTGAACTTTCTATAAGTTATTTTTATTATATACTAATTTTAGATTTATTTCCAATAGAATTTTCAAATATTTTTAACACTTTTGTAATGATTACCAGACATTTTATTGCCATTTTTCATATAATTCTTTTGTATTTCTATTCAATTTTTATATATTTTTCACATATTGCCTTTTCCCATCCAAAAAAAATCTCCAATCTTTCTTTTTTCCCTTATTTTCCAGTTTTTCCGTTCTCTCTTTTTCTTATTTTTTCTCTTTCTTCTGTTATCTCTGTTTTTTCACTTGGCATTATTGCACAATTTTTGTCAATAATTTTTGAGTATTATTCCTATCTTTTTTTACATTTTTTTCATAGATGCTTTTTTCTATCCCAAAGTTAGATTCGTAATATTTTTGCAATATTTAGCATTTCTACTTTCTGATTGCATTATCCCAAACGCAATAGTATAATGAAAGAAGACTATAGGGGGTGTTAGTATGGGAATTAAATATCCTTCTGAGGCACAACGGCCTTATGATACATCTTTGGAAAACAATTCTAGCATGTATGATAAGCTTCCATACCAGCGCAATTCGGATTTATGCAATGCTTCAACAATTCAATTAAACAGCGGGAATCTTTTAAAATATTATCGCTGTTATGGCGGGGAGGAAGCTAGAGAAATCAGTACGAAGGATGATTCTTTTTCTTCTATCGTGTCCGAACATATACATCAACACGAAAAATATGTACACGATTTACATGTACATTTTCCGACTTTGTACGGACCACTGGAAGATAACTTATTAGAAGAGGGCAATACGGAAGAATACTCTACTGACTTTGAAGATCAGGATGAGGATTTAAGTTGATACATTTTACAAAGAAAGACGAGGTAATACATATGAAATTATGGGGTGGCCGTTTTACAAAAGAGACCAACCAACTTGTTCACAATTTTAATGCATCCATTGGATTTGACCAGAAATTTTATAAACAGGATATCGAAGGCAGTATTGCTCATGTTACAATGCTTGCCAAGCAGGGTATTTTAACAGAAGATGAGAAAAATCAAATCGTAGATGGATTATCTGGTATCCGCCGTGATATTGAAAATGGTACCTTACTTATTGATGGTACACATGAAGATATTCATAGTTTTGTAGAAGCACATTTGATTGAACGCATTGGTGATGCAGGAAAAAAACTTCACACAGGTCGCAGCCGTAACGATCAGGTTGCTCTGGACATGAAGCTTTACACAAGAGATGAAGTTTTAGCGGTAGATGAATTACTAAAAAAATTATTGGAAGAACTGCATTTGATTATGAAAGAAAATTTAGATACCTATATGCCAGGTTTTACACATTTACAAAAGGCACAGCCTGTAACACTGGCACACCATGTAGGTGCTTATTTTGAAATGTTTAAACGTGACCGTTCTCGTTTACATGATATTCATGAACGTATGAACTACTCTCCAATCGGTTCTGGTGCTTTAGCTGGTACTACTTATCCATTGGATCGTAATTACACCGCAGAGCTTTTACACTTTGCCGGTCCTACTCTTAACAGTATGGATTCCGTTTCTGACAGAGATTATCTGATTGAGTTTTTATCTGCAATGTGTACGATTATGATGCATTTAAGTCGTTTTTGTGAGGAAATTATAATCTGGAATTCCAATGAATATCAATTTGTGGAAATTGATGATAGTTATAGTACCGGAAGTAGCATTATGCCACAGAAAAAAAATCCAGATATTGCAGAACTTGTTCGTGGTAAGACAGGACGTGTCTACGGTGCTTTAGTTTCTCTCTTAACAACTATGAAAAGCCTTCCTTTAGCATACAATAAAGATATGCAGGAAGATAAAGAGCTTACTTTTGATGCCATTGATACAGTAAAGGGATGTATCGCTTTATTTACTGGTATGATTTCTACAATGGAATTTAAAAAAGATAATATGAACAAGAGTGCACGTAACGGTTTTACCAACGCTACCGACGCTGCTGACTATTTAGTAAATCATGGTGTTCCATTCCGTGATGCTCATGGTATTGTGGGACAGCTTGTACTATTCTGTATTGATAAGAATATCGCACTGGATGATATGACTTTAGAAGAATACAAAGCGATCAGCCCTGTATTTGAAGAGGATATTTATGATGCAATCAGTATGGAAACATGTGTAAAGAAGAGAAATACAATCGGTGCTCCTGGTCAGGAAGCAATGAAAAAGGTAATTGCACTTAACGAAGCATACTTAACAGAATAGATAATAACTGTTCAACTGAAAGAATATTTTTAACTAAACTGCACATAGAAAAAAGATGGTCTGCCACATTTTCGTGACGACCATCTTTTTCTTTTTATTCTACGTTTTTCAACGCTTCCTCCATCGGTATCTTCTTGATTTTCATAAATTGCAATAGGACTACTACAAAATATATACTAAGATTCATAAGAAACATTTCAATATAAATTTTTGGTTCGATATAGCAACTCAACCAGCCACCAAAATCCTGCATAAAAATAAAGAATAATTGTCGCATGATAATTGTGGAAATCCAAAGACTAATCCCTACTGACAGTGTCACAACCCAAGTGGTAGCTGTCAAATACAAACCACCGATTTCCTTTTGTGTATATCCTAATATTTTTACCATGGAAATAGAATTACTATTCTTCTCAATAATTAACTTTGTCAAAAGGTAAATTAGCATAGCCGATAAGACAATCGCAAACACCTCTATCAAATAGAACATAGATCCCATAGATTTTTTCATCTGTCTGGATACCTTAGTTAAATCTTCCTGGGTAATGCAATTTAAGACATTCCCCTCTTTTACATCGCTTAATTTTTGATTTGAGAAATATCCATTAAAATAGCCATCTTCCTTGTCAAACATCTTGGCAAATTGCTTTTGATCCATAAAGACTGCCAAAGAAGCTGGATAGTCAATCATTCCTTTAATTTTAAATTTGTAGTACTTGTTTTCGTATGGCTCTTTTAACCGAATGACATCTCCTTTTTTGTATTGGTATTTCTCGCTAAATCCTTTTGAGATGTAAACACCTTCTCCCGTATCTTCTATTTTTAGATAATCACTATCCTTCTTAATACCATAAATACTGATTTCTTCTCCCTCTTTTGGTTCTCTTTCTGTTTTTAAGGTAGTAATAGAAAATTTTTCTGCCTTTTCGTTTTCGGTTTCCACTGGTGTCTTCAACACATATTGATAATCTGCCACCATCTTATCCACAATTTCATGCTGGTAATGTGTGAGAAGTGGGGACATCATAAGTCCAAATAGCAACAATACATTTGCAAATAAAATACCTACAAATAGCACGACATAACTTGACATATTCTGCAACACAATACGCAAACGGAAACGTGATAAGAACGAAAAGTTTGGAAGTTTTCTTGCTTTTTGTTTTTTTGTCTTGCTTAAATCTCGTCGAATAAACTTTAATGGTGATAAACGAAGGCTTTTGGTTATGAAATAATAATTTGTTAAAATCATCAAAAGAATTGGAACTACTGTAGTAAGCACAAAGGCATCTGCATTCCATAATGTCTTATAGGTTGGAAGACTATAACTATTGTAATATAACCCTGCTACCATATCTTTAAAGAAAGAGTAGCCTAGTATATTTCCAATCAATGCCGCTATCAATGTAATTAAAATCGGCATACACATATAATGTCTTTTTAACTCGCCTCTTGTATAGCCTGATGCCCTAAGGGTTCCAATGACTGCTGCCTCTTTTGTAATGGTATGGTTAATCGTAACAGAGAATACAAAACCTAAGATAACAATTACTACATATAACAGAACGATAATCATTGTCCTGTCTCCACCAATATCATCGCCAGTAAAATGAATCGCCTGATTTGCATAGCCTGGTATGTATGTCTGTACACTAACTTGCTGTGTTGCAACAATACCAACAATTTTTTCAAGCAAGTCCTCTGCTACTTCCTTTTCTTTTGTTTCATTTTTTGGTTCATTCTCATATTTCCATGCATAATCATAATTTACTTTCGTATCTGTATACTGATCAAAGCATTGTTGCTCTACTACCGCTACACCAAACTTAATGGAATCAAACATCAAGTCTGCATTATCGGAAAACAACGCACTATAGTCGGATAAGGCAACCAAACCACTGATTTTCAGTTTTTTTCCGCCTACTTCAATCGTATCGCCTACTGTCAGCTTATTATTGTCTGCATACATACGATCAATGGCAATTTCCTTTTCTCCCTTTGGCAATTTTCCCTTCATCAGACAAACTTTATTGACTTTTGTTCGATTCACAAACATACGAATGGTACTATCTCGTTTCCCATCTCCATTTTTATCCACATCCATTTCTCGATAAAAATCTTTGTATATGTGAATCTTTTCTTTTTCCATTTCCTTAATAGATGCCTCTGTCAATTCGTTTGATACAACGAAATGACCATTTTCAATATTATACTTCTCAAAACTTTCATTATAGGATACAATCATGCTGTCTCCTGCTACCAAGAAACCAGATACTAATCCGATTGTCAAAATCATAAAGACTGCAATAACAAAATATTTTCCAATATCGCCAATGAAGTTTCTTGGTATCCGTTTATATAATGGATTTCTCATTTTGTCACCACCCTTACCAATCTAAATCACACGCTGCAATCTTTGTTTCATTCTTATAATCTTTTCGTATCTGTCCATCACGCAATTTAATGACCCGATCTGCCATATTTTTAATTGCATCATTATGTGTTACCATAATTACTGTATTTCCATACTTCTGATTTACGTCCTCAATCAATTTCAAAATATCCTTGGATGTATGATAATCCAAGGCACCTGTCGGTTCGTCACAAAGTAAAATATCTGGATTTTTTACAATGGCACGACCAATCGCAGTACGCTGCTGCTGCCCTCCTGACAATTGATTTGGCAAATTATTCTGATATTCATACAATCCCAGTGTTTTTAATAAATCGTCTATGTCCAGCGGATTGTCACTTAGATATGCACCCACCTCAATGTTTTCTTTGACACTAAGGTTTGGAATTAGATTATACATCTGAAAAATATATCCTAAGTGCTTTCTTCGATAAAGCGTCAACGCCCTCTCTTTCATATCTTCCGTTCGATCTCCATCAATAATAATAGAACCACTGTCTGCTGTATCAATACCTCCGATAATATTTAAAAGCGTGGATTTTCCACAACCGGATGGTCCTAACAATACACAGATATTTCCTTTTTCAACCGAAAAGTCAATGCCCTTTAACACTTCCAAACGATTGCTGCCTTCCCCATAACTTTTTTTTAAATTTTTTACCTGAAGAAACATTTTTCATACCTTCTTTCTCGTTTTCATATATGTTTTATTGTTCATATGTTCACTATAACAAAAGAAATGTCTTCTGTCAACATTTCTTTTATCTCTTTTGTTAGTTTACACTAACTATATAATTTATATTACTTTTCCTTGTCACTTTTGTCAAGCATTTCTTTCTATCTCTAAGCCTCTATAATTCTTTAACTATGCAGCATTTAATAAAGCGTATCCCTTACGGAATACGCCTTATCATTCTCTTATCCAAACATCCTATAGTAATTTCCTTTCTACTGGAAATTTATATGTTACCTATCAAGTATTTTCTTTTAATTACACTTTCTTCCTCCGTTATGGCAACAACCATTTTGATACTGCGAGCCACCTTCCTGTCCTCTATTACACTCGCATCGTTCCTGATACGTTGCGGTCTCTTCAAAATCTTCCGATTGCAAACAGTTGGTAAAACCACCATTGGCACCAAAACCATTCCTTCCTATCTCTCTTGTTCTTCCATAGTTGCATTTGTCCCTGTGTGCACAGCACCCTGTATTTTCATCCTCTTCTGATTCATCCTGCTTGCAACACTCACTACAGGCAGATTCTTTTTTCTTGCAAGATTTCTTATTACACTCATCAAAATATGGCGCACCTAAATCTAATGGTTTAATTTCAAGATTCAGCAAATCTCCAGCCACAAAGCGCAAACACTCTGAATTTTCGCTTTGAATAATGCTACCCTTTGGTATCTCCACTTTTCCAGCACTTTCTATCTTGTAACCTGTAAAGTAAGCACTCTGCAATACCAAAGTCAATCCTGCAGTAATGGTACTACTATCAATATCAAATTCTAAAAGTTTTGCAAAACTGTAAAGATTGATTCCCTGACGAATCATGTCATTCGTCTGTGTAAATCCAATATAATTTATTATAGGAATGAAATTGCCTCCCTCTTCTTCATAAGAGATTCCATATGGTGCAAAAATCTCCAACTCTACGGAAGATGGATTGGTATCTTCATCATAGGTTTCTGCCTCTGTATTTGATGGCAAAAATAGAGCTTCTGGATAAAGAGTCGTAACTAATCGACATGTTGCATCATACAATTGCACTGCAAATCGTATGGTAATATCCGTTAAAGTAATCAAATAGCAGTTTGGTCTTCCTGCAATCGGTTCAATGGTTACTCCCTCCGTACCATATTCAAAATTCGCATCAATTACACGAATCGTTGCACTGGTTACAGTAGAATAGGTAGCTGGAATATCCACTCCTAACTCTACCATCGTACATAAGTTGATCCCTATTTCATCATAAATAACCGGTGCAAAGATACTCAACATCTTTGGATCGCCACACGCCGGACTGGTGCAAACATCACAACATTTTTTTCCTTTTTTATGCATTGCCTGTACTGCATTACTTCTAATTCTTGGTCTGTTTCCACATTTACATTTTGCCATGTTCTCAACCCTTGTCTTTCTTTTTAATACATACTATGTTCTATTTTCTTATTTGCCACCATATATTAGAATAAATTCGAATAAAAATGGGATATGCCTATGGATTTATTTATTACAACAACCAATCAGCAAAGTTTTCTTCTCTCAACCAAAAACAGCAATATTTTTCTACAACAAAAGTCTGGAAATATATGGTACCGTCCACGCCTGCTTAGTTCCAATTTTTTAAAGGATTTAGACTGCATTCTTTTTAATAATGTTCTTTACTACTGCTATCTCAATACCGCCCATCAATTAATTGTAAATCGCTATCCGTCTGCTTCCACCATCTACTCTCAAGCAGAAAACACAACTACGCTTTATACTAATTTCAAACTACATATTTTTCAAAAACAGCTTTATCTATTTTATATATCTATTAATAAAGAAACACATCTATCCCGAATACACGCCATAAATCCACTTACCAAACAGACTCCTATTCTTTTAGAAACCATGTACCATTCCCTTCCTTCCTATCAACTTCTAAATCAAAAGGAGGAATTACTATTACAAGTCCTAACCAAAGAAGATTGCCAATTATTGCGGATTCAAAGTGATTATACGGTTTGTTCGATTGATATAAATCCGTTACATGCTGCCGAAGCAAACCTTTCCAACCAAATAGAAACGGAGGCACTCCAAACACAACTAGAGGAAAAAGAGAAACAAATTGATGATTTAAACGAAATGTTACAACGTGCAACGACCCAATATAATGAACTAATGCATGTCGCTAACAGCTATCGAGAAGAAGCAATAAAGTGGCGAAACAAATTTTTTTAAGATCTGCTTTCTTCTCCTTTCTTGATTTTAACCATTGCCACCTATATAATGATAAGAAAGATACGAATTATGTCCAAAACAATTATATGATATAGGGACATGCCCGCACAAAATTTGCATTCCAAACAAAAGAGGTGATTTTTTGAAAAAGGGAACCGAAACAGAACAGGACTACCTTTCCTTAGATGTTCTTTGCCAGAAATTATCCATTTCTATTAATACAGGCAAAAACTGGATCAGATTAAAGAAAATAAAACCACAACGCTGGGAGATGGGAAAACCTCTTTTTTCACACACCTATGTAACAACCGTAGAGCAACAGCTTACTTCTGGTAAATTAGAACACTTAAAAAGCCGTAGAAATAAAAAATATATTTCCGGCAATACACTTTATGCTTCTTACTTACGAGCAGTTTCTGCAAACCTTCCAATCGTGGAACAGATGTTATCTCTCATTTCCAGCGATAAGAAAGATTTGTCAGAGTTAGAAATCCGTTCTATTTTATGTGAGTGCGCCTTGAAATTATTTCAGCAGGTATTGACACCAGAACAAGCTCCTACAAAAGTTGCCTTACTACCACTTTTTATTAATAACACCTACAAAGTAGCTCCTTTTAATCGGTTAATTTCCGACCTGCTGCCTGATAAAAAGCAGGCTCTTTCATTTTGGAAACAATGTCCGGAATTATTTACGCTTCCTTTTTCTTATACCCCTCAGGAAGACCTTCTAGGACTACTTTATCTTTCTTTAAAAAATATAGGAGAACGCAAATCTACTGGGGCATACTATACTCCAACCGATGTAGTTGATAAGTTACTGAGCCGACTCCACAGTTTTCTTCCTGACCTAAGCAAAAAGAAAATTTTGGACCCTTGCTGTGGTACTGGAAACTTTTTATTACATTTACCAAACCAGACTGATCTCTCCCTGATACATGGGAACGACATTGACGAAATCAGTGTACTACTTACCAGAATTAATCTGGCACTACTCCATAAACCAACCGATTTAGACATTCTTTATAGAAATATTACACAATCGGATTTTTTGCTTTGTGATTCACAGGAATTATACGACTGCATCATTGGAAATCCACCTTGGGGATACGCTTTTTCTTCTGTTGAAAAAGAAAATCTAAAAAAGCATTACCAGTGCATTCAAGGAAAGCAGATAGAATCTTATGACTTATTTGTAGAACGTTCTCTTTCCAAAATAAAAAATGATGGGATTGTCTCTTTCGTTCTTCCAGAAGCAATTTTACATACAAAAGCACATACAGCCATCCGAACTTTGCTTTTAAAGACTACTTCTATTACCTATTTGGAATATTTGGGAAATGTATTTCATCAAGTGCTTTGTCCCAGCATTATTCTAGAACTAAAACGAACTGACAAACCTTTATCCACAGTTGGCACAAAAATAGCAAACAAACAGGGACAGTTTACGATACAAAAAGAACGTGACATCACTTCCCAACAGTTTGACCTCTTTATTCCTGATGTGACCTACAGTATTTTGGATAAATTATTACATTGCCCCCATACAACAACGCTATACCAGCAGGCAGATTTTGCATTGGGTATCGTAACTGGAGATAATAATAAATTTCTACAAAAGAAAAAAACGAAAAAGAACGAGATTATTCTCAAAGGAACAAACATTGAAAAATACAACATACTGCCTGGGAAAAACTATATTATCTTTTCCCCAAGAGACTATCAACAGGTCGCAAATTCAAATTATTATCGGGCAGAAGAAAAACTTTTATACCGCTTTATTAGTAAACGTTTGACTTTTACTTATGACAACAAGCAAACCTTATCCTTAAACAGTTGCAACCTTGTCATTCCAAAAATACCGGAACTTCCTATTAAATATGTGCTTGCAATTTTAAATTCCAGTATTGCACAGTTTATTTTCACGAATCTGTTTCATTCGGTAAAGGTGCTTCGGTCGCATATAGAGCAAATTCCTATTCCAATGCCTGATACCGAAACTATAAAAAAATGCGTGGGGTATGTGGAACAATTACTTTCCCTCAAAAACAGGGATGAGGAAACTTACCAAAACATTTATTTAGAATTAGATAAACTCATTGCCGATTTATTTCATCTGACAGACGAGGAATATAGCATGATTCTAAAAGAACATTTAGTTTTTTAAAAAATTTGGCTGCCATTTTTTTTAGCTTATTTTATTTCATGTTTTGCAATATTTTCTTCTACCCATATACTACCATCTTTGCTATAATGGATATAATACCATATCGACAAATGAAAGGAGATTGTTCCATGAACTTTCTAGAAAAACGTATTGTAGAAGACGGAGTAGTAAAAGAAGGAAATATCCTAAAAGTAGATAGCTTTTTAAATCATCAAATGGATATTTCACTATTTGATGAAATGGGCGAAGAATACAAAAGACGCTTTGCCGGGAAACAAATCAACAAAATTCTTACCATCGAAGCATCTGGTATCGGCATTGCCTGTATTGTTGCAAAACATTTTGGGGTACCCGTTGTCTTTGCTAAAAAGTCAAAAAGTGTCAATATTGATGGAGAAATGTATGTTGCAGAAGTGGAATCTTTTACACATAAATGCAAAAACCAAGTCATTGTCTCTAAAAAGTTTTTAACCGAAGATGACCATGTGCTAATCATTGATGATTTTCTTGCAAACGGATGTGCTTTGCAGGGATTGATCTCCATTGTACAAGAGGCAGGTGGCACCGTAGATGGTATCGGAATCGCAATCGAAAAAGGATTCCAATCTGGTGGAAAAATTATTCGCAATTTAGGTTATCAGTTAGAGTCTCTGGCAATTATTGATGGCATGGATGCCTCTACTGGCGATGTTTTCTTTCGTCAGCAATAAGGAGGATCAATCATGCAAAAAGCAAATGCTTCTATAGATAATATATACAAATTAGATGGTCGAGTACCGATTCAAAAAGCAATTCCTTTTGGATTGCAACATATTTTAGCTATGTTTGTGGCAAACATTTCACCTATTCTCATTGTAGGAAAAGCCAGCGGGCTTAGCGGAAAGGAACTTGCCATGCTCATTCAAAGTGCCATGCTAATCGCAGGTATTGGAACTTTAATTCAGCTCTTTCCACTTTTTCATCGCATCGGTTCGGGACTTCCTATCGTCATGGGAATTAGTTTTACTTTTGTATCTATCTTATGTTATATCGGTGCTAATTATGGATACGGAGCAATTATGGGAGCTGTTTTGATCGGTGGTCTGGTAGAAGGATTTTTAGGTTTGTTTGCCAAATACTGGCTAAAACTAATCTCCCCTATCGTAGCTGCCAGTGTTGTTACTGCCATTGGTTTTTCTTTATTAAGTGTTGGTGCAGAATCTTTTGGTGGTGGTAGTGGTAGCGCAGACTTTGGTTCTGCTAAAAACTGGATTTTAGGTTCCATTACCCTGCTTTGCTGTATTTTGTTTAATATTGTGGCAAAATCTTACTGGAAACAATTATCCGTTTTATTCGGGCTTATTGTAGGATATATCATTGCAATCCCAATGGGAATGGTTGATTTTTCGGCACTGTCCGACACCAGTTTTATTGCTTTTCCACATTTTATGCCATTTAAAATGGAATTTCGCTCCGATGCTATTTTATCTGTTGTTCTTATTTTTTTAGTTTCTGCAACAGAAACCATTGGAGATACCTCCGCACTTGCGGCTTCTGGGCTTGGAAGAGATGCCACTGACAAAGAAACTTCTGGTTCATTGGCATGTGATGGTTTTATCAGTTCGCTTTCTTCCATCTTTGGATGTATGCCAATTACATCCTTTAGTCAAAATGTTGGATTGGTAGCCATGACAAAGGTGGTTAATCGCTTTACCATTGCTACTGGAGCTGTCATTATGATTTTAGCTGGTATTTTTCCGTTCTTTGGTTCTTTATTAGCAACGCTTCCAAATGCGGTTTTAGGCGGCTGTACGATTATGATGTTTGGAACTATTGTAATCAGCGGCTTGCAGATGATTACCAAATGCGGTTTTAGCCAGCGAAATATTACCATAGCAGCACTGTCATTGAGTATTGGTATTGGATTTACAGAGGCACAGGATTTATTTGCAATCTTTCCAACTATCATTCAAAATGTGTTTGCGCAAAACTGTGTAGCGGTTGTATTTCTTGTGGCAATTCTTTTAAATTTAATTTTGCCAAAAAATATGGAAACGGCGTAATTGGTTGTATAGAAGACAAAGATAACGTTAGAAAAGAGGGGGTTCATGAAAAAATCAGAACTAATTTTTGAAATCATTACAAGTGTAATCGTCGCTCTTATTTTTATTGTAGCTTTCGTATTAAATCGCTCTGCCATTGGTAGTATAGGAACTATTATTATTGTACTTCTAGATGGCATTAATATTATCCGCGTGATTCTAAAATATAGGAGTTCAAAGAAGTCAGGTCAATAATATTTGTAATTTACTTCGCTACTTGCTTATATAAAAGCGATAGTGAGGTTTCTTGAACTTTTATAAATACTAAAGCATAAAGAAGCAGGATACCTTATTTGGTATCCTGTTTCTTTATATTGTCTCTTCTATCTCAAAAAAGTCAAATCGTATTCTCCAGAAAAAGATTGCTGCTATCAATAAATATATCCCCGCCACTCCACACACAATCCATATTTTCTCTTTTAATACATCCATCGGTTTGATATATTCTATTATAGTCATTTTTTTACTTAATAATTCTATATCTTTTTCTTCATAATTTGCTACAAAATTTCCTTTGCTATCCTCCAATTCATTCTCTTTGATGCCCACAACTTCACGCCAATATTCATAATATTTCGGTATTGTATCCGTACTTATCACTTTACCTACTATACTTACACTTTTTCCCCTTTGTGGTTGATCTTTACCAACCTCACTAGGATTGATTTCAGGCAAAGATTTCAACTTTTCATAATATTCTTTATCCACTAACATTAATATATACTTATTATTTTCTCCATACTGAAGTCCCACATAATATTTCCATTTTTTCAATTTTCTATCTACGCCACGTCGTAAACCAAACTCTGTCTTTACCATCTTCGTTCGAAACGTAACATCCCCCACTACATATTTTCCTATATCGTATTTTAATCCAGATAATTGTTCAAAGGATACCGTTTGCATTTGCAATACTCCTATCGTACCACCAATAACAATAAGAAATAGAATTATACATCCCACTATATAGGCTTTCAGTTTTTCTTTTTTCAGATGATACAATACCACCTTGTCTGATTTTGGCTTCATCCATTCTTCCTGTGGCACCCCTGCATTCGCTGCACCGTATTGTTGTTTTTCTATAGGTTGTTCTATATCCCATTTATTTTTATCCATACTCTCCACTCCCCAACTATGTACTCTACTCATATATAAATGGCTCAACGTTTTCACATATTTCTATCCTTCCCAATTTTCAACAACACCATTTTTTAAACAGACGATACGATCAGCCATCTTTGCAATTTCTTCATTATGAGTAATTAAGATTAATGTTTGACCATATTTTTTTATTCCATCTCTAAGTAACTTCATTACATCATTTCCTGTTTTGGTATCTAAATTTCCTGTAGGTTCATCAGCAAGAACAATCTTGGGTTTATTTGCCAGTGCTCTTGCTATTGCAACTCTTTGCTGCTGTCCACCAGATAATTTTGAGGGAAATTGATTGCAAAATTCGGTCATTCCTATTTGTTCAATAATATCTTTAATATAATCTTCATCAATCTCACTATCATCTAAAACGGTCGGCATCACAATATTTTCATATACAGACAGAACAGGAATTAAATTAAATGCCTGAAAAATAAATCCAATTTTTTTTCTTCTGTACTGAGACAACTTGTCATCCTTTTCTTTTTGAATAGAGTTTCCATCAATAATGATTTCTCCACTGTCTAACTGATCTAATCCACCTATCATATTTAAAAGTGTGCTTTTGCCAGAACCACTAGGTCCTAGAATAGCAATAAATTCCCCCTGTTCTATCTGTAATGATAAATTCTTCAACACTTGGTTTTTAACCTCTCCATTATCATATGTCTTATATGCATTCTTTATTTCAATTAACAATTTATTCGACTCCTTTCCAGATATGTTTTTTCGTATCATTCGTCTCTGATTAAATTTTCAATTATACTGTGTTGATACTGATGCTGCAACGTCAACTCCAGCACACAGGTACTCATAACAAAAAATAAAATTGCCAAAACAATATACACATACCAATAAAATGTAAATTCTCCCATGAACACCAAAATAATTACTGTATTAATAATAAAACCCAAAATAAAGCTAGCAATTAATGCATATGTAACCAGTCGGAGATTTTCTTTTATAATCATTCTTTTCTCCATTTTTTTGGTCATTCCTAATGCTCGCATTATTCCGTTTTCTCTTCTTCTTGTCATTAGATTTGCTTTCATAGTATTACTCATATTTGAAAAGCCTGCCAACGACATTGATACTACTAAATATACTAATAAACAAATAACCCCTTTCAGGAGTCTTTGATCTTCCTCACTTCCCAACTTATAATTATTAAAAACTGCCCCATTCACATTTTTCACATAGATATCTTTAATCCTTTGTTTTATGTTCTTATCCTTTATTGTTGAAAACAAAATGTGATTATAACCTACAGTGCCATATAACCGCTTTATCAATTTCTCATTTGCAATAAAATAACTATTTTGCGATTGCGCCCACTTTTTATCCTTTAAATTAAGCCCCTTTAGCCGTGCACTTAATTTCATTTTTTCTAAAAATTCATCTTCATAATTATCTACTGCGGCAATATTAAGTATAACTTCTTGTTTTTTGTCAATATAGCAGTTATTTTCAGCCTGTTTACCATTTTTCAAATTTTTCAACTGATAATCATCTAAAGATACATAAATCAAAATTTCTTTTGATAAATCCAATTGTTGTAACTCTGCATAATCTTCTTTAAGTTTTTGCAGCATTGCATCATCAAATAATACTATATTTCCACTCCATTTTATGTAATCTCCTTTTTTCCCATCTTCAACAGTATAACTAAAATCATTGAAGCGGTAACATTGACGTATACCTGAAATTTCCACATCCTTTTCTATATTTTCTGGATAAACATACTCAGAATTTTTAGCTTCTGGATTGTTATATGCAACACTTTCCGCTTCAATATAAGTTTCAAAATCAGATATTTTTTGTTTATAACAATCTTCACTCATCAAAAAGTTTCTCATTGCAGTCCCAAAATATACGATGACTAAAAGCAATGTCATACAGCATGTTAATGATACAACAACAATCATAGATTTTCCAAAATTGCGTTCAATATTTCTTTTAACCAGAAAATTTATAAGTTTCTTTCTTTTTGTCGCCCTTTTTGTCACTTTCTTTTTAAAGAAAGACCCCTCTGGATAGTTCATACCTTCAATTGGTGTCATATCCTTAATTTTGAACAACATCTGAAGATTAGCAATGACAATGGCAACAATACTAATTCCAATAGCAATAAAATAACTATAAGGTGATTGTATTACACCAATATCATTTCCAGAAATGTAGGATATAATCCTTTTTGCCACTATCGCATTCAATACATTTCCCAATATAATTCCAAACGGAATTCCAATTCCAGCATAACATCCAATCTCAATCCATAAAAGCTTTCTCAGATACTTATGGTCCATTCCTATACAACGTAATATACTATATTCCCGCATTCTCTTTTTGGTCATTAGACTAATGTTATTATAAATCAATAAAATCATAGATATTGCAACAACTAATGCCAAAACTGCAATCCACAAAAACTGTTCATGTCCAATTTTCGCATTTTCTATTATATCTTTTTTTTGAAGATTTACACATACACGCTCTTGTAGATCTTCGTATTGTTTTCCTTCATTTCCCGTAACTTTCTGTCCCTGCACTTCCCTCTGCAACCAGTCATCATAATGAGGATTAAGTACCGTACGTAACTCACTGGCAAGTTTCTCAACTTTTTCCTCGACATAATCTTCTTTTGCTATAGTTGCAGTCATCGCAGTTGTATTCATTTCTAATTTAATACCATCTTTTTCTAAAGCATCTTTTGTAAGATTAGAAACCAAAATCCAGGTACAGTCCGACATCTCATCTGGTAAATCTGCCGATGCATACATTCCAACTACTGTACACTCCAACAATTTCTGGCTTTCATGAATAGGCAGTTTGATACAATCTCCGACTGATACCCCTAACACTTGGGCAACTTCTTGATCCAAAACGATTTCATACGCCTTTTTAGGTGTTTTTCCCTCCGTTATATCAATACTCCATGCTGGAAAAGAATGCCCTTCTTTGTACACAGATAAAAAACTATATTCGTATTCTTTATGCTTTGGTATATCTACCCATAATATATCTCTTTCATAACCATAATTTTCCATATCTTTTTGATTTTCAAGATATGTCACCACTTTCTTTTCCTCAGATTCAGATAAGTTCTTCAAAGCAACATCATAGCTATAGCTAGTTGTCAACATTGTCCTATATTGTAATGAAATACTTTCCCCAATCTGTATCAATGAAAAAATCATCATAACAGATAGTGCAATTCCAATACTAATATATTTATTTTGATTTCTCCAAATATACTTTGCTATTACCCTCTTTTTTATTTTCACAAAAGTCATCCTTCCTTTATATAACATTAAATCGCCAGTAATATAGAAGCAGAAACTATATACATTTATTCTAACATATTTCAAACGAATAATCATATTATTCTGTCAATTTTTGTTTTTTTCTGCAATGCATACAATCTAAAACATCATAAATATTAGGAAAAGCAAATTCAAATACAGTTTGACATGGTGACAAAAAATTTAAAGAGTTCTATTACAGAACCTCTTTATAACTGTTATTTTCTAAGTTTTTGACCAACCATAAAATAAGACAATAAAAGGTGTAGGATACATGGTAGTGTATCCTACACCTTTTATTCACACAAGTAACAAACTAAAATTTTATACCTACGCAAAAGCGCTTCATAACCTAACACTCTATCTACTTATTTAAGAATCAAAAGACTACTTCTTCCCCGCTGGCATCTGGAAGGTAAGCAATTCCTTTGTTCCGCAATCCGCGACAACGGTATAAAGTGGTCGATAATATCCTTTGCTATCCATCTCATAGGTAAGATATAATTCTTTTACTTCCAGTTTTTTCATACCTTTCTGTAGTTCTTTATTTTCATATCCATAAGATGCGCCGATTTGAAATTTACCAGCCTGTAAATCTGCTTTGATTTCATTCATAGATTTTATTTTCTCTGTACCAACTTTTTTATAAGTAATCACATTATTGTCTAGTTCTCTTATCGTGCCATCCTCATAATACTCCACATAGATGTCACCCATTTTCCATTGCTTTTGTCCCATTGGTTCTGATACTGCAAATAAATATCTGTTTTCTTCTTCCGAAAATACGGCATCTTTTGGAATCTGTACTTTTAATTTTTTCACAGCTTCCCGTACTTCCTGCTCAGAAGCACCTGAAACACTTTTTATATTTTCTTCCTCGTCATCCTTACCAAAATCACTATAAGTATAATACATACCTTTTTTCTCTATTTGCAGATGATATTGACTGTTCTTTGCATAATAGAAAACAGTTTCATCGTATCTATTTTCTGTACTTATATCTATCTCTTGTCCCATTTGTTGGAAGAGTTCGGTCGCATACTTTCTTGCATCCTTGTTTGTACCTACGGTAGCTTGATAGACTGCACTTTGTCTCTTTTTTAATACCTCTTCTGAAATGCCATATTGTTTCTGTGCTTGATCCACACAAAGCTTTTCCAGCTGTTTTGTATCAAAAAGAACCTGCTTTCCCTTCATATTTATTTTATATATGTAATGACAGTTTTGATTTCCATAAGGCTGTAACTTATATGCTGAAAATATCCCTGCACCAATCAGACAAACCAATATCCATGGTATTAGATGGACAACGACACTTTTTCCAATCTTTTTGTCTTCTCCCTCTTTTTTTGTCCTCCATTTTTCAAAGAGTAGCATACAGATGTGAATAAAACAATACCCCAGCAATGCTCCAAGTGTATTATTTATCCAGTCATCCATTTCATAAACACCTCTTCCCGTAGCATATTGAAACAACTCAATTGCCAAGGAAAACAGGCTGGCAATTCCAACCACTTTCCACCCTGTTCTAAGCTTTTTGATGCTTAACGGAAGCAATACTCCAATCGGAACAAACATCAAAATATTCCAAATCAAATTTCTCCATTCTCCTTTTTCGCCAGAATACCAGGCTTCTAAATAAGATTGAAAAGGATGTAACAGTGCCATATGCCTAGCACTACCTAATCTTGCACAGGTAACAGAAAGTACAACTCCAAAATACCCTAAGCAGACAATTCGTAATATAAAACGACCTAACCGCATGTTACCAGTACCTTTTCCAATCTTACGATAAAAAATAAAATACCATACTAAATACCCCACAATTGCCATTGCCAGAAAAGTAACCCCTAGCATCAAATAATCCATTAACATTCTAAAAATTGTATCTATTTTCATTCTTTTTCCTTTCTTATAATAAAACTTTCTTCCACTCCTCCACTAAATCAGCCAACCGATACCTTGCATTGGCAGGGCTACTCGACGGAAGTTGCTGTACGGGAGGTAGCCCACTCTCCTTATGATACTTGCAAAACAAACGATATGCCGTACCTCCATTTAAGCAAATCCTTTGAATATCCGCCTGTTCCAAAATGATTCCAATGTCATTCGGAACTACATTTTTAATAGAACTATCAGAGGAGCCTTCAATATCACAGGATGCAATCACATCCCAAACTGCAATATTATGTTTTAATAATAGTTCTTTTTTCTCTTCTACTGTTTGCGGAACTGGCTCACAAAATATCTCTGCCAGAATTTTCCAAAAACGATTTTGTGGATGTCCATAAAAGAAAGCACTTTCTCTGGATTTTATAGATGGAAAGGAACCCAGAATCAATACTTTGGAATTTTCGTCAAACACTGGCTCTATATTATGTTTCTGATGTGTAAGCATACTCAACTCTCCTTACTCTTGCAAACTATTCTATTTTCTCCTTTGCCATTTTACAGGCCAATTTTGCATCTTCAAAGGTCTGTGTTGCGATCAAAAAACCAGAGTTATGACAAAAAGTTAAGGTGGCAATTCCACTTAGTTTTTGCAGTTCCTCCGCATCCTTTCCGCCCCATTCCTCTGGAAAACGATATTTTAATTCTGGATTTTCTTCGGAAATTGGTACCGCCTGTGCATTGTAACCACCACGCTTAGACGGATAAATAACAAAATCAATCTCTGTTCCCGCAACCTGTTTCTTCCAAGGAACAAATTGTTCCAAAACCAATATATGGTCCGTAACCTTTTTTATTGCTTCTGCAACAATGCATTCTGCCTCTTCTTCGCCTCTTAAATAAGCAAATTTTCGTTTTAAAATTTGAATGGCAACCTGTTTTGCCTCTTCAAAACAGGTATCTGGCTCCAACTCTTCATTCCATCCAGGATTAAAAGAACCAATTACTTCCGCAATCTCATTTTTACATCCCGTATTATCTGCTTCATCCAATGGCTGTATAAACTTTTCATCAAACTTTTTCGCCATTTCTTCTTTTAGAAAGTTTGTTCCGTATTCTTCCCAGAGCAAACCAAATGCAGCATAGGACACACCATTTTCACGCACTCTTCGATCCTGTTGGTGATGATCGTATTTTCCAAATCCTATATCAAATACAATTCCATCAAAATCCTCAGGTATCTCAAATCCTCTTTGAATTTCAATCTCTGGATATAACATTGTTAATAATGCAGCGGAAAAAACATCATCTGCATGAAACCTTCCGCCATGTGTAAACGCATACTTCATAAAATTTCTCCTTTTTTAAACGTAAGTTCTGCACAAAAATTTTCAGTGTAAATTGAGTTTTGTAATCACCCAAATAAACGACAGACACTTCAAAAACGTAACAGTTCAGCCGGGCAGAAATGTTACTCAAAAACCTATTTTTTTTAATTAGATGCTTTATCCGTCTTTCCTTTTCCCGATGCACAATATAAAATCAATGCTACTAATAATACGGCAACCGTCATCCAAATTCCCAATACCTTTATTCCCTTTGGTGCAAACGTATCATAATATCCTTTAAAATAGATTACTAAAATAATCAGTGGCAATACATATTTCATATAGTTGCGAATCCCCCTTGGAAATTTTCTTCCTACACCAGTATCTACTTCCTCCACAAAATTATCAAATCCCCAGCCATTGTCTCTTGTACAAAATAAAACAACCAAAAGACTACCTAACGGAAGAATATTATAGGAAACTAAAAAGTCCTCAAAATCCATAATCGTAGTTCCACTTCCCATAATTTGCACACCAGACCATATATTATATCCTAATATAGCTGGAATAGATAGCAAAAAGATACCAACTAAATTTACAAGAAGTGCCTTCTTTCTTTCCCATCCAAGCAAATCTACTGTCATAGCAATAATATTTTCAAATACAGCTATTACCGTAGATAAGGCGGCAAAGGACATAAAGACAAAGAACATGGTTCCCCAGATTCGTCCTCCAAACATATGTTGAAATACATTTGGTAATGTAATAAACAACAAGGATGGTCCTGCATCTGGTTTTACTCCATATGCAAAACATGCTGGTATGATAATAATGCCCGCCATCAATGCAATGGCAGTATCTAAAAATGTTACATGCAATGCTTCTCCAGTCAGTCTTCTCTCTTTTGTTAAATAACTACCAAAAATTGCCATAGAACCCATACCGACACTTAACGTAAAAAAGGCGTGTGTCATAGCATCAAAGAAAATGTTTCCAAATCCGCGCTCCTTCATATGTTCAAAGTTCGGAACTAAATAGAACTTTAATCCTTCCTCACTGTTCTTTAAAACTAAAGAATTAATCGCCATAACAACCATAAGCACAATTAGCAGTGTCATCATCACTTTACTTACTTTTTCTACACCATTTTGTACCCCTAACGCACAGACACCAATACACATTGCCACAACAAGAAAAGTAAATGCCAACATCGTCTGTGGAGAAGCCAACAACTGCTCAAAGGTTTCCTTTACCGCCGCACTACTTTCCTNNNCCGCCGCACTACTTTCCTGATTAATCTTTCCGATTGCCATAATATATAGATAATATAGCATCCAACCCGCTACCATAGTATAAAACATCATAAGCAGATAATTTCCCATAAATGGAAACCAGCGATACACTTTCCATCGGGTCCCTTGCGGACTTAATTCTCGCAATGCACTACCAATACTCTTTCCACTTCCTCGACCTACGGCAAACTCACAAATCAGAATTGGCAGTCCCAATAAAAGTAAGCAGAATAAATACAATAAAATAAAAATGGCACCTCCATTGATGCCGCAAATATATGGAAACTTCCATACATTTCCCAATCCTACTGCACACCCGGCAGAAACCAAAATAAATCCCATTCTGGACGCAAATTTTTCTCGCCCCTTTTTTTGCATAAAAACTCTCCTTTCTTAAATCATTTTATAAGCATTTTGTCAGATGTTTCTATTGTATCATACACATTCATTTTTTGTAACTCTTCAAAGACATATACCTATAAAACTTTTTTCATTGTATTTTTCTTGTTTAATTTTGGTATTTCCAAAATATACTTTTTTTATCATAAATAGCAAATTTATCATTCGTATTTCTAAAAATTGACACGAAACTACACAATATGGTAAAATATTATTGTATAAATGCTCCAAAGGAACTTGCTTTTTATCTATAAGCTACCTTTAGAGACTTCATAATACTATCAAAACAGGGGGAATAACTATGACGGGGAAAACACACAAAAAATACGGCTCCATGAAAAAAAGTTTAATTTTCATTGTTGTTGCCGTTGCGTTACTTTCCAGTATAATCTGTGGCTCGATTGCTATTACAAATTCACAGAAAATCGCAGAAGCGGATGCCAAGCAAAATGTAATGCTTTCTGCCCAGAAAAACGGGAAAGAAATTGATGCTACTTTATCACGAATCGAACAATCCGTAAATACTTTATACGATATTGTTCTTCGTGAACTAGATGATCCGGATACGTTTCGGACTAGCAAAGCGTATGTAGATGCGTATACGAAAAAAATGGAAAATATTTTATTAGAATTTGGTAATCATACAGAAGGTGCCTTGACCTGTTATATCCGTTATAATCCGGATTTTACAGAACCTACCTCTGGTCTGTTTTGTTCCAGAGAAAATCAGGATAGTAAATTTCAAAAACTGACACCAACTGACTTTAGTATGTACGATCCCGATGATGTGGAACATGTAGGATGGTACTATATTCCAGTAGCAAATAAAGCTCCTATTTGGATGGACCCTTACGAAAATTCCAACATTGGTGCTTACATGATTTCCTATGTAATTCCAATCTATATCAATGACGTTTCCTACGGTATTGTAGGTATGGATATTGATGTCTCAGAATTACAGAATCTTGTAAAGAAAGATACTATTTATAAGACAGGAAGTTCCTTTTTAACAACAACAAATTACTCGGTTTTACAACACAATAATTTGGACATAAACACTTCGTTAAAGGATTTAAAATCAGATGGTGTGACAAAGCTGCTCAAATATATGGAGAACGAAGAAAACAAGGATGTGTTACGTTATTCTTATGATGGGCAAAGTAAACTAGCATATTCTTATACGCTGACAAATGGAATGAAATTGGTTCTAACTGCTCCTATGCATGAAGTATTAAGTGAAGTTAGAACTTTACAAATTGGAGTAGTTGTAGCACAATTCATTGCTCTAGTTATTGCGGTTGTGCTTGGTTTAATTATGAGTATGTCCATAACCAAACCATTAAAACCAATTATTGAGATTGTACGAGCAACTTCTGAGTTTGATTTTAGACCACATCCAAAGGAAGCTGCCATCCTTAAACTAAACAACGAAATTGGTGCCATTGCAGCCGCCTTACTTCATATGCGAGAAGAATTAAAATCAATAACCGAAAAAATTCAAAATGCGTATGAAGGTGTCAACTTGAAAATGAATGTGTTAGACGAAAACTCTAATCATATCAACCAAGCATGTGAAGACAATTCTGCCGTAACCCAAGAGCTTGCATCCTCAATGGAGGAAGCCTCTGCATCCTCACAAACGGTTTCTCTCAGTATTGATCAGGTAACGGAACAGGCAAAAGATATTGAGCATTCTTCTCTGGAAGGACAGAACAAATCAAAACAAATCAAGAAACATGCTGACAAATTGCAGGATACAACTCAACAAGCGGTAGAACGTACTATGAATATGTACCAGCTAGTAGAGCAAAAAGCAGCAAAAGCCGTAGAAAAATCAAAAGCCGTAGAGAAAATCAACGAACTGACCAGCTCAATTATGGATATTTCTGAACAGACTAACTTGCTCGCCTTAAACGCTTCCATTGAAGCTGCCAGAGCAGGTGAGGTCGGAAAGGGATTTGCCGTTGTCGCTGGTGAAATCGGTAATCTGGCAAACCAGACTGTAACTACCGTAGATAATATCAATTCTATTATCGTAGATGTTACTGGCGCAGTTTCTGGCATGACTGAATGTATCAATGAAATCACCGACTTCTTAGAAAATACGGTATTGTCCGATTACCATAACTTTACAGAAGTTGGTAAGCAATACTATAACGATGCCGTAGTCTTTGAAAAAGATATGGGTACTATTAACGAAAATATTACCTCTCTCCTGAATGCAATCAATCGTATATCTGATTCCATTCATGGAATTTCCAAGACAATGGAAGAATCTTCTGTTGGTGTAACACAAATTGCAAATAAGACTTCGGATATGGCGGCAGATACTGGAAAAAATGTAACTCTGACCGCACAGAGCAGAGAAGCTACTTTAATGTTAAAAGAAGTGGTAGACATCTTAAATTAAATATGTTCTTTTATTCCTTCCCTTCAGGGCAACAAACAAATTGCCTTGAAGGGAAGTTTTTTATTTCCTTATTTCCATATTCCCATATTTTCTATTTTCTCATCTCGAAAGTATCACTCACATCATCCATAGAAACAAAAATAAATTGACATTGAAAAAATAGATGCTATAATAGTTTGTATACAAACTGTTCATATACAAACAAAGGAGCACACATGGAACACACGTTACATTACAAGTTAAGAGCAACTCATATCAACTGTCAAAAATCCATTGTTCAACAAATCAAGAAAACAACGGATTTAAAGCCTGGCGAGCCAAAAATATTAGAGTTTCTTATGGAACATGAACCTTGTGAACAAAAAGAAATTGCTGCCGGGTGTGACTTAAATCCCTCCTCTGTGACTGGGATTCTTATGAGAATGGAAAGGCGAAATTTAATAAAAAGAGAGGCGATTAATGGGAATCGAAGATCCCTCTATGTCTCAATGACCAAGCATGGAAAAAACATGAGCAAAAAAGTGGAAGAAGCTTTTGAAATTGTAGATCAGCAGGCAGTAGAAGGTCTGACACAAAAAGAGAGCGCTGAATTAATGCGTTTATTATATCTTGTAAATCACAATTTATTACAAACGAACGATAAGAAAACGATATAATTAGGAGGTAACAGAAAATGTTAAATCGATTACAAAAAATGCTGAAAAAAGATAATTTTGGAATCCGTATGTTTGTCTATTTGTTAGGATTATTCATTATGACTCTGGGGATTTCTATGTCCGTAAAATCAAATCTGGGCGTTTCCCCTGTCAGTTCCATTCCATACTCTATTACTTGCATTTTCGGATTAGAAATGGGAAAGGCAACGATTCTGTTTCATATTTGCCTTGTATTATTGCAAATTGTAATTTTAAGAAAAGCCTTTAAATTAAAGAATTTGTTACAGGTAATTGTAGGTGTTATATTTGGCTACTTTACTACATTATCCAATTATCTCTTTTCTTTTCTACCTACACCAAATAACTTAGCACTCCAGTTATTACTTATGATTGGCAGTTCCATATTGATTGCAATAGGGATTTTCTTCTACCTTCCCGCAGACATCATTTCACTAGCTGGTGAGGGAGCTATGCAGGCAATTGCAGAGAAAACCAATACCGTCTTTAATAAAGTAAAAATAAGATTTGATGTTACTATGGTAAGCGTTTCCCTCATTGCGTGCTTGATTGCATTAAGAAAATTAGGTGCAGTAGGAATTGGAACAATAATCGCTTCTGTGCTGGTAGGTTCTGTACTTGGTATTGTCACGAAACTATTTGGTCAAAAACGAGATATGTTGTTACAAGGATAATTATTCATTCAATCATGAAAATCATAGATGCTGTTGTAAGGCAATCGCAAATCGCCCTACAACAGCATCTTTTTTCATCCTTATTCTATTAGCTAACGTATATTAAATGCATCTACAGATGACACACGTTATCAACGCCTTTATATATGTGTCTTATCTCCTTTATCCTTCTATTTGTAAACAACAACACCGCTCCACTACTAAATAAAATATACAAAATCTCTATTCCTAATAACAGGAATAAATATTCTTTGCATATCAGGCTTATAGTTCCTAGGAAAATAGAAATCATAACACCAAAGGAATTTGTAAGCATCCATTTTTTTAATGTGAGAAAAGCAATCTTTCCTCTTGTAACCCCATCCAAATACTTCGATACGATCATCTCCTTTTCGCCACCAAACCAAAAAGCAAAAAGAAATATCCAAGTCACGGAAAAAAGTACCACTCCACATAGAATAATTTTCACCAATACAAAGGCAACGTCTTTTACACGTTCAAAATGTTTTGCATAACTAAGATCATAAATCGTGTTATTTTCCTTTATATTATATTTCTCTGCTAAAAGATTATGTATATCCTGTTTGCAATCCAAATAGTACGTTCCTGTTACTTCTGTGTTTGTTTTTAAAAATTGTTTTGATGACATATTGATAAAAGCATTTGTATTTTGATTGATTGTATTTTTTTCTTTAGAGAATACACCAATTACTTCATAAATTTTTTCCTGTATCGTAATATACCTTTTGCTGCCACCTTTATATGTATCTTTCAAACAATCTTCCGCTATCATAACTACATCTTTATTCTGTTCAAAATCTTCCTTTGTAAATTCTCTTCCTTCGATTAGTTTCAAATTCAACTTATAATCCTTCATATAGATCCCGGCATACTCATCGCTTACCTGCTTTTGTAGACGAAATTTATCGCAATTAGATTGCATATATGCAATAAGCCCTTCCATGCTCTCATTCTTTGTTGAGGTAATCTCATATTCTTTATAATCCGCTGATAAATTATCACTAGGTATATAGGAATAAATCCATTGATTACATAATAAAGCCGTTATGATTATGACTATAGATAAGGTAATGATAATATAGGTCGACATAAAAATATCTTTTGGTTTCAAAGCTCTTTTCTCCTCACTTAACTAATATTCCAACATTTCACTAAAATAATTGCAATTTTACCGTTTCACTTCATGCAGAGATTAAAGCACTTCTTCACTTTGACCTAAGCATAACTACGCCAATGCAATATTTTAACATTATTGTACACAATATTTTTATGTTTTTCAACCCTTAGTTTTACATAAAGTACATTTTTTTCAATCCTTTTATCTTTTGTTTGTAGTGTAAAAAAATCACTTTTCATTTTTATATGGCGAATTTTCTTATAGAATAAAAAGCTTTCCAAATTTTAGGAAAGCTTTTTATCACTTAATCTTATGAATAGTCCGTTTTTATATTCCACTGTTCAGCCATTTTTTGCTGTTGCACCATGTTTTGATACCAACTATGCTCCTCGTGCATCAAACTTTCATGGGTACCACATTCTGCAATTGTTCCATTTTTCATTACAAGAATTTGATCCGCATGTGCAATTGTATTGAGTCTATGTGCAATCACAACAACTGTTTTTTGTTTCATCAATTGTTCAAATGCACACTCAATTTCCTTTTCATTTTCCGCATCAAGATTCGAAGTAGTTTCATCCAGCAGAACAATCGGTGCATTTCGTACCAAAGCTCTCGCAATTGCGATACGCTGTCGTTCCCCTCCTGAAAGGGTAGAGCCACCTTCGCCTACTAATGTATCATATCCAGCTTCTTTCTGCATAATAAAGTCATGACATCGAGCAGCCTTTGAAGCTTGTATAATCTGTTCTCTTGTGGCCTCCGGATTTCCTATTTTGATATTATTATAAATTGTGTCCGCAAAAAGATATACATCCTGAAAAACAATGGACATATGAGAAGCCAACACTTCAGGATTGATATTTCGAATATCGGTTCCATTAATAGTAATTCGTCCACTCGATGTATCCCAAAAGCGAGCAAGCAAACTAACAATTGTCGTTTTTCCAGCTCCTGACGGTCCTACTAATGCCGTAACACTTCCTGGATTTGCCGAAAATGAAATATCCTTCAAAACTTCTGTCTCACCGTAGGAAAAAGAAACATGCTCAAAGCTGATTTTTCCATCCCCCAGTGCAAAATGATCTGAAGTATACGGTATTGGAGACTGATCCAGTATAGAATGAATGCTTTCTGCTGACTTTTCGATTGTACAAAACTGTGGATATAAGGCACTTGCAGAATTCATCATGCTTGATACAGAAACGGATAACAACACCATAATAAGGAACACTGGTGTGTTGACCTCTCCTGTCTCATAAAGATGTGCACCAAGCAGCAACGCTCCTGGAATTAAGAAACCAACCACCGCAGAAAAACTGACTGCCCTTGGCATAACACGCAGCTCTGACTTTACGGATTCCTCTTTCAAGCGTTGTAAGGCATTGTCCAGTCCTTCAAAACGTGAACCAATCATATTGTAAAGTCGAAAGGTTCTTAAACCTGATATGTACTCGATAATTTTTGTATCTGCACTATGATTTGCTTTTTTTCTCTCAACCGCCTGTTGTGCCGAAACACGACCAGAACTAAGCAACAAAGGAAATGCAATTCCAATTACCAGCAAAGTAAGTATTCCATATCGAATATCAAGCAGGAATGCAACAATTACTGCCATAAATAGAAAGGCAAGTGTCTTTACTGCATCGCATAAACAGTGCGTAATTATCGCTTCAAAATCCGTTACATCGGTCAATAAAATGCCGCTGAGTCTCCCCACACTGTTTTGGTTGAAAAATCCTAAATTCATGCTACACAAATGATTGCCAAGTCGCATTCTTAAATCATAGGATATATCCGCTCCAGTGCATTGTGCAATGGTAAAAGCAACTGCCTGCACTACAATTCTTGCAACAAGCACAAGAAGCATAGCCCAAGAGTATCTTACCAATTGTACTTTTGTATATGCGTTATCCGCAAGCGCGATCAACACCAAAAACATAATAAAATACATTGCCGAATTTAACATAGAATCAATGCAACTCAATATAATGGGAGGAACAAGCTTTTTCCTCTTATTTCCCACAAGTTCTATAATGGATTGTAACACTTTCACTTTGTACACACCTCCCTATACTCCTTCCACATATCTGCATACACACCTTCTTGCTCCATCAAATGCTTATGCGTTCCTCTCTCCACAATTTTTCCCTGTTCAAACACACAAATCTGATCTGCATTTTTGATTGTATGAAGGCGATGTGCAATCATAATAACTGTTTTATTCTTAATTAGATTGCTCAAGGCAAGCTGTATCTTATGCTCATTTTCAACATCAGAAAAAGAGGTTGCTTCATCTAATATTAAAATTGGTGCATTTTTTAGAATGGCGCGGGCAATACAAATACGCTGCCGTTCACCACCTGATAGCTTCACTCCCATACTGCCGTATATGGTCTTATAACCCTCTGGCAGCTCTGAAATAAAATCATGAATCTGTGCTGCCTGTGCCGCCTCATAAACTTCCTGTTCCGTACAATTCGTACACCCCATAGCAATATTATCGTAGAGTGATGCTTCCATTAAAAAGGTTTCCTGAAAAACAAAGGACAGATTTTGCATAAGCTCCTGTGAAGAGTAACTACGCAAATCACGTCCATTTAAGAGTATCTTACCAGAACTAACATCCCAAAAACGTGGAATGAGTTGTGCGGCGGTACTCTTTCCAGCACCAGAATGCCCCACAAAGGCTGTAAAGCTACCTTCTGGATTGGTTAAGTCTATGTGTTCTAAGACATTTTTATCTTGGTAGGCAAAACTAACATCTTGATAGACTATACCGCGATTCGCTTCTACCGCTGACTCCGCCTCCTGAAGCGTTGGCTCAATACTATGTCTCTTTTATCACAGAAGGATACGAGGCAGATGCGGATTGCCAATACTACCAAGAACATCATGCTTATCCTTATGACCCTTGTTATATTAAGCCTGGAATTTAGAAAGTTTCTAACTTTTACTTGTGGGTAAAAGCTTAGAAGATAATAGAAAAAAATTTTACGAAAGAAAGCTCAAAAATTTTAAAAAATTAAAAAAGTTATTTAACAGAAAACCCCGGAAACATTACTGTTTCCGGGGTATCTTGCGCTTGAATACAATGTTACCTTATGGTAACGAATCTATATAAAGATTTAATTAGTCGATAACTGTAGCAACACGACCAGAACCTACTGTACGTCCACCTTCACGGATAGCGAATGTAAGACCCTGAGCCATAGCTACTGGGTGAATTAACTCGATAGTCATTTCTACGTTATCACCAGGCATGCACATTTCTGTACCAGCAGGTAATTCGATAACACCAGTAACGTCAGTTGTTCTGAAGTAGAACTGTGGTCTGTAGTTGTTGAAGAAAGGAGTATGACGTCCACCTTCATCCTTTGTTAAAACGTATACCTGAGCTGTAAACTTTGTATGGCATGTTAAAGTACCTGGCTGAGCAAGAACCTGTCCTCTTTCGATATCAGTTCTGTTGATACCACGAAGAAGAACACCGATGTTATCACCAGCCTGAGCCTCATCAAGAAGCTTACGGAACATTTCGATACCAGTTACAACAGACTTCTGAACTTCTTCCTTAATACCAACGATTTCAACTTCGTCAGACATATGAAGAACACCAGCTTCTACTCTACCAGTAGCAACTGTACCACGACCTGTGATTGAGAATACATCTTCGATAGGCATTACGAATGGCTTATCTGTATCACGCTGTGGATCTGGAATATACTCATCAACAGTGTTCATAAGCTCCATGATCTTGTCTCCCCACTCACTGTTAGGATCTTCTAATGCCTTTAAAGCTGATCCCTTGATGATTGGGCAGTCATTGAAGTCATACTCAGCTAACTGCTCTGTGATTTCCATTTCTACTAACTCTAATAACTCTTCGTCATCAACCATATCGCACTTGTTCATGAATACTACGATATAAGGTACACCTACCTGACGAGATAATAAGATATGCTCCTTAGTCTGAGCCATAACACCATCAGTTGCAGCAACAACAAGGATAGCTCCATCCATCTGAGCAGCACCAGTGATCATGTTCTT
>FR899699.1 GCA_000437275.1 Clostridium sp. CAG:411 | reverse complement strand
TAACTGTTTAATTTCTTTCCCTCGCTACGCAAATGTGTCAATTCAGTCTTAATTGTTGCTAGTTCTGATTTTACCTTTGTTGCTCCGTTTCTTAAATTTTTCGTATTTGTCTTAATACTTACTGTTGCCATTTTTGTTCCTCCTATTATCTTTCTATCTTTCTCAGTCAATGTTTTTGACTTCCTCTGTCTTACATTTTTTATTATAGCATCCTTTTCATTCTTTTCTTTGTTTTGTCATATTTGGCATATCTTTTGTAATAATTAACCGAAAGCTTTTATTTCGCATTGCGCTCCATGGCAAGCTCTACAATCTCTTTCTCTCTCTTTTCATAATTTTTTATAACTGCCTGGATATCTTTATGGTATTTTCCCACTTCTGTAATAAACTCCTGAATTTCTTTGCAGTCATTATTAAACTTCTTTTGAAATTCATCATGACCTTCACCTCTCCAGTAGCCACATAATTTTGCTCCTTGCGAACGCAACAAATTCAATTGTTCTCTTATAACATTTAAGTCCGCAAGAATTTGGGTTGTTCCCTTTTTCAATTGGGCTGTATTGGTTTTGATTTTAACGTCAGCCATCTGCAAACTCCTCCTTTACTAAATTACTCTGCCCTGTCTTTGGCAAGTTGCTGAACAAACTCTTCCGCATCATTTAAGTTCTTTGCGACTGCTATAATCGCTTCTTTTATCTTTTTCAATTTCAAAATACTTTCTTCCAATGCACTTTCTCTCTTTTTTAATTTCTGGTAGTATGTCTCAGCATTTTCGCCCTGCCAACACAATTTTCCTAACTTTTCTTCAATTGCTTGTAACTGTTCCTTTTCCTTCTTTAGCTTTGCCTCAATCTTCCCAAGTTCCTCTATTACACTCTGTATTTCATGGTAATGAAGCATTACTTTTATGCCAGACATAAATTCACCTCCTAATTTATCGAATTCGGAGTGTACTTCCAGATAAATTCTCTACAATTTCCAGTGCAACCTTCTCTTTTTCTTCATATACTCCTGTTATTTTAAGTAAATGATCTGAGTGCTTCCCTAAGTCTTGAAATAACTCTTCCGCCTCTTCTTCTACTTTCTTAAATAACCTCTGATGCTTTTCACCAGCTTCTCCCTGCCAAAAAATACGACTTTTTTTTATATCTTGTGAGATCTTCTTAAAATCTCCGTCTATGTCATTTAGCAAAGTGGAAATGGCGACTGCCTGCTTTTTTACTTTTTCCGTTTCTATTTTAAATGAAACATTTTGCATTTTTACACCGCCTTCTACAATTCATTGACATAATTGGCTACTTTCTTTTCACAGGATGTATATTCTCTCTCTGCATTTTTTTCATATTGACAAATTATTTTAAGATTTGAAAGCAAACGCTCCAATCTTCTCATATCCTTTTCAACTTCCGAAACAAATGTTGCATATCCTTCGCCTTCCCATTCTGCTTGAAGTCTGTCCATCGCCTGATGCAGTTCCAATACTTTGCGAGATAGCAGATGAATTTGTTCATTTACATCTTCCGTCATTGTCTGTATACACGTTATCCCCAATTTGTACTCAGCCATATTCCTCCTCCCTACGATGCCTTTATTTTGCATTGCTTCGCATCTTATTTTATCAGTATCGTGCGGAAACAAGTAACTTCCCATTATATTGGTAGCTTCCTTTCCCCTTTGCACGATACACACGATTGACCAATCAATCGTTCCTCCGACTTTCTTTCATTCATTCTTTCAACATAACCAATCATAGCATAAATTTATGGCTCTTTTTCCATTTGTAAAAATTGACATTCTTTATGTAACAATTGACGTTTTTCCCTTTTAGGTTCTATACAAGCATGAGAGAATGGCCATCTTTAATTCCTGCCTCGTATAATGTCCGGTTTCCTTGTAATTGTCTCTTTTCCTTTGTACTAAACAACATAAATTCCTCTGTATTTTCTGGTTTTCCACTCTGGGTTTGCTTTGCTACCATTTCAATAATTTCCATCTTAATCTGCTCAACAGGTGTATTTTCGTCAAGCATAAAATCATAAGTAGCATCCACCGCTGGTATCCTCACATCCACTAATATCATATTTTCGCCTCATTTCATTTATTTTCTTGCCATTGGAATCACAACTTTTTTAACTCCTGTATAACCACTATCACCAGGTATTGAACCAACACCAACAGAATCCTTTACTCCCTGTTCGTTATAAGGCACATAGCCAAATGGTAATACATCATTTTCTCCAAGTCGTCCTCCAAAATGTATTCCAGTTTCATAGGAAACAAAATTACTGTATAACTGATAACCCATTACATTTGTTATCTTATCCATTGCAATTTCTGCCACAAAGTAAATATTATGCAGGATTCCCTTTTCCGTTAAGTTTTCTAAGATACCACTTATGTCATCCTCTGCTGTATAAATGAGTTCGGTAAACCAATCTAAGTCACCTATAAACATAAAGATTGGTGTCTCTTCCTGCATTTTTTCATAAATCTGTTCTTCCTCATAATCTGCATCTATCATGTCCCATTTCTTATTATTACGTTTTGCAAATGTAGGTAACAACTGTTCTTTGACATATGCTGTAATCTCTGCTTCTTCTGTTAAATATGTTACTTTTTCCTCATTTGCAAATAATTTTAGTTCCCTCTTTGGACTGTCCACGATGCAAATTTGCGAATCCTTCAACAGTGCAGACTGTATCATTACACGCATGAAATTCGTTTTTCCTGTTCTTCCAAAACCGCAAACCAAGTAACAGAAGAAATCCTTTAAGGACAGGCTATACACATTTGCACTATTTTTGTCATATCCAATTGGTAGTTTATCTTTTTCCAATTTTTGATACTGCCCTGCCTGCTGTATAAACTGTGACCACACTGGTTTTTCTGGTATTTCCGGTATCTTTCTTGCACACTCTCCGTCCCAAGCTTCCAGCATGTCCTCACAAACATCCTCAATTCGTTCCATACGTTGATAATCATTTTCCGCTTCCAACGCGAGGGCAACCTGATACTCTAAGATTCGATCCTCCACCACGGTAATACCACGTCCTTTTATACCTGCCTCAGGCATAATATCTATCTGTGGTGTATGTAAAAATTCTACATAGGAGAACTTCTCCTGAAGTTGTAGACAAAGTGCATTTTCAATATTTTCACCAACACGAGCTGTAATATCTGCAAAACCATAGGATGCACCTGTTACAACCAAATAAATACCAAGGCTTGCACCTTCTTTTGATAAACGAATTACAAAATTTTCGTATAATTCCTCTGTCTTTTCCTTGAATGCGGCATAGTTATCAATAAAAACAATAATAGCTGGAAATTCTGGCCCATGCATCTGCAAATACTGCTTATAGTTTCCACCTCGAAATGCAGCCTTTCTTTGTTCCATTATCGTTTCCATCATGGTTACAAATTTGGATATTTTTTCAAAATCATCCTCATACATTATGCCACCCACATGAGGTGCCTTTTCAAATGCCATAGTTAATTTACTACTAAAATCAATTGCGTACATGTTTACATATTCTGGTGAATATTTTTGAATTAAACTATACATAATCGTCTGTACAGTTGTACTCTTACCAGACACAATACTACCCGCTATTACTAAATGGCCTTTATTTAGGAAATCATATGTCACTGCCATCTGATTCTGATTTTCTGGATCATCTGCCTTTCCAACTACAATCTCCAGTTTTGCTTCACCAATTGGCTTTTTCCATTGTCCATCTCTATATGCCATATTTCTGAACTCTTCAAATTCATCTAAGTAAATCTGCTCTTTTAATAATGGCATCCAAAGTTGCATATCATGTGTATAACCATTTTCAACAGCAACTTTTTTCAAATATTGCTTTGTCACATCTAATTGTGTCTTTTCTTTTGCCTGTGGTAATTTAACCCCTTTGCTTACTGAGCGATTAAGAATTTGCAATGGCAATGCTTCTTTTTCTACCGTTCCAACTACTTCGCCATATAAACCAACAAACTCCTTTAATCGTGCTGTGTTAAAATCACTTACTGGGTACTCTATCTTAAAGCGTTCCAATGCCTGATACATCAATTCTACAATATGAAGTGTCTTACTTTCCGTATCTGATGGTTGCTCCGCATTTTCCTTGGAAATTTGCTGAAATACCTCATCCATACATCTGCAAAGCTGTGTTACCCACAACACCTCTGCATGTAATTTTTGTGACTGCTTTACACTGTTTCCTGTCATTTCTACCTTTCCAGGCATAGAAATCATCTTCGCTACATCTTTTGTTGTAACCACCATGTTTTCGTCAAATATAGCACCACTGAAACCAGACTGGAACAGTTCATATAATTCGTCATTTCCCACCTGTAAATAACCGCGTCCTGCTTGCGTAATAAAAGCTGCATCATCTTTATGTAACATGTCTCTACTATCCTGTTTATCCTGCACACGCAAACATAAACGGAATTTTGAGTTACTCCAAATATTATCATCTACCGTACCACTTGGCTTCTGTGTTGCCAAAATCAAATGCACGCCAAGACTTCGACCTACTTGCGCTACACTAATCAGTTCTTTCATAAAATCAGGTTCTTCACGCTTTAATTCCGCAAACTCATCTATAATAATAAATAAATGCGGAATTGGTAAATGTGCTTCTCCATTTTTATATAACTTGGTGTATAAATTGATATTGTTTACTCCATTTTCAGAGAATACACGCTGTCTTCGACGGTTTTCACTTTTTATGGAAATCATGGCACGTTTTACTTGATTACCAGACAAGTTTGAAATCTGACCAATCATATGTGGAAGTCCATCAAAAAGATTCGCCATTCCTCCACCCTTATAATCAATAATGAAAAATCCTACATCATCGGGGCTGTAATTAATAGCCAATGATAATATATAAGTCTGTAAGGTTTCACTTTTACCTGATCCTGTGGTACCTGCTACCAATCCGTGAGGTCCATGATATTTTTCATGTACATCCAGATAACATGGCACTCCATTCGCACGTTGTCCCAACATTCCCTTAATGTTCTCGTATGTTTTGCATTTTGCCCACATTTCTTTTACAGGATATTCTTCGATTCGATTAATCTGATACATATCAAAAAATGTAATGGAATTTGGAAGTTCCCCGCCCTCTTCTGTCTCTGGTACATGTAATGCAGATAAGTGACGCGAAAATTCGTTTAATTCATCAATATCTAATGCATCAAATTTTATCTTCTGTCTTTCCATTTTTCCCTGGTATACATCATACATACCAGAGAAGTTCTCTGAATTTTCAATAATAAATTCACAGTCATTTGGTAGCTTTTCATGGCTATCCGTTAATAGTATAGTCGTAAGTCCATAGCAAGGCTCTCCGCTAAATATATACTTGTCAAAGCTTTGTCCCTCCAACAGCGAAACATCCGATACAAACATCACATAGTACGGCTTTGCTATTCTGCTATCCTGTTTATTTTCTTCCTCTTCTCTGTTTCGCATTACCTTTGATAATTCATAGAAAACTTCCACCATATCCTCTTTTGATGCTGCTACATAACGTGTGTTCTTATCTTCAGACCATGTATGTGGAAACCATTTTGCAAACTCCCATTGCCCATTATCATCAGAGGTTTCATTATCATAGATATATACCATTTTTACATCTGTATAACAATTGTTCGCCCCAATCTGCAAACTAAGTAGTCGGGCTATATCAATTGCATTCCTCTTTGTTTTTTCTCCAACAATTCCAATTAGTTTTTTCGTTATTAAATCCAACGTAATCGGAACATTATAAAGGGTTTGAAAGTTCTCCTTAATCATCTCTGGCTGTTCTGCCAAATTATCCTTTTGTAATTTAAAACGTTTTTTAGGCACCGCAATTTCACACTGAAATGGTAATTCACCAACGCCCAAGCGATGTCTCAAAAAATCATCATGGGTATAATTTCGATTCCAAAGCATTCCCATGTTTTCATTATAATTTAAGCAGGCACTTGCACTTGGATATGTTTCCTCTAATTTTCGGATCGTATCATTGTAAACCGTCTCTACTTCGTTTTTCTTATCTACTAAGTATTCACTATATGCTTTAAATCGGAATTTCTCATCTTCCTTTTCTTCTTTTATTTGTGCCCGTAAATTTAATACAGCCCACAACACCGCAAATAACGCAGATCCTACAATCATTATCAAGCCTGAATACATATAAAGATTAGAACCATTTCCATTTCCTTCAATCTTATTGGCATATCCCATAAATGCATATCCCAAAAGCATTGGAAAGACCATTGTTAAGGATGGACCCAACGTAAGTATCGTGGATTGTTTTTTTGTACTTTTCTTTTCTGGCACTTCTTCTATCTCTATTTGATTTCTTACCAGTTTTTCATAATTTCTAGGTGCTCGATGATACAAAATCGGACCAGTAGATATTTGCTTCTGTGGCCCCAACAAGCGAGTCTGTTCTTCTTCAAATTCATATTCATGAAGCAATTCATTTCTTACAATAACTCCATTGTCTGCTGTATCTATCGCAAGAATATCCCCCAAAAAGACAATATGCAGTCCGAGAATATTGATAAAATCTCCAAAATTCAATTCTATACTCTGCTCAATTTTCATTGCATTTACATAGACTCCATTGACACTTTGATTTTCAATCTTGTATCCGTTTTCTGTTCTTGCTATTCTTGCATGGTTACGAGATACCATTCCCAAATAGTCATAGCAGATTGTATTCGTATGTTCCTTTCCTATGGATACAGCCGCAACATCTCTCAAACTATATTTTTTATATACATGAAAATTGGCTTCTATCTCTTTTGCAATAATGGATATTTCTTCTCCATTGTTGGTATATAACGTTACCACTGCATTATTTTCCAACGAACGTCCTTCTTTTTCTACTCCCGTATATTTTAAACTGTTTTTAATGCGCCATTTTCCCTTTAATACTTCTAATTCTACTTGCACATCTTCCTTCAATTGAAAATAATTACTTCGCAAGGTAATTGTATAATCTGAATTTTGAATCGATGGCATCATGTATTCTTTAAATGCTAATTTTGTATAGATTGAAATTACAAATCCCATTTTTTATCTTCCCTTCTCATTTTTTAAAGAACGTTGTAACTGTTCCCATTCTTTTCTGCTTTCTTCCTGTTCCGTATTCTTCTTTTTCTGTTTTTGTTTCCTACTAAGGAAAATACATACTAGCAATAATAAAATAACTGCGATACTTTCACATATAATCACATTGGTATCTGACATAAAAATTCCAATAAAATTCAATTTCATCTTTTTCCTCCTGTTTTTTTGCTTTCAAACTTGTTTTTCTAATAATAAAATTGTAATATTATCTCTTCCTCCTGCATCCATTGCCAGCTTTTCTAAGCTTCTTCCCTTTTCTTCTAAGGTAGTATTTTCTGACAAAACAGCAGCAATTTTCTCCTTTTGTACCATATCTGTTAAACCATCCGTACAAAGCAAAAATATATCTTTTTCCATCATTTTTATTTCACTGGAAACTGATGGCTCTATTACAAATTCCTCCGACTCAATTCCTAAATATTGCGTTAATGCATTTTCCTGATATGCAACACTTTTTATTCCCAGCTTCTTCTGCAATCGCAGATAGCTCGCCTGTTCTGTATGATCTTCTGTCGCTTGCCGCAAAGTTCCCTTGCGATACAAAAATGCCTTACTATCTCCTAAATTATAAAATCTCACATGTGCATGATCATATTTCAAAAGCGTTACAGTACTTCCCATTCGTGCATGCTTATTCTTAATTTCTGCACATATTGCTTCATTCATATGATAAACCGCCTGTCTTCCAGAAAAAGTGCTTTTGTCTGTTCTGCTTTTTTGAATATAGGAATGCAGCGTTTCAACTCCAATATACGCTGCCTGTTCCCCATAGCGTAGACCGCCCACACCATCTAACACTGCATATATTTTTTCTCCCTGGCTATCCTCTACCTGTCTGTAAAAAAAGCAGGTATCCTGCATAGGTTTAAATACCCCATTGCAATAAAAATTATCCTGATTGGTCTCTCTTTTTTTTCCTATATTAGATAAGGTAACAACCTCTAGTTTACTCATATCCTTACCATCCTGTTATTTCATTTTTTGTATCTGCTCTTATCTATAAAAATTGTAACGATTTGAATTAATACGAAAACAAGATTGATTTTATTTCTGCTCTATACATTTCTGCCATTGACCAAAAACAAAACCAATCTTGTATTTAACAATTATTTAAAGAGCCTTTTTCAAACGTTTTTTGTAAGTCTTTTGTAAAGCTTTCGGGCATTTTAATGTATATTTTTTCGCAATACCCTTAAATGCAGCTTTTCCTATCTTTTTCACACTTCCACTTTGGAACTGAAGCGTCTGCAATTTTTTGCACTTATAAAAACTATTCTTTCCTATCTGCGTTACATTGGTACCAAAAATGACTTTCTTTATATTTTTACATCCACTAAATGCACTATCCTCTATGGTTTTTATATTTTTTGCAAAGCTAATTGTTCCAGCTATTTTAGTACAATTTTTAAACGCATTCTTGCCTATCTTTTGCACAGCAAAAGAATAACCATTTATCTTCACAGTTGTCTGTACTTTTACTTTCGATGCCTTTTTATCATATCCTACTGCTTCTACCGTTCCACTTTTTCCTTTTACAGCAGTAACCTTATATTTTACACCTTGTACTGTATAATAGCTTCCTTTTACAGGCTCTTTTAAACCTGGTGAAGCTGGTACTTCCATTGGCACATTTGTACCTGTTGGTACCTTTGTTGCTACAACGTTATCTGTTGCAGGTGGTGTTTGCTCTGGTGAACTTGTTATGGCTGGTGTTGTTACACTCATGGTTGGTGTTGCTGTCACTAAACCATCCTGTGTTCCATTTACCTTAATCGTTTTCGTTAATGTTTCGCCATAAGTAAGCTGTATTGTATTTTCACCATTTTTTAAAACCTTCTCTTCTACAAGCAACTGATTTAAAATTTCAGGATTTTGCTCAGAATTCACAGTTTTTCCTGATGCATATCCCAATTCTACATAAAAATCTGACTTATTTACTACAGTTCCTGCTTTACCGCTTCCTTTATATGTAACCTTTTTAAACTCTACGACATTATCTGCAAGCCCTTGGACATGAATTGCATTGGCTGATTTTACCCCTTTATAATAGACATAAATCTGATTATCCTCACCTGGTACAATATGGTAGGTTCCATAACTTACATCAAAATTCGAAAGTAACAAATCCATAGAATCTGGATGTTTATGATATACTGTAACCATCAAAACTTTTGTATCTTTTGAGACTTCGCATCCCTCATAAACTGCTGGTCCTATATATTGCGCCTCTATTCGGTCTATCGTGGTTGGAATTCCTTCAATTGTAATCGCACTATACTTATCCAATCCATTATATTTTACGCCAATTACATTTTTTCCTTCCTGTAATTCTACTGTATCCGTTTCTTTTCCATTTACTGTAAATGTAAATCCTTTTTCAATGATTTCCTCATTCTTTAATCTAGAATCTTTATACTCTACATTTCTAAGTGAAATCTCGCTGACGTTTAATGTATTTTTCTTATAAAGTTCTACCTCATCTATTGGACAGAACACTTCGAAATCTTCTACCGCATTGTCAATACCAGTTATTTCCAATGCATCATTCATGGTGCAATCTTCATAAACAACTGCGATTTTGTTCTCTCCTTTTGTGATCTGATAGTTATCTTTAATCACTCCATTTTGTACGAAATGAAATCCTTTTTCCACATTTCCAATTGGTGTCTGCTCAGGATTTTCATACTTTACATTTTTTACGGAAATATCTTTCAATTCTAATGTACTTCCATCTGCCATAACATCCTTATCTGAATTCACTTCAAAGGAAACAACTTTATTCTCATGTACAATAAATTTATTATAATTACAGATTGCTTTGATTCCTTCCCCTTGCGATTTATAGGAAACAATTAAGCTTGTATCTGTTTTGGAAACCTCTGTCTTGTAATCCTGTGTTCGAATTTCAAACTGGCTCTGATCCAATACGTCTTGTTTTTCTCCATCTGCAAAATAAGCAGTTACTATTAATCGATCCTTTACCTCACTTGCATCTAATTTATCGCCCTCAGTCAGATGTAATACATCTCCAGATTTAGGCTGTACTTCAATACGCTCCACCGCATTTACTTTCACATTTACATCTAATGGCCAAGTAATACCACCTGCTTGTACATAATAACGATAGCTACCTGGTTGAAGGCTTACATTTTTATCTTCACAACATACATATGTAGCATCTTCATTTTTTGCATTTTTCCCTTGATATACATACTGTGTAGTGCTATCCACTCTCGCACTGCTTACTTCTTGTAATATCTTATAGGAAAAATTAGTGTCTCCATCCGCATCCGTTGTATAAGGCAAGGTATATTTCGAAGCTTGTATCAAGCTTTTCACGCTAGTTGGAAATTGATCCATATCGGCAACCTCAGGATTATAATGTGCTGTAATCGTCAAACTACTAAGGTCCAAATTTGCACTCTGCCCTTCCTTATCCACATAAAGATTCTTCTCTTTTGGTAGATTGCTTTCATCTAATGAAACAATATTTTTATAGGTACCGCCATTCTTCTTAACCCATTTTTCAAACATATCTTTAGACGTAATTTTTGTAGCATCCTCTTCATACTTCGCAATTTTTCCGCCATATCCAAACACTGTTGTCTCTTTTTTATCATTGTTTTGATAAGATACATTCTTCAAATAATTAAAATTAGGACTAAAGAAATAAATATTCTCACAATCAACCCCATCTAATGACAGGTTTGCTAGTTCTGTTACTTTTTCTTCTTTCTTATTTATATCCGTATTATTATAATATATCTCACTTACAGAAGTTTTCATTCCCATTTGTCCAGTCACTTCTGATGTATTAAAATACATCGTACCAATTTCATCATTTACAAAAGCATTATTTTCTACTTTTGTTTCCTGATTAAAAGAAACGTTTGTTATAGCAATATTAGAAATTGCTCCTGCATGTAATGTGCTGCTACCTTCTATATTAAAGTTTTTAACTGTTAGGTCTTTGCCGGTAGGATTTTCAACTGTTGGATTTTTAACTGTTGTGCTGATGACAAAATTTGAGGGCAAGTCATTTTTACTTCCCTTCAAACTAATCGTACCAATATTTCCGCAATCTACAAAAACACCAGTGTTTTTCGCTGTAGAAACCACGTTATCATTTTTTAAGGTCGTTGCGACTCCAGTATGATTTTCCTCACTAGCCTGTTCAGATAACATACTTACTGTTCCATTAAATGTAATTTGTGGATCCTTCGCTTCTGAAAACGTTTCTTTTGTTGTGAATGTATTAGATACCGTTAAGGCTGCATCTCCATTGCACTGTACATTATTCAAACTGTTACATTTTGCAAAATCTTGATACCCTTTAATGGATAAATTACCATCAATTACAATTGATTTTAAATTTGTGCACCCAGCAAAATTGTAACTGCCTACTAAATTAATATTTTTTCCCTTCAAGGTCACTGTTTTCAAATTTTTACAATTTGCAAATACAGAACCATCTAATGTAATCGCCTGATCCCCTACGTCAATGCTAACATTCTGTAACCCAGACATGTTATAAAAGGTTGCTTCTCGGATTTCAAAACCATTTTTTCCATCTGTATTTACAGTTATGTCCTTGATGGAGGAGTTGTTGTGGAACATGTCATGATCATCATAATCAGTAAAAGTATACTTATTAGGGAAAATCGGATAATCTTCCGGTATAACCAGTGATGAAACACTACTAATTTGAGTAGCAGCATCACTGTATCCATTTCCTCCAGCAAAATAAAATTCCCCTCTACCTACATAAATAGATATATTAGTGTCTGCAAATAACTCTTTTACTTTCTCTTTTGTCAACAATTTCAATACTGCATTTTCAGTATTGAAATACTTAATTCTTAACCCAACATTATATGTATCATAAGGCACATATGCCTCCCAAGTTACATCTCCCTCTGTAGCACTATAACTCAACCCCTCTCTACCATAAATTTTAGTTTGAAACATTGGGTTATTTACACATACCATAACAATAGTCAATATTGCCACTATTACCCTTTTCATTTTCATTGTCTTCACTTTCATGCATCATTCTCCATTCTTTTTTATCTTTTCACAAATATTACAAAAATATTACATCAACTAGTATAACACACTTTTTTTTTAATTTAAAGCTAAATATTTTATTTTACAAGCTTTTCTTATTTCTATTGCTTATTTGGGGATTATATGATATATTTAATGCGTATTTTTTAACAAAAATATTACACACTATATAACTATAACACTTTTGAATTCTAAGAAAGGATGCAAATACTTGCAAAGGTAAAAATGCGAATGAAAAAAAGACTAATTTGCTTGTTATTGAGCAGTTCACTTACTGCCTCTATGACAACACCCTATTCAAACTTACAAATTATATATGCTAACCAGTGCTCTACACAAAAACAAATTTCAGCAATGAACACATCAGGCATTACTGTTACAAAATCAAATACTACTGTCACAATTAGAGATACCGTTTCCAGTTCATTAGACGACACTTATCTTACTTCTACAAACTTTTCAGCAGAACAACTAGCAACAATAGCATCTGCCTCAACAATTATATTTGATTGTTCAAAAGAAATTCAGATTACAGGCTGTGTTCTTAAAAATTATACAGTATTAAAAACAATCATTGTCAAGGCACCTAAAATTACAGGATCGGAAATTTACTTCTCCTGTCCAAATGTTACATCATTAATTTTTGATGGTTCTTTATCTTCGCAATTGTATTGCAACGAAAATGTAACAATAACTCTTAACGGAGAAGATAATGTAATAAAAAGTTCCAGTTCTATATTAGCTCCTAATAGCTCACTAATAATAAATGGTAAAACGAAATTTATGGGTTCATTAATCATGGGTTCCCCAAATCGTGGAGCACTTGATCGCTCCGTACCCAGTATTACCATAAATGCAGATGTAACCTTTTCCTCCTCATATACTTTCTCTGCTGTACAAAATACTTTTTATTGTTGTACAATTGACAATCTATACATCAAAAAGGACCCTGCCAAATACATACATTTTGAAAACAATATGCGTTTTGGAAACACTGTCAACATCAATAACTTATACTTAGATTACACCGCAGATGACTCCACTATTTCCGCTAAGAATTCACTATCACTGGCATCATCCAGCGATGCACAACTGCAAATTGGCTCTATCTACTTTACTAATCCAAACTGCAACTACACCAGCCTGAATTTGCAAAACATTACTGGTATTGATTCAAAAAGTATTCAGTTTTATGGATACGGTGGTGCAATTGCTTATAATAACAGCGGGAAAAAAGTGTTATCAAAAGATATGTTTGAAAACTATGTTGTTGGATATGGTAATTATAACAATTACATAAAAGATATACAGGTAGATGCTTCTACACTTCCAGCTAATGTTAATCTCAAAAAAGGTGAGAATTCTACTACCTGCTCTTTTAAAGATTTAGGCGTATCTGCCACTTATCTCAATGCAGAATCGCCTGCTGACGGAAGCACTTATACAAAACAATTGGTACAACAGACAACAGAAAAAACAACGGATACCGACGATTCCGCCTACAAATATGCAATTTATGTACCTGTATCCTGCAATCCGCTTACTTCTTCGGACGAATATGTCTATGAAGCAGATAATACCCAATACTCTTTACTCAAGCAGGACAACTGTACATTTCCAAGTGGCACTTACAACTATTATATTGAAGTTGGTGGTATATTTAAAAAATATTCAATTACTGTAAATCCTTGCAAAATTGAAGAGATTGCAGAAGTAACCTTTTCGGATGGCGCAGGTTCTCAATTAGTAGGCTCAACTTTAACCAAAGAACAGATTTCCGTTAAAGTACGCTATACGAACGATAACAATTTATACACGCTAACCGAAGATGAGTATTCCTTGGAAAATGCAACGATTTCTAAGGAGGGAAATAATACCGTAGAAGTAATTGTTCCTAGAAAAAATAATACTTCTCTTATAAAGGAACTAACCGTAACAGGTTACACGGATACGGTAACAGGTTACAATGCTGCCTGTACAGATAATCGAACGGAAATGAGAGCATACACAAAATTAACAACAAAGGATGTAAAACTGACAAATGTAACTTACAGCAACCCAAATCATCCAGCCACCGTAAATGTTTATAATGGTTTTTCTTTTATTGTAAACGGTGAAAAAACAGATACCATCGAAATTCAACCAGGAAACAATTCCATTTCCATTGAGTATGGTGGCCATATTGTTGAAAATGCCATTCAAATCACTGGATACATACCAGAAAGTTACCATGTAATTTCCGACTATCATAATATGTACATTGGCACTTGCCTTACCGTAGGAAATGTACATTTGGAAAATGTAGTATACAATGATAGCCAAAAGACAAAAGAGGATTATGTCGAAAAAGGATTTCACTTTATCGTAGATGGCAAAGTAGTGGATAAAGTGGATATTACAAAAGAAACAAATATAATCGGAATTACATACAATGGTCGTACCATGGATAATGCGATTATTATCAACGGAATTGTTAATGATATTGAAAAAATCACAGCAGAATATATAGGTCCTACTATGTATGAGGGAATGACAGTAGCCACCAATTCGGCAATTATTCGTATTACTGCCATTCACACAGATAAGTCCATTACGGTATCTACAACACAGCTAGATGTTATTTTTGATACCACCTATCATATCAGAGCCAATGAAAAAAATGAAATAGAAGTATATTATCAAGGAATTCCTTGCGGATCTATGATAATCTATGGCGAAAAAGATAAGGTAAAAGAAATTACAAATGTCAGCTACATCGGTTCTAAAACTGCTCTTAACTATGACATTTCCGACTTTTGTATTACTGCATTCTATAGTTCAGGCAGAACCAGAAACACGGTAAGTGAACCTGATATTGCAAAAGATTTTTCACTTACTACAAACGATGTAACAACAACACGGAAAATACTTTCAATTGCTTATACAAACGCAGACGAAAAATCTGCACAAACTATGGTAGAGCTAGATGGTACTAACACAGTAATATCCTTTAAAAATGTAACATCTACCACAACTCCAACTATGACACCAGATAATACTACGGCGACTCCGCAACCTCCTACTGCTACACCAACTAATCCATCCGATTCTGCTGTACCTACTGATACTCCGCATAATACAAGTACACCTACCCTTTCAGCCAAACCAACGGTTACTCCATCTCAACCAGCAACGAAACCGCCAGTAACCGTAAAAAAAGGACAAACTTACACTGCTAACAATATTCAGTACAAAGTTTTGTCCTTGAAAGGAAAAAAGGGAACGGTAGCGATGATTGGTCATAAAAAAAATGTAAAAACCGCAGATATAAAAAAGAAACCTTCCATAGGTAAGTATACTTTCCAAGTTACAACAATTAGCAAAAATGCTTTTAAAAATTGTAACACCTTGAAGGGATCTATCCAGCTTCCCGATACAATAACTTCCATCGGAGACAATGCCTTTTACAATTGTAAAAACATAACCAAAGTTACAATACCAGGCAATGTTACCTCCATTGGTAAAAGTGCATTTCAAAACTGTAAAAAATTAAAGTTAGTTTACTTTAAAAGTGCAAAAGTCAAAAAAATCGGGGCAAAAGCATTTTTCTCAAATAAAAGCGGACGTACCTTTAGTATTCCAAAAAAGAAAGGTTCTTACTTCCAAAAATTACTGATAAAAGGAAAACAATACAACTAGACTTTTCTTTCAAAGTAGTATCTACAGGGACTCCCAACTCTTGTTGCGGAGTTCCTATTTTTATGATATATTTAATGTGTCATTTTAATTTTCCTTATAGGACAAGCTTTCCTATAAAACCAAAACGGTTTATATCGTAACACTTTTATGCTTATTATTTGGCATAATTCAAAAACATTCGCTCACTTTCCCGTAGGCTCGTGTAAGTTCAGACTTTTTAACTCTGCTATCATAAAATTTTAAGAAAGGATTCAAGCATTGAAAAGGTAAAAAAGATGAAAAAAAAATTACTTAGTTTATGTATAAGTGGAGCTTTACTTGCTTCCATAACAATACCATATTTCAATATGGAACCGGTGTATGCCAATCAATTCTCAAACTTCTCAAACCAAAACACTACCTCATCTGTTGAATTATCTTCATTACAATCCTCCCTTATCGAAACATCAACTGCAGCCCTTAACACAGTAAATGATTATGATGGGAATATTGTAAAAAATGCGATTGAAACTACGGATTCCATTCCTGAAAGTTATACCGCTGTTTCTGACTATCGAAATATGTATATCGGTACTTATCTCTCTGTAGAAAATGTGCATCTGGAAAACGTAGTATATAGCGATAATCAGAAAACAAAAGAGGACTATGTAAAAGAGGGATTTCACTTTATCGTCGATGGTAAAACTGTTGATCGAGTAGAAATCACAAAAAATACCAATGTAATTGGAGTCACTTATAAAGGATGTACGATTGACAATGCAATTATCATAAATGGAATTGTAAATGATATTGAACAGATAACTGCAAACTATGCTGGTCCGACTCTGTATGATGGTATGACCGTTGCAAGCGATTCCGCGGTTATCTGTCTAACTGTCGTTCATACAGATAAAACAATTTCTATCTTTACCACACAATTTGATATTCTTTTCGACAGTAGTTACCGCATCAAAGCCAATGAAAAAAATGAAATAGAAGTGTATTACCAAGGTATTCCTTGTGGTCCTATGACGATTTATGGACAAAAGGATACGATAAAGCAGATCACAAATATTGACTACATCGGTTCTAAAACGGCCCTAAATTATCTTATAAGTGATTTTTGTATTACCGCATCCTATACGTCTGGAAGAGTAAGAAATACCATAGATGAACCGGATATTGCAAAAGATTTTTCACTTGCTACAAACAGCGTAACAGCAACACGAAAACTTCTTTCTCTATCCTACACTAACTATAATGAGCAAAAGGAAGAACTTATTATCGAATTAGACAACCAGAATCAGGTCGTTGCCTTTACCGATGCAACAGCAACACCCTCACCAACACCAACTGTTACTCCGAGTGAAACACCAACTCCCGAAACACCAGCCCCTCTAAAAAAGGGACAAACTTATACAGCGGATAATATTGACTACAAAATCTTATCCGTAAAGGGAAAATCAGGTACCGTAGCTATCGTGGGACATAAAAGCAATGTAAAGGCTTCTAACCTAAAAAAGAAGATTACTATAAACGACTCTTGTTTTCAAGTAACTTCTATCAGTAAAAATGCTTTTAAAAATTGCCAAACGCTTAAAGGTACCGTTTCTATCCCTGATACAGTAACATATATTGGTGATTCTGCCTTTTATAACTGCAAAAACATAACCAAAGTAACCATTCCTGCAAATGTAACTACCATAGGAAAAGGTACTTTTCAAAACTGTAAAAAATTGAAATTAGTCTACTTTAAAAGTGCCAAAATTAAAAAAATCGGAGCAAAAGCATTTTTCTCAAATAAGAAAGGGCGTACCTTTTCTATTCCGAAAAAGAAGGGTTCCTACTTTCAAAAATTACTGATAAAAAATAAACAGTATAATTAATTTTAGCAGGGACTACATAGGATCAATCAATGCCATTTAGCCTAGCATAAATATAAATAAAACAGCATAACATCTACGCTTCGCTAAATGCATTGGTTGTAACTACTTAATTTTTATCGAATGCCCATAAATTTTTTATCTGACCTTCTATTGTCTCATAATCCCACAATTTACTTCTTGCACGACTATTCGGATCATTCACTTTTATTTTTCCATCACTCGTACCAGTCAAAACAATAAAATGTCCCTCTGTTGTAAAATTTCCCGGTTTCATACTGCAAATAATAGGCTTCCCAGCATTTAAGCAAGATACAATTTTTTCTTTACTTAGTGGAATCTCCTCTCCTGTTATTCCAAAAGAGGCCGCGCCCTCTGTCATTATACTCCAAGCTGTTCCTGTTCCTTCCATATAATAACCTTTCTCTTCTGCAAATTTTGCCACCTGATATGGAGTAGCCTTTTTATTTCCGGTTAATCCCACTATCACCATAGAAAGACAGGTTGGAGCACACCCTGATATTCCAATGTTAGAATTTCCATATGGGGCATATCCCCATCTTTTATCCCATTGCAACAATAAAGGAATGCCCTCTGATAATTCCTTTCTGGTTAATTTACCAGATGCTTTCTTTTCTGCGGTCAGATACCCCTTTACAAAATCAATCATCTCTGGTGTATTACATAAAGAAGACAGCAACTCCTCTGGATAATCCTCTCTGTTTTCATATACCGATTGAAACTCTGGATACTGTTTCGATAACTCGGAAAGCCTTTTTTCGATTCCTTTGGAATCTAACTTAACTGGTGCTTCTGCATTATACTTGGTTACCGAATCTGTAGCACCCAAACCGATACGATTAAATAAATCAAAAAAGGCATGATTTAATTGCGGCACTCTCCAGAAAACAAGTAACAGCAAGATAAGAAACCATATAAATTTTCTTCTTTTTTTATGCATAAAAATATCCTCCTATGAATAAACTTTATGATATTCCCGATAACAGAGCTATCATTTGCAATTTCCAGTTTACATCATAGGAGGCACTTATGTTTCACTTTCATCCTACTGAATCCGAACAAATAGCGTAACATATTCTTAATTCATTCTTAAGATGCATTTTCTCAGTTATGGAGATTCCACTGCAAATATATCGCCTATTCACTAAGCTCTTTTTACATATTAAATCTCCTGAAGATAACATCTATCTTTTTCATAAAATCTTGGCAGAACAATCTTTTTCAGACATAATACGGTTGATTATATAATGTTCTTATTAAAGATTCAAACGTTGTTTTCCACCTGTTTCTCATAGATAATTTCCAAAAATTGTGTTACAATATAATAGGGTTAGCTAAAATATAGATACTACAGTTTAGAGGAAAGGAGTTTAAAGGGAACTGTACAACCAAACCAGTTAAGAGACTGGCTAACACTTAACTGGAAATAAATATTAGTATAGGGGGAACTAATGATGGAACAAGAAAATGGAACTGTTCGAGTGGAACGAAAATACAATAATAAGAAAAATCAAGTTGCGAAAGTAAATAAAACTACTATTATCAGCTTAACATTTATTGAATTAGTGCTAATATTGGGATTATTTATACAAACATTCGTTTATAAAACCGCTTTTGGTCAGCTTGGCATTATTCCTATCATAATTTTAATTGCGGGAATTATTTTGAACTTCGGATGCTATATCCGCAACAAACAAAGTGAAATGCTAAAATACTATATGTTTTTTAGCTTTTTTATTGGTTGGGCATATTTGATGATTTTAGGTACTAATATTTTAGTAAGCTTTTATATTTATCCCTTAATCATCGCGACTATCCTATATCATGATAAGAAATATGAAACGCTATTGTTTTATACAATACTGGCAGTTACTTTGATTCGAACAATTGTATGGAGCATAAGTGGACAATTATTAGGTGGCGACAGTGTTTCCTTGATTAGTATCGTTATACATATCGAAATTATAATTGTACTGCATAGAATTTCCAAGCTTTCAAATGTTTTTTCTGGCGATATGCTTGGAACGGCAGAGGATGAACGCAACTTACAGGCAAGTATGCTAAACGAAGTTCTACAGATTTCTAAGGATGTACAACTTGCTGTTTCTAATACAAATACACTAATCGAACATTTAAAAAATGATGCCAGTATGGTGCATGACTCGATTGAAACGATTTCTGGTCAGACACAGAATAATGTAGATAGCGTAAAGGAACAAAGCCAAATGACAAAGCGCATCAATAGTGACATTGAAGATACCTCTGAAAATGCCAAAATTATGGTAGAGGCAGCCACCATGTCATCAAAATTGTTGGAAGAAAATATGACCGTCATCGATTCAATCCGAAAAGATGCCGATTCTATCAATGAGACCAACAGTCGCGTAGCTGAATCGATGGAAGATTTGCAGAAAAAGGCGAAGGAAGTCCAACAGATAACAGAAGTTATTTTCTCTATTTCCAGCCAAACAAATCTTCTTGCATTAAATGCTTCTATTGAGAGTGCAAGAGCTGGAGAAGCAGGAAAAGGCTTTGCCGTTGTTGCCGATCAAATACGAAATCTGGCAGAGGAAACCAGACAATCCACAGAACAGATTGCTAACATTGTAGAAGAATTAAATGCAAATGCACAGATGGCAACCGACATTGTACAGTGTTCTATTCATGCAATGGAAACACAAAATGAAAAGGTTGCGAATGCCTCTGATGGATTTACTGAAGTGCAAAATCACATTAACACATTGACGCAGCGTGTGGAAAATATTAATGAAAAGATTGCTAATTTGGTTTATTCCAATAATACAATTATTGAAAATATCAACCAGTTATCAGACAGTAGTGCATCTGTTTCTGAAAGTGCAAAAGAGGTTGAAGTACGAAGTCTCCAAAACCAAACAGAAGCGGAACAAGCCAAAGAATTACTTAGACAAATGCAGACATTGGTACAACAATTAGAAAAATACCAAAAATAATCCCTGCATTTTACATTCCATGTAGGGCTACGGCATTCAAAAACTGTGTAATAAAAAAGTAACAGGTCATATCGTAAGATTTTTGACCTGTTACTTTTCTTATTTACACGCATACTAAACCATTTCCACATATTTTTTTCTATTGTTTCATTTCCATATACGGCAACACATGAAATCCGCTTCTTTGATAAAGCTGAACTGCACCTTCATTTTCTTTTTCTACCTCTAATCGGAGCAATGCTTCTGGATAGTTTTCTTTTACATAAGCAAGAAACCTGCCTCCAATTCCCAATCCTCTGTATGCTTCTCTAATATATAAATCCTCAATCCATATACAAGGCTTTCCAAACTCTGTGGAAAAACTCTTTGCGATCATAGCATATCCTTGTATATTTCCATCCTCCTCAAATATATAACCAGATAAATAAGGACTGTCATTCAAGCAATACGCAATATTATTTGAAAAAATTTCTTCCGATCCGTTACTGAGAACCGCATCTGATGCATAAAAGGTACGCATCATATCCGTAACAATTCCCTTATCTTTTTCTTCCATATTTCTAATTCCTGTACTCACTTTAACACTCTCCCGCTTTTTATTATCATAACGTAAAAGGAAAACCCTTTACACGCCAACATAAAATGGTCGTGCAACTGATTTTCAACTTCTACCTATTATAATACAATATTGCATATTACTCAACCAGACAATACCGCAAAAAGGCGGTGGGTTTTCTTGTCCTTTTATAAATAGCCTTCCTTTCCTAGCCAAACCTAAGTAGCATAATTGAAAAGGAGGCTGTTATTTATTTCTCTGATTTTACACTAACGCTATAATTTCCTTCTTTTTCCGTAACTTCATAATGATACTTCTCTCCCGAACTCTCTATGGTGCCAGATGCCTTTCCATCTGCCAAATCTTCTGTAATATCTACTTCTTCTTTTCCATATTTGAAGAATTGCTTTCCATTTTTCGAAATGACCGTTCCATCAAGCATCTCAATTTCTTCCGCTGGCATATCAGAGGATATACTATTTCCATTTTCATCCGCAGCGTCACCTACTTCTACTGAGCATTCACCCTTTGTCGGTTCCTTCACTTCAAAACTAATACTTCCATTTCCATTTTCCGATTCGTCAAATGCAACATTCTTTTCAACCTTTTCCCCATTGATATAAAAAATAACTTTTGCCATAAGAGAATGCCCTGTTTTTGCATAACTAATTCCATTGGTCGCTCCCAGACAAAGTAACAATGCTGCAGCAATCGTTCCAACCCTTTTCATCATTTTTCTTTTGTTTGCTATCTTTTTATTTCTATCCATATCCATAACCTTTCTTAATGTTGCTTCGGATACATGAATCTCATCCATCATCTGTTTGTATTTTTCCTGTTCTTTCATTTTAATCACTCCTCAAGAAATATTATTACCTTTAAGCATATTTGAACTGTTCCTTTTCATTAATGATTGCTCACACAACCGAAAGGACTATACTCCGATTCATATTCTCCTAATTGACTTTTCAACAGTTTCCTTGCACGCGTAAGTCTTGAGCGAACCGTTGCCTCTCGAATATGAAGCAAATCTGCAATTTCCTTCGTACGATATCCCTCGTAATAAAAAAGATGAAGTACAATTCTAAGCTTAGCCGGCAGGACTTTGATTGCGTCATATAAGTCCGAGTAATCTGCATTTTGAAATGTGATTCCCTCTTCCATTCGGTCAATATACTCTACATTTTTTCTCCAAAATGAGGACCACAAGCTGTTACATTCATTTACTGCTACACGAATCAACCATTTTCTGATATGTTCATCATCTTCAAACTTCACTCGCTTTGTCAGCAGCTTCAAGAACACGTTCTGTAACACATCTTCCGCATCTTCTTTTGTTTTTGCATAGCTTAATGCAACACGAAAGACAACATCTGCATATAAAGCTACAATGCGTTCATATTCTTCTCTGTTCACCACTTTTTCTCCTTACCTGTAATATTTTGAAAGGCCCTTCACTATATGAACCTGTGAGGGGCATAAAATGTGCGATACTTTTTTTATTTTTTTATATAAATCTGCGATGCGATCTAAAATATTATATTTTCGTATGCTGTCCAATAAACTATACCACAGAACTATCCTTCTTTCTATTATTCAAAAAATCGCACTTACACCAATACGGCTTCAAATGAATTACATTTTCGAAATGATACGTTATTAAATGAACATTATCAAAAACATGGCATAGAAATGGGCTTTTCCTCCGCAAGTGCATATGAAGCGGCAGCTAGAAGTGTAGTAGAGAATCGGGATGCGTTACATAAAACAGAAGCAGAAGATGGCGATGACGTATATTATGTCGAAAGCACAAAGGAATTTGTAATTGTTTCTACGGATGGCTATATCCGAACTTATTTTAAACCAAACGATGGAATTGCCTATTACAATCGACAATAGTTTTCTCCAGCGTTGCATTGTAAAAAAAGGAGCCAGTGGTAACTCTGCCACTGGCTCCTTCTTTTGATTTCTACTACTCTGCTTTTTCATGCAACGGATTACAATTCTTCTCCGTTCGTCTCTATCACTTTTTTATACCAGTCAAAGGATTTCTTCTTGTATCGTTCCCCACTTCCTGTCCCGTCATCGTTTTTATCCACATAGATAAAACCATAACGCTTCTTTAATTCACCAGTAGTGAAAGAAACCAAGTCAATGCATCCCCATGGCGTATAACCCATAAGGTCTACACCATCCATTTCCACTGCCTTTTTCATTTCGCGGATATGTGCACGCAGATACTCGATTCTATAATCATCCTCGCAAGTCTTATCTTCTTTCAAAATATCAATCGCACCAAAACCATTTTCCACAATAAACAATGGCACCTCATAACGTTCATATAACGTTACCAATGCATATCTAAGTCCCACTGGATCAATCTGCCATCCCCAATCACTTGCCTTTACATATGGATTGGCAATGGAGTATGGAGAACTTCCATCCAGAGATTCTGCGGTATCCTTTTTCACATCTGCCTTTACCGCATTGGTCATATAGTAACTAAATCCCAGATAATCACATTTGCCTTCTGCCAAAATTCTTTCATCCTCTGGCTGCATTTGAGGTTTTATTCCTTCCCGCTCCCATTCTTTCTTTGCAAAAGCAGGATAATGTCCACGGATCTGCACATCTGAAAAATAAAATCTTTCATGCATACATTCCGCAGCCGTCATAATATCGTCCGGATTGCAGGAATATGGATAAAAAGGAACAAAGGAACACATACAGCCAATTTTAAACTCTGGATTGATTTCATGTCCTTTTTTCACAACCATGGCACTGGCAACCATTTCGTGATGTGCTACCTGATACAGTGCTTTTTTCTTGTTTTCATATTGTGAAAACAAAACACCGGAATTGGTCCATCCAAAAATATCTGCCGAAGTGTTGCTCTGGTTATTAATTTCATTAAAGGTCATCCAATATTTTACTTTATCTTTATAACGTTCCATAACGGTTGTGGCAAAGTGTACAAAAAAGTCAATCACTTTCCGATCCATCCAGCCCCCGTATTCTTTTGCCAGATGATAAGGCATCTCAAAATGGCTCAATGTAATCACTGGTTCGATACCATATTTTAAAAGTTCATCAAACATTGCGTCATAGAATGCAAGCCCTGCTTCATTCGGTTCTGCTTCATCCCCATTTGGAAAAATACGTGTCCACGCTATACTGGTTCGAAAACATTTAAAGCCCATCTCCGCCATTAGTGCAATATCACCTTTATATTCATGGTAAAAATCAACGGCTTCGTGATTTGGGTAATATTCCCCTTCCTCAATTCCATCTGTAATTCGACGCATCTTCGTGCTACTTCCACCAGTCATAACATCTATGACACTGATTCCCTTGCCATCTGCATTCCATCCGCCTTCTAACTGATTTGCGGCAACTGCTCCGCCCCATAAAAATTTATCTGATAATGACATATGAAACCTCCTGAACTAATCTTTCTTCATCCCATCAAAGGGATATTTACCATAACGTTTCAAAACCGTGAACAATGACATGTTACTTTAAATGCAACAAGCGTTCTCCACAATGTACCTGTCCGTTAGCTTCGGTTACAATATCGCTAAATTCATCTGTATTTGCAATAATTACAGGTGTCACCACTTCATAGCCTGCCTTTTGAATTGCTGGAATATCAAATTCCAACAATAGCTGTCCCTTTTTAACCTTTTGTCCTTGTTCTACATGACTTACAAAGTGTTTTCCATTTAGTTTTACCGTATCCATTCCTACATGTATCAAGATTTCAATTCCATTTTCACTTTCCATTCCAACTGCATGGTGACTATCCAGCAATCCAACAATTGTTCCATCAAATGGCGCACATACCGTTCCTTCTGTCGGAATAATAGCACATCCTTTTCCCATTGCTTCACTGGAAAATGCCTCATCTTTTACCTCGGAAAGTGGAATTACCTCCCCTGTCAATGGACTCATGACAACTTTTTCTTCTGTTTTTTCTTCGATTTCTTCTGTTGCCTGGTTTTCGTCCTGCTCTGCTTTTTCTGCTGGCTTATCCTCTTTTGATTTTGGATCATCAAAACCAATGACCTGAATTAAGACAATCGCAATTACAACTGCAACTGCACATCCAATCAACTCTCCAATAAATGACATTGGTGCATCTTTACTAATTGCATTTACTATAGTCAATGGACCTGGAAGTCCTGCATATGCATAATAAGCAGAATTGAAAAAGCTCATAACTACGGCTCCGATTGCTCCACCAACGCATCCACAGATAAATGGTTTTTTCAAGCGAAGTGTAACACCATAAATGGTAGGCTCCGTAATTCCAAACAATCCTGTAATACCTGCTGAGAGAGCCACACCTCTAAATTCTTTGTTTCTTGATTTTATGAATACACCAAAAGCGGCTGCCACCTGTGCAACAACTGCAATGGTCTGAAATGCCTGGAAGGTATCTTTTCCATACATATCAAAATTGGCAAGAACAACCGGTGTAATACCCCAATGTACACCGAAAATAACAACTACCTGCCAAAAGCCTCCAATCACGGCTCCTGCCAATGCTGGTGCTGTTCCTGCAAGGAAATTGTAACCTTTTGCGATTCCATTTGCAGTAACGGCTGATACTGGTCCAATCACAAGAATTGTTGCTGGAACCATAATCAAAAAGCAAAGCAATGGGGTCAACAATGGCTTGGTAGCATCTGGAAGTCTTTTCTCAATAAAACGTTCCAGATAAGATAACAGCCATACTAAAATCAATGGTGGTAACACAGTGGATGTATAAGTAGTCTCGGAAAGCTTAATTCCAAGAAAATGTATCACATCTCCTCCTGCAATTCTGGCTGCCATCTCTGCCCAACTTGGATTTACCAAAGCACAACAACATAAAATGGCAATATACGTATTACATTTAAAATGCTTTGATGCGGTAATAGCAATAAAGATTGGCAAAAATGTAAATGGTGTCCATGACATAAAGCTTAATACCTCATACGTTCCTGTATTGGCAAAGCTTGGTGCCGCCATGGTAATCAAAATCAATGCCCCTTGAAGCAAACCTGCTGCTGCCAGTATATACACAAAAGGTGCAAATACTGCTGACATGGTTGCAATCACTCGATTTACAATACTTTGCTTTGGCTGCTCTGCGGTTTGTCCATTTTCATCAAGCTGTAAAATTTCTGCTGCCGCCGCATATACATCACCTACATGTGTTCCAATTACGACCTGAAACTGTCCATTATTTTCCACAACTGTAATAACCCCTGGCAACTCTGCAATTTTCTCTTTCGCACCCTTTGGAGTCTCTTTTAATACCAGACGAAATCTGGTCGCACATCTTGTTGCATTTACAATGTTTTCCGCTCCCCCAACTTCACGGATAATGTCATGGGCAAGCTTATTATAATCTCTTACCTGTGCCATTTTTCTCATCTCCTTTATTTATACCATTCCTCAAATCTATCAGTTACTGGATTTTCTGATACACTTACTTCAGAGTATGTTTGCGCGCCCCTAATCCCTGTTTCGTATCTTGTATCTATACTATATGAAAAACTACCCTTGTTTTCAATGGTTTACAGGTAGGATGATGAGATGTTTCAAATTTTTTCTTTCTTTTTTCAAAATGGCTGGAACAACGTTTCATGTGTCAAAACATCAATTCTTATTTTGTTCATTTCGTATAGATTCGGTGGCCTCTTTTATCCCCCATAAAATTTTTTCCCCACTCTGTTCATACTTTTTGTTTAACCGCAAATTTTCTTCATATTTACGGCTAAATTCCATTCCATACAAAATATCTAATAGGTATTTCCCCGATGCAAAAAACATAGAATTCCAAAGTTCCTCCACTTTTTTCTGTGCGGCTGCATAAAGCAATTCATCCGCAAAAGAGGCAATAGAACCATTTCTCTTTGCTGTCATGACAATTATTTTTGTTTTATTGCGTTTCAACATTTTTGCAATTTCCACCAGTCTTTCATTTTCTCCTGTATGACTGATCAAAATAGCAATATGTCCCTCCGCTGGCATAGCAGCCTGCAATCCCTGAATATTGGTTGCCGACAGTACATTGGCTACTTTCCCTGCATGGAAAAACTGAGAACGACCATATTCCGCCAGATACACATTCATATCATACACATAAAAATCCACACAAGTTGCCTCTGCAATCCATTTTCCAATCCGTACAAGTTGACTGTAGGAAAGCTCTTTTTTCGTTTCCTCGATTGCCTGTAGCTGTACACAGGTTGCCTTCCGCACAATTGTCACCACATTTTCCCGTTCCGACATGGTTACTTTTTCTTGTTTTTCTTCCATCTGTCCATTCTGTACTTCCCGTATAAACTGTATCTTAAATTCGGGGAAACCCTTCATTCCAAGTTTCTGACATAACCGTGTGACCGATGCAGCACTTGTAAAGGTAACATGTCCTAATTCTCTGGAAGAAATCGACTCCACCTGTTCTGGATGTTCCAATATATAATTACAGATATCTCGTTCCCTCTCTGTCATATTTTCCTGCTCTTTCATTTGTCTGATTAACCCCATAGTTTCCTAATCCCCTTTCCATCTGGTATCAAAAATGTATGATTCCGTTTTCCCCTTTTTCTTAACTAAATTTACAACTGTTCCATATGTTCTTATTACGTCGTCATTTTCTATACCTAAATTTTATCATACGCTTTGCATACTTACAAACATACAAAATCAGGATGCCTTTCAAGCATCCTGATTTTGTATGGTTTTTCTATTTAGAATTGTTTTTTCTTACTATTGTTTCCTCTATCTATGATTGTATCCACTCTTTTGACTATTTCTTCTCGTCCTCATCGTCATAACCAATTGCTTTTAATGTTTTCTTAGAAAGCTTATTCAAATTCACATCTTGTGCATAACAATAGCCATTCCCCTTTTCCACAAAAGTAACCGTTGTATATTTTCCATCCTCTTCCTTCTGTTTTTCTACAGCAAGTGCATTCTGATACAATTCTTCTATCACATCTCTATCATATATGTATTCTTCATTACAAGTGACACTTCTTATTTGTTTTGGAAAATCCTTTTTATCAAATCCATAATTATGATGTTCCATCAGCCAATTTCTAAAATTTTCAAACGTATTATAGATAGCAATATTCTCGTCACCTTCCATAGAATTAATCGTTCCAATCTGCTTCGTGGTTTCTGCGCATAATTGACTATACGAAGTATTTTTTAAGTCTTTCCACAAAATATCTTTTACCTCTTTTAGATTCTCCTTGGATATATTACACGAAAAAGGATCCTCCCCATTATAAGCATCAAAATATATATCTTCTTCTGGATTATATTTCTTGAACAAAATACTATACTGCTGTTTTAAATACTCCTCACTAGAGAATATCGTATCCAATGCTTTTGCATTGTTTTTTACATTAACATAATAACGACGGTAAACGGTTGTACCAATCTTCATATGAAAAGCAATTTCTATCTTATGATATGTAGTATCATTTCTTACTCCTTCCTCAATACCGTCGCTTTCTCCATTCAAATATTTTCTTGCTTCTTTATCTGGCAAAGATGCATCAATCAATTGATATACCACATCTAAATTTTTATATTTCATTTTTTTGAGATTACCTTCTAATCCATATTTATTGCTATCATAGGCAAGATAAATAGCTACATCTTTTACATTATTCTTACTTGGAGCTTTATCAAACAATCCAAACCAATTTTGGAAACTGCAAATAACGATTACAACAGTTCCAGCACTAATTAAAACAAAACTCTTCCAATGCTGTAAGATAGCCTTTAAATCTTTTTCATAAACAAGTTCTATGATACCATTGACAATAAACATAACAATGAAACCTACTACCATACCAAATAAGGTAATGCTACTTCCAAAATCAAAACCAGTTCCATCTGCATTGTATATATTCGCAAAATCAAAGTAACTCATATAAATTAAAAATGTTAAAATGCCAGTTGGAATTAAGACCATAACCTTCACGGCAATTTTTGTCCATTCAAATGCTATTGCATTCTTGCAAGCTTCTCCTCTTCTTTTGATATAGGCAAAGAAACTGAGTCCTAAAATCAACATACTTACTAAAAATGCAACCAATAATAAAAACCAACTATCATAAATTTTTTGTACAAGACTTTCCTGTGAACCAATATCACCACTAGAAAACAGCATATTTAATACTGGTGTAATATAAAAATGTTCTCCTGACATGTTATGGTTCATGGTATATTGGGCAAATGTATCACCGATTACATTCCATATGCCCTCATAAACCATAAAAATAGTTGCTAATATAACAGAAATCACAATGCTGTTGGTTAATAAAGTTGCCAATATCGAAATATGGTAGACTGCCAAAAATAGAACAAAATTAAAAACAACTGCATATACTATATTTACAAACATGCTACCACTGAACACCTTATACCCCACTGCAATCATGCACCCTATTATAAGATTTATCACATAAGGACACATAAATGTAAGTATTCCATTTATGTAGATTGAAAAGAAACGCGTTTCCTTTTTCACTGGCTGACTATGATACATATCTACTTTCATTTGGTTATGTAAATACGAATACCCTTGTATTCCAACCATTAATGCATACAGACAGATCATGAATGATAAAATTGGATTAATCGTTACTATCTCCTGGCAATAGGCTACAATATCGACTCCTTTATCAAGCTTTGCCCGTTCTAACAGCAAGGAAATCTGCATGGTTAAATTAATTGGTATTATCATAAAAAAGATAGCTGCCTGCAAAATCCAAGTCCAGGTTCTTCTTCTTCCATTTTCTCTTACTCTAATCCAAAATGAGTTTTTTAATGTCATAACCTACTACCTCCGTTTCGCTGATAAATATTTCCTCTAGGGAAAGTGGTAGTACTTCAAAGAATAATAAATCCATGTTATCAAAGTACTGTATAATATCCTGTCGTTCTCCACGTACCGTTAAGGTGTAAAGCGAACCCCTCTGTTCCTCCAAAACCACATCTAGTCCTTCCCAACTTGTTTTTTTATTCTTATCCTTTAACACAAATTGAACTTTTTGGATTTGGCATTTCATCTGTTCCAAATCTTTTGCTAACAATACTCCACCTTTATGTAACAAACCGACATAATCGCAAATATCCTCTAATTCACGAAGATTATGAGATGCGATAATCGGTGTTAAACCACGTTCCTCCATCTCCTTTGCGAACAAAGTTTTTATCACCTGTCGCATTAAAGGATCTAAACCATCAAATGTTTCATCACATAACAAATATTTTGTTCCAGCACAAATTCCACAAAGAATGGCTATCTGCTTTTTCATTCCCTTACTAAAAGTAGAAATTTTTCTTTTTTTATCTAATTCAAATTTTTCTAAATAATCATAATACTGCTCACTATTAAACTGTGTAAAAACGCTTTTGTAATATCGCTCCATATCCTTTGGTGTTGCATTTTCAAAGAAATATGGTTCATCTGGAATAAAGAAAAATAACTCCTTTGCACTCACATCCTTTTTTATTGATTTTCCATCAATGATTATTTCTCCTGAATCGGCATCAAATACTCCTGTTATCATACGAAGCAGGGTGCTCTTTCCTGCCCCATTTGTACCAATCAATCCAAATACTTCTCCCTCACGAATAGTAAAACTGACTTGATCCACTGCTTTTCTTTTCGAAAATGACTTGCTTACGTTTTTTATTTCTATCATCTTCTACTCACTCCCCTCTTTCATCTTTTCCATCATTTCTATTACTTCTTTCGAAGAGATACCAACCTCTTTTGCCTCTTTCAACAATGCTTTACATTTTAATTCAATTTCTCTTTTCTTTTCATCCATCATCTTTTCATTATAGGAAACAAAATTTCCCTTTCCTTTCACAGAATAAATATAACCATCACTTTCTAGTTTAGAATATGCCTTTTGAATCGTATTCGGATTAATCGCCAATTCCATCGCTAAACTACGAACAGAAGGCATCTTACTGTCCTCTTCTAACACTCCATTTAATATTAAAATCTTAAACTTTTCCACGATTTGTTCATAAATAGGACGTGTATCTTTATAATCAATATAAATCATCTATATCCTCCTTTCCGTATTAACTGTACTATTTATGATAGTACAGTTAGTATACACCTGTTTTTTTGGTATTGTCAAGACAAAGTATGCTGGTTCACAGAGCATTTTACTCTATAGGATTTATATCCCCTATAAAGAAAAAAATTAGTTGTCGCATTAATGATTTTTAACCGTTCGTACAACAGCCACTTTAATTTATAAAAGCAACAAGACAACACCGCCCATGCTTACACGAAATCTTGATAATTCTGCTAAATGATTATAACTTACTAAACACATCCTCATTATTTTTAATCATTATGCATATAATAACACTAAGTACGCTCATAACGTACTAAAAAAGCTTTGTTATTATTGACTACAAGCTTTTTTATGGTATAATAATCTTAGAGGATAGCGGCGTTGATCAGCTATCGTGGTGTTGAAGCAATTGACTGTGTCGGTAAGCAGCCAACTGTGGAGCCTGCCCTTGGGTTATGCGATAACCTCAAACCGAATAGGTTCTTCGGAACTGAAGGAAAACGCTTTATAAGGGTCTTGCATTAGCAAGACTCTTTATTTTTACTAAAAGGATGGATAACAATGGATCTCTTACAACAGTCAGCCTCTATCTGGAAAGAACTAACTGAATATTGTTACGTATTTACTTATGGATATGAGAAGCAACTCTATTCCATCCACTTAACTTTTTCTCTTAAAGATTTTCCACATCTAGCTGGTTTTCAATATATGAAAGATATTTCCCTTCCAAATTATACTTCTGCCAAAATAGCAGACCGTATCTTGGAAAATAAAATCACCTTACATCAAATACAATCTGCTTTGCAATATGAAAAAATGATAAAACCACGTCTAGAAGCATTGGTTCACCTCAAAGAATCCCTTGATAACGATTTTACTCTATATTCATATATGCCTCGCATGTACCCTTTTTATACCAATATCAAAGCCGATTACTTAATCTCAAGCCATTTTAGTACAGATAACTTTATTTTCATTATAAAGTCAAATAAACAAGGGGAACTCAAATGTAACTTCTTATGTTGTTCCATCTTTGAAAAAGGAGATAGAAATTATGAAAATAACCAACGTTGTCGAACCTTACTAAAAAAGGAACGAATACATATTCCAACCAACACATCCACAATTTTGCTAAACCGCCTTACACCATAATACACAAACATTAACACTAAAAAAAATACTTCCCTCTTTATTCAATCGATAACCCCAACTCATACGCCCTTTTTAAACCATCTCCATTCTTCACTTCCCCTTTTTCTTTTACACCACTCACCAGCACCATGCCAGCGTCTTCCAAATGAAAGAAATTTAGAACCAGTTGATACTGTATTTTAATGGAATCAAATAATTCTGGTAATGTGGCTGCCCCTACCAATAGTAACGCAAGTTTTTGAATGGAGAATTCCTTTCGCATAGGGGTATGTAATCTGTCAATCACCGCCTTTAACTGTGCACTAATTCCGTAAAAATAGACGGGTGATGCAACTACCAAAACATCTGCTTTTTTTAGCAAGTCATATACTTTATGCATGTCATCCTCTTGAAAGCATTCGTTTCCTTCTCTCGCAAAACAGGTATTACAGCCAATGCAAGGGTGGATTTTATAATCTGCCACCGACACTACTTCTACCTCATTCTTTTTTTCTGCCCCTTCCACAAATGCCTGTGTTAATAAATCTGTATTTCCATTCTTCCGCACACTGCCAACCAATACCACAACTTTACTCATTTTTCTTTTTCCTTTCTTATCGAAACTCCAGAACATCCTCCATACGCTTTCTTGGTCTTTGATCTGGTTGTTCATTGGCATATCCTACTGCAACAATTCCCGTCAGTTGATCCTCTGTGTCAATGTAATCCGTCAGTTCATCATAGGCAAAACAAGTATTTGCAATCCATAATGTTCCTAGTCCCTGTTCCATTGCAGACAAAATCATATTTTCGATAGCTGCTCCAATGGAAAGAGAATCACAAATTTCTACGATTCTATCCTCGTTTGCAATTCCAGAAAATGGAGTCTTTCCGTTTGTATTGAGAACCGCAATGAGCACTGGTGCTTCCTGCATTACCCGAACCGTATTTTCTGCATCTGCCAGTCCACCTGTCCAGCTCGGCATTCTCTCGTGGTCTACTTTTTCTCTTTCCACGCCCTGTTTCATAACATTCACAAGCGTATCCTTTGCCGTTCCCTGATATACGATAAATTTCCATGGCTGTCGATTTTTTGCCGATGGCGCAAGGGTGGCCGCTTTTACCATTTCTTCTATGCAGGCTCTTGGCACTGCATCACCTTTAAATTTTCTTATACTTCTTCTGTTCTTTATTTCCTTCATCTTCTATTTCTCCTATCCCTTTTTTACATTATCAAGAAAGTTCCCCACAAGTAAAAAAAGTTGCCACTCTATCATTTTTCATAGAATGACAACTTGTAACTGTCCAGCCAGACATGAATGAAGTGTCCAGCCAAAAGGAATATTTGCATCTTCTGGCACTTTATGAATGCCCCTGGCTAAACTATAATTTACATACTATATCTATCATTCTTTTGGAATCTGTCCATCCACATGCAAGATATGATTTACTAACCATTCCGTAAGATATTCCAGAATATTTAAAATCTGTTTATCCTGATCTTCCACCTCATCATTATGATGTTCCATAAACTCGTCTAACTTCTGAATAAACTCCTGATGCTGAATCTTTTGTGTAAATATTTTCTTATAATGAATAGACTCCATGTATTCCTCTTCATCAGCAAAATGCTTTACAGTATATTCCCGAAGGTTCTCTAAAATCATATGAATTCTATCATATTTATCTGGTGTAAACGCATCGTGAAGTAACTCGTAAGCCTCATCCGCATACTTGAATAACTGCTTGTGTTCCTCATCAATCATATCAATTCCAATGTAATATTCCGGTTTCATTTCATACATACTATCCGCCCACTTTCGTTTCTTATTTTTTATTCAATCGTAAATAACTTAACTTGTTCTTCCAGATTCTCAGATAACTCTTTCAATTTTTTGCCTGCATCATCCATTGCCATTGCCTGCTTGCCAACGGATTCAGACATATCCAACACAACCTGACTACTAGAAAGAACCTCCTGACAACTTGCCATCTGCTCCTGTGTACTGGCAGCAACACCGGTTGCAACCTGCTCCACCAATCCATCCATTTCTTTTGTTGTATTGACAATATCCACAGCAGAATTTCCACAGTTTTCCGCCAATGTTCGTATTTCATCGGCTACGACTGCAAATCCTTTTCCTGCTTCCCCTGCTCTGGCAGCTTCTATAGATGCATTTAGAGATAACAGGTTTGTCTGCTCTGCAATATCCGTAATCACACTTACCATACGATTAATGCCATCCAAACCGTTTCGCACATTATTTACGGCACTTTGTAACTCCTCTGATACATCAGAAATATGGGTCATATTGTTGGTCATTCTTCCCATATTATTCTGTCCCTCTAAAATATTATTCACAGTATCTTTAATCTTTTCATCTACAATCACAATGGCATCCTTTGTACTGGACACATTGGTTGCTAATGTACTTGCACCTTCGGTAACCGTATCAATCGAATCTGACAACTGTCCTATGGTTTCTGTCAAATTTGACATGGTCTGTTGCTGCCTCTTTGCTGCATCATTTACATTTTGTGCAGTGGCTGCATTTTCATCTGCCTTTGTGTCAATCTCTGTAGAAACAACTCCAATCTGCCGCATTGTCTCGCTCATACGACCTGTAAACGCATTGATATTTTCTGCAATCTCGCCCATCTCGTCCGAAGTCTTTACACGGACAACATTCCTTAAATCCAATTTGCCTAATTGCTTTAATCCACCATTTATCTTTTGAATTGGTTTTAAGAAAATGTACAATAAGATCCAAATACATAAGATCTGGCATACTGCACCTGCACAAGATGTGAAAACAGAGGTCCATTTAACCGAGTCTACTTCTTTATGTAAGACCACATTTTTTTCAATATCCCCAACGATAAAAAAGTTTGTGCCTTCTACCTGACTTACATACAAATAGTCTCCCTCATACACAACCAATTTATTTAGTTGCTTCTGCTCTTTCATTTGAGCTACTTTTTTTAGCTTTTTATCGTTAATATCCGCTATATTCTTTCCGTTATAGTCCTTATTTTTCTTATTTCCAAACAACATGCCAGATGTAGCATCTATGGCATACATGTATCCACTGTCAAATAGGCTCTGCTTCTCTAAAATCTGAGCAACGGAGTTAATAGGAACGTCCGCAGAAATTACACCATTTACGGTTCCGCTGGCATCTGTAAAGTTCGTATATACCGAAATAATATATTCCCCACTATCCGCGTCCATGTAGGCTTCTCCAAATGTTACGTCATCTGCCTTGAGTCCTTCTGTATACCAAGGTCTCTCTTTCATTACCCAATCTGCATCTGGTGTCCACATCTTATCAATGTAGGTTCCATCTGTGAGTCCGGCATAGATTCCAGTTGGAATCAGTTCTGAATATGCATCCCCCATGCCAAGCAAATACTTTCTTACCTCTTCCTTTCCATTGCAAGAACGATTAATGGATGCCTTCACACTTCCAATAATCCATATTACCGGTTCAATTTCCCCATTAATCTGTTCGGTAACCAAATCTGCCGTCAACGATATTTTATTTTCCAGTTCCCCCTGCATTTTATTGCTGGTATTCAGATAAGTAAACAAACACACCATCACGTAGGAAAGTATGATTACTGGTACCATAATAAAAAGTATCTTTCGTCTAAGACCGATTCGTCCCTTTCGTCTCTCTTTTTTTACCATACAAATCCCCCCAATCTGTTTTCTTCTATTTTAGCATAGAGGCCATTTTTTTACAATTTTTTCTTGTCCATGTTTCGTGCCAAATGTAACAGTTCAGGCGGGGCATTCATAAAGTGCCAGAATATCCATGTAAAAACAAAAAAACATCCCCTGCACAACAAATTTTGTCATACAGGGGATTTGAAAAACTACACTTATGCTGTTGCTTCTGAATTTTTCTGGCTCTTTGCATAACTCTTCGTAGAGTTTATTACAATGATCAAGCCAAGTGCAATTAAGAGAATTGCAATAATCAACTGCAAACCGTTAGCAATAAATACTGCACCCCAAGTAGCCTTACCTGCTGGAATGGCAACTGTCACTGCACTTTGAATTGCTTTTACCATGGCAATGGTTCTTTGTACCAATGCGGTGAAGGTAACACAAAGCATAATAATCAATGGTGGGAACAACATCTTATTGCTACGTCCTGTTACCTTTAAGAATACACAAAGGGTAAGCAATACCAACGCACTCAACAACTGGTTCGCAGAACCAAATAGTGGCCAGATATTAGCATATCCGATTTTCGTTAATACATAACCACAAAGTAACGTTACGATAGTTGAAAAATAAGTATTACAGAACAATTTTCTCCAAGGAGCAGCATGTTCCATATCATCTACGCTGAATAATTCCTGAAAACTCATACGACCAATACGTGCAACCGCATCTAAACTAGTCAATGCCAATGCAGATACACACATCGTCATAAATACCGTTGCTACATAAACAGGTACACCAAACATTTCAAAAAATCCTGCTACACCACGACTGAATATCTGGAATGGGGTTCCAACTGCTGCCGTACCATCCGAAGCAGCGGCTGCACCAGCCACACAAAGAGCAATGACAGCTAAAAGACTTTCCAGAACCATTGCACCATAACCAACTTTTAGCATATCTTTTTCGTTTTCTACCGTTTTGGAAGAGGTTCCGGAAGAAACCAAACTATGGAAGCCTGATACTGCACCACAGGCAACTGTTACAAACAAAATTGGGAATAAGGTTCCTAATGTATCATTACTAAAACCTGTAAATACTGGTAAATTCATGGTTGGATGTGCCACAAACAAACCGATTACTGCACCGGCAATCATTCCGATAAACATAAACGTTGTCATATAATCTCTTGGTTGCTTTAACAGCCACATAGGAAGTACCGCTGCAAAGAAAATATAGACAAATGTAATGTAACTCCAAGTATCTTTTGTAAAAATCAATGGGCAATTCATTCCGATTGCAAAGGAAGCAACAATGCATAACAATCCAAATACAACTTCCTTCCAACCACTAAAATTGAATTTCTTTTTTGCCAATCCAAAAATTACGGCAAATACCATAAACATAATAGAAACCATTCCTGCGGCTCCATTTGTTTTTGCAGCTTGGGATAACTTTGTGGCATTGTCCGCTACTTCGTAGGCATTAAACGTTCCCGCTACCATATCTGCAAAAGCTGCAATGACAAGCAAAGTAAAGAGCCAGCAGAATAAAAGGAAAATCTTTCGTCCAAACTTACCAATATACTTTTCAATCAACATACCCATAGACTTTCCTTCGTTTTTAACGGAAGCATACAAGGCACCAAAGTCTGTTACTGCACCAAAGAATACGCCTCCGATTAAAACCCATAAAAGAACCGGAAGCCATCCAAAGGCTGCTGCCTGAATTGCACCCGTGACTGGTCCTGCACCTGCAATAGAAGAAAACTGGTGACAAAAAACCGTCCATCCATTGGTTGGCACATAGTCCTTTCCATCTTCATGCTTCACTGCCGGTGTCTTTACCTTTGGGTCAATGCCCCATTTGTTTGCCAGCCAACGTCCATAAAAGGTATAAGCTGCTACTAATACAACTGCTGCAATTAATACAATAACAAGTGTGTTCATACAAGTTCCCTCTTTCTTTTTTCCAGTCAAATCCTTCTCAGAAAATGCTATGCGTTTTAAAGCCCAATCTAAACTTACCTTTTTACCTATCTATACACATCTTAAGAGTCAAGCGGATATTTGCAATTCACTTCGCTGCTTGCTCCTACAAAAGCGACACCGCATGCAAGCGTACACTCTGTCGAACAGCAACGGGTTCTCCTGTCCTTTTACAAAAAAAGCTTCCGTCCCTGCACGCACTTCTCAAGAATTCTTTCTCTTGAAGTTCTGTGCAAAGACGAAAGCTATCACTTCCGCGTTACCACTTTGCTTGCCAAAAACTATTGACCTCTCTACCATCACCTGACTTTCCATCAGAAGATGTGTCCCATTAACGTAGGTTTCCGGTTTTCACTACTAAACAAACCTTCTGGCCCATCTTTCATAAAAACAGCTCGCAGGTGAGGGCTTTTTCATTCCTTGTTGTCGTTTCTCATCTAGTACGACTCTCTGTAAACGGTGTTATAAAAAAGTCATTTCCTGTTCTTCGCATTTGACTATTGAATTAACTATAAGATAGTCCTTTTGATTTCATTTGTCAACCATCTTTTTTACAATTTCACCTAACAATTTAAAAATTAATTGCTACGCAAGGGGAACAATTTGCATACCACACGGCTCAAACATCTAATGCTTTTCCCTATCTTTTCTTCTCATTTTCATCAAAAACTCCCTTACATCTGCTTTCCTTCTTCCGCATCCTCTCTATCCTCATACTTTTTATCATTCACTGTTTCACTGGTGCCACTTATCCTATCGTTTGTTTGCGTCATTTCCTCTGCCTTTGAAACGAAATCCGCTGCCCTTTTGTTTGCCATCTTTGCAGTTGCCAAGATTACCTGGTCGTCGGTCTTCATTTCATGGGTCCAACTTAATTTTTCCAAAGAACTGGCATTTTCTCCCGATCCTGCCTTTGCGCTACCTTTTGCAATGACATTCTGCAACGCGTCCGAAATTGCCACGGCTCTCCTGTCTGCCGGAGCAGATGCAACAGCCTCCATCACCGCCTTTTTCTGCTCCTCTTCCATCTGTTCCAGTTCCTCTTTAAACACATCAATATACTTGTCAATATGTTCCAGCAGCTTATCCCACTCATCATTGTCCATCTCCCGCCAGTCATCCTCTTTTTTGATGTTTTTTGAGTTAAGCGTATGCTCTGCAATCCTCTCTTCCAGACACTTTCGAAAGCGGTTTACAACTCTTGTAGTCTCTCCATCGGTATATTGCTGGTATAACTCTTTTGCTGTGGCAGATGTGGTATCCGCCTTGTCTGACACATTGGATTCAGCATTTGCTTCCTCGCCAACTCCTAACGAAAAAGTAACTGTATCCTGTGACTTTTTCCCTGTATCAAACTTGTGATACGCATAATAGTTTCCCACTGTTTTCGTAGTAATTTCCATACTATCCCCTTTCTGCAATCGCTCTGTCAGTCACGATTGCGCCACTCTCCAGAAAGGTCCGAGTGGCTTTTTTACTTATTTTTTGGTACCTGCTTTCCTGTAAAACAACATGTACCTTCGCCTTATTTATCGACATACCGCTTCCTTTTTTTAACAATTCAGGAGCATCTACCTGCTTTTTGACCATAGGAACCACTCTGACATTCTATATGTGCAAGTTCGAAATTGCTATTTAGAAAACGCCCATAAATTTTTAATTTGACTTTGCAACTGACTGTAATCCCAGAGTTTTGAACTACGATAAGGGCTATTTGGATCGTGAACCTGTAATTTCCCGTCCTTGTATGCAGTTAACACAATAAAATGACCAGTCGTAGTAAAATCACCAGGACGCAGACTACAGATAATTGGCTGTTTCTTCTCTAATATATTGGCAATAACTGTTTCATCCAAAGAAATTTCCTTCCCCGTTATATGAAAATCTGCTACACCATCCGACATAACGCTCCAAGAAGTACCAGTGCCTTTTAAATAGTATCCATTGTTTGTAATATAATCCGCTACCTTTTCAGGTGTGGCCGATTTATCCTTTGTAAGTCCAATAATTACCATAGAGAGACAAGTTGGGGCACATCCGGACAGTCCAATGTTATTATCACCAAAAGAATGATACCCCCAACGAGTGTCCCATTGAAAAAGTAATGGATAACCGTCCGCATTCCAATCTGAAGAATGCAAGGTAGCATTAGAAGTGTTTTTTCCCTTGTGTTTTGGATATTCCTTTACAAAGTCAATCATTTCCGGATTATTGCATAAAGCAGATAAAAGTTTTTTTGGATAGGCGTCCTGATTTTCATAAATACTTTTAAATTCCGGATACGTTTTCGATAACGTATATAAGCAATCCGAAATATCAGACTCATCTATCACTCTTGGTGTGCCAATTTCATATTTTGCTGTATAATTTGTTTGAAACAATTTTTTGAAAAGTACATTTCCATGGGCAAACGGCTGTAAATGTAGTATGGAACATAGGATATAACTACCACATAAAAGCAAGAATACGAAACGTATTCTATTTTTTCTTTTGCGCTTACTGTTTCTTTTTTGTATTTTTTCTGCCATAATCGATTTCTCCTTCGCTGCTACTTTTCACAGTTTTGTGAACTGTAGCGATTTGCTTTTCTAAACAAAATCTATTATAAAGTCAAAATCTTAATATTTATGAACCAAAACCTTAATGATTTCTTAAGAATATCTTTTTTCAATGCATTGCTTTGGACAAATCTCCGCACATCTTCCACAATGCAGACAATGATTCTGATTGATCACAACCGGAACCGAAGATATATCAATACTCTTTTGTGGACATACAGAATAACACAACTTACATCCAATGCAGCCCTTTCCAACAATATAGCCTGTCTGTACAACCTCTGCTTCCCCGATAGTTATCGTGTCTCTGACAATATTTGAGGGATTACTGATATCAAAGTATTCCCCCTGTGCTTCATACAACAGAAATACCTCAATTGCATCTTTTGTATCTCCTGAATAGATTTCTTTCATATATGGATTTTTCTCAAACATAATGTCCATATTTCTTTTCCCGATATTTTTCACTTTTCCCCGAAGGGATATCGCTATTTTGTCTTTGGTAGCTGAGATCGCCACATACTGCTGTTCCATGAGCTGGTCGTAAAATGCTTTTCCCTTAGCCGTAAGAAAATACACACCATCCCCATCATAATACATCATATCTATAATTCTTGTCTGCGGATGTCCGTCTAAACCTATTGTTGCAACTGTGGTTGAATGTATTTCATCCACCAAAAGTCTAAGATACTCCATCTTTGTCATTTCACATCCACCCCTTTCTATATTAATGTACTCTCGGAGTCTCTTTGTGCCTGATTTTGCAAAATGTTTTTTTGTCAGATATGCACAAATTTATGAGGCGTACGTGGAGCGTACGTTGATTAAATTTGTGTATAGCTGGCGGAAAAACAGTCGCAAAAGTGGGTGCAAGGGAGATTCCGAGAGTACATATTAGTATAATTATATATGTTATCTTTGTAATCATCTATTATGAGATATGCTTAAATTTAAACTAGCCCACAGGACAAGATTTCCTGTGGGAGTTGTTTATCCGATCTTCTCTTATCTGGACTATTACCGTGGGTTGTGAAATCTACTATATCAGCATTTCTTTTGCTCACAGACTGTACTGCCAGTCAGGAATTACATCGTTCCCTAGAGTTTTTAATTCTCCTATTGATGATTGGAAATTAAAATTCATACGGTGGATTTCCAGAGAAATCAGCAATCACACCGTGAGGATTCTCAAGATAAAATACCTCCTCAATTCGTTGTAACCACTTTTATTACATCTTGCTTTTAGAACTATACCACCTTCTTGTTGTAATGTCAATAGTTACATCAAGGTTTTGTAACTTTTCTTGCTACATCTATTTTGCTCTATATGACGCATTTCTTCATAAAAGAAAAAAGGCTTCAGATTCATAATCTGAAGCCCCTGTTTACTGCTCTTTTTCTATGCATAAAGCAATATCTTCTTTTACATCTGCCAACGTCATCTGAGATAGCTTTTCTTCCATTGCTTTCTGTACCTCAAATAATCTGTTGTCCAAAATATGATGTATATTCTTTCCTACTGGACATTTCTGGTTCGGATTCTCATGAAAATGGAATAACGATTCATCCGGAGTACACTCTACTGCCCTATAAATATCCAAAAAAGTAATCTGGTCAAGCGGCTTTGTAATCGTAACACCACCTGTACCTCTGGCTACCTCAATTAACCCCGCTGCTTTTAACTGCTGCAATAACTTTCGTACAATAACTGGGTTAGTACCAATGCTGGCCGCCATAAAATCACTTGTCATTTTCTGATCTGAAAATGTATCTATACATACAAACATATGAATTGCCATTGTAAATCTGCTTGAAATCTGCATCTTTTACACCTCTTTTCAGATTCCATCTTAACAAATAGCAAATGTAATTGCAACAGTTACATCCTTCATCTGCCACCTCTCAATCACTCAAAACTTATTTATAACACATTACTTAAACAAGTTTGAATAGTGAACAGCTATATTTTATAAAAGCTTTTTTTAGAATACAATCAGCTTGATAAATTGGAATTTTTAGATTGAATAATAACTGCGACATTATTCTATTTTTTCCCCACAATGAGGGCAATACTCGTCTGGTTGTATTCCTTTTAAATGTAGCTGCCTATGACAAAATGGACAACGAACTGAGACAATTCCGAAAATTATCGCACCTAAAGAAATAAGTGAGCCTACCACAAAAAGCGGATGTATGGGGTCTACACCATAAAGCACCCCAGATATTCCAACAATCATTAAACCTATAATAACTAGAGCAAACATAATATATCTGCAAGTATTAGGATTTCTCACTCTTACTCCACCTCCAAATGTTTATAATTAGTTGAATTAATTTTATAAGTTCAATGTAAAAACTACCATCTTGGTGAAGTAACATTTAGGTAAACTAGATTTCTCCATCCTTACAAACTACGATTTGTTAAACTTTTTCTAATTTTCGTCTTCTTACCTTCTGACCAAGAAGCATTCCTCGCTTTCAGCTCGGTCAATTTCCATTTTTAAAAATATGCATTGAAAAATCCAAACAATACACATAATCATCCATGTAAAATCCATTCCCAATACTATTTTTTCATAATCTAGATGCAGTTGCATCATAACTCATATCTAAGAGCATTTTTATTTTATCATCTGTCGCACTTCCATCTAAAGCAACCGTAATCCAGTTTGTTTTACTCATATGATAGGCAGGGAAGAAACCCTTCTCACCAAGCAGCGAACCAATTAATACGGGATCACATTTGAAATTCACTATATCTAAAAGTTCCTCCTCTTGTAAACCCAACTTAGTTTTCGATACACGCATAATAAGTGCAAACCATTTTTTATTGTTACGGTGTCGACAAACCGCATCATTCGGAAATTTTATCCATGGATAATCTGGTTCCGTATTGTAATTATCTTGAATAAATTGTTCTAACTCCATACGATTCATTTTATCACTCTCCATTTCCATCTAGCTTCTTTTTCATCATTTAAATTATAAGTACTGCACTCCCTCCACAAGTGATGCATCCGTTGTAGTAGCCATGTTTCAGAATTATTGATAAATCCAAGTTTTTCCGCTCTGTACCGACCAGACAGCTTGTTTCAGAAGTTCAGATATGTTATTATAACATAAAATTATGACTTTAAATAGGAGGATATAAAATGCGGATGATTGAATTTGGAAAAGACAAAGTTTCTGAAATTGTGATGGGACTGATGCGGATTAATGATATGAAATCCGATGATGTAGCAACACTGATAAAAACAGGACTGGAACAGGGCATTAATTTTCTTGATACTGCAGACTGTTATGGAAACGGAGAAGCAGAATCTGTTTTAGGAAACGTATTTGCAGAAAATCAGGGACTTCGAGAGAACGTATTTCTACAGTCAAAATGTGGAATCCGAAATGATCCTGACTTTACATGGTTTGATTTTTCTAAAGAGCATATTCTTGAAGCAGTAGATGGCAGCCTTAAAAGATTGCAGACAGACCATTTGGACTGTCTGCTGTTACACAGACCAGATGCCCTTATGGACCCGGAAGAAATTGCAGAAGCATTTCAAACGCTCTATGATACAGGTAAAGTAAGGAATTTTGGTGTCAGCAACATGAATCCGGTAATGATGGATATGATCCGCAAATTTGTGCCATTTCCGATTGCAACGAATCAGGTACAGTTTTCATGTGCGTTTACTCCATCCCTGAATGCCGGTTTTCACGTAAATATGGAGGATGATGCAGCGGTAATGCGTGATGGAGGGCTTTTTGAATATTGTCATGCAAATGATATTGTGATCCAGGCATGGTCTGCTTTACAGTATGGATATTTTGAAGGTGTATTCTTAGGTTCAGAAAAATACCCAAATCTAAATAAAGCCCTGGAACGTATTGCACAGGAAAAAGGAGTGACAAGTATGGCCGTTGCTCTTGCATGGATTCTTAGATATCCTGGAAGGACACAGGCAGTTATCGGCACAACCCAAAAAGAAAGAGTCATAGAAGCAGCAAAAGCAACAGAATTTACCCTTACCAAAAAAGAATGGTATGAAATTTATTTATCTGCCGGTAATACATTACCATAAAAGAGCAATACAGAATGAATTATACAACAGGTGAGTTGAAAAACAGGGATATTTTCCTGTACACTTCGCTATTATGATTAAAGAAAAATGGGCAGCTATTACGCTGTCCATTTTTTCAAACAGAACGGGGATTTCTTTGGTCCCATTTGCGTGTTTTCTGGCACAATTAACATCATAAAGAAAAACTATATGATTGGGAAGTGGATTCGTTCACTTCTCTTTATTTTTGCCAATAAAAATTATACACTAACACTGTTCTTCCGATTTTTCATATTTTTTAAATCCAATAACCTGAAGGATAAAACATACAACAGCTAGTATTAGTAGAAATATAAAACCATGTGTAGAACCTGTCGCAGTCTTCACTTCATAACTTAAAGCATTATTCTGCATCTGTGAGGCAGATACGAAAGCCGCACATACACTGGTTCCCACTGCACCTGCAAACTGCATCAATGTATTAAAACAGGTATTTCCATATGCTTTCTGCTGAACCGGAAGTCTTAAATTTCCAATTGTCATTGTATTTCCAAATGCAATTCCACATCCAATTCCGAAAATAATATAGAATCCAATCACCATTCCCGTATTCAACTGCATTCCAAATACAGCAAATAAAATAATACCTATTGTCATAAGCCCCGTTCCAATCAAAATTGGAAGTTTTGCCCCAATCTTATCCAATGCAGCACCACTGAATGGTCCCATAAGAGCATTTAATCCTGCTCCCGGAAGCAACATGAATCCTGCAATCATAGATTCACATAAAAGTGCCACTTGCAAATAATTTGGTAAAAGGAAACTTGTTCCAAGCATGATCGCATTAATCAAGAAAAAAGCTACCAAATGGCAAACAAACGGAATATTCTTAAAAATATTAATATCAATCAATGGATTCTCACATCTTCTACAATGATTAATAAACAATCCTAATGCCACAACTCCTATTACAAATGCTACAATTTCCAAGACTGGGTTCTTCTGAAAAGCCCCTATATTGGCAAATCCATATACAAGTCCTAAAAATGTCAGCATGATAAAGATAATTCCCAAAATATCTACCGGCACTTTCTCTGGTTCATGCTTTTCTTCTATCGTTGCAATTCCCAAAATCAATGTAAAAATTAATACTGGTATTAAGATTACAAAAATGTATCTCCAACCTAAAGTCTGGTTTACAATACCTCCATATGTTGGTCCTAAAGCCGGAGCTGCTGCCGATACCAGTGCCCCATATCCCATATAAGTTCCTACCTTTTCAAATGGAATCTGTTCCAGAATAATACAGAATGCAATTGGTACACCAACTCCGGTTCCAATTCCCTGAATCAATCTTGCCAGCAACAAAAAGACAAAATTGGGAGAAAAAATTGCTACTACCGTTCCTACAACAAAACACATAGTTCCAAATATAAATAACTGCTTCAATTTGAAACGTTTCTGTAAGAAAGCCGACAATGGGGTAATCATTGCCACAATCAGTAAATTTCCTGTTGTAAGCCACTGAACCATCTCCGTTGATACACCAAATGTACTCATTACTGCCGGAAATGCAATGTTTACTGCGGTTTCTGTAAGTAAACCACAAAATGATACTAGGCATGCCGCCACTACAGACAACGCAAGCTTTGCTGGTACTTTTATTTTATTATTCATTCTTTCACCATCCTGTTTATTTCACTGCATCTACAATTAATTTTACACATTTTTCAATTCCAAGTTCTCCTGAATTTAAAAGAAGATCATAATTACTTTTATTTCCCCACTCTTTGCTATAAAAACTCATCGCATGTATTTTTCTCTCACGGTCTGTTTTTTCAATCATTAACTTTGCCTGTTTTTCGTCTACATCATAATGACTTAGCGCATATGCTATTCTCTGTTTTATATTCGAAAATACGAAAACATTCAAAGAATCAGCTTTTTCTAATACAAAGTTAGCCGATCTTCCTACAATTACGCAAGCACCCTTTTCAACATATCCCTGTATAATCTCATGTTCTGCTTTTTCAATTTGCTTCATATGATTGTGTGCATCATCTACCCCCATTGCCAGATTAAACAGGAAGCTATTTGTAACTCTCTGTTCCGCTGCCTCCACCATTTCTTCTGAAAGCCCTGTTTTCTTCATGGTATCCTTAATAATTTCCGTATCATATAATGGTATTCCCAATTCCTGGGCTACCATTTTTCCAATTGTTCTTCCGCCACTGGCATATTGCCTACTGATCGTAATTACTTTTTTCATTGCCTGCCTCCTTATATTTGCTAAAAATGCACAAAAAAAGAGATATGCACTTTTGTGTCATATCTCCGTAAATATCGTTTCCTTTTGCGCAAAGATTATTTTAGCAAACCGTAGGCATTAAATGCAAAGGGCATTTTTTACAATATTTTATCTTGTATATATAGTCATTTTTACTATAGAAGCTAAATTTAACAATTCACATTTTTTTCTTGACTATCTTCACTGCAAAAGTTGTAGAAATAAAATTTTCGTTTCTAGTTATTTACTGCATTCCATAATTATTTTTCTTTGCCACTTCTTCACCAATAAATCGACCACCACTTCCAAATTCTCTGCTGATCGTAATGATTCTCTTTGTCATAACCGCTTCCTCCTTAACTTAAACTTTCCACTTTGTTCTTTTTTATTTTCTTTAAAAATACATATCCCACAAGACACGCAATAATCTCTGTTATTGGAAATGCCCACCAGATCAACGAAACTCCCATCTGTCCGTTTCTAACAAAAACGGAAAAAATGCCCGCCAGCGGTAATATGACTATTAGCTGTCTGAGCAATGAAATCACAAGCGATTCCATGCCACCGTCCAATGCCTGATAAATTCCCTGATATGCCACATTGATTCCTGCAAAAATAAAGCTGATAGAAATAATTCTCATTGCTCCGATAAAATATTCTCTGGACTGCCCAGCATTAAATAAAGCTGCAAAAGCACCCGGGAAAATTTCTGTAATTGCCACACCAACAATCATAAGTACAATCGTATAGATCAATCCGTATTTGATTCCATCCTTAATCCTCTTTTTGCTGTGCATACCGTAGGCAAAAGCAATGATCGGTGTGATGGCATCTCTAAGTCCAAAGGCAAGGAACAATACAAACTGCTGCACTTTATAAAACAATCCATATGCAGTCTGTGCGGAAGGACTGAATTTCAAAATTAGATTCATCACATAAACCATGACAGACATCAGTGCCTGTGCAATAATTGCAGGAAGTCCAATCGAATATATTTCCTTGATAATGCCGCCATCTGGTTTCATGTATTTTACATCATGTTCAAATTCCTTATTTAATTTCACATGGAAAACAAACAGCAACGCTGCTGATGCCACCTGCCCGATTACGGTTGCATATGCAGCACCCTCTACCCCCATTTTAGGAACAGGTCCGATACCATAAATCATAATCGGGTCAAGAATAATATTTACCACTGCTCCTACAACCTGACCGATTGTAGAATAAAGGGAACGTCCCGTAGCCTGCAATAGTTTTTCAAATAGGGAAAAGAAAATAATTCCAAAGGAAATGATGCAGCATATTCGTAAATAATTCGTTCCCATTGAAATAACCTGTGGATCAACTGTCTGTGATGAAATGTATGTCTTTACTCCAAATACTCCAAACAACAAACATACCGCATAAATAATCACGCCCAAGAACAGACTGTTTCCAGCTACCTTCGCAGCTTTTTTATGATTTTCCTGTCCGAGTGTTCTTGCAAGAAGTGCATTAGTTCCCACACCTGTTCCAATTCCGACTGCTACCATGAGCATCTGAACCGGAAATACCAGTGTAAGTGCATTTAATGCAGATTCACTTCCCTCTCTCATGTTTCCAACAAAGGCACTGTCCACAATATTGTACACTGCCTGCAATGCCATAGATAAGATCATCGGTATTCCCATCTGTACCATGAGCTTATTCACTGGCATTTCCTTCATCTTGTTACTTTCTTCCATCTTAACTAAATCCTCCTTTTTTCTGCTAAACAAAGTGGACAAATCCACAGCCTGCAAAGCGTTTTTACTCTATAGAATGCGTTTTCCTATAAAGCAAAAAAGTGCATAACTTATAAGCTGGATTTACGCTGATAAGCTACACACTTTTTTATGACATTATCCACTCTATAATAGAAAAACGAGCAGCAAAACTGGATTTACGCTAGTTTGCTACTCGTTCAATAAATTATTATATTTCTCTTTTTCAAAAAAGTCAAACAAAAATCTTCGATTACGTAAAGAATTAGAGGAAGCTAAAAAAGAAATAGAATTCCTAATACCCCAAGGGCACCTAGAAAAAGCAGCGGCATTCTTTGCGAAGGAAATCGATTAGCGCAATACCAGTTTATCCAAAAACACTCTCCAGAATTTGGTGTCAGATGGCTTCTCAGAAGGCTTCATATCTGTCCAAATGCTTATTACAATTATTTAAAGAAACGAAAGGAAGGATATAGAAAAACTAAAGCTTCCGTGCAACAAAGGATTGTTAAGATATCATTTATGGAAAATATAATCACAAAAGACCACATACACATAATGGTGGGCTTACTCCTCATGCAGCTCGTTACGCTGCATAGGAGAAACTATCAAAAGGTGTTACAATTTTGCTTGACAACAACAGAGTTTGTCAGCTCTACAACTCCCATGTTGTCTGTTATTAAATCTTTGCAACAAATTCTTCTATCAAACT
>FR899698.1:9948-35854 GCA_000437275.1 Clostridium sp. CAG:411 | reverse complement strand
CCCGTAAAGTGAGATGGAGCGGAGCGAAATCGAACGTAGCATGGCGTAACCAGCCAAGAATCAAAAAAATATTATGAATGATAACCTTAGGAGGGAAATAGAATGAATACACCTTTATCATGGATAAAAGCATATGTACCTGATTTAGATTGCACAACACAGGAATATGTAGATGCAATGACATTATCAGGAACAAAGGTTGAAGGATATACAGAATTAGATAAGAACTTAGAAAAGATTGTAGTAGGAAAGATTTTAAAGATTGAAAAACACCCTGATGCAGATAAATTAATCATTTGTCAGGTGCAAATTGATGAAGCAGGAGAACAGGTTCAGATCGTAACAGGTGCTTCTAACGTAAAAGAGGGAGATAAAGTTCCTGTTGTATTAGACGGTGGACGAGTAGCAGGAAGTGCGCATGATGACAAGCCACATCCAGATGGAATTAAGATTAAAAAAGGAAAACTTCGTGGAGTAGAATCTTTTGGTATGATGTGTTCTATTGATGAATTAGGTTCCAGCACAGATATGTATCCAGATGCAGCACCAGACGGCATTTATATTTTAAGTGACAATCCAGCTTATAAGGATGCACCAATCGGAAGTGATGTTTCTGAATTGCTTGGATTACGTGATGTGGTAGTAGAATATGAAGTAACTTCCAATCGTGTAGACTGCTTTGGTATTCTTGGAATTGCAAGAGAAGCGGCTGCAACATTTGATAAGAAGTTTATCCCACCAGTTGTAAAAGTTACAGAAAATCAGGAAGATACAAAGGACTATATTTCTGTTGATGTGCAAGCTACAGATCTTTGCTCCAGATATGTGGCAAAAGTTGTGAAAAACATTAAAATTGCACCATCTCCTGAATGGATGCAGAGAAGATTGGCAGCAGTAGGTATTCGTCCAATCAATAACATTGTAGATATTACAAATTATGTAATGGAAGAATATGCACAGCCAATGCATGCATATGATTTAGATACCATTGCAGGGAAAAAGATTGTAGTAAAACGTGCGGAAAATGGAGATAAATTTACTACTTTAGATGGACAGGAAAGAAAATTAGACAATTCTATCTTAACAATCTGTGATGGAGAGAAAGCAATTGGTATTGCTGGTATCATGGGTGGAGAAAATTCCATGATTACAGACAATGTAAGCACTATGTTGTTTGAAGCAGCATGTTTTGATGGAACTAATATTCGTTTATCTGGAAAGAAACTTGGTATGCGTACAGATGCACAGGCTAAGTTTGAAAAAGGATTAGATCCAAACAATGCAAAAGAAGCACTAGACAGAGCTTGCCAGTTGATTACAGAGCTTGGTGCAGGTGAAGTGGTTGGCGGATATGTAGATGTATATCCAGAAGTAAGACAGCCAATCAGAGTAGGTTATAATGTAGAAAAAATCAATAAGCTTCTTGGAACAGATATTGACGAAGAAACTATGATTGGTTATTTTGAAAAAATTGACCTTCCAGTAGATCGAGAAACAAAGGAATTAATCGTTCCAACTTGGAGACAGGATATTAAATGCTTAGCAGACGTTGCAGAGGAAGTAGCTCGTTTCTATGGCTATGCAAATATTCCTACCACACTTCCAAGCGGTTCTGGTACCAGCGGTGGATTATCTTTGAAACTTCGTGTGGAAAATATCGCAAGAAGTGTGGCAGAGCAATTTGGTTTCTGTGAGGCAATGACATACTCCTTTGAAAGTCCAAAAGTATTTGATAAATTAAAGATTGCAGAGGATGATGTACTTCGCAATACGGTTATGATTACCAATCCTTTGGGCGAGGATTATAGCATGATGCGTACACTCCCATTAAATGGAATGCTTACTTCTCTTGCAACAAACTATAATCGTAGAAATAAAAATGTACGTTTATACGAAATTGCCAATGTATATATTCCAAAGGCACTTCCAGTAACAGAACTTCCAGATGAAAGAACACAGCTTACTTTAGGAATGTTTGGAGAAGGAGACTTCTTTGACTTAAAAGGTGTGGTAGAAGAAGTAGTAGAAGCAATTGGATTAAAGAAATTAAAGACCTATGATCCAAAGGCTGGAAAGAATTTCTTGCATCCAGGAAGACAGGCAAACATCATGTACGGTGACGTAGTATTAGGTTACATGGGTGAAGTACATCCAGATGTAGCAGATACCTATGGAATTGGTGAAAAAGCCTATGTAGCAGTTATTGATATGCCTACAGTTATGGAACTTGCTGATTTCTCTGTTAAATATACAGGTATCGCAAAATATCCTGCGGTAAGTCGTGACCTTAGTATGGTTATGAAAAAAGAAATCTTAGTTGGTCAAGTGGAAGAAATTATTCGCAAAAAGGGTGGCAAATTATTGGAAAGCTGTACTTTATTTGATGTATATGAAGGAAATCAGATTGCAGATGGTTACAAGTCTGTAGCATATTCTATTTCGTTCCGCGCAACAGACCATACATTAGAGGAAAAAGAAATCACGACTTTGATGGATAAGATTATTAAAGGTTTGGAAGATATAGGAATTGAGCTTAGAAAATAGGCTTAGAAAGGCGGAAAAAGCTGTATGAGGGGAAAAACGCAGAAGCGGTGTGGAAAGATAATAGCCAGAGTAGCGTTTGTTGTATATCTTATGGTGTTGACATATTTTCTGTTTTTTAGTGAAAGGTATGGGCGCGCAGGCGCCCAAATCTATCGCTATAATTTGGTCCCTTTTCGGGAAATCAGACGCTATATTCAATATAGACACTTGTTTGGTTGGGAATATTTTGTAGTAAATATTTATGGAAATATACTGGCATTTGTGCCGTTCGGTTTTTTCTTACCTATTGTAAGTAAAAGCAATCGAAGTTTTTGGACTGTTACACTTTATGGTTTTGAGTTTACGTTGGGAATTGAGTTGGTACAACTTTCATTTCAGGTGGGAACATTTGATGTGGATGATATCATAATGAATACGCTGGGAGCAATACTGGGGTATATCTTGTTTGCATTATTCAAAAAAAAGCTAAAGAAATTTATGTGAGAAACGAAGAAAAATCTTAGTTAGTTGCATAGAAAAAGTTTTTAGGGGCAGGAATAACCATGGATGAAAGGAGAGAGAAAGAAACCATATGAAAACGTTTGTATCGAAGGATCGTACAGGGGTGCATAATCGAGGATCCAGTTATATAGAGATTGATAAGCATAAATCAGTTCCAGGCTTTATTTCTATTATGATTGGGGTAGCGGTGTTTGTACTTCTTATGGTCTTATTTTTGTTATCCTATCTGGAGCATGGAAAAGCAGGCATATGGCTCGGACTGATAGGAATTATGCTGGTGTTTCTGGCAATAACGGGAATTATATTTGCGATTTCAGGATTAAGTGATTCGGAAGCAAAAAAAGGTAGACCGATTGCGGGAGCAGTGCTAAATGCAGTAATGCTCAGTGTGTTACTTGTTCTATATATCGTTGGGGTATAGCAAAATAGAAAGTGAGATTTTTTTATGATGGGTTAAGAATTAAGAAAAATATGTCGAAATAAAACAAAATGGAATTAAATGCTTATTTGGGCAAAAAATTCGAGGAAACTGATATACCTGTTCTATAGACAACAGGTAGGGGTGAAATACACAGGATGAGGGTTGGCTACATAGGATAATCTATGGAGGTAATAAAGGAACTGTTCAAGATGACCAAACTGTAAGGGAATGAGAAGACGATGTGTTTTTCAAAGCAGAGAGGGAAGAAGAATAGTGACAGAAGGATTGCTTGCGTATGACACGTTTGAGAACAGAATGGAGGGGTCTTTCATGACAGAAATTAGTAAGGAAGAGTTTAAGCAGAGTGTGGTAGACAATTTAAAGATGTTGTTCCGCAGATCTGTAGAGGATGCAGATCAACAACAGTTATTCCAGGCGGTTGCCTATGCTACAAAAGATATTGTGGTAGATCAATGGATGGCGTCCCACAAAGAATTTGAAAAGCAGGATAAAAAAATCGTATATTATTTATCGATGGAATTCTTAATGGGCCGTGCTCTTGGTAATATTATTATCAATTTAAAGGGTAATCAGGCAATCAAAGAAGCTATTGAGGAGTTAGGACTGGACTTGGATGTAATTGAAGATCAGGAACCAGATGCTGCACTTGGTAACGGAGGTTTGGGACGTTTAGCTGCTTGCTTCCTTGATTCCTTGGCAACTTTGGGATATCCTGCATATGGATGTGGTATTCGTTATAAGTATGGTATGTTTAAGCAGAAAATTGAAAATGGTTTCCAGATTGAGACACCAGATGACTGGTTGAAGAATGGAAATCCGTTTGAAATGAAGAGAGCAGAGTATGCGGTAGAAGTTAAGTTTGGTGGTTATGTAAATATAAAAAGAGATGAAAATGGCAGAGAACACTATGTACAGGAGAATTACCAGTCCGTTCGTGCGGTGCCATATGATTTACCAATTGTTGGTTATAATAATAACGTGGTAAATACACTTCGTATCTGGGATGCAGAAGCCATTGATACATTTAGTTTGGATTCTTTTGATAAGGGAGATTATCAAAAGGCAGTGGAACAGCAGAATTTGGCAAGAACAATCTGTGAAGTATTGTATCCAAATGACAACCATTATGCAGGTAAGGAATTACGTTTAAAACAACAATATTTCTTTGTATCTGCAAGTATTCAGAGAGCTGTTACAAAATACATGAAACTTCATGATGATATTCATAAACTTCCAGAAAAGGTTTGTTTCCAGTTAAATGATACTCACCCAACCGTTACAGTAGCGGAATTGATGCGTATTCTTTTGGATGACTATAATTTAGAGTGGGATGAAGCATGGGAGATTACAAACAAGACTTGTGCGTATACAAACCATACGATTATGTCTGAGGCATTGGAAAAATGGCCATTGGAATTATTCTCAAGATTACTTCCTCGTATCTATCAGATTGTGGAAGAGATTAATAAGAGATTTATTTTACAAATTCAGGAGAGATATCCTGGAGATTACGAAAAAGTAAAGAGCATGGCAATTATTTATGACGGTCAGGTTAAGATGGCACATCTTGCTATTGCAGCCAGCTTTTCTGTCAATGGTGTTGCCAGATTGCATACAGAGATTCTTAAGAATCAGGAATTAAAAGATTTCTATCAGATGATGCCAGAGAAATTTAACAATAAGACAAATGGTATTACACAAAGACGTTTCTTATTACATGGAAATCCATTACTGGCAGATTGGGTTACAAGTAAGATTGGTGATGACTGGATTACAAATCTGGCACATATCAATGAACTTGCCATTTATGCAGACGATGAAAAATGCCAGAAAGAATTTATGCAGATTAAATATCAGAATAAAGTACGTTTGGCAAAATACATTAAAGAGCACAACAATGTAGAAGTAGACCCACGTTCTATCTTCGATGTACAGGTAAAACGTCTACATGAATATAAGAGACAGTTGTTAAATATTTTGCATATTATGCATTTGTACAACGAGCTTAAGAAAAATCCGGATATGGATTTCTACCCAAGAACATTTATTTTTGGTGCGAAGGCATCGGCAGGATATCGTAGAGCAAAGGCAATCATTAAGCTGATCAATAGTGTTGGAGATGTAATCAACAATGATGCTTCTATTGATGGAAAGATTAAAGTTGTATTTATTGAAGATTATAAGGTATCTAATGCAGAGTGGATTTTTGCGGCTGCGGATGTATCAGAACAAATTTCTACAGCCAGCAAGGAAGCATCTGGAACTGGTAATATGAAGTTTATGTTAAACGGTGCTTTGACACTTGGAACAATGGATGGAGCCAATGTAGAGATCGTTGAGGAAGTAGGAGCAGAAAATGCATTTATCTTTGGTTTAAGTTCAGATGAAGTGATTGCTTATGAACACAACGATCAATATAATCCAAAAGATATTTACAATACAGATCAGGATATTCGTACCGTATTGACACAGCTTATCAACGGAACTTATTCTAAGGATAATCCAGAATTATTCCGTGAAATTTACAATTCCTTATTGGAACGAAACGGTGGAGAGAGAGCCGATCAATACTTTATTTTAAAGGACTTCCGTTCTTACGAGGAAGCACAGAAGAAAGTAGAAAAGGCATACCGCGATCAGGCAGGATGGGCAAAGTCAGCAATGTTGAATACTGCTAAGTGTGGTAAGTTTTCATCTGACCGTACCATTGAAGAATATGCAAAGGAAATCTGGCACTTGGAAAAAGTCAAGGTTGAGTTATAAGGGGTATCATAGACTGGGGAAAGGAGCTGCAGTGCGTTGCAGCTCTTTTCTCTACAGTTTCTTTTACATATATTTTTTACGAAGGGGGATACGATTATGGAAAACAAAGAAAAAAATATGGGAAAGAACAAAATGATAGGAAAATTGTTGGCACCACTTATTTGTACAGTGGCGTTAATGATTATTATTCAACTGGTTGTATTGCAATTGCTGAGTAAAGGGGTTTTGAATACAGTTGCTGCTTTACTCATATTAGTTGCAGTTACGGTTTTGTGTTTTGGTGCAATAGTGTTAGTAGCAAAATTTGTATTTGACCAGATACGATTTCTGGTATCGGGAGAAGGGATGAATTCCAAATTCTCGCAAAAAGCAAAGAAAATGTCAGAGCGTGAGGATAATTTAGGAGAATTGATGCGCACGATTCAATCAGGAGTGACTAATATCGGAAGTATTTTAAAGGGGATTAAAAATGCATCAGAGGATTTAGGTGAAGTTTCTGGAAAATTCCAAGAATTATTTGACACAATGACGCAGTCCTTAGGAGATACAAAAGGGGCAGTAACTTCGATTGCAGAGAATGCAGTATTGCAGGCAGACAGCGTAGAGGATATGAAGGGAAAAATTGATGCCATCAGTGCTTCCATTGATCGCATTTCTGAAAATGTAGTACAGTTAACAGAGAGTGCAAATGCGGTGGAAGAGTATAATAATTCTGCGGAGCGCATTATTTCAGAATTGGCTAAGATTAGCAAAGAGAGTGGAGAGTCTATTGAAAGTGTAAAGAAACAGACAGATCTTACCAATCAGTCTGCACAGCAGATTCGTACAGCAACAGAAATTATTGCGGGTATATCTGCACAAACGAACCTTTTAGCACTGAATGCCAGTATCGAGGCAGCCAGAGCAGGGGAACATGGAAGCGGATTTGCGGTAGTTGCAGAAGAAATCAGACAACTTGCAGACCAGTCTAAAGAATCTACACAACAGATTAATGCGATTGTAAATGAACTGATTGAAAATTCTGATGTCAGCGTAGAAATAACAGAGCGTGTGACAGAAGCATTTGAAAAACAGACAGAGAAACTTTCAGAAACAGAAGAGATATTCGGAAAGCTGAATCGAGAAATTGGACAGGTGGGAGCTGCAATTGGTGTAATCCATGGAGAAACACAGGATTTGAAATCTCACAAAACTGTGATTGAGGAAGGAATTGTGGCACTTACAGACACATCTCAAGAAAATGCAAAAAATGCAGAGACAACAACGGACAATATGGAGCAATTTGGTTCTATTGTAGAAGAGTGCCAGGAATCAACGAAACAGGTACTTTCTGTATCCGATGAATTAGTAGGATATATTGGAAAATTTCAAGCAGGAACAGTGAAGGAAATAGTAAGATCATAAAGCTATAGTTATACTGACAAACAAACAGGGCTATTGCACCATGAAAAATAGTACAGGATATGGAAGTACCAGATAGGTGGCATTTCTAATATATGCTGGAAATAAATTTTCGGTGCAGTGGTCCTGTTTTCGGTTTATGGAAAATGTAGATGATAGTATCAGGGAAAAATTCCTTGGAAAACTTACGGGAACAGCTTTTTCAAAAGCATTACAAATTTAGTGAAAAAAGGGAGGGGTTATGCTTGAAAATAAAACCAATGAGACAGATAGATAATGGACAGAACGTTTCAGCTAGAAAAAGAAATAGTATTGTATATGGTATTGGAGTAGTTGTTCTGTGCCTCTTTTTTATATTTCTTGCTATATGGCATTATACAGGTAGTAGTAAGCAAAGTACAGATATAAAGGTAACAGATAAAGGTGTTTATATACCAGAGTTAGAAGTGCAACCAGACAAGGCGGCTAGTATGACAGCTTTTTTTATGTATAATGGAAAAAGTTATTGCCTTTGCGATGATATGTTGCTGGAGAAAACGGCAATTGGAAGTTGCTTAGGAACTGCGTCTGTCGGTATAGATGAATGGAAGGATGCTTCAAAGTATATAGATTTTTCTGGAACAGTTTCAGGAAAAGTATATACAGTAAAAGGGATAAGCAAAAAATTTATGCTTTGTCTTGTAGCGGATGATGGAAAGAAACAGATTTTTATAAATAATAAGGGGATTGCCTTGAATAGTGGTTCGGATATTTTTGAAAAGTATTTACATATATCAGAGGGAGTAGATTGCGTTACATATGAAACGCAAGAATCTTGGGATGATATACAAGGCAATCGAAAAGAATTAAGTTCTTCTAAGGAAGAAAAAAGTATACTTAATCAATTTATAGCGGCATTAAACGATGGAAAATGGATGAGAATGGAGGATATTCCTAAATCAAAAGATGGAAGAACCGATTATGATTTGCAAGAATATCATGTGTATCTAAAATTAAAAACTGGCGTTACGCTTCATCTTAGACTTTTAGAGGGAGGATATGTAAATCTTGAAGGTTTAAACTGGGTTTGTGTGAAAATAAACAAAGAGGTGTATGCTTCTTTCATAAATAACTTTATATAATAGTATAAAAATCTGGGAGCGTTTGTTTCCAGATTTTTTGATTGGTGGGTGGTTTATTTCATGAAAAAGGGTAAAAAACTGAAATAAAGTATAAAAATCTCCGATATATTAATATAAAGTCTACTATTTATAAAAGCAAAAGAAAACCCACTGTCTTTAGGCGGTGGGTGGTACTCTTGCACGAGGTGTGGGGTTCAAGCCATATACCTCGTAAGGCACGCAGTGCCGCTTTTATATGAGCAAGTAGCGAAGCGGATTGCGAATATCCTTGACATAGTAAGGGGAACAGGAGGAGAGAGAATGGAGAGGAGAAAAAAATTTACAGCACAGGAACTGGCTGGATTTTGCAGTCAGGTTACCAGTATGCTGAAAAGTGGAATTAGTTTAGAAGAAGGTATGTATATGTTGGCAGAAGAAATGGAAGATGTGCATACAAAAAACATACTAAAACAGGTAGAAGAAAAATTGAAACAAAACAATAGTTTTCATAGCGCTTTAAAGGAAAGCAAGGCATTTCCAACCTATTTGGTGAATATGGTCCATATTGGGGAGACCAGTGGAAAATTAGAGGATGTCATGCAGGCAATGACAAAATATTATGAAAGAGAGGATGCGATACAAGACAGTATTCGAAACGTAATCGCTTTGCCGCTTATGATGTTTTTTATGATTGCCATTATTCTGGTTGCATTGGTAGGAAAAATACTTCCAATGTTTCAAAGCGTGTTTGCAAATTTGGATGTAGATGTGGCGGTTACCAGTAGTAAACTGATGAATTTAGGAATGTGGGTAGGACGTATCGTTGCAGGAGTGTCTTTTGCTGTGTTGTTGGTTGCATTGGTATTATTCTTATGGTATCAGACAGCAAAAGGAAAAAACGCACTAAAGCGTTTTAGTACAAAGTTCTTTGCAACGAAAAAAACAGCAGACTTATTAGCAACTGGGAGATTTGTTTCTTCTATGTCCGTTATGATTTCCAGTGGAATGGATGAACAGGAAGCTATGAAAATGGCGGGAGATGTGGTAGACCATGAAGGAATACAGAAAAAAATAAAAAGTTGTTGCGAAGAAATGGGAGAAAAATCACTGGCAGAGGCACTTAGACAGGAAAAAATTGTAACAGGAATGCAGGGAAGAAGAATTGCCATAGCAGATCGAACGGGTATGTTGGAAGAAGTGTTTGCAGACGTAAGCAGACAATATGATGAAAAAATTGCAGACCAGATGGGGCGTTTTTGTACCAAGTTGGAAACTACATTGGTATTAGGATTATCTGTTGTTGTAGGTGGTGTGTTACTGGCTGTCATGTTCCCATTGGTTAGTATCATTACTTCCATTGGATAATTGGGGGTGTCAATTTGAAAAATTTAAAAGAGGTAGCACACAAAACAGAAAAAGGTTGGAAACGGCAGATTTTATTTCCTATTGTAAGTTTTGTTCTGGTGATAGTCACAGCCCTAGTGGCAGGAAACTATATCAATTATATGACGAATATGCAAAGCATTGAACTTCTTCGACAATCCGTTCGAAAAGCAGTCGTACAATGTTATGCCATAGAAGGGGCATATCCACCAGACATAGACTATTTGGAAAAAGAATATAGTTTAGAATACAATCATGACAAATATTATATTGATTATGAGGTTTTTGCTTCTAATGTGATGCCAAATGTAGAGGTGTATGAACGTGAGTAGTGGAGCGGATTGCGAATATCCTTGACAGAGTATTTGAAAAATGCCATGTATACAAACAATAGAAGGAGGACATTTTATGATAAAACGGCGAAATGCATGGATTGCAAATTATGCTGGTATGCTGTCTTTGCTGTGTATGTTTATTGTAGGCTCCCTTGCATTGACAAGCGTGGGAGTATATGTATATAAAAATATTGTAGAAAATAATGCACAGAACTATCAGCTTCGTGTTTCTTTATCTTATGTAGCTACGAAGGTGCATCAATATGATACCAGTGGACAGATTTCTGTGGAAGAAGAAAATGGAATTCCTATATTGGTATTGCGAGAAAGTCTGGATAGTGGAAATTATCGTACTATGATATATTGCTATAAGGGAAAAATGCGAGAATTATTTCAAGAGGAAGGGCTTTCTTATTCTTTAGAAGATGGTATGGAAGTGATGGAGCTGGATCAGTTAAAATTAAAGCAGGATGGAAAACAGATTTTTGTAAAAGCAATAGAAAATGGGGAGCAGGAGCAATTAGTTTTAAATATTCGCAGCGAATAAGCAGCCTGTTCTTTGCAGTTAAATGTTACGCATTTGTAAATGTGTAGTGGAAGAAATAAAAATGGGAGGATGCAGATGGAAAAGAGGGAAAGACAATCGCAGCTTGCCAAGATGCCCTTATTGGAACTGGTTATAACCATTGGTATCTTTGCGATAATCAGTGTGTTTCTGCTAGAGCTGTTTTTAGCAGCAAATTCCCTGCAACAAAAGGCAAGAGATACGGGGAAAGCAACGATAATGTCTGAGGATATTGCAGAGAATATAAAAGGGGCAGAGAAAAAAGAAAAAGCCATAGGGGAACTTGGCTTTCAAACAAGATATGGAAAGTGGAATGAAATGAAGGGTGTGTATCCTATTGCGGAAATAAGGAAAGAAAAGCAAGAAGGAGATACGCAAATTTACATAAAATATTGCGATTCCAAATGGAAAGCGACCAAGCAAAAGAGTAGTTACAGCATTCTTCTTGTTCCTGCAAAAGCGAAGGTGAAGAATAAAACCATAGATACCTATGAAATATATGTATATCGATTAAAAGGCTATGTGTCTATGTTCCACCAAAAGAAAAACGTAGAATTGTTTCATATGCAGTTTTCGGACTATTATGAAAAAATGGAGGATTAGCATGAAAGAGAGAAAAGGATTGCTGTTAAGTGTAGGTACACCATCTATACTATTGGTTTTACTTGTGTTTGTGCTGTCTGTGTTTGCCTTGTTGTCTATTCGCGCATCTGCAAATGAGCAGAAATTAGCAGATAAAACAGCAAAATCCGTAAAAGAATATTATGCGGCAGATGCAAAGGCAGAGTATGCACTGGGCTATATAGACAGTGTGTTAGAAAGTGCAAAGATCTCTAATTTAAAAACGGAACTATTAAACATGAAAAATAGTAACGAAGAGAACTTAAAAGGACTAAAGGATTTAAAAGTCACAATAAAATCTTCTGGTGACTTTCAAGCAAAAAAGACACAAGAGGTAGTGGCAGAGGTAAGTTTTGCATTTCCAGTAAAAGAGAAAGAAACGTTGTGTGTGGCATTACAAGTATTGGCAGACAGAACTTATAAAATAACAGAATGGAAGGTTTCCATGGAAAAATTGGGTGAATATGACTCAAATTATGACGTAGAATTATGGGACGGACAGGTTGATGTAGAGGAGTGATAAAATGGTGTTTGAAGAAATGCTTTCCAGTGCGGTAAAACAAGAAGCATCGGATATATTTTTGGTAGTTGGGCAACCAGTATCCTTTAAGATAGACGGAGTAATTGAAAAGCAGGAAGAAGAGTCCTTAAAACCAGACCAGGTAAAAGAACTTGTGGATCAAATGTATGAAATGGCACAACGAGATACCAGTAACCGAAGAAATGGGGATGATGACTTTTCCATTTCTCTGGCAAGTGTAGGGCGTTTTCGTGTAAATATATTTAAACAGCGAGGAAGTTGGAGTGCAGTTCTTCGAGTAGTAGCATTTGATTTGCCAGACGTTTCTAAAATGGGAATTCCTCAGACTGTACTGGATTTGGGACAAAAAAAGAAGGGCATGATTTTGGTTACGGGGCCTGCGGGAAGTGGAAAAAGTACCACATTGGCATATATTATTGATCAGATTAACCGAACCAGAAATTGTCACATTCTGACATTGGAAGATCCGATTGAATTTTTGCACACCCATACAAAGAGTATCGTCAGTCAAAGAGAAATTGGAATTGACAGTAGCAATTATACAAGAGCATTGAAGGCAGCCTTGCGTGAAGCACCAGATGTAATTTTAATCGGAGAAATGCGGGATTTGGAAACCATAGAGATTGCCATGACAGCGGCAGAAACGGGACATTTAGTATTATCCAGTCTGCATACAGTTGGAGCAGCAAATACGATAGACCGTATTATTGATGTATTTCCACCAGAACAGCAACAGCAGATTCGGGTGCAGCTTGCAATGGTGTTACAATCTGTTGTGTCGCAACAATTGTTGCCTAGTAAAAGTGGGAAGATGGTTCCAGCATTTGAAATCATGCATGTAAATACTGCTATTCAAAATTTGATTCGGGATGGAAAGGTGCATCAGATTAGCTCTACTATTGCTACCCGCGCCAGTGAAGGCATGGTAAGCATGGATAAAAGTTTGCTAAATCTCTATCAAAGAGGAGAGATTGATGAATTGACGGTTTTGAGTAGTTGTCTAAATGTTGATGTGATGGAGAGAGAATTGAAGAATGTAAAATTATAATTTACTCTATATCGTGTATGATAAATGAAAGCGGAAATATCCAAAGTAATTCATGCATAAACATCCCTCCTGATAAAAACGGCTGTATGATTTTGTATGCGATAAAAGTAAATAATGGTGTTAGTCTAATATAGGGGCTAAAAAAATACTCTTAGCAGTAGTTTTCTTATAAAGAATGCATTATAATATATACTTGTAGACATTCTTTGTGAGAATAGGTAAAGCTCATAAAGGAACTTCTATTATGTTTACAGTAATTTTATATGTCAGGAAAAAAATCGCAAGCATGAGACAAAAAGGGAGGAAAATAAAGTGCGAAAAAAATGGCTATGTAAAGTATTGGCAGGAACAACAATTGTAGTATCTATCTTTGGACAGATTCCAGGAAGTCCAATTAATGCTGCAAAGAAACTTACGGTATCAGTAAAGAGTATCTCCATGAAGGTAGGAGATAAGAAACTTGTAAAAACAAACAAGAATGCAACATTTACCATCACAGGTAAAAAGGTTGTTTCATTAACGAACAAAAAGAAAAGACAGTGTACAGTTGTGGGGAAAAAAGTGGGAAACTGTACCTTAAAAATCAAAGCAGGAAAAACAGTTAAAACGATAAAAATTAAGATAACAAAGAAAAAGGTAGTAACAACCCCACAGCCTACAAAGCAGCCAGTGAGTACAGAAGTACCAACGGTAGCACCAACACAAACACCAGAGGTTACCTCTGCGGGTGCTGTAACAGATACCAGTGCGGAACCAACCGTTGCTCCAAAGACAATGGAACCAAGTAGCACTCCTTTGATAACAAATACGGAGGTACCAACGGTAGCACCAATACAAACCGTTGAACCAACTGCTACGGTAGCACCAACACAGACACCACAGATCACGAAGCAACCAACCGCAGAACCAACAGTAACACCAGTAATCAGTGCTACACCGATCGTTAGTGCAACACCAGTAGTAACGGGAGAGCCAGATACGATTTTGCCTGATACCACAGAGGTTACTTCGGAGGCAGCAAAGGTTGTCAATCAGTTTGGATATCATTTGTGGGAGAAAAATGAAGATAAGAATATGATGATTTCTCCATATAGTATAGCAGAAGCAATGACGATGCTTGGAAATGCAGCAGAAGGGGAAACAAAGCAAGAAATTTTACAGACCATGGGTATTACAGATTTAGAGCAGTGGAATAAACAAATGCAGGAACTACATAAAGTAGGCACAACAAGCGATGAACAACAATTGCATATTGCAAATAGCGTTTGGAAAAATGATTCGACATATTCCTTTGATAGTGAAATTCAGAAAAACTACATCGAAAAATTAAAAAATTGTTATGCCGCAGAAGAAAAGTCAATGGACTTTACAAATGGAAATCCAAAAGATCAGATTAACCAATGGGTATCCAAAAATACAAATGGAAATATTCCAAGTATTTTAGATGAAGATGTGGACAGTAGTACTTACAGCATATTGGCAAATACTGTTTATTTTGATGCAAAGTGGTGGAATGAATATTTTACATCAATGTTGACAAAAAGAGAGCAGTTTTATGGAAAAGAAAAAACTACGAATGTAGATATGATGGCTTCCGATGGATTTCAATATGTAAAATACCTAAAGAGAGATGGTATTCAAATGGTAGAACTTGATTTTAAGGGAGATCAGTTTGTTATGGATGTATTGTTATCCGCAGATGAAAAGCAAACTACGCAGGAAGCTTTTCAGGCCTTAACGGTAGAACAAAAAAATGCATTGTTTGATGGAATTAGTAAATTGGAAACTAGCCGTGTTAAGATGACTATGCCAAAATTTAAGTCCGAGTATAGTGCCAAGCATTTAAAAGGACAGTTGCAGAGTATGGGAATTAAGAAGGTGTTTGCAAAGGATAGTGCAAAACTTCCGGGTATACAGGGAAATAATAAAGAAAATGCTTATGTAGATACGGTATTGCATAAAACGGTTATAGATGTAAAAGAGGATGGTGTCAAAGCTTCCGCCGCAACGGTAGTACCAATCAAAGCGGGCTGTTCTCCAGAACAACCGAAATATATTGAGTATTCTGTAAATCGTTCATTTGTTTATGTCATACGTGATAAAAAGACAAATATGATTTATTTTATGGGTAGTATTGAACAATTAGATGCTACGAATCTAACCCAATAGAAAAATCATTTACTGGTTTTGAATATTATTAGTAAGATTGGCTTAGATAGGTTTAAAATAAGGATATATTTTAAGTTTTGCCTTTAGAGGTAAAGGCTAGAACTATAGCAACATAAAAAATAGAAACGCTTCTATATAATATGATAGATAGCGTTTCTATTTTTTTAGTATTCTATTTATTCGGCTGTTTCTGCATCTTCTGTTTCCTCTGAATCTGCATCAGGTACTTCATTATGTACAGCAGTAACAGTAACAACAACCGTTTCAGGGTCTGTAATCAACTTAATATCTGGGTTAGATGCGATTTCCAAATCTTTTACGCAGATGGTATCGCCAACTTTCATTTCCCCTACATCAATCTTAACCTTGTCAACCAATGCCTTTGGTAATGCCTTAAATGCAACCTCAGTAAGACTTTCCTGAAGAACACCCTGTTGTACCTTATCATGATTTAACAAAATGACTTCTGCAACAGAATGTACCATTTCATTGCTTACCAATGCCTGAAAATCAATGCTGTCGATTTTCTTTGTAAGTGGGTTGAAAACAATCTCTTTTACCAGTACATCGTAAGGTTTTCCGTCAACTTCCAACATGATCTGACTACCCTTGTTGTCTTTCTTTAAGAAAGTATCTACATCTTTTTGGTTCATCTTAACTGGAATGGATTGTTCGATTTCTCTACCAAACATATTTCCGATGACGTAACCTTCTCTTCTTAGTTTCTTTGCTTTGACATCCATGCTTCTTTTTTCAGCTTTTAAAGTATCCATTTTATCTCTTCCTCCAAAAAATCTGATTTGCTTAGCAGCCTTCAACAAAGAGGTTTTGTTAAGTATTAAGTTTTTGTTTACGTCTGTTAATATAGTCCCATTATTTCAAAATGTCAAGGGGTATTGTCGGAAAAAATGTGTTTTTTGTGTGAATTGTGTGTCATTAACCGGGCTGAACGGATACATTGCATCCGATAATTATGCGGATTCGATTTCGTAGGTAAATCCAGCATCCGTAATGGTTTTGAGGGTACCCTGGATGCTTTGTCCTTCCTCAGTCAGGTAGCCGGAAGCAAAAATGGAATCCACAATGCTCAGGAGTTTCTTTTCTTCTCCTTTAAAATAAACCTCTCGACCAGCGGCACAACGGATATCTGATTTTGGAACCATAAGTCTGGCAAGACAGAGAACCTTCAAACAGTATTCTGTGGTCAGACCAGAAGTGTTAGCATCTCCAAGAGGCGTTCCTTTAATAGGCAACAGAAAATTGATTGGAAGAGCTTCTGGCTGAATCTCTCTCAATTCCAAAAGCATATCTACGACATCTTCTTTACTTTCGCCCATACCTACAATGCCACCACTACAAATTTCAAATCCCAGTCGTTGCAGCATATGGATATTGTCTATACGTTGTTCAAAGGTATGTGTAGAGCAAATGTTGTGATAAAAGGCACGGCTACTGTTTAAGTTATGATTAATACGGTCAAGTCCGGCATCTTTAAGCATTTTTGCTTGCTTTTCGGTTAGAAATCCGATGGAACAGCAAAGATGTGTTCCGTGTTTTTTCATTTTGCGAATGCGGCGTGCCAGTTCCTCAATCTCCTGATCGGTGAATTTCATACCGCTTAAACCAATACAATGTCTTGACAAATGATGTTCATTGACGAAGTCGTTATTATGATATAATTTATTTTCATCGACCCATTTGTATTTTTCAATCTCTGCAGTGGAACGACAGGACTGCGCACAGTAAGCACAATCCTGCGAGCAGTTTCCGCTTCGTGCATTGGTCAGAATGTGGATGCTGACACGATTTCCCTTGTATTTATAACGTAATGCAGATGCACGGTCAATTAACTCTTGAAGCGCATCATCCGGTGTGTTTAAAATTGCAATAGCATCCTCTCTGGAAAGAGTAGGAGCAGTCTTTTTATCATCTATTATATTCATAATAATCCTCATTTCTGCGCATATAGTTTGCACTATAAGATATTTTATCATTTACAATTTCTACTGTAACACAGATAAAAACATATTGTCAACTAGCGACAAAAAAAGGTTTACAAACAATATAACAATTCGTTACTGTTCGATAGCAAGCACAATGATGCAAGGTTCTCCAAAAGAAAAAGAGTATTGGGCTACAGAGACTCGTTGGATGTTATGCTCCCTCCAACAATAAAATCGTTGAGATACTAAGAAGTTATCCAGAAATTCAAATGGTGTATATATAAAAGTGATGATAGGATTGCAGAAAGTGAAAGATTGGTGTTAAAATATAATCTAGAATAGATTTCATGCATAATTGTATGATAATCATTGTGTAGAATAGAGGAGATAAGATATGGCAATATTTATCATACCATCTGTCTTTTCAGTGCTTATGATAGTGAGTGGAATTTTAGCATGGAAATGGCCGATGCCTTGGGAGAAAGATAACAGGCAACGCTATTCCTATCCACATTATGAGGGAAAATTAGCACAGAAAGACAAAGATACTTGGGAAATGTCCCAGCATTTTTTTGGAAAAGTACAATTTTTCATGGGGTTGGTCCACATTTTTTTAGAGATACCAGAAGTAATGCTTATGAAAAAATGGTGCGAGAATTGGAAATCAGAAGATGTAACAATTCCCGCACTGTTATGTTTATGTGTACCGCCAATTTTGATGATTTTGCTTGGAAATGGAATCACAACATTGTGGTTACGCCACTCAAAACTGTCTTAAATAGTTCGCAAGCAAATCAATCACTTTTGCACTTTCTGGTAGAAATGGTTCAAATACACTAAACGCATGTGTAAGTTTTTTATTTTTTTCGAAATCTACCAGTTTGTGCTCTTTTCCTGCATTTTTCAATGCTTTTTCAAAATGAATTGTGTAATTTCTTAAATAATCATCTTGACTTGTTACCAGCCAAGCTGGTGCAAGTGCCTGAATTAGTTCAGGATTTTCTGGATTGACATATTTGCCAAAAGGAGTCTTTTTATAATTTTTCCCGTATAAATATTTGGGAAGAAATATGCCGATTTTGTCAAAGTTTGCGGTATAAAACATGCCACTGATCAGTCCAAGGGCATTCACCTGTAAGTCGGATGGCTGCACCCCTGCCGCTTGTGCAATGGTTTGACTGTTTTGGATTGCATTGGTATAAGTAATCAGACAGGCACCCCCACTATCGCCTACCATGTATACATGAGATAGATCGCCCCCATCTTCAACGGCATGTTTTTTTACAAAATCCATTGCGGCAAATACATCCTGAAATTGATCAAAAATCATACAGTCTGGAACAAGTCTATATTCGATACTGTACACAAGAAATCCCTTTTTGCAGAGTAAAGCGCAAAAGTATTTGTTAAACTTTTTGTTTCCAAGGAGAAGACCGCCTCCATGGACGTTGATAATGACTGGTAAGACCTGTCCATCCATCTGTTTCGGACGATAGAGATCCAGCCGATGGGCTTTATCATCAGACGTATACTGTATATTTTCTGTACACGTTACACCATCTGGAAATGTAAATTTACGCTCTCTTTCTACACAGGATTTTTCAAAATCACGCCGTTGTTTATAAAATTGTTTGATTATTATATTTTTCATTTGTATCCCTCTAATTAAGAAATGCAAGCGAATAAAGCTTGTCGTTTTTATACTACTATGTTTTATTATAGCATTTTCCTTCTATAATAAAAATCAATATTTTTGAGCTAATTTGTGTATTGTTGCACTTTATGGTTACTATTTACAGTAATACTTTATGAATGTTCTCGATTGAATTACTATATTTTGCCAATGAAACTTCTTAACAGTTACATTTTGTCAATATCTCCGCCTACTATGCGAAACAGTTACAGTTTGCTGGCACACATGCAGGAAGAACCAAAAAACACTGGGATTGACTGGTTGACAAGTCCTTTTTTCAAAAGTAAAATTAGGGGTAGAGCGAATCAGAAGGAGGATAAAATATGAGAATCGGAATTTTAGGATATGGAAATCTTGGTAGAGGAGTAGAGTGTGCAATTAAGCAGAATCAAGACATGGAATTGGTTGCAGTATTTACCAGACGTGCACCAGAAAGTGTGTCAATTTTAACAGAAACTGCAACTGTTTGCTCTGTTGCAGATGTGGAGCAGTGGAAGGATAAGATTGATGTTATGATTCTTTGTGGTGGTAGTGCAACAGATTTGCCAGAACAAACACCAAAGTATGCGCAATTGTTTAATGTAGTAGATAGTTTTGACACTCATGCAAGAATTCCAGAACATTTTGAGAATGTAGATGCAGCAGCGAAGAAAAGTGGACATGTTGGAATTATTTCAGTAGGTTGGGACCCAGGAATGTTCTCTTTGAATCGTATGTATGCCAATGCCATTTTACCAGAAGGACGCGATTATACATTCTGGGGAAAAGGTGTCAGCCAAGGACATTCTGATGCAATCCGTCGTGTAGAAGGTGTGAAAGATGGAAAGCAGTATACAATTCCGGTAGAAGCAGCACTGGAAGCAGTGAGAAATGGAGAAAATCCAGAGCTTACTACAAGACAGAAGCATACGAGAGAATGCTTTGTTGTTTTGGAGGAAGGCGCAGATGCTGCAAAGGTAGAGGAAACAATCAAAAATATGCCAAATTATTTTGCAGATTATGACACTACCGTTCATTTTATCAGTGAGGAAGAATTGAAGGCAAATCACAGTGGTATTCCACATGGTGGTTTTGTAATCCGTTCTGGAAAGACAGGTTGGAATCAGGAGCATAATCATGTGATTGAGTATAGCTTAAAACTTGACTCAAATCCAGAATTTACAGCTAGTGTTATTGTAGCTTATGCAAGAGCAGCATTTCGATTATATAAAGAAGGTCAGAACGGATGCAAGACAGTATTTGATATTGCACCAGCATATTTGAGCGCGAAAGATGGTGCTGAATTGCGTAAGAATCTTTTGTAAAAAAGAACTTAGATGGTTAATGGTTCACAGATTAGTGAATGGTAACTTTAGATGAAAAAACGAACGACCATATAAGAGTGGTATAGATCACTCCTATATGGTCGTTTGTTGTATCCCGTTGCGTAAATGGAGGGGGAGGTAAGTTGTTTTTATAATAATAGTTGTAGCGTTAGTGAAAAAAAGTAACATATCACAAACATATTTTTAAATTTAAAAAAGAATATTGACAATATCACTTTTTACATGGTAAGATAGTGAGGCTTAAACAAATGATTGTTAGATTATATACAGAAAACGATAGCTATTAATTGCATTACTGAAAAGTGGATGTAAGATAGGCAAAAAGCTGATAAAGTGACGGGGAATTTTATTATTTGTTTTAATGAGTTCCCTGTTATTTTTTGATTGAAAGGAAAAATTGAGAGTGATGAAAAACAAAAAAATATTTGCAATCGTATTGATTATGATAACGATTTTGGTCAGCAGTGGATGTAACGAGAAAAAACAAGAACACAAGGCTCATACAGAAGAGAAAACAAAAATGGAATATTGTTCCACAGTAAAAGTGAAGGAACAAGAGGAAGTTATGTATGATGTGTATAATGAAAGATTAGGAAGTTATGATATTGCTTCTAATAAATATCAGTATTTTTACGAGACGGATGGGGTATTTGCATATAAGACCGCGGGTAGTTTTGAAATGTATGCAGTAGGATCTTCCAATTATAATTATTTCAGTATATTGAAAAGAAACAAAAAAGGCATTGAAAAAGTGATGGATATTGATCTGAAAGACTCTGTAACTCCTTGTGATAAATATAAGGGGGAATACTATTTTTTGTTAGAAAAGGATTCCCTACAGACAAATCGCTTGGATCGTAGTATTGTGAAATATAATGAAAAAGAGAATACATTAGAAGAGGTATTTGGATTAAAGAATAAATATCTTATGCCAGGTATCTTTGTATCAGACAAGATGTATTATACGATTTACCAGAAAGAAAAAGATTGTTATGAATTGTATGCGTTGGATATGCATACGAATAAGAGTAAAAAAGTGCGTGATAATTTGCAATCTGATGGTATTTATAACTATGAGGATACAATATTGGTACGAAATAAAGATAAAATTGAGGATTTAGAAGGAAATGTGTATTTCCAATTTAGGAATACTACTACTGGTATAGATTATATAAAGGAACGAAATGAGTTTATTCAGGTTTATCCAAATGAAAATGAAGACTTGCAGTATGATGTATGGAATCTGAAAAAAAAGAAAATGGTACTGACAAATACTTACTATCTGGGGCATGGTGTAGTGAATGGAAAACTTAGAATTTACACAGAAGATGGTTACCAAGATTGTGAGTAGTATAGAGAGAATAGGAATGGATTACATGATAGAATTAACGGATGTGTGTTATGAAACAGAAAATCAAGGTATCTTTGCACATGTAAATTATCAATTTAAAAAAGGCATGTATATTGTACAAGGAGAAAGTGGAATAGGGAAAACCACCTTGCTCAATATGATTTATGGTTATAAAAAGCCGTTATCAGGAAGTATACATGTGCAAGAAGGTATCAAAATGCGGTACTTGTTTCAGGAAGATATGATTTTTCAAAATCTAACACTATTGGAAAACTTTATTATAAAATGTAATGCAATCGGGATTGTGGAAAACAGAATGGAGAAGATTCAAACATTGTGCATGCAATATGGAATAAAAGATAAATTAAACTGTCGGGTTAGTACTCTTTCCGGTGGGGAAAAAAAGCGTGCACAGATTGCCATGCTTGGCTTGGAGGAGTTTGATGTGCTTTTGTTGGATGAACCCATTGCAAATTTAGATAAAAAAAATAGTAATAGCATCATACAATTGCTATTGGAAATGACAGAAAAAACGATTATCATTGTTAGTCATCAGAAGATAGAATTAGCAGATAAACGTGCAAAATGGATAAGGATAAAGGATAAAAAATTATATGAAGTCGAGAATTCATGAAACAAGAAAATTAATCTTAAAGAAAACCAGTAATTATCTAAGAAATTCGATTCTTATGTTTATGTTGACGATTATATGTTTCCTATATGGATGTATGTTTTATGTGAGCAATCAACAAAATACCAAGCACAATTTTATTACCAATGAAAATGTACATATGATTCAAATTACAGGAAAAATAGAGTCAGACAAGTATAAGGCAATTTCACAGAAGGATATTGATAAAATTCAAAAAGCAATAAAAGAGAAAAACATTAGTGTGGATGAAATTCCGATCTATAAGATGACAGGTATAAGCAGTGGGGATGAATATGAGCCAATGTGCATTTATGGTGTAGATCCTCAAAAGGCAAAGTATGTTTGTAATACATCTATGAAAGCCAACGTGCTTTATATTAGAGAGGATTATGCTCAGGATAAAATGAGTCTAAACATTCAAGAGATACAGGAGGACGAGGATGGAAATTTACATTCGGACAAGATGACTACTAAAAAATATAAAGTTAGTAATGTTTTAAAATCGAGAACCACCTCTGCGATAATTGATATGGAGGATGAGCAATTTATAGATTATGCTTACGTTACTATGGATACATTTCAAAGTATGCAACAGATTATGTCTACAGATAAGGCAGAGAATGTTTACAATTTGCTAGAAGCTATTTATGTGGATGTGAGAAGTGTTTATGAGGTAGACCAGTGTGCGAAATTGTTGGAGGAGAAAGGATATCTTATTGATTATACATTCGATGATTTTGACGCAATGAGTACAACGATTAAAAATTCAACACTTTTTTTGAATTTGCTATTAATCATTATGGTATTTTCTTCTTCAATAAACTTACTATTATCTTTTTGTGATTATTTGAAATTGCAGCAAAAGGATGTAGGAATTTTGAAATACTATGGATTTTCAATCCTTGATGTGATGAAGGTTTATCGAGGAAATATTAATGGAATTTTTGGTGTATGTGAGTTGATTGCAGCAATAGCGTGTGTGATTATGGGTATGATGTTTCACTTGAAAAATTGGTGGATCGTATCAGGAGAAATGCTAATAATTGTGACGATAGGAATGTTATTTCTTCGTTTTATTGTGAATCAAATGATCCTAAAGAAAATTGCAACAAAGGATGTTTTAACCTTGGTTAAGGATACAAAGGAATTTGAGTAAAGAACGAACGACCATATAAAGGGTAGTGCTACTCTTATATGGTCGTTTTGTGTTATAATGGTTGAGTGAGTAGCAATAGATTGGAAATTTTTTTAGGACACTGTAACCATGCCTATAGTTAAGGTGTGCTTACTAAATAATAATAAAATAGAGATTTCAAGGAGGAAAAATAATGTATTATGTACCAGATGAAACAGAGCGTTGTGGATATTATGAATGTGAAAATTACGGAAGCAGATTTTTGGATATAAAAATAGGACCTTCTCTGGTTTGCCCATTTTGCGGGGAGCAACCAGATATGGAAATTGGTCCTGATGAAGAGATGCCAGTAATAAAGGAAGATGCAAAATTAGTAAAAATGCTTCAGGGAACGGAAGGGATTGCACAGTATGACCAGCTTTTGAGTCTGGCGGTTACAGGTGGCGATTATAACTGGATTTAGAGATTTCAGTTTCCTCTTGTATAAATATTAAGGAAAAACCACCAAATAAAAGCAAGCAGGAAATCCATATGGTGTGCATTCCCAAAAACAGAATAAAATAACTTCCCAAACCTGCACCTAAAGCAAACAGAAGGATGATTGCAAAGCAATGGAGGACTTCCTTGATTGTGTTAAATTAGGTGCAGTATCGAAACGTGTTATCTGTAAGAATTCGAGCAAATATAAGCCCCAAAGGTAATGCCAAAATAATAAGTAATGCAGATGCAAGCCATGAAGCTGCGGAAGTTAAATTCATAATGCCCAGGTTGTAAAATCCCTTATACAGATACAATCCTGGGACCATGATTACAACAGAAGGCACAGTAATGGAGATTCTTGGATAACCGACCACACCTTTAAGCGTAGAAGCAAGGATACCTGCAATAAATGCCCCAATAGCGGCAGCGGCAGCAGNNNCCCAAAAGCGGCAGCGGCAGCAGGTGGAAAAGCGCATAGGTCAATCAATTCTAGTCGAATTGTATTGGACGCAGCACCTATGATACCAGAAGCAATGGCAAGTGGGACGGGACTGTTAAACATAATAGAAAATCCAAAAACCCCACAAAAGCTGGCAAGTAAACGAAATAAAATCCATTGCCATAAAGCAAGATTTAATGGAAGAAATGAGATTGGTTTAAGTCCAAGCAACATAGCAAGTATCCAGGCAGTCATAGTGGAAACTGTTACGATAATCAATGAATACATAAATCGCTCTGAACCAGAACGCATATCCAGTTTAGCAAGGTCGATTCCACTGGTTATAAAAGGAAAACCTGGAATAATAAATAGCATAGAGCAAATGTATCCAGCTTCATGTTGTAGTCGTACGGAAAAGGCAAACTCCAATAATTTTAGTAAAAGGGTATAACTGAGACAAGCAGCAGATACGGACGAAATAATACATAAAAACAAAGTAAAGTGATGTTTGGAAAGCTTGCATCTAATATAGTTTCCGATTCCTGCTCCGACAAAAGCACACAGCATTTCTACGATGCCGCCACCAAGAAGAAAGGTAAAGGCACCACATGCCAATGCAGCAGAAATAGCTAATATAAATGGAGAGGAAAGCCCATGAATTTTTTCGATTGCATCTAGTGCGGAGTGGATTTCTTCACAACTTTCTGCAAGTTTTGTTTTGGAAAAATGAGCTACAAACTTTTCTAATCGATTGAGCTGTGAAGTGTTTACACCTGTATTTGTTAGACAGAGGGATTGGCTAAAACTGTTATTCCCATCAAAACAGGTATAATTAATAGACATAAGCCCAATATCAACGGTGCAAGTGATATTCATAAGTTCAGATAGTTCGTTCATGGAACTGCGGACACGCCAGGCTCCAGTTCCGCAGGAAAGCATCATAATACCCACCCTTCCGACTACAGATGCTTTTGCGGACAGGCTTGCTTTCGTAATGGGAGTATGATCTGCGGAATCGGCGTATTCATGCCAGAGGACATCCATATGATTTTTTTTAATGTTTGTTTGGGGTTTGGTGCTTTTCATAGTATCCCTCATTTCCATTATAGGTCCAGACTGTCATTTCCAGCAGTCTTTATCATTTCTTCACGACATGACAGTACCAGGCCATCTATTGCAGTAAGGTGGTGAAGCATTTTATTTTCAAATTGGTGGATTGGTAAGAGAACACCTAGTTCATCAAAAGATTTCCCAGATTTTGTACCTGTTTCCTGTCCATAGAACACAATAGCAGAAAATGCTTCTTTTTGTATTTTGTGAAAGGTAGACCAAATCATATCGTATGCCTGCGCTTCTGTTAGATTTAGTTTTTTGGTATCGGGTAAAGCATATAAGATAAATATGCCCCTTTCTTTGTTTTCTTTTTTTTCACAGATATTCATAGAATCGGTATAATAGCGGACAAGGTCGTATCC
>FR899698.1:0-9930 GCA_000437275.1 Clostridium sp. CAG:411 | reverse complement strand
GTCGTATCCGTCTGCCAAATATAATTTTGAGCGAGGAGCGGCAGTGTGTGCCTTGTAGACTTCGTAAAATTTTTTATATTCATGTTTTGAGACCAGTTTCTTTTTAGATTCCAAAAGGTTTCCCTCCACATCTGTAAGAAGAACCGGGTTTTCTCCAGATTTTCCGTGAAAACGTTTTGGAATTAAGTAAGCTTCCTTTAGTAGGTCAAACATACTGCGGTTGCATAGTTCCAGCAATAATGCACTGACGTCTCCGTTTTTGTATGCATGAAGTAGAACTTCTGCAAAATGATGTGGATCTGGGTCAATGTACATATTGTCATCGCATAAATGATCATAAAATGTCTCAAGAAGTCTTTCGCAGGATTTATCTGAGGAAAGGATTCTTGAAAATATCTTTTCAACTTCTTCTTCTCTTGGTAGCACTAATGACATAAGATCATCTCCCTATATTTTGTTACTTATTTTTTAACATGTATTTCCTGATTGCAGTAAATACATCTATATTTTTTGGATACGGACATCCGAAATATATGGTCGCAATGGGTTTCAATACTTGTAATACAACGTGGGTTTTCACAACGAATTACATTTTTAAGTTCCATTGGAGGAATGGGATGAAATTTTTTCACCACTTTTCCGTCTTTGATTGAAATCAATGTGATATTTTCATCCAAATAACCTAAAATATCCAGTCGGGGAAGATTGTTTACCCTTTCTATTTTAATCAAGTCTTTTTTGCCATACTTTTGGCTTTTTACATATTGTAGAAGGGCGATAGATTGATCCATGGCTTCAAGATGCAAAAGGCGATAAATATCCATGCCCTTTCCCGCAGTGATATGGTCAATGACAATTCCATTTTGAATGGATTCTATATTAAGCATTCTCAAATACCTCCTCTCCCGTTGTAGGGTCCGGAATACCTAGTAGTGCCATAATAAGTGCCATGCGGACATAAACACCATTTTGCACCTGATCAAAATAGGCGGCACGTTTATCCTCATCTACGTCAAGAGAAATTTCATCTACTCTTGGTAATGGATGTAGAACGGGCATATCGGATGGAGCAAGTTGCAGCTTTTTTCTTGTTAGCATATAACTTCCCTTTAGGCGAATATAATCTTCCTCATTGAAGAAACGCTCTTTTTGTACTCGTGTCATATACAAGACATCCAGTTTTGGTAAGGTGTCTTCCAAACTACTTACTTCATGATAAGTAGCATTGACAGGATGTAAAGTATCCGTAATAAGATAGTCTGGTACACGAAGCTCGTCTGGGGAAATGAAATAAAATTGATTTCCTGGATAGCGAACAAGACTATTTACAAGGGAGTGGACAGTTCGACCAAACTTTAAATCTCCGCAAAATCCAATAGTAAGATGGTCTAAGCGGCCTTTCTTTTGCCGAATCGTCATCATATCAATTAGTGTCTGGGTGGGATGATTATGCCCGCCGTCTCCTGCGTTGATAACTGGTACTTTTGCATACATAGAGGCACGAAGTGGAGCGCCTTCCTTTGGGTGGCGCATTGCAATAATATCAGCGTAACAGCTTACTACACGAGCCGTGTCTGCAACGGTTTCTCCTTTGGTAGCACTGGATTGTTCAGCACCAGCAAATCCTAAGGTTTGCCCGCCAAGATTTAACATGGCGGCCTCAAAAGAAAGGCGTGTTCTTGTACTGGGTTCATAAAAAAGAGTTGCGAGTTTTTTCCCGTCTGCAACATGGGAATACTCGGAGGGCCGCATCAAGATGCGATCTGCCAAATCTAAAACGTTACAGGTTTCTTCCAAAGTGAAATCCAATGGATCAATTAAGTGTCTCATAGCCTTTCTTCCTTTACTTTTTAATCTTCTTATCTAAAGTGATTATAATTTGACATTTGTGATAAGTAAAATGTATTATTGATATAGTAGAAATAAGTATTTGATATAGTGGGGAAAGGGTTTATGAATGTAAATTTTGAATACTATAGAATTTTTTATTATGTGGCAAAATACAGCAATTTTACAAAGGCAGCCCATGCATTAAATAGTAGTCAGCCGAATGTTACGCGTGCCATGAATTGTCTGGAGCATGAATTGAATTGTACCTTATTTATCCGAACAAATCGAGGAGTTTGTTTAACACCCGAAGGTGAAATGCTTTATACCAGAGTTTCAGCAGCTATAATGCAGATTCAGCAGGCAGAGGAGGAATTGTCTGAAAGTGTGGGCTTAGAACATGGTAGTGTTTCGATTGGTGCCAGTGAAACGGCTTTGAATATATATTTGCTGGACCGTCTGAAAAAGTTTCATATGGAATATCCAGGTGTTCGGTTAAAAATCTGTAATCATTCTACCCCGCAGGCAATTCGTTCTGTGCGTAGCGGAGAGATTGATTTTGCGGTAGTTACGACGCCAACCAATTTGGGGGCAGAGTTAAAAGAGATAAAACTTCAGGAGTTTCAGGAAATTTTAATCGGAGGAAAAACTTTTGCCGCACTTGCAGATAGAATGTTATCGGTTAAAGATTTGAAGGAATTTCCATTGATTTGTCTGGGAAAGGAAACAACAACCTATCATTTTTATTCGCAGCTATTTCAATCTTATGGAATAGAATTGATACCCGATACGGAGGCGGCTACAACGGATCAGGTGTTGCCATTGGTAAAAAGTGAGCTTGGCTTAGCATTTCTACCGGAAAAAATGGCACAGGAGGCAATCAAAAGGCGTGAGATTGTTTTGCTTACATTAAAAGAGAAGATTCCCAATCGGTATGTATGCATGGTGTATGATTCCAAACGCCCTATGAGTGTGGCAGCACAGAAATTAAAAAAGATACTATTAGAAGAAGAGAAAAAAGAAAGTAGGTGAAATTGAATATGACATTACAACAATTAAAATATGTAATAATGGTAGCAGAGACTGGAACCATTACGGAGGCCGCAAATCGACTGTATATTTCCCAACCCAGTCTTACCAACGCAATCCATGAGTTGGAAAAAGAAATGAATCTTGTTATTTTTAACAGAACCAATAAAGGCATCAGTCTGTCCAAAGAAGGGGATGATTTTTTAGGATATGCAAGACAAGTGTTGGAGCAGGCAGCAATACTTGAGGATAAATTTAAAGGAAAAAGTGGTGGGAAAAAGCAGTTTTGTGTATCTACCCAACATTATTCTTTTGCGGTAAATGCCTTTGTAGATTTAATTAAGAAATACGGACAGGAGGAGTATGATTTCAGCCTACGGGAAACACAGACCTATGAAATAATAGAGGATGTAGCACGCATGAAAAGCGAAATAGGAATATTATTTCTAAATGATTTTAACGAAAAAGTGCTGTTGAAAATCTTAAAATCCCATGACTTGGAATTTCATCCTTTATTCGTTGCAAAGCCGCATGTATTTATCAGCAGGGTGCATCCGTTGGCAGAAAAAAAGGTAATTACAAATCAGGAATTGGAACAATTTCCGTATCTTTCCTTTGAACAGGGAGAGCATAATTCCTTCTATTTTTCAGAAGAAATATTTTCTTCATCGGAACGTAAGAAAAATATCCGTGTAAGGGATCGGGCAACCTTGTTTAACCTACTAATTGGATTAAATGGGTATACGGTATGTAGTGGTGTAATTGATGAAAAACTAAATGGAAAAGATATTATAGCAGTTCCCTTGGCAGATGAAAGTGATATGCGTATTGGTTATATTACACATAGAAAAGGAATGCGTAGCAGACTGGGAGCTACCTATTTAGAAGCAATCAAAAAATATTTGGAGTAATCGGGTTGTCCATAGTTTAAAACTATGGATAACTCTCATTTTTATGTATTTTGCAATAACATCCATTCCATCTATAATGAGAACAATTACTATATATCTTATAATTAGTAGGTAATTGTAAAACTCTCAATAAACTATATTTCATTTGTGCAAAAGTACTCAGAGTAAGTAGAGTTTCACAAGTACCTATTCAGAATTAGGAAATGGAGGAAATGAAATGAGCAAGTTACAGACACCTTTTCGATATGATTTTGTAGGAAGCTTTTTAAGACCACAAGCACTTAAAGATGCGAAGGTTGCATATAAAGATGGAAAAATCGATAAAGAAGAATTTGAACATATTGTAAATGAGGAAATCAAAAAGGTTGTAGCAAAACAAAAAGAACTTGGTTTTCATGTTATTACAGATGGAGAATTTAGAAGAACATTCTGGCATTTAGATTTTATGTGGGGATTGGAAGGCGTTTCACATGAAAACACAGGAAAGGGTGTACAGTTTAATGATGAACTGGCAGTTCTTGATGATACCTATCTTGTAGGTAAAGTTAAGGCAAAGGCACACCCATTTGTAGAATATTTTAAATATTTAAAGCAATTTGAAGATGAAAATACAGTAGCAAAGTATACAATTCCAGCACCAGCACAGACATTTCAGCAGATGATTGTTCCAATGAATTTGGAAAATACAAGAAAGTATTATGCTACAAATGAAGAATTGATACAGGATATTGGTGTGGCATATCAGGAAGTAATCGAACAATTTTATGAGGCAGGATGTCGTAATCTTCAGTTTGATGATTGTACTTGGGGTGCAGTCGTTGGGGATGCTGCAAAGCAGAGATACCAGGCACTTGGAATTGATATAGAAGATGTAAAGGCACAGCTTCTTGCAGTAAATAATCTTGCATTGGAAGGAAAACCAGAAGATATGGTTATTACATCACATATTTGTAGAGGAAATTATCATTCTACATTCTTTACAAGCGGACCATATGATACCGTTGCAGACTACGTGTTTGCAAAGGAAAATGTAGATGCATTGTTCTTAGAGTATGATGATGAGAGATCAGGTGGTTTTGCTCCATTAGCAAAGGTTTCGCCAGATAAAAAGGTTGTTTTGGGATTGATTACTACAAAATCACCTGTATTAGAAGATAAGGAAAAGGTAATTGCAAGAATTCATGAGGCAGCAAAATATGTTCCTTTAGACAGATTATATGTAAGCCCTCAGTGTGGTTTTGCATCTTGTGAAATTGGTAATAAGATTACGGAAGAAGAACAATGGGCAAAATTGAAATTAGTAAAGGAAATCGCCGAGGAAGTTTGGGACAAATAAAAAGAAATAAAAAAAATGAGCTGAAATGTAATAAGAGACATTTCAGCTCATTTTTTTATCTACAAGAAACAATAGAGCAAAAACACTTCATTTTATTTTTGTAATGGTTATTTGTAGCATTTCTTGCATTTGCGAAGTCCCAGTGATTTCGCATGCTTTAACGTAGACTTATAGTATGTACCGTTTCCACATTTCCTTTTGTGGTAGCATTCCCCTGTTCTGGTAATGTAAACTGTTTTCGATTTCTTTTTGGCATCGATTTTTGTTATGCTTGTTACCGTAAGTTGTCCGTTATCAGCAGTTTGAAGTTGCATAGGAGCACATACTCCAAGTAATAAGGTTAGACATACAGCTAAAAATCTTGTTCTGATTTTCTTCATAAAACCATCGTCCTTTCATAAGAAATTCTAATATTTTATTACAGTTTTCTTATAACATATTATATAACATATACCTTTATTTTGCAAGGATGGTACAATAATAGAAATGAGAATATATGACTTGCCAGAAAATAAATAATAAATAATTATAGTACAGTGAGGAGTGATAAATAATGAAATGTAATTATTGCGGAGCGGAAATTAGTAATAACAGTAAATTCTGTGAATTTTGTGGTGGACAGGTATCCTTGGAAGTACGAAGAGAACAGGAGCAGCTTAATAAGGCAGGATGTCCGAGATGCGGAAGTACAAATATATCTTTTAGTCGTGAAAAACAGGGGGAAATAAAAGGGAAAAATAGTGTGAATGTTGTTAGGGTAACCGTAGGATTATGCAGAGACTGTGGACATACTTGGAATACTGCTGGTCATATAAAAGAAAATACGGTTAAGAATAATATGATTTGGTGGGTCCTTGGATGGATACTTTTCTTCCCAGCACCAGTTATGATACTTATTTGGAGAGAAAAGTCAAAGCTAAGTCTTAAGGTTAAAATTGGTTTAACAGTTGCATTTTGGATAGTGGTTTTAGTAATCGGAGCATTCTCAAATTCGGATGAATCAGAACCAAAGAATAATACATCTACGGAAAGTGCTTATACATATAAAGAACAGGCTCATAGCATAGTGTTATGAGCCTGTTCTTGCATGAGGTGCGGAGAGTAAGCTTCGTAGCTCGTAGGCAAATAGTGCCAATTTTATATGAGCAAGTGGCAAGGGAGATTTCGAGTATCCTTGACAGTTGTAAGATAGGTGACTTTCAATATCTTCCAAATAGAAAATGCACCTAAAAATCACAAATTTTTTTTGTAGATTAGAGTTATAGGAATTGTCCCATTTCACCATAAAATCAAAAATGGGTTTCAGGGACTTCTCTAAGTCACTCAAGGTATATTCTACCCGTGGAGGGACATTTACATAAACGGTGTGGGGCATCAAATTGTGTAATTCGTAGTTACATACATAAGTATACAAAATATGCAGCATAGATCAGCAGCATAATAATCCCACAAGGTCTTCTTAGTTCTTTGGTTTTAATAGTACCCAGCCAAAGTACGATGCCACTAATAATAGCAATAGTGGTATCAATCATAAATTTGCTTTGGAATGGAACTGCACAAATCAGTGCGGTTGTTCCAATTACAAACAAAATGTTAAAGATATTGCTACCTACAATATTACCAATGGCAATATCAACATTTCCTTTTTTCGCTGCGGTAACAGATGTTACAAGTTCTGGAAGGGATGTACCAAATGCAACAATGGTAAGTCCTATAAATCTTTCGCTCATTTCAAAAAATCTTGCAATTTCAGATGCACCGCTAACTGCAAAATCGCTTCCCTTTACAACCATGATTCCGCCGATTAACATAAATAAAATACATTTCCACACTGGTATATCTTTTGCTTCCTCCTCTTCCGGTGCCTTACTTTTCTTTGACATTACAAAAAGATAGCCAAGGAATCCAAGAAATAAAATCCAGAATATGACACCTTCTATCAATGTTATTTTAGAACCGGAAATACCGAATAGCATCATTAAAATGGTGATTCCAGTCATAAATGGTATCTCATAGTATAGAGTAGATTTCTGAATTGCCACATTTGTAATAACCGCTGTAATACCAAGAATAATCAGGATATTTAATATATTGCTACCTACAACATTTCCGATAGTAATTCCCGCATTATTGTGTAATGCAGCCGTGATACTTACAGCAGCTTCCGGCATGCTGGTACCCATAGCCACAATAGTAAGGCCTATTATCAATTGGGGAATTCCCAGTTTTTTTGCCAGACTTGCAGCGCCTTCCACAAAACAATCTGCTCCCTTCACTAACAATAAAAAACCTAACAATAAAATTAAAACTTGTAAAATCATAATATTTGCCTCTTTCTTTAAAATATAATTGTTTCCTAGTATGTTTTGCCCGCTTTTTTCAAATAAATCCTACAAATTGCAGAAACAGTTGGCTATTTTATAATATATATTCTATCTGTCTTTCCTTGGTTTTCAACCCCATCTTTTCATAAAATTTTTCAGCCGAAGTATTGCCAGACCATACATTCAGTGTGATTTCATAACAGCCCAAACGTTTTGCTTCATTCTATCTACCTCCATGTTTTCCGCTTTACGCTCATTTTTTTGGTTTCAAGGACTGTTCCCACATGCAGGAAAACTTATGTGAGATCAGGCCTTTTGACTCTAGTATTATTAATTATAACGCATGTCAGTAAGATAAGAAAGTTTTTGTTTTGTATTGTATTTTAAATGTACGGGGATTTGCTATGTCGACACACCAATAGAATTTTTGAATGTAATATGGTAAAATAAAGAAAAAAGGGGGAAGGAGCAGGTGTCAATGGATAAACAGAATTTAGAACTTGCGGAACAAGAAAAAATTAAGAAAAGAGGAAAAGAAAATGATACATTCCGTAGCCATTTTAGGAGCAGGAGCAGTGGGTTCCTATCTCATTTGGGGAATTTCTTCCTTACATGATGTGGAATTAGGAGTTATTGCGGAGGGAGAAAGAGCAGAGCGAATCAAAAATGAGGGATGCCTTATCAATGACAAAGTGTATTATCCACAGGTATGGACATCAAAAGAAGCAAGAAAGGCAGATTTATTGGTGGTTGCACTCAAATATAATGTGCTTTTGTCTGTTTTGCCAAGCATCAAAGAAGCAGTGGGAGAAAATACAATTGTCATGAGTTTGATGAACGGTGTGGACAGTGAGGAACGGATTGCAAAAGAGGTAGGAAATTCGCATCTTTTATATTCGGTCATTAAGATAGCCTCTCATAAAGAGGGAAAGGGTTTTTATTTTGATCCAGACACAACAATAGGGATTATTTATGGAGAATTAGAGCCGCCGTACGATAGTGAGCGGGTGCAGGCAATAAAAGAACTCTTTGAAAGAACCCAAATACATTTTCGTGTAACGGAATATATTCGGGAAGAAATGTGGAGTAAATATCGGTTAAATGTGTGCAACAACCTTCCACAGGCAATCTTGGGAGCAGGGGTTGGCTGTTATAGGGATAGTGTGCATATGAAAGCAATCAGTGATAAACTGAAAGAGGAGTTAGAGACAATTGCTTTGGCAAAGGGAATTGATTTGTCAAAAGTGGAAAATACTTATACACAGAGAAGCGCGGTGCCACCAAGTGCGAGATATTCCACCTTACAGGATTTGGATGCGGGACGACAGACAGAAATTGAAATGTTTTCTGGAGCATTGGTACGCATGGGAAAGGAGCTTGGCATCCAAACGCCGTATAATGAGTATACCTATCATATGATTAAGGCACTTGAGGAAAAGAACGAGGGCGTGTTTGATTATAATAAGGGGAATGAAGAACCTGTGATGTTTAAGTAAAAATTGAGGTTATAGTGTTCGTCTGTCAGAAAGAAAGAAAGAGGCATATTTATGAATGATTGCAACCATTGAAAATGCATTTAGGAAAGTTTGTCAGGATTTAGGATATGAATCTAATCAAAAGTTTAATTTCCCAACCAGTGAGTATTTTGCTGACTTGTTGAAAAAGAACGGCTTTACGATTGATCATATATATGATTTTGACAGACCAACGCCATGAAAGGATAATGAGAATGGATTAGCGAATTGGATGAAACAATTTTTTGCATCTGATTTGGAGTTAATGCCGGAAAAGGTACAGGATGAAATCATTAAAAAAGTCGAGGATTTAACAAGAGCAGCACTGTGGAATGGAAGTGAATGGGTTGCCGATTATCGTAGATTAAGGGCAATGGCACATATATAAAATTCAGTTTGTAGAATTAAGAAAATCGGAAGTTGTGGAGGTATAGTATGGAATTCATAAGTAAAGAGAAGATAGTTGAATTATCAAATCCAGGAGTTGTTTCAAGACAACTATTAAATCCTGAAAATTCATCAAGTGAAAGGGTGACAATTACAGAGGTTCATCTTGAAATAGGTGCTTGCCAACCAAGACATACACATGATGCGTCAGAACAAATTTGGTATGCAACAAAAGGAACGGGTAAACTATTACTTGCAGATGAACAAGAAAGAGTGTTTACTGCTGGGGATGTTGTAAGATTTGCAGATAAAGATGTTCATGGTTTATTGAATGATGGTAATGAGGAATTTGTGTATGTATCAGTGACTGCACCACCAATAAACTTTGGATATGCATATAAGGATAAAAAATAGACAACTTCCAGTTTGCAGAGCAATAAATGATATAATAAAACAATACAAATTGGGAGCTTTGGAGGGAAAATCAATGAAAGAAAAAACATATCAGACTCCTTGCGGAACAATCCACTATTGGGCAAGCGTTTCACACCCGGATGAAATTAGCCTTGTTTTTCTGCCTGGGTTAACTGCAGACCATAGAT
>FR899697.1 GCA_000437275.1 Clostridium sp. CAG:411 | reverse complement strand
AAGGTATTTACTATGTATGAAGGATGGGAGGAGGATCCGACAAATAAAAGAAGTAAGCTGGTAGGAAAAACAGTAATGGCAGGAATGGAAAACAGTAAGGAATTTCATGAGAAACGTGAAGCATTGATTGAAAAAACATACAATGTGGATGAAATACAGCAAAGAATACTTAATGGAGATGGGGGAAGCTGGATCAAAGAAACGTATGACCCGGATGCAATCTTTCAGTTGGACCGGTATCATATCTATCAGGAAATACTGAGAAAGATCGCAGACAAAAAAGCGCAGAAGGATATACGTGAACTGTTTGAGGAAGAAAAGATAGAAGATATGTTGGAATACATAGAAATGTATGCAACAAGCACAGAGAGTCCCAACAAAACAGATAAGACAAGTAAAAAAGCAAGAGAACTGTACAAGTATTTAAGTAATAACAGGGCAGGATTATTGCCTTACCAAAAAAGAGGGATTGAAATACCACATGCGCCCAAAGGAATGAAATATAAAAATATGGGAGTGCAGGAAAACCAAAACTGTACCATCATCACACTTCGGATGAAACACAGAAGGATGAGATGGTCTGTTTGTGGT
>FR899696.1:23820-67788 GCA_000437275.1 Clostridium sp. CAG:411 | reverse complement strand
AGTGTGTCAGTCTTATAAAAGAATTATATCAAGAGAAATATAGATTAGAAAAGCGAAAATCAGCCAAGGTGTTTCATGACACATTGGTGGCTTTCGCAGAAAGGCGGATTATAACTATGGAGAAAAAAGCAGAAATTGATTGGAGTCAGCTAACCTTATCTATGGATGATTATCTTCCACTCCGAGACGTTGTTTTTAACACACTCCGTCAGGGGATTCTGCGAGGTCTGCTTCCTCCCGGTCTTAGATTAATGGAAATTCAATTAGCCAAACAACTTGGTGTCAGCCGCACTCCCGTAAGAGAAGCCATCCGTATGTTAGAGCTGGAAGGGTTAGTAAAAACCGTTCCAAGAAAAGGAGCTGAAGTGGCTGAAATTACGCCAAAAGATTTGCATGATGTACTGGAAGTTCGATGTGCATTAGAAGAACTTTCCGTAGAACTGGCATGTAAATCAATCACTAAGGAAGAATTACAGCAACTACACAAAGTTTTAGATAAATTTAAAGAACTGGTACCGATTGGAGACGTAAACGCACTAGCAGAGTGCGATGTAGAGTTTCACGACATTATTATTCAATCGACGGATAATAAAAGACTGATTCAACTATTAAACAATCTCCGCGAACAGATGTACCGTTATCGTTTGGAATATTTAAAGGATTTATCTACCCATGAATTACTTGTGAAAGAGCATCAAACCATCCTAACTTGTTTGGAGAAAAGGGATGAGGCAGGCTCAAAACGGATTATCCGAGAACATATAAATCAACAATATGAAGATGTTATCCAAAGCCTGAAAACACATACACAAACAGAAACAACGGATACATCCACACCTACGCCCTAAATTTTAATGCAATGTTGCTTCACTTTTCACATAACAAAAAGACACAGAGAAAAATATTTCTCTGTGTCTTTTATATTTCCTGATACCAATTACTTCCAACTCTTTTGAAACCATTGGATACTATTTTTTATCAATATTCTATCTGGCAATGCAACCGATTAATATTTCATATCTTTTAGAATATCGCAAAAATCAAAGGTAGCAAAGTAATCCTTTGGAGTCTCTGCACGACGAATCATCTGTACGCTACCGTCTTCTTTTAATAGCAATTCTGCTGATTTTAATTTTCCATTATAATTGTATCCCATCGCAAATCCATGCGCTCCTGTATCATGAATTACAAGATAATCACCCAGATCAATCTTTGGAAGCATACGGTCTACTGCAAACTTATCGTTATTTTCACAAAGTGAACCCGTTACATCATATTTATGATCGCAAGGTGCATCTTCTTTTCCAAGTACCGTAATATGATGATATGCCCCATACATAGCTGGGCGCATCAAGTTTACTGCACAAGCATCTACACCAATATATTCTTTGTAGATATGCTTTTCATGAATTGCCTGTGTCACTAAATGTCCATAAGGTGCAAGCATAAAACGTCCAAGTTCTGTAAAGATTGCTACATCACCCATACCTGCTGGTACTAACACTTCATCAAATGCTTTGTGAACACCTTCTCCAATTACCATAATATCATTTGGCTCTTTGTCTGGTGTATAAGGAATACCAACACCACCGGAAAGATTGATATACTTAATATCTGCTCCTGTCTTTTCTTTTAATTCTACTGCTAATTCGAATAAAATCTTTGCAAGTGTTGGGTAATATTCATTGCTTACAGTATTACTTGCTAAGAAAGAATGAATACCAAAATACTTCGCACCCATCTTCTGTAATCTCTTAAATGCATCTATCATCTGCTCTTTTGTAAGACCATATTTTGCATCTCCTGGATTATCCATAATATCTGTTCCTAATGTGAAAGTTCCACCTGGATTATAACGGCAGAAAATAGTCTCTGGAATTCCTGCTGTTTTTTCAAGGAAATCAATATGTGTATAATCATCTAAATTGATATACGCCTTTACTTCTTTTGCCTTTTTGTATTCCTCTGCAGGTGTTACATTCGAAGAAAACATAATGTCTCCCTCTTTAAAACCTAAGGCTTCGGATAACATCAATTCTGTCATAGAAGAACAGTCTGTACCGCAACCTTCTTCCTGTAAAATTTTTAATAAAAATGGATTTGGAGTCGCCTTTACTGCGAAAAATTCCTTAAAACCTTTATTCCAAGCAAATGCCTTTTTTAATTTTCTTGCATTTTCACGAATCCCTTTTTCATCATAAATATGAAACGGGGTTGGATATTTCTTTACAATTTCCTCAACCTGTTCTTTTGTTACAAATGGTTTCTTGTTCATGTTTACTTTCCTCTTTTCTGTAAATTGACTCACATTCCAACATAGTTTCTATTTTGGAGAAACAGGGCTACTGCCGTTTTTCCCCAGACAATCAACACAATTTTAATATAATTTATCTATACTGTCAAGGCACAAGGATTTTACAACATAGAAAAATCCAGCCATTTCAGCATTATTTTTTAGCTTTTCTTTAAGATTGAAAAAATTTGACCAATATGATATATTTTTACATGTTGATATGTTTTCAACACCAAAGCAAACGATAGTAACATTCAAAAAGAAAGGTTATTTCATTATGATAAAATTAGGAAAACAACAAACACTTACTGCTGCCAGAAAATCGGATTTTGGTATGTATCTCTACGATGCAAATAGTTCAAGAGAAGATCAGGTACTTCTCCCAAAAGGACAAGTTCCTACAGATATGTCCATAGGCGATGAAATCTCTGTGTTTATTTATAAGGATTCGGAGGACCGTTTAATTGCTACTACTACCACACCTGCTCTAACGCTGGGCGAAATCGCTTTACTTCCAGTGGTTCAGACAACAAACATCGGTGCATTTTTAGACTGGGGACTTGCAAAAGATTTATTCCTTCCATTTAAAGAACAAACACGAGCATTAAAGGAAGGCGATAAAATTCTTGTTGGTCTCTATACAGACAAAAGCAACCGCCTGTGTGCTACGATGAAGATTTATGATTTTTTGGATACCGATTCTCCTTACAAAAAAGACGATACGGTTTATGGTCATGTCTATGAATTAAGTGATAACTTCGGTGTATTTATCGCTGTCGATGACCGCTATTCTGCATTACTTCCAAAACAGGAAGTATATGACACTTTTAAGCCAGGCGATTCTATTTGCGCCCGCGTGCGCTCTGTTCGGGAAGATGGAAAACTTACTTTGAGTATTCGTGAGAAATCTTTTGTCCAGATGGATGCAGATGCACAATTTATCTATGAACGACTTACCTCTTCACACAAAGGTATGTTGCCATTTCATGATAAAACAGATGCAGAAATAATCAAACGAGAATTCCATCTTAGTAAAAATGCATTTAAACGTGCCATTGGACGTTTAATGAAAGAGGGTAAAATTCGTATTGAAAAGGACGGCATTTATTTAAAGCGTTCTTAATTTTAGCACTTCTAATCATATTAAACCTATGAAAAACACGATTTACAAGTTGCAATTATTTAACGGTAATCGCCACTTTCTCACACAAGCATGATCTGCTATGCCCGCAAAATAAAAAATATCGCATAGACGAAATTACTTTCATCTATGCGATATTTTTTACTATTTGTAAATCAATGCTCCAACATAGCTAGTGTTGCAAAAAGTACATCTTTCTCTAATGGTTTTGGCAATAAGAATTTTAATCCCATCTTTTTGACTTCTGCTAAAAGATTTGCATCAAACAAAGAACTTAGCATGACAATCCTTGCATTCGCATCCTCTTCCATTAAAATTCCTGCTGTCTCCAATCCATCAATCCCCGGCATAATAATATCTAAAATCACTATATCCGGTTTTAGCTGACGAAACATCTCTAGTCCTTCCTCACCAGACTTTGCACTTCCTATCACTTCATAATCACTATCTTCAACCATATCCTTTAACTGGTGGTATACAAACGGCGAATCATCGACTACCAATATAGTTTGCTTCATACTCTCTCCTCCCCTTTGTTTTTCATGTTTATTCCCATAATTCGTAATTTATCCGAAGAAGCATATTCCCATATTCTGATGTAAAGGCTATTACGCAACTTTGCTCACATGTTTTTTCCTCAATTTCAGGCCTCGCTCCCACGATAGGAACTGTCAAACGAGAGGACTGTCCCACTATATTGTTGATTCGAGTCAAGGCATGTCCCGAAAGAATGTTAATATACTCTCCTAAATACAACTTTCGTAAATCAGGATTTGGTTCCCTTCCATCTAACATCTTTCGTATAATTGCTTCCTCTAATGAACGCTCCAACTGAAAACACATCCATGAGCGAAACACTCCCTTTGACTGTATCCGAATCTCCTCCGCATCGACCACAGTAATGTTTTCTTTGCTATGTTTCAACGGAAAACTTACAATTTCCTCCGTCACAGATATCAGGCTATCCACAAATGTCTGAAGCACATCCAATTGTACTTTCATTACGGTTGCACCGCCCTTCTGCCGCCTAACGATCTAGAAAACGCATTCTAGCCTCCGCACTTCCCGCTTTCTTTTTCTGAACCGGTGCTTTTGGTGTCTGATACATGTTTCCAAATGTATTTTCCAGTCTTCTTTTGCATGCCTTGCAAAAACGACCTGTCTTAATCATGGCACCACACTTTTCACATTCTATACCAATCTCTGAACTATCAGAAAAGGACAAACGCTCTTCTCTAATCCAACGCTTAATCTGTTGAACCGATACTTCATTATCCTCGGCAACCTGATTGATAGAAGCCCTTGGATTATCATAGATGTACTCCTTTACCTCTTCAAACTTTCCTTCCATCTTTTTTGCACAAGCTGGGCAAAGAGGTGCCCCTTCTACATAATTAAATATCTTTCCACATTCCTTACAGTTTCTTACTTCCATAATAAATCCCCTCCCTCATTATCGTATATTTAGAAGCCTATTCCTACACATAGCACTCCAAAATACACCTCGGCAATATCTACCTGTTTTAAAACTTTTGCACACACATCAAGAGTACTACCCGTAGTATATATATCGTCAACAAGAAGAATTTTCTTTAATGTTTCCTGCTTATTAATCCATCTTTGTGAAATTTTAAATGCATTTTCTAAATTTTTAGCACGCTCTCTAGAACCCAATTGCTTCTGAGCAACTGTTTTCCTATTGCGAATCAACAAATCTTCTACTACTGGTAGATCCAATTCTTTTCCAATTACCTGCGCAATGACCTGTGCCTGATTGTATCCCCTTTGTATATGTCTAGTCCAATGAATTGGTACTGGAATCAATGCATCAATTTCTAGTTCTTTTATATGTGTTCCATACCGTTTTGCAAATTCTTTTCCATAGAAGTCTCCATACCCACGTCGATGATGATACTTAAAATACGCAATAGATTGTTTCATCTGTGCATTGTAACTCCATAAGGAAAATCCATAAGAAAAATGATGCTGTTTTCTTGTACAATCTTCACAATACTCTTGTTCCCATTTTAAGATGGTCTTGCCACAACATTTACATCTTGGTTCTTTTATAAAAGGAGCGGTTTCATAACACTCCTTACATGCAAGACATCCTTTGTTTTTTACAATTTCTCCACACAAAGGACATCTTCTTGGATATATCAAATTTATTCCGTATTCTAGTAAACTAATTCTATTCTCCTATCCTGCCTGTCTGCAATGATACGCATCCTTTTGGCTCGCTGCTTTTCTATCCATAAACGAAAGTCAGCCGTATTTACAGCTGACCTTTGTCCCTATTTAATATAATGATTCTGGATATACACCCTGTTCTACTAAACTCTTCAAAGAGGACTGTACCGTTTCTTTATCTTCTTTATAAGTCACACCAAACCACTTGTCTTTTGTGTCAAGAACTTTTACCTGTGCACTTCCTTCTTTTATTAAATCATCTACAATACTTGGTAATAAATATTCTGCCTTCAACTCATTGCCCGAAATGCCACTTAAAAAATCTGCAAATCGTTTATCAAGCTCGTCAATAAAGTCGGCTGTAAAGCCCCACATATTCATTGATGCAGGCTGATTTAGGGAAATACGTAGCGCCTTTCCATCTCTTACTGCCTTTGCTTCATCCTGATCTCGCTCAATCTCAAAAGTCTCATTGACATCTAAAAGAATATTATTCTCATCCACATCGCAAATTCCTCTTGTAACGGTCCCATTTTCACTCAAAGTATTACCTAATCGGAAACCTGCCATACAAAAATTGTATTTTTTGTCTGTTTTTTCTGGATTGACCAGATAATTGTGTACCTTTACAAAAGCTTCCTTGCCATAGTAATCATCCGCATTAACAACTACAAACGGTCCGTCCACCACGCCTTTACAACTAAGAATTGCATGTCCTGTTCCCCATGGTTTTTCTCTTCCCTCTGGTAAAGAAAAGCCTTCTGGCAAATCATGCACATCCTGTATTACATATTGTGTATCTATCATCTTAGAAATACGATTTCCAATTATTTTTTTAAAGTCCTCTTCAATATCTTTGCGAATAATAAAAACAACTTTACTAAAACCAGCTTTGATTGCATCATAAACAGAATAGTCCATGATAATCTCACCGCTTGGTCCTACAGGTTCTAACTGCTTGATCCCGCCGAATCGGCTACCAAGTCCTGCTGCCATCACTACCAATGTTGTTTTAATCATTTGTTTATCCTCCTTTATGTTTTACGACTTATTATAACATTTATTCCATCCTCTTGCACTATTTTTTTGATTTTCCACTTTTTTACACATATTTCTCCAAAACTTCCCAGTATATATGTATAAATTGTATAGCAATCCGTTCCAAATGAAACTGTTTTTACGTTTCATCATAACAGTGTTCCCATCTCTTCCAATTCTTTTAAACGCATATCCAGAGAGGAACATCTTTTTTGCTCATTTACATTGTCAATCATATTTTCTACCATATGATTGCTACCTACAATCGTCACACATTTTTTTGCTCTTGTTACTGCTGTATATAATAAGTTTCTATTAAAGAGCATTCTTGGACCATTTAATATCGGCATAACTACGGCAGGGTATTCACTTCCCTGCGCTTTATGAATTGTGATGGCATATGCTAACTCCAACTCATCCAATTCAGAGAATGGATAATCCACCATCTTTCCCTCTTCAAACTCAACGGTCATAATTTCTGCAAAGGTATTGATTTCTCTTATAATTCCACAATCCCCATTAAATACACCAGCACCGCTATCCTGCACAATCCCGTATTTGCTTCTTATTTCCCAGTTTAACTGATAATTGTTTTTAATCTGCATTACCTTATCTCCCTCACGGAAAATGTGCTTCTGATACTCCTTTTCTTTTTTCCCATTTTCCCTTGGATTTAAGTATTGCTGTAAAATCTGGTTTAAACGCTCTACACCCAATTCTCCTTTTCTCATTGGAGTAAGGACCTGAATATCATACATAGAAGCATTTACATATTTCGGCATCTTGTCCCTTACAAGCTGTATAATGACACTGACAATAACATTTGCATTGTCTCTTGGAAGCAAGAAAAAATCTCTGCTTTTATTGTCTATATTCAAATGCTCTCCCTCATTGATTTTATGTGCATTTATAATAATATCGCTTTCTGCTGCCTGTCTAAAAATCTTTGTAAGTTTTGTTACCTGAAAACATTCTGATTTTATCAAATCTTTTAATACATTTCCAGGTCCTACCGATGGAAGCTGATTCACATCTCCTACTAAAATAAGCCTTGTACCTACCACAATCGCTTTCAATAAAGAATGTAATAAGTGAATATCCAGCATGGAAACCTCATCTACAATTACTACATCTGCTTCCAGTGGATTTTCTTCATTTCTCTGAAATTGCGCATGTTGATGTTGTTCTTCGTCTACATTTCCACTAAGTTCTAACAATCGATGTATTGTCTGTGCCTCATATCCTGTTGTCTCAGACATTCTTTTTGCGGCTCGACCTGTGGGTGCTGCCAACAGTATTGTCTGTTCTTCCTGCTCAAAAAATTGAATAATGGCATTGATGGTTGTGGTCTTTCCTGTACCAGGACCACCTGTAATGATAAGAAGCCCGTGTCTTGCAGCCTCTAAAATCGCCTGTTTTTGTAAGGAATCCAATTCCATCTTCATTTCCTGTTCCAATTGCACCATTCTGTGTGCAAATTGAGTATCCGTATACTCACAACTTACATTCAAATCCATCAACATTTTTGCACAATTTAATTCTGCATAATAATAGTAAGAACTATATACACAATTTTGCTCTGGCATTTTTTTAATGACAATTTGCTTATCTAATACCATATCCATAAGGTGATGCGTAATCTTCTCACTATCAATCATTAACAACTCCGCCGTTCTTCGATAAAGTTCCTCTTCTGGCAAATATGTATGTCCCTGATTGGATGCATCCTGTAAAATATGAAGCATTCCTGCCTTTATACGAAAATCAGAATCCGAGCCAATCCCTACTTTTTTTGCAATTTCATCCGCAATACGAAATCCTACACCATTGATGTCTTCTGCCAATTTATATGGATTCTGTCGCATCACTTCATACATTCGACTTCCATATTGCTTGTAAATTTTCACAGCTAAATTCAAGGATATTCCATATTGCTGCAAAAACAACATCGCACTACGCAATTCTCTTTTTTCCTCAAACTGAATTGCAATCTCTCTGGAAATCCTTTCACTAATTCCTTTTACCGCTGTCAGTCTCTCTGGTTCATCCTCAATGATACGAAACGTATCTTCTTTAAAATGGCGTACCATTCTGGCTGCTAACGCAGGACCGACTCCTTTGATTGCTCCTGAGCCTAAATAACGTTCCATAGATACTAAGTCCGTAGGTTCTTTTACCTCGTAGGACTCTACTCTCAATTGCTCTCCATATACATTATGTGCAGTCATCGTTCCCTTTAACTTGACATATTCACCTTCATTGATAAAGGAAAATGTACCTACACAAGTTAATTCATCTTCATCCTCGCTGGATAGACTTAATACTGTGTATCCATTTTCTGCATTGCGAAACACAATTTTTTCTACATAGCCTTCCACAGTTTCTATCTGTTCACTCAAAATATCCTCTCTTTCCTCTATCCTATGCACATTTTACATACTATAATTCCAAACTCTTTTCTTTATTATTTTTATAGTACCACGATACTACATGCTTTGCAAGTAAGTAGCAATTTATTTGCATATTCTTTTACATATCCCTGCTTAATCCAATCTGAAACCATGGAAAAGCCAGCAAAAAACTCCCCTCCAAACAACATCTTATATTCTGCTTTATCCAATCCAGAGGCAAACAGCAAATTCTTTATACTATATCGTCGTCGCTGTTCTTCTTCCTTTAAAAGAAATCCATTTTCAATTTGCGTATAATCTTGTTTTCTAAGATAGTACGCTAACTGTTTTCTACAGTCCTTTTGCAACACCTGGTATGGTGTACAAAAATGTATATTTCCAATATAACTTCTACCCCCACATCCAATGGATATGATATTCTCAAAACCACAGCTTCCCATTTTTCCTGCTCGTTTTACAAATCTTCTCATAGAAAGTCCTTGGTAGCCATGTCTCTGCAAATACTCTTGAACAAAACGATACAACTCCTCTGTCTTTGCATTTTGAACAACCTTGTTTTGATACAACCAAGTATCCCTTTTAATATACAATGGATAGACAAATACTTCTTCCACATCATAAGATAATATACGATCCGAGGTATTTTTAAGACTTTGTATCGTTTGCCCTGGGATGCCATAAATAATATCCAAATTTACACAGGGAAAACCAACCCGCTTGATTGCTTCGATCGCCCGTTCCACATCCTCAACAGAATGTCTTCGATGCAAAATGTCAAGTTCTTCTTGGCACATACTTTGCACACCCATGCTAAGTCTTGTTACTCCCTGTTCCTTCAAACATAACAACTTCTGTATTTACAAGGATTTCTTTTTCTAATATACAAGAAGTAAATACTTGTTGCTTTTTCCAGTCCAACCATTTTTTCAGATGATTGTAATACTCTTGACCGTTTATAATGACCACGAAGTCATACAAGCGTAGAACTTTACTTATTACTTGTACAAATAAAAAGGGAACTTCTTTATTTTCTTTCCTAAAGTAGCTCCCCTTTTGTCTCTTCTTATATACCGTTTCTTTTCATTGATTCATATAATGACTGCGCAATCCCCAAATTGCTCTGATCACTTACAATTTCTGCATATTCCTGTATCAAAGTATCTCCAAAATACTGCATATATGAATTTTCCTCGTCCTCATCCGACTTTACTGTTTTTTTCGCTTCTTTCATAATTTGCTCAATAAAATAGGATTCAAAACTTTTGCAGACATCCATCAATTCTTCATCTGTTGCATTTTTTAAATCCGAATCTGTTAATGTAGACTTCAATGCATTTGCAGATGTGCTGCCAGAAACCTGACTGGTGTCTGTTCCATAAATAGAGCCATGATCATATCCACTCAATCCTGAAATTACACTCATTTAATTTCCTCCTCTATTATCTACGAAGATTGTTTGCCTGCTGTAACATTTCATCTGAAGCGGTAATTGCCTTAGAATTCATCTCATATGCTCTCTGTGCAACAATCAAATTTACCATCTCGTCTGCTGCAGATACATTAGAACCTTCTAAATATTTCTGATGTATCAAACTCTTTTTTAAATTTCCATCTGTAACTTCAAGTCTTGGTGTTCCAGATGCTTCTGATTCTTTAAAAATACTATTTGAGGCTTTTGTTAGACCTGCAGGATTGTTAAACTGTACTAATCCAATCTGTACGCCAATTGGCTGTAAATTATTACTTGCATCAGGATAATAAAGATTACCTGCTGTATCCACAGAGATCAATGCGCTATTATAAGTAGCTGGGATATTAACCTTTTGTCCGTTTATATCTAAAATCGGATATCCCTCCGCGGTTGCCAATGTAATTCCATCGGTATCAATTGCCATCTGTAGCGCACCACCTCTTGTGTATCCTACACTACCATCTGGAAGCTGCACCTGGAAAAATCCATTACCCTCAATGGCAAAATCAAAGTTTCCTTCTGTAGCAGTTAGAATACCTTGTGTAAACTGTGATGTAATTGCTCCACTCTTTACACCAAGTCCTACCTGTGCCGGGATTGGCTTAACATCACCCTCACTATCATAAGTAGTTCCCTGAATTGTCTGATAAAGCAAAGACTGAAACTCCACTTTTTCTGTCTTATAACCTGTTGTATTTATATTTGCTAAGTTATTTGCTATCGTATCTACATTTGTCTGTTGCGCTTTCATTCCTGAAGCAGCGGTCCATAATGAACGTAACATATTCTTCCTCCTTTTCTATATCAATTACCGATCATCTCTAATTAGGAAATGCGTCCAATTGAATTGCAGGATGCATCCAACATACCATCTACCGTTTGCATAACTTTTTGCCCAGCTTCATATGCACGAGTCACTGTAATCATATCTACCATTTCCGATACTACATTTACATTTGATTGTTCTGTATACCCCTGATTGATATAACAAGTAGCAGCTTTTTCTGTAGCACCATCTACCACCTGATATAAGTTATCTCCATATTTTTCAATGTAATCATAGTCTTCAAAATCTGTCATAGTTAATGTATCTACATACTCACCATTGGCATAGATAGCACCTGCACTGTCTATTGTGATCGTTGCATCCACTGGCACCTGAATATCTCCACTTGAACCTTGCAAATGGTTTCCATTTACATCTACCACATAACCGTCCTGTGTCATTTTAAAACAACTATTTCTAGTATATCTTGTTACACTGTTTCCATCCTTTGTAGGGCAACGTAATGTAAAAAATCCCTGTCCATCAATCGCCAAATCAAAGGTATTTCCAGTCTCTACAAATGCGCCCTGACTATAGTCGGTATATGTCTCTCCGATTTTTACGCCTAAAGACATATCTCCAATCGCCTGATTACAATAACCTGTAGAATTATCTCTAATTTTCACAGTCAATACATCATCAAATGCCTGATTGGCTACACGCTCTGTTTTGTATCCTACTGTTGCCGAATTCGCAAGGTTATTTGAAATTACGTCCAATCTCTTCTGTTCATTCACCATGCCTGTATATGCTGTGTACAGCCCTCTTACCATCTTTCCTCTCATCCCTTTCCTGTTTTTTTCTGCGTCCGTGCAGATTCACCCTATTCCATCATTTGATATATCGTACTTTTTTCTAAAAACATTACATTAATATCCAAAAAAGTAATTTTTCTCTACGCTTCTTCACATATATACTTAACATTATACATCATTCTGCAATATATTACAAGAAATAACATATCCTTTCATCCTGTTCACAAAACGTGTTGTAGGTATTTTTTCTCTAAAATTTCTACCTCAAAAACAGCAACTTCCTTTTGAACGTACTTATATACATTTTCACCTTCCATATAATTTCACTATAGAAAAAGGAAGCCTAGCTCTCATACAAGCAATAGGCTTCCTTTTCAAAACTAATGTGTTTTTATTTTTCTTTTTTCTTAAAGAAAATATCTTTTCCAGTTAATATTACAGCACCTGCTGAAACTACAACACTCATTAACCAGAAGAACAGATTTGTATGATCTCCTGTTTTTGGTGTAGAAGATGGGATATCTGGTTCCACCTCTACCACTGGTTCTTTCGTAGGTTTTGTTGTCTTTACTGGAACATTTGGAACTTCTGGTGTCTCATCAATCACCTGAGGTTCCTCTGTTGGTTCTACCGTTGGTTCCGGTGTGTCCACAATTGGCTCCGGTGTATTCACATCCGCTGGAGTAATTGGCTTTGGAGTATCTGTAGGTTCCACAGTTGGCTCTACCGTTGGTACTACGGTTGGTATCATTGTAGGCTCTACGGTTGGCTTCGCAGTTGGTTCTGGCGTTGGCTCCTTTGTTGGCTCCGCTGTAACTGCTGCTGGTGTCGTTGGAGCCGGCGTTGGCTCTTTTGTTGGCTCTGGTGTCGGTTCCTCTACTCTAGCATTCACAAATGTATAGTAGTTCTTCTCTCTATCCTGTGAAATAGTACCTGCTGCAACCTTATCTGTATATGTATCATTATATTTATTGACTGTAGATAACACGTACTTACCAGACGCATCTGCAAGCTCTTTTACTTCATACTTTGTCTGAACTGGAACACCTGTAATAGTTGCTACTTCATGTGCTTTTAATGTAATGTTTCCACTCTTTGTTGTCTTCTTTTCTGAAGTACCATCTTTATATGTTACATAATAATCACCAGAATAAGCCTCTGCCTTAGAAGAACCGCCAAAGACATCGCTAAATGTTACCTGGAAATTAAATTCCTGATTTTCATATTTTGCATCATCTGTGAGGTCTTTTCCGATTACCAAATCCCCAACTAAAACTTTGTTGTAATAGTTTACAGTAAGATTTGTTGTAGGTGCATCACTCTGATTCTGGAATAAGAATGTACCATCCTTTTTGCTTCTATCATCCGATGTCACATAATCATCTCTGTTTTCACTATTACTAATCTGTTCCTTTTCATCATTTAAATCCCATGATGTAGTGTACAAATCTTTTAATACTCTTCCGTCATTTGTAAGACCGGTTTCTGTAATATCCAGCGTATCTCCTGTTGTAAACTGATCTGTATAAGTAGTCTGTTCCTCATCTTTTAATAATGGAGTATCTTTCTTATCCATATCATTATCATTTACATTGTAACTAAAGATATCTTTCTTTGTCTGCTCTTTTGTAGCTGGTTTTAAAGCATCATTTACATTACTAATATCAATCTGATTTGTCAATGTTAAACTATTTGGCTGTGGAAGGTTAAAATTAACCTTCATATTTGACTCAATCTTTCCTCTTTCCATATAGAACATTGTCAAAGTATGAGAAGAAGATGTATTTTTTAAAGACTTAATCAATTCTGAAGAAAAATTAGCCTTTACATTTGTCTTGATATGGTCATCTGTTACATACCAATGATTTCTCTCTGCAAAAGCATCACTATTATCTTTTACACCACTTACTGTTGCATACTGTTCATTGAAGTTGATACTTCCTGTAACCTCTCCATGTGCACCACCTGGCTTTCGCAGAAAGGCGGATTATAACTATGAAAATATTGTTTGTTTCCCTGGGATGCGATAAAAATCTGGTGGATAGTGAAGTGATGTTAGGATTGCTTCGCGAAAAGCAGTACGAGATTACGGATGATGAGCAAAAAGCAGATGTAATCGTAGTAAATACTTGCTGTTTTATAAATGATGCGAAGGAAGAAAGTATTACGACCATTTTAGAGATGGCGGAATTAAAGAAAAATGGAAATTTAAAGGCTTTAATCGTAACTGGGTGCTTGGCACAACGTTATAAGGATGAGATCAGAAAGGAAATTCCAGAGGTAGATGCGGTTCTTGGAACGAATAGTTACGAGGATATTTGTGATGCGGTAGAGGAAGCATTACAGGGAAAAGTAACAGAAGAATATAAAGATTTAAACTATTTGCCATTGGTAGATACAAAACGTATCAACACAACAGGTGGATATTTTTCTTATCTGAAAATCGCAGAAGGTTGTGACAAACACTGCACATATTGCATTATTCCAGAGATTCGTGGAGATTATCGAAGTGTTCCGATGGAAAAATTGTTGAAGGAAGCGACACAATTAGCGGAAAACGGTGTGGAAGAGTTGATATTGGTTGCACAAGAAACAACGATGTATGGCAAGGATATTTATGGTAAAAAATCATTGCCAATTTTATTGCGCAAGTTGTGTGAGATTTCAGGAATAAAATGGATTCGAATTTTATATTGTTATCCAGAAGAAATTACGGATGAATTAATTCAGGTTATAAAAGAGGAACCAAAGATATGTAAGTATTTGGATATGCCAATTCAACATGGAGCAGACGGTATCTTAAAACGAATGGGTAGAAGAACAAATAAAGCAGAGTTAATTTCTATTGTAGAAAAGCTTAGAAAAGAAATTCCGGAAATTTGTCTTCGTACGACGCTAATTAGTGGTTTCCCTGGAGAGACACAAGAACAGCATGAAGAGTTGTTAGAATTTGTTAAAAAATTGCGTTTTGACAGACTTGGGGTATTTACCTATTCGCCAGAAGAGGGAACTCCAGCAGCAAATTTCCCAGATCAAATTCCAGAAGAAGTAAAAGAACAACGAAGAAATGAAATTATGGAAATGCAACAAAAGATTGCATTTGAAACAGCAGAAGAAAGACTGTACCAAAAGGTAGAGGTTCTTATTGAAGGAAAATTGCCCGATGAAAATGTGTTTATAGGAAGAACCTATCGAGATGCACCAAATGTAGATGGATATATTTTCGTGAATTGTTCGCATGAATTAATGTCAGGAGAGATGGTTACTGTTCAGGTTACGGATGCGAAAGAATATGATTTGATCGGTGAAGTTGTGTGGGATTGATTCTTGTGCTAAAATAGGTTTGTAAAAAAATAATAGGAAGGAAAACGTAGTAAACAGAATAAAGTTTATACGTGGGTGTTACAATGAATTTACCAAATAAAATAACCGTGTTACGTGTAATATTAATTCCATTTTTTGTAGTGTTTATGCTTGTGAATGCAATCCCATATCACAATTACATTGCGGGTGCTATATTTTGCGTCGCATGCATCACAGATACATTAGATGGTTATCTAGCAAGAAAGTATCATCTAGTTACAAATTTTGGAAAATTTATGGATCCATTGGCTGATAAATTATTGGTATGTTCTGCATTGATTTGTTTTGTAACGTTACCAGAATTGCATTTCCCAGCATGGGCAGCTATTGTGATTATTTGTAGAGAATTTACAATTAGTGGATTTCGTTTGATTGCATCTGATAATGGTGTAGTAATTGCAGCTAGTTATTGGGGAAAATTTAAGACAGTCTCTCAGATGATTATGTCTATTTTGTTGATTTTCAATTTTGCTGGAAAGCCAATGTATTATATAGAACAGTTCTTTATTTATTTGTCTGTAGTATTTACAGTCATTTCCCTTGTGGATTATATTGCAAAGAATAAAGATGTGTTGAAGGAGACAAGGTAAATATGATTTCAGTAATAGGCGGCGGTGCTGCTGGAATGATGGCTGCAATTATGGCGGCAAGAAACGGACATAAAGTACAGTTGTTTGAAAAAAACGAAAAACTGGGGAAAAAACTATATATTACTGGAAAGGGAAGATGCAATATTACCAATGCGGCAGATATGGAACAATTATTTGCCAATGTGGTGACAAACCATAAGTTTTTATATAGTGCTTTTTATGGCTTTGATAATATGCAGACGATTTCTTTTTTTGAGGAATTGGGTGTAAAAACAAAAATCGAGAGAGGAGAGCGTGTATTTCCTTTGTCGGACAAGTCATCAGATGTCATAAATGGATTGCAAAGAGAATTACAACATTTAGGTGTAAAAGTTTTTTTGAATACCACGGTACTGGATTTGATTACAGACGATAGTGGTATCAAAGCCATTGAAATAGAAAGAAATGGAAAAAAGGAAGTAGTCGATACGGCGGCAGTGATTGTAGCAACAGGAGGACTATCTTATCCTAGCACAGGTTCTACGGGTGATGGGTATCATTTTGCAAAAAAGATGGGACATACCGTAACAAAACTGTCGCAGGCATTAGTTCCGTTTCAGATAGAAGAAGAGTATGTACAGCAAATGCAGGGCTTGTCACTCCGCAACGTTTCAGCAAGAGTGTATGCTGGAAAAAGAAAAATATATGAGAACTTTGGTGAAATGTTGTTTACACACTTTGGAGTTAGTGGACCGTTGATTTTAAGTGCAAGTAGTTATGTGGCACCTTTTATGGGAAAACAGGACATTGTACTTCAAATTGATTGCAAACCGGCTTTAAGTGCAGAACAGCTTGATGCAAGACTGTTACGTGATTTTTCGGAGATATCCAATAAACAATTTAAAAATGGATTGGACAAGCTATTGCCTAAAAAAATGATTCCGGTTATGATTGAATTGAGTGGCATCGATCCTAATAAACCGATTCATTCCGTAACAAAGGAAGAACGGCATAGAATAGTTTCATTACTTAAAAATTTAGAATTGCATGTAGAATGTTTACGAGGATATAACGAGGCCATTATTACACAAGGTGGTGTGTCAGTAAAAGAAATTAATCCAAGTACAATGGAATCTACCAAAGTAAAAGGAGTGTATTTTGCAGGTGAAGTGCTTGATTTAGATGCACTTACAGGCGGATTTAACTTACAAATAGCGTGGTCTACTGGTTTTTTAGCAGGAACAGAGGTAGAAGAATAGGAGAAAAAGATGGCAATTAATATAGCAATTGATGGACCTGCAGGAGCAGGAAAAAGTACAATCGCAAAGATGGTTGCAAAAGAGTTGGGATTTATTTATGTGGATACAGGCGCGATGTATCGTGCGATTGCTTTGTATATGCTTCGCAATAATATGAAACAGGAAGAAGAGGTTGCAACGCATGTAAAAGAGGCATCGGTTGAAATCGTTTATCAAAATGGAGAACAACAGGTAGTATTAAATGGTGAAAATGTAAGTGGTCTTATTCGTACAGAAGAAGTAGGAAAGATGGCTTCTTTTGTGGCGAAAATCAAAGAAGTAAGAGCACAGCTTTTGGATTTGCAAAGAAATTTAGCAGCAAAAGAAAATGTAATTATGGATGGAAGAGATATTGGTACGCATGTTTTACCAAATGCAGATGTAAAAATTTACTTAACAGCCAGTGCTTCGGAACGGGCAAATCGTAGATATAAGGAATTGTGCGAAAAAGGAATTGCGTGTAATTTGCAGGAAATTGAGAATGATATTATTGCAAGAGATGAGCAGGATATGAATCGTGAAATTGCACCATTAAAGCAGGCAGAAGATGCAGTTCTTGTAGATAGCTCTCATATGACGATTGCAGAGGTTGTAGAGAATATTATTGCGATTTATAAGAAAAATGTCTAGGTATGCTGTTGAAAGGCTAGGTGGAAAAATGGAAGTAACATTGGCAAAAAGTGCAGGATTTTGTTTTGGTGTGAAACGTGCTGTAGATATGGTATATGAAGAAGCCCAAAAAAAAGAGCAGGTTTATACGTTTGGTCCCATTATTCACAATGAGCAGGTGGTAACCGATCTGCAAAAAAAAGGAGTGGCTGTATTAAATTCCATTGATGAATTGAAAGATCTTAAAGAAGGAACGGTTATTATTCGTTCGCATGGTGTGTCAAAAGATGTTTACGATATTTTACAAAAAGAAAATATCAGAATCGTAGATGCTACTTGTCCATTTGTTAAAAAAATACACAATATAGTAAAAAAGCATACGGAAGAAAATGAAAATGTGGTAATTATTGGTAATGCAAAACACCCAGAGGTGGAAGGAATAAAAGGCTGGGGGGGCGACAATGTTACCGTAATAGAGACCATAGAAGAGGCAGAGGCATATGTGCCAAGCCAAGAAAAAAAGACCTGCATTGTATCACAAACGACATTTAATTACAAGAAATTTCAAGATATAGTTGAAATAATTTCAAAAAAGAGGTATGATATAATTGCTTTAAATACAATTTGCAATGCTACAGAAGTGAGACAAAGTGAAGCGATGCAGTTGGCAAAAGTCTCGGATGCAATGATTGTGATTGGTGGACAATCTAGTTCCAACACACAGAAGTTGTATGAGATATGTAAAAGAGAATGTGAGAATACTTACTATATACAGACACTTGTTGACTTAGATTTGGACGCGTTCCAGTCGTTTCGTAGCGTAGGTATTACAGCAGGGGCATCAACCCCAAATAATATTATTAAGGAGGTTCAAACAGCATGTCAGAACAGAGCTTTGAACAATTATTAGACGAGTATGAAAAAACAATCCACAATGGTGAGATTGTAGAAGGGACAGTCATTAGTGTAAAGGAAGACGAAATTGTCTTGAATATTGGATACAAGGCAGATGGTATCATTACTAGAAATGAATACAGCAACACACCAAACATTGATTTAACAACTGTTGTAAATGTTGGTGACACAATGGAAGCTAAAGTTCTTAAAGTGAATGATGGCGAAGGTCAGGTATTATTAACTTACAAGAGACTTATGGCTGAAAAAGGTAATAAGAGAATTGAAGAAGCATTTAACAACCAGGAAGTATTAAAGGCACCAGTTGCTGCAGTATTAGATGGTGGTTTAAGTGTAGTAGTTGAAGAAGCAAGAGTATTTATTCCTGCAAGTTTAGTTTCTGATACTTATGAAAAGAATCTTTCTAAGTATGCTGGTCAGGAAATCGAGTTTGTTATTACTGAATTTAATCCAAAGAGAAGAAGAATTATTGGTGACCGTAAGCAGTTATTAGTTGCTAAGAAGAAAGAATTACAGAAAGAATTATTCGAAAAGATTTCTGTAGGTATGACTGTAGAAGGAACTGTTAAGAATGTAACAGACTTTGGTGCATTTATCGATTTAGGTGGTGCAGACGGTTTATTACACATTTCAGAAATGTCTTGGGGACGTGTAGAAAGCCCTAAGAAGTTATTCAAGGTTGGAGATGTAGTAAAGGTTCTTATCAAGGATATCCAGGGTGAAAAGATTGCATTAAGCTTGAAGTTTGAGGATCAGAATCCATGGATTACTGCTGCAGATAAGTATGAAGTTGGTACAGTTGTAACTGGTAAAGTTGCAAGAATGACAGACTTTGGTGCATTCGTAGAATTAGAGCCAGGAATTGATGCATTATTACATGTTTCTCAGATTTCAAGAGAACATGTTGAGAAGCCATCTGATGTATTAAAGATCGGTGAAGAAGTTACAGCTAAGGTTGTAGATTTCAATGGTGCAGATAAGAAGATTAGCTTGAGTGTAAAGGCATTATCTGACAATAATGAAGATGCTGAATAAAAACAGATAAAAATGGGAGAGGTTTCGACCTCTCCTTTTTTGTTTTCTGGAGAAGTTATAATTATATCATTGCATTTTTTTCTGCTACAAGATACAATAAAAGAAACATGATTGATGTGTAAGGGGGAAGTACAATGGAAGATAATTATGAGGGATTTAAAAAGGATGTATTTCAATTAACAAAGATTGATTTGAATGCGTACAAGGAACGTCAGATGAAGAGAAGAATTGATACATTGATATCAAAAAGTGGTATATCTTCTTATAAGCAGTATATAGAACTATTAAAAAAGGATAAAGACAAATTTGAAGAATTCGTGACATATTTAACAATAAACGTATCTGAATTTTATCGAAATCCTGAGCAATGGAAGATTTTGGAAAAATCTATTTTGCCGACATTATTTGAAAAATTCGGAAAAAAGTTGAAAATATGGAGTGCGGCTTGTTCAACAGGGGATGAACCCTATTCGTTGGTTATGTTACTTTCAAAATTTGTGCCATTAAGTAATATAGAAATTATTGCAACGGATATTGATAAACAAATTCTTGAAAAGGCTAAGGCTGGACTATATACAGATAAAAGTTTAAAGGCGTTACCAGAGGAATTTGTCACAAAATATTTTGAAAAAATAAATGAAAAAACCTATGCTATTTCGGATAAAATAAAGTCATGTGTAAAGTTTCAGCAGCATAATCTGTTGAAGGATACCTATCCTTCCCAGTGTGATTTGATTGTTTGTAGAAATGTTATGATTTATTTTACAGAGGAGGCAAAATCAGATATTTATGCCAAATTTAATCAGGCGTTAAAACCTGGTGCATTTCTGTTTGTAGGAAGTACAGAGCAGATGGTACAGCCGAAGAATTTTGGCTTTGAATCGGTATATTCATTTTTCTATAAAAGGATTGAGAATTAATAGTTGATTTTTAGAATAATATTTAGTATATTTGTCTGTGGATATGGACTAAAAATTAGGCAGGAAAACGGCAGATTGGTTGTGCTGATACATAAAAGGATGGTAGTGATAATGTTATCGCTATTTTGTACGACTGAGCTGTTAGAGCAAAAAGCGAGATTTCATTGAGGAGATTGACAAATGAAAGATATGGTAAGAGTCGCATTAGATGCAATGGGCGGAGATAATGCTCCTGCTGAGATTGTAAAAGGAGCAATTGAAGCAGTCAATGAAAAAGAGCAAATACAAGTATTGTTAGTCGGAAAAGAAGAAGAGATTCAAAAGGAATTAAAAAAATATTCTTATTCCGAGGAGCAAATTAAGGTTGTAAAAGCGGATGAAGTGATAACCAATGATGAAGCTCCTGTTATGGCAATACGAAGAAAAAAGGATTCTTCTATTGTAGTAGCACTGAATTTGATAAAGGCTGGAGAGGCAGATGCATTTGTTTCTGCAGGAAGTACAGGTGCAGTGTTAGTAGGAGGACAATTGATTGCAGGCAGGATCAAAGGGGTTGAAAGACCACCATTGGCACCATTGATACCGACGGTAAAAGGGGTATCTTTACTTGTAGATTGTGGTGCGAATGTAGATGCACGTCCATCCCACTTATTGCAATTTGCAAAGATGGGTTCCATTTACATGGAGAATGTAATTGGAGTAGAGAAACCTAGAGTTGCAATTGTTAATATTGGTGCAGAAGAAGAAAAGGGAAATATGCTTGTGAAAGAAACTTACCCAATGTTAAAGAACTGTAGCGAGATTAATTTTGTGGGTAGTATTGAAGCAAGAGATATTCCATATGGAGAGGTAGATGTTATTGTCTGTGAGGCATTTGTTGGAAATGTCATTTTAAAATTATATGAAGGCTTATCATCCGCTTTGGTTAGCGAAATTAAAAAAGGTCTTATGTCTACAACAAAAAGTAAGATTGGAGCAGCATTGGCAATGCCAGCGTTGAAAAACACAATAAAGCAGTTCGATGCCAGTGAATATGGTGGTGCTCCTATGCTGGGTTTAAATGGACTGGTTGTTAAGACACATGGTAGTTCAACCAGCAAAGAAATTAAGAACTCAATTATTCAATGTTCTTTATTTAAGGAACAGAATATTAATGAGAAAATAAAAGAAAACATTCTTTTGGAAGATAATGAGTAAGAAAGGCGGGAACAGTATGGAATTTGAAAAATTACAAGGTATTATTAGTGAGGTATTAAATGTAGATGCAGATGAAATCAAAATGGAAACTTCATTTGTAGATGATTTAGGAGCAGATTCTTTGGATGTTTTTCAAATAATAATGGGAATCGAAGAAGAATTCGAAATCGAAATTGATAATGAAGAGGCTGAAAAGATTGTTACAGTTGCAGATGCAGTTGAGCAAATTAAGAATGCTATAGCATAATGACGATATATAGTAAGTGAGCATATAGGCTGTCTGTATCTATACAGACAGCTTATATGTGTAATTAGACAAACAAAGGGAAGATACTGATAGGAAAGGTTAGGCGTGATTGATGATTAATCAAGAAAAGATGGGAGAATTTGAAAATATGATTGGGTATCATTTTCAAAATCGAAATTATTTACGTCAGGCATTATCACATAGTTCTTATGCGAATGAAATGCGTCTGAGTAAATTAGCAAATAATGAGCGATTGGAGTTTTTAGGAGATGCGGTTCTGGAATTAATGTCCAGTGAGTATATATTTCGTACTAATGAGCAGATGCATGAAGGAGAGATGACAAAACTTCGTGCCAGTCTTGTATGCGAGCCTACATTGGCTATGTGTGCCAGAGAAATAAACTTAGGTGATTATATTTTATTGGGAAAAGGAGAGATTGCAACAGGGGGAGCAAACAGAGATTCGATTCTTTCTGATGCTTTTGAGGCAGTGATTGGTGCAATTTATTTAGACGGTGGTTTTACTAGTGCAAAAGAGTTCATTATGAAATATGTGTTAGACGATATTGATAGCAAAAAGCTCTTTTTTGATAGTAAGACTATCTTGCAGGAAATTGTGCAGGCAGATTATAAAGAACCGTTGCAATATAAGTTACTAGGGGAGTCAGGACCTGATCATGACAAAGTTTTTACAGTTGCTGCAATTGTAGATGGAAAAGAACTTAGTCAAGGTACTGGAAAGACAAAAAAAGCTGCGGAACAGGCGGCTGCATATCAGGCAATTTTGAAGCTTACTGATTAGAGAGAAGAAAGAGGGCATATATGTATTTAAAAAGCATTGAGATACATGGTTTTAAATCCTTTGCAAATAAAATCGTATTTGAGTTCCAAAAAGGAATTACAGCAATCGTTGGACCAAATGGTAGTGGAAAGAGTAACGTGGGTGATGCAGTTCGCTGGGTACTTGGTGAACAGAGTGCAAAACAATTGCGTGGTTCTAAAATGGAAGACATTATTTTTGCAGGAACGGAATTGAGAAAACCACAGGGATTTGCTTATGTGGCAATTACATTTGATAATTCAGATCACAAGCTGCCAACTTCTTATGAAGAGGTTACAGTAGCCAGACGTGTGTATCGTTCCGGTGAAAGTGAATATTTAATGAATGGTGTGAATTGCCGTTTACGTGATGTCCAGGAACTATTTTTAGATACGGGTATTGGTAAAGAAGGGTACTCCATTATCGGTCAGGGACAGATTGATAAGATTTTAAATGGTAAACCGGAAGAACGTCGAGAATTATTTGATGAGGCAGCAGGAATTGTAAAGTATAAAAAAAGAAAAGCTACTGCACAGAAAAATTTAGAAGTGGAGCGTCAGAATTTAGAACGTATCAATGATATTTTATCTGAATTGGAAAAACAGGTTGGACCATTGAAACAACAGTCTGAAACTGCTAGAGAATATTTACGGTTGCGAGAGGATTTAAAACAGCTTGACGTAAATCTGTTTTTGCAGGAATATGAACAGCTTCATACAGAAGAGGATAAAGTAGAAAACAATATTGAAATTGTCACAACTGATTTTGAGGAAAAAAACAAGTTGTTTTCTCATATAAAAGAGGACTATGAGCGACTTGAAAGAGCGTTGGAGCAAAAAGACATTGTTTTGGAAAAAAACAAAGGAACTGTAAATGAAAAGCGAATCCGTAAGGAACAATTAGAGGGTGAAATTAAGGTTTGCAATGAACAGATTTTAGCTGCAAAGCAAAACGATAAACATTATCAGGAACGTCTTGAAACAATCCTTTCAGACGTAGATAAAAAGAATAAAGAGCATCAAAAGCAGTTAGAAGAAAAAGAAAAGCTATTTTCGGGAATGCAAGACATTGAACAAAAAAAGGATGGCATGGAAGAAAAAGTTGCGGATTGTAAGAACCAGATGGATGCTATCAATGATAAAATTGATCAATGTAATCAAGAGATTATGCATCGCCTAAATGAGAATGCAACATTGAAGGCAAAATTGGAAAAGTACAATACAATGTTGTCGCAGGAAAATGTTAAAAAAGCACAGTTGACTCAACGCATTTTGAAAAATAAGACCGATGAAGCAATTTGTGTAGAAACATTGCAAAAAGAAGAAGCCCGTCTAAATGAGGTTACGGTTCAGATTCAAGGGAAAAACCAACGCCTACAAGAATTACAGGAAAAACAGAAAGCAGACAGAAATAATTTAGAAGATTTACGAAAAGCACTGAATATAAAACAACAGGATTACCATAGAGAACAGTCAAAATTGGAAACTTTGCGAAATATGACGGAGCGTTATGATGGTTATGGACAAAGTATTCGTCGTGTTATGGAGCAAAAAGAAAAAAATGCTGGTATCGTAGGTGTTGTGGCAGACATTATTAAGGTGGAAAAAGAGTATGAAGTAGCGATGGAGATTGCTCTAGGAGGAAGTATCCAAAATATAGTTACAGATACAGAAGAAACAGCCAAACAATTGATTCAATTTTTGAAGAAAAATCGTTATGGTCGTGCAACCTTTTTGCCATTAACCGTAGTCGGAAAAAGAAATGTATCTAAAAGAGAGGATGCCAGAAAGGAACCAGGGGTACTGGGATTTGCCAGTGAACTTGTTAATGCTAAAAAAGAGTTTAAGAATTTGGTAGAATATTTGTTAGGCAGGATTCTTGTGGTAGATCATATTGATCACGCAATTGCAGTTGCAAGAAAATACAATAATTCTATTCGTATTGTAACATTGGAAGGAGAATTATTAAATCCTGGCGGTTCTATGTCCGGTGGTGCTTATAAAAATTCAAGCAATCTATTGAGCAGACATAGAGAAATGGAAGATGGAGAGAAGAAACTTGGCAATTTAAAGCAGGATTGCGAAAAGGTACAAAAAGAAATCGAACTTCTTCAAAGCAATGGAGATTTGCAGGCGCAGGAACGAAGAGACATCCAGAGCGAATTGCAACAACTATATGTATTGGAAAATACAGCAAAATTAAACTATAAGCAAGCGAAAAGTAATCGTGAGACCATTGAAAAGGGATATTTGTCTATTCAGGAAGAAACAGAGGATATAGAAAGACAGTTTGCGGAGTTACGTGGAAATGTTACTATGCTTCAAAAACAGATGGATATGCTGGAAGAGGAAAATGAAGATCACGAGAACAAAAAGAAGGAATATAATAAAGAGCTTGAAGATAAAAGAAAAGAATTAGAAGAGCTACGCGAACAGGTGGCAGGAGTTTCTATTGAGGCATCTTCATTTGAACAAAAGAAGGAATTTATAGAAACAAATATGCAACGTATTCAAAGAGAATTGGATACATTGAAGGAAGAACATAGTCGCTTGGAGGAGAATGCAGCTAATTCAACGCAACAGGTTATTGAAAAAGAGCAGGCTATTCAGGTCATGAAGAGTCAATTGGAGACAGAAGTAAAAGATATTAAAGAAGTGGATGACTATATTGAATCATTGAAAAGTGATCGAGAAGAGACTGCTAAACAGCATAAGGATTTATTAAGACAAAGAGAACAGATTTCCGATGATTTGGGGAATCTTGATAAAGAAATCTTCCGATTAAATAATCGAAAAGAAAAAATTGCTGAACAGATGGAACAGCAGTCTAATTATATGTGGGAAGAATATGAACTAACCTATCAGACGGCAGCAGAACATAAAACGGAAACAAATCTTGATTTTTCAACTATGAAAAGACAGATCAGTGAAGTAAAAGCAAAGATGAAAGGGCTTGGAGATGTAAATGTAAATGCGATTGAAGACTATCGTAACATTTCTGAGCGATATGAACTGTTGCATTCTCAGCATGAAGACTTGATTCATTCAGAAGAAGTCTTAATGAACATTGTAGAAGAACTGGATATTGAAATGCGAAAGCAGTTTGAAGAAAAATTTGCTGAGATTAAAAGCCAGTTTGACATTGTGTTTAAAGAGCTATTTGGTGGAGGAAAAGGAACGATTGAGTTGATGAGTGATGAGGATATTTTGGAGGCAGGTATCAACATTATTGCACAACCACCGGGAAAGAAGTTGCAGAATATGATGCAGATGTCTGGTGGAGAAAAGGCATTGACCGCCATATCGCTTTTATTTGCTATTCAAAATTTAAAACCGTCACCATTTTGTTTGCTTGACGAAATAGAAGCTGCGTTGGATGATTCCAATGTAAAACGATATGCACAATATTTACATAAACTTACAAAAGATACACAGTTTATTGTCATTACACACCGTAGAGGTACTATGTCTGCGGCGGATGTTATGTATGGTATTACTATGCAGGAAAAGGGTGTATCTACAATGGTTTCTGTGAATTTGATAGAAGATCAGCTTGATGAGATGGAAAAGGCTGGAAATAAGAATTAGGAGGAAAAAAGATGGCATTATTTGGTTTATTTAGAAAAAAGAAGGATGAAACAGACGTACCTGAGGGGCCCGGTGGGTCGGAAAATTTAGTTGAAAGTGATACACAGGATATACAAGATGCAATATCCTCAGAGATTAAACAGGAAGAGGCAGTTAAAGAATTTGAGGAAGAGGAGCAGGAAGAAGAAAATGCAGATTCTGTCAATGTAACAGGAAGTTTGCAAGGCTCGATTCGAGAAGCTGTTTTTGAGGAAATCTCCTCAAACGAAGATGGAACAGAGGAGAAAGAACCAGAAGTAGAAGAAGAGTTAGAAAATGATGAAATGTATATGGATACCATGCAGGATGATATTCAGGAAGCGGTAGCAACAGAAGTGGAAAAGAGTGAGGGAAAAGAGAAGAAAGGCTTTTTCAAACGTTTGGTATCTGGCTTAACGAAAACTCGCGATAATATTGCAAATGGCATCGATTCAATCTTTAGTAGTTTTACTAAGATAGACGAGGACTTCTATGAGGAATTGGAAGAAGTGCTTGTGATGGCAGATATTGGAATACATGCAACGACAGAGATTTTAGAGCAATTACGCAAACGAGTAAAGGAAGAAAAAATTAAAGATGTGGCTGAGTGCAAGCAGATTTTGATTGATAGTATCAAAGAGCAGATGCATGTTGAAAAAAATGCCTATGATTTTGAAGATAAAAAATCGGTAGTATTATTTATTGGTGTAAATGGAGTGGGAAAGACTACTTCGATTGGAAAATTATCCAGCCAGTTAAAGAAAAAGGGAAAAAAGGTACTTGTGGCTGCGGCAGATACCTTCCGTGCGGCTGCAATCGAACAGTTAGAGGAATGGACGAACCGAGCAGGTGTGGATATTATTGCACAGCAGGAAGGTTCTGATCCTGCGGCTGTAGTGTTTGATGCGTTAGCTTCTGCAAAAGCAAAGGGAACAGATATCCTTTTAGTCGATACAGCAGGTCGATTGCATAATAAAAAGAATTTGATGGAAGAATTGAAAAAAATCAATCGTATTATTGACCGTGAATATCCAGATGCTTATCGTGAAACATTTATTGTATTGGACGGAACTACGGGACAGAATGCAATGGCACAGGCAAAGCAATTTAGTGAAGTAGCAGACATCACAGGTATCATTTTGACAAAATTGGATGGTACTGCCAAAGGTGGTATTGCAATTGCCATTCAGTCTGAATTAAAGATACCTGTAAAATATATTGGTATTGGTGAAAAGATAGACGATTTGCAAAAATTCAATGCAGATGATTTTGTGGAAGCGTTGTTTGAAGTAGAAGAATAGAGGACATTATTCTTTGTTGTCGGGCGTTTATACCAAACAATGACTTGCAACAAAAAAGTAATAGTGCTAGAATATATAGATAAGAATCATACAGGATGAGAAAAGAGGTTGTTTGTAATGTTGACATTAGAAAAATTTGAGGAAGCATCAGAATGTGTCAAAAAGGTGATTAACAGAACAAAACTTGTGTATAGTGAGTATTTTTCTGCAACATCAGGAAATAAGGTATATTTAAAACCCGAAAATATGCAATATACAGGCGCATATAAGGTTCGTGGAGCCTATTATAAGATTAGCACACTTTCCAAGGAAGATCGTGCAAAAGGATTGATTACTGCTTCAGCAGGAAACCATGCACAGGGAGTTGCATATGCAGCAAAGATTTACGGTGCAAAGGCTACGATTGTAATGCCAACAACGACACCATTGATAAAGGTGAATCGTACCAAGAGTTATGGAGCAGAAGTTGTGTTATACGGTAATGTTTATGACGATGCTTGTGCATATGCATTAAAACTTGCGGAGGAAACAGGTGCCACTTTTATTCATCCTTTTGATGATGAGCAGGTAGCCACTGGTCAGGGAACTATTGCTATGGAAATCTTTAAAGACTTGCCAACAGTGGATATTATTCTTGTTCCAATTGGTGGTGGCGGTCTTGCTACAGGAGTTTCTACGTTAGCAAAGATGCTTAATCCAAATGTTAAAGTAATTGGTGTTGAGCCTGCTGGCGCAAACTGTTTACAGGAATCTTTAAAACAGGGAAAAGTCGTATCCTTACCAAATGTAGATACGATTGCAGATGGTACAGCAGTAAAAACACCTGGAAGCACTATTTTCCCATACTTACAGAAAAATATTGATGATATTATTACCGTTGAAGATAGAGAGCTTATTGTGGCATTTTTGGATATGATGGAAAATCACAAGATGGTAGTAGAAAACTCTGGATTGTTGACGGTAGCTGCATTAAATCACTTAGATTGCAAAGGAAAGAAAGTTGTATCTGTTTTAAGTGGTGGTAATATGGACGTAATTACCATTTCATCAGTAGTACAACATGGATTGATTCAAAGAGGACGAGTATTTACCGTATCGGTTCGTTTGCCAGATAGACCAGGTGAACTTGTAAATGTTGCAAATGTAATTGCAGAACAGAGAGGAAATGTGATTCGATTGGATCATAACCAGTTCGTAAGTATTAATAGAAATACAGCAGTTGAGCTGCAAATTACGATGGAAGCATTTGGCCATGAACATAAAGAAGAAATTATCAAAGCATTAGAAGAAAAAGGATATCATCCTAAAATTGAAGAGCCAAAGAGCATTTACTAGAAGAACAGTAAAAAGAGAATAAAAAATAGAAAGTCAGATAGAAGTTTTAACGAACGTCTATCTGACTTTTTTTGACAAAAGGAATTGTTGCTTTACATTTCTCAAAATTATTTGTATAATGGAAATATCTTATTTCAATTAGTCAATACGTTCTGTATTGCATTTTTCCATATAATATAGGTATTGCATAGGGAGATTTTTGAAAACATACTAGAAAAGTATTCTATCTGAAAACAAAGATTTGCCTTGACATAACAAAAAATATATATTATTATAAATTACATAGAACAGGTGTTCGTGAAAAGGAGAGAGTAGAATGGAAAAAAATACAAATAAAATGAAGGCATTGGAAGCAGCATTAGCACAGATTGAAAAGCAGTATGGAAAAGGTTCCGTTATGAAGCTAGGAGATAAAAGTGCGAATATGCAGATTGAAACAGTGTCAACAGGTTCTCTTAGTTTGGATTTAGCATTAGGCCTTGGTGGTGTGCCAAAGGGAAGAATTGTGGAAATCTACGGACCAGAATCCAGTGGTAAGACAACCGTTGCATTACATATGGTGGCAGAAGTTCAAAAGGCAGGGGGAATTGCAGGATTTATTGATGCGGAGCATGCATTAGATCCCGCTTATGCAAGAAATATAGGAGTTGATATTGAAAATTTATATATTTCACAGCCAGATAATGGAGAACAGGCATTAGAGATTACCGAGACTATGGTTCGTTCTGGTGCAGTGGACATTTTGATTGTAGACTCCGTAGCAGCATTAGTGCCAAAAGCTGAGATTGATGGTGACATGGGTGATTCGCATGTGGGATTGCAGGCTAGACTTATGTCACAGGCGTTGAGAAAATTAACTGCTATTATCAGTAAGTCAAATTGTATCGTTATTTTTATTAACCAGCTTCGTGAAAAAGTTGGTGTGATGTTTGGTAATCCAGAGACAACTACTGGTGGTCGTGCACTTAAATTCTATTCTTCCATTCGTATGGATGTTCGTAGAATTGAAACATTAAAGCAAAATGGTGAGGCAATTGGTAATCGTACAAGAGTCCGTATCGTTAAAAATAAAGTTGCACCACCATTCAAAGAAGCTGAATTTGATATTATGTTCGGAGAGGGAATTTCCAGAACAGGAGATGTTCTTGACTTAGCTGCCAGCGAAGGAGTAGTTGTGAAGAGTGGTGCATGGTATGCTTATGAAGGAACTAAAATCGGACAGGGTAGAGAGAATGCAAAAAATTATCTAAAAGAAAATCCAGATGTTTTTGCTGAAATTGATAAGAAAGTACGAGAACGGTTTGCGTTAGAGGAAACGCCTGAGGAACAGTCACAGGATAGCGAAGAGGAAACAGTTGAACAGACCGTAGAGAAAGAATAAAAAGCAAAAAGTGTTTGAGCAATCAGACACTTTTTCTTTATGATGGGAGAGTAAAAGTGTGCAGGTAACAGCAATAGAGAAAAATGGAAAGTATAAGTATAAAGTTTTTATTGATGGGGAATATGCTTTTTGGCTGAGCTGGAAGGAACTGTACTTTTGGAAGATTGAACTGAATGGAGAGATTTCAGAGGAGCAGTTACAGAAAATTAAAAAAGAATCAATTTTAGAAAAATGCAAACGAAAGGCTGTATCATATTTAAAATTCTGTAATCAGACAGAACAGGAACTGCGTACAAAATTAAAGCGACAGCTTTACAACGAGGATATAATAGAGAAAACCATTGCGTATTTGTATGACATGCACTATATTGATGATTATAGATATGCAGAGAATTTTGTTGATGTGAATAAAAAGAAGCATAGTCGCAAGTGGATAGAGCTTAGATTGCAGCAAAAAGGAATAAAAAAGGATTTGTCAGATGATTTTTTTGACGAAGAATATTCAGAAGATGCACCGATAAAGAAAGCCATTGAAAAGAAATTAAAAGGGGCTTCTATTCAAACAAGAGAACAGAGGGAAAAGATATTGGCATCTTTGTATCGTCAAGGTTTTTCCATATATAATATAAAAAAGGTTTTAAAAGAGTATGAGTATAATGATTAAGTGTATTTGGATAAAATTGTTGTAAGACGTAAACTGGCGGCGGGAGTGCTACAAATATATTACTTTTTGTTGCTTGACATTTAGTGGAGAAAAGGATAAAATTAATATGTTGTGTTATGCACAGTGAAAAAATGAATAGGGAGGTGTTCGAGTGTGGACAATCCAGTACTAGTTGCTGTGATCTGTGTTATTGTTCTTATTTTACTCGTTATCACCGCTTTTGTTTCTTGGAAATTAGCTATTTCTAATAGAATTAAGAATTATGAAGCTACGGTAGGAAGTGCAGAAGAAAAGGCTCGTGAAATTAAAGACGCTGCAATAAAAGAGGCAGTTACTTTGAAAAAAGAGGCGAAGATAGAAGCACAGGAAGCTGCCCTAAAGACCAAAAACGAAGTGGATCGAGAAGTAAAAGAAAGACGTGCGGAAGTACAGCGATACGAAAAGCGTGTTTTGAGCAAGGAGGAAAACCTTGATCGAAAAATGGAAGCACTTGAAAAGAAGGAAGGAAAACTCAACGAGAGGGAAGTGGAGCTCGGACGTATCAAAGAGCGTACACAGGAATTGCACGATCAGCAATTACATGAGTTGGAGAAGATTTCCGGATTGACCTCCGAAGAAGCGAAAGAGTATCTTTTAAAAACTGTTGAAGACGAAGTGAAGCACGAAACTGCTGTAATGATTAAAGAAATGGAAAGTCGTGCAAAAGAAGAGGCTGATAAAAAAGCCAAGGATTATGTTGTAACAGCAATTCAGAAGTGTGCAGTTGACCATGTATCTGAAACTACAATTTCAGTTGTGCAATTGCCAAATGATGAAATGAAAGGACGTATTATTGGTCGTGAGGGTAGAAATATCCGAACATTGGAAACACTAACTGGTGTTGACCTGATTATTGATGATACACCGGAAGCTGTAATTTTGTCCGGTTTTGATCCTGTCAGACGTGAAGTTGCAAGAATTGCGTTAGAGAAGCTTATTGTAGATGGACGTATTCATCCAGCCAGAATTGAAGAGATGGTTGAAAAGGCACAAAGAGAAGTCGAAATTATGATAAAGGAAGAAGGCGAGGAAGCCACATTAGAAGTTGGTGTTCATGGCATTCATCCTGAATTGGTTCGATTACTTGGAAAACTGAGATTTCGTACAAGCTATGGTCAAAATGCATTAAAGCATTCTATCGAGGTAGCTCATTTGTCTGGTTTACTTGCAGGTGAGATTGGTTTAGATGTTAGAATGGCGAAGCGTGCAGGCTTATTACATGATATTGGTAAGGCTGTTGACCGTGAAATGGAAGGTTCGCATATCGAATTAGGTGTAAGCCTATGCCGTAAATATAAAGAACCACCTTTGATTATCAATGCTGTCGAGGCACATCATGGAGATGTAGAACCTCAAAGCTTGATTGCATGTCTTGTGCAAGCCGCAGATGCAATTTCGGCAGCTCGTCCAGGGGCAAGAAGAGAAACATTAGAAACATATACAAACAGATTAAAACAGTTAGAAGATATTACGAATAGCTTTAAGGGTGTGGATAAATCCTATGCAATTCAAGCAGGTAGAGAGGTACGAATTATGGTTGTACCTGAGCAAGTTAATGATTCAGATATGGTATTATTGGCTCGTAACATTTCTAAGCAGATTGAAGAACAGATGGAATATCCTGGTCAGATTAAAGTGAATGTGATTCGAGAATCAAGAGTAACTGATTACGCTAAATAAACAGCGTAACGCAGAATATAGAAAAGTATTGAAAAGGAAAAATTTTCAATACTTTTCTTTTTTTGTTTAGATATGTAAAGAATCAAAGTTTTTTGAATGGCTTTACTTTCTGTTTTTTATGAGGTACTATAAATATAAGCATAATTTTAATTAGAGAAAGGTTGGATAGAAATGGCAGTTTTGGGATTTATTGGTACAGGAAACATGGGATATGCAATGTTAAAAGGTGCTTCTAATGTAATGGAGAAATCTACATTGCTTTATACAGACGTAAACAAAGAAAAATTAGAAGAGGTAAAAGGAAAAACTGGTATTTCCTATGCTGCATCCAATATTGAATTGGTGAAAAATGTAAAATATGTTGTGTTAGCAGTGAAACCACAGTATTTAGATGGTGTATTAGAAGAAATTAAGGATGAGATTACAACAGAGCATGTAGTTATTTCAATTGCACCAGGAATTGCAATTTCTCACTACAAGAAGTATTTTGGAGAGGATAAAAAGGTTGTTCGGGCAATGCCAAATACTCCAGCATTAGTCAATGAAGGTATGAGTGGAATTTGCTTTTCAAAGGATGCTTTTTCAGAAGAAGAAAAAGCAGTAGTATGCCAGTTCTTTGACTCATTTGGAAAGTACGAAATTGTTTCTGAAGAATTGATGAATGCGGTAGTATGTGCAAGTGGAAGTTCACCTGCTTATGTATATATGTTTATCGAAGCTTTGGCGGATAGTGCAGTAAAATATGGTATTCCAAGAGACAAAGCATATGTGTTTGCAGCTCAAACAGTGCTTGGATCTGCGAAGATGGTTTTAGAAACAAAAGAGCATCCGGGGGTATTGAAGGATCAGGTTTGCTCTCCAGCAGGAACTACGATTGCAGCCGTATCTGCATTGGAGGAGAGTGGCTTTAGAAGCGCAATTATTAAAGCAGCAGATGCATGTTATGAGAAATCTACATCATTCAAAAAATAAATAGTAAGATAATAGGGGCGATTTAAAAATGGAAAAGTATAAAAGATTAGGTCGAACATTGGTCCATAAGGGGAAGATTACTTCTTTTTATACAGACCGAATGTTATTACCTAATGGAGTAGAAGCAGACTGGGATTTTATTGACCATAAAGGTGCTGCGGCTTTTGTTGCAGAGACAAAAGATGGAAAAATTTTAATGGTTCGTCAGTATCGAAATGCGTTGGAACGTTATACATTGGAGATACCGGCAGGAGGCATAAATGAAGGTGAAGACTTTTGTCAGGCTGCGGTCAGAGAATTAGAAGAGGAAACAGGATATGTTGTGGAAGATGCGCAACATTTACTAGATATCTATACAACAGTTGCATTTTGCAATGAAAAAATTGGTATTTATTGCGGTAAAGTAGAACAGAAAAAGGAACAGCATTTAGATGCAGATGAGTTTGTTGACTGCTATGAATATGATTTGGATGAATTGTTACAAATGATAGAGAAGGGAACGATTCAGGATTCCAAAACGGTATCAGCATTATTGGCATATGCAAGAAAACGTAGTCAAAAATAACTTGTATGAAACATAGTGTGGCATCATAGAATAGATTAAAAGAGTGGATTTGAGGTTGCAAGTGTCAAAACGGATTGCAATTAAAAAAAATTATATGTTTTATATCGTTTCATGGCTTTTTTGGGGCGGTATGTGTGGTATTGTACTATCAATCCTATTCTATTCACAGCTTCAGCCTTATTATGAAGCTTCGTTGCATAAGATGTTTCAGATGGTGGAACAAATAGCAAAAGGAAATGGTATTTATATACAATCCTGCTTTCTGTATCAAATAAAAAAATGGATGTTGCTTGTTTTATTTTCGGGCGTTGCCTATTTTTTAGTAATGTATTTTTGTTATTTCTTTTTCAAAGGCATGATGCGAGGATTGGTGTTAGGAACGCTGCTTCAAAAATGCGGAATCAAAGGAATTATGTTCTGGGGGATGCTCTTTTTCCCACAGGAAATTTGTTATTTGGCAATAGAATTAGCGACTGCATTTTTTTTGATTTCCAGACGACATCTTGTATGGAAAGTGGATAAAAAGCAAGGCGGTAGAATAAAGAATATACTTTGCTGTGTTGTAATTGTGATAGGATGTTTGTTGTTAGGTGTATATTTGGAAGGCTACGTGAATATATCCATACTAAAATGGATGGTAAAAAAGAATACTATATGACTAATTTAGAAGGTGTGAATTGTAAGCGGCTCGTATCGTTAAGTAGGTTTGCAATTCATGCTTTTTTTGCAATTTTATGAAAAAGAAAATTGCACTTTTAGGTGTTTTGTAATACAATAATATTAGATGAAAGACGATGGTGACTATAGATGGGAGATTTAGAGTTACGATTTTAAATAATATTCTGCAATAGCATTGCTCGTGAAGAAAATTGTCGTGTTGACAAGTAGGGGGGATCAGTATGAAACAAGAAGAATTTAACGGAATTATCCGATATTTGGATCATACAATTGACAATGATAGAAAGATATACAGACAAGTTTTAAAAGGCCGTGATTATGAGGCTGAAATGTATCAGAAGGCGATTGTGATTGCAAATGATTTTTTGAAGAGTGATATGGAATTTACTGGCGCACAGGTGAAGGAATTAATAAAGTATATTTATGAAGTGCCATTTCAAAAAGAAGGATAAAGAAAATCAAAGTATAGACATATCAAAATATTTGATATGTCTATTTTTTTGCAGAAAACTAAATAAAAATTTTCGAGGAGTAAGATACCTTTGGGTTTAAAGAATAATTTGATTATTTTAGTATAGAATAGTAAAAAACGGTGATTTTAATTGAAAAGAATAGTGGCAGTTATCGTAAGTGTAACAATATTTTTGGGTATGTTCTTTCAGGGGGCGGATGTACGGGCAGAGGAGGCAGAAACATCGCAAGTAACCCTTGAGGCGAAGTCTTATGTTTTAATGGAGGGAAGTACAGGAAAAATTATATGTGAAAGAGATAAAGATAAGGAACTGATGCCAGCCAGTATTACTAAGATTATGACGTTGTTGCTTATTTTTGAGTCATTAGATGAAAAGAAAATAAGCATGGAAAAAGAAGTGACGGTAAGTGAACATGCAGCAAGTATGGGTGGCTCACAGGTGTTTTTAGAACCTGGGGAGGTACAGACTGTAAAGGCTATGATAAAATGTATCACTGTGTCCAGTGCAAATGATGCTTGTGTGGCTATGGCAGAATTTATTTCCGGTTCTGAAGAAGCTTTTGTTGAAAAGATGAATCAAAAGGCAAAAGAGTTGGGTATGGAGCATACACATTTTGTAAATTGTTGCGGACTAGATGATGGAGTGACAGAAAAAGAGCATTATTCCACTGCATATGACATTGCACTAATGTCTAGGGCATTGATTATGAATCACCCAGAAATAACGGAATTTACTACAATATGGATGGATACGATTACGCATGTGACAAAGAGGGGCGAAAAAGAATTTGGATTATCGAATACAAATAAACTTGTTCGTACATATAATGGCATCACTGGATTGAAAACAGGCTCTACCAGTAAAGCAAAGTATTGTTTGAGTGCAACTGCACAAAGGAATGGAATGAATATGATTGCGGTTGTTATGGCTGCACCAGAGCCGAATTCACGTTTCAAAGAGGCGGCAAAATTATTAGATTATGGTTTTGCAAATTGCAAATTATATTGCGACGAAAACAAGTCACTAAAAGGAAAGAAGCTTGATATAAAAAAAGGAAAAAAAGAGGTAATTCCTGTAGAACCCCAAGGAAATTTTTCTTATATATGTACGGTGGGGGAAAATGCAGATTCTATTAACAAGAAGATAATTTGGAACGAACCTGTTGTAGCACCCATAAAGAAAGGTGCAGAGTTGGGAAAGGTTATATACTATTATGGAGAAAAGAAAATAGGAGAAATTTCTGTTGTGGCAGTTGAAAATGTGGAAAAAGCAAAATATACTGATTATTTAAGGGAAGGAGTTATGGATTTTTTCCTGTTGAAAGGAGCAGATGAGTAAGTGAAAAGAAATGTATTAATTACGGGAGCAAGTGGAGGGATTGGAAAAGAGTTTGCTATTGCTTTTGCAAAAGAAGGAGACAATTTGATTTTGACAGGGAGGGATGAGAGGCAGTTAAAAAGTCTGGCAGACAAATTACAAGAAAAATATTCCGTTGATGTTTGGTGCGTAAAAATGGACTTATCTCAAAATGAGGTAGAAGAGAAACTATTGGAATGGTGTGAAAATAGAAAGATTATAATTGATATATTGGTAAATAATGCAGGATACGGATACGTTGGAAAATTTTTGGAAGAAAATTTGCAACAGATAGAAGATATGGCAAAGGTAAATATGATTGCCCTTAGTAAATTATGTTGGTTGTGTGCAAACGAAATGAAAAAAAGAAAAACGGGTATTATAATTAATATCGCATCTACAGGAGCATACCACCCAGGTCCATATACTGCGCTTTATTATGCAACGAAAGCATTTGTATTATCTTTGTCACAAGCTTTGGAAATAGAGTTAAAATCGGAAGGTATTCGTGTACTTACGGTTTGTCCAGGGGCGGTAAATACAGGATTTTCGAAAAAGGCAGGAAGACGGGACAATGCATTTGCGATGCCGCCGCGGACGGTTGCAAACAAAGTGGTAAAGGCATTGAAGGAAAAGAAAAATTTACTTGTTCCAGGTCTGTTTTACAAATTTTTTGTGCATATTCCCCGTAGAATTGGAAGGTGTTTGGTTTGCTGGCAACAAAAAAATATGGCATATCATATTGACAAGTAAACAGGAATACCATAAAATAAGTAAGGTTTTAGTATGTAAAAGGGCAGTCATTTTATCTTATAGAAATGAATGCTTTAGATACAATAAGATGGAACAAGATAACGTATTTACTGTAGGAGGTTGCATATGAAAACGTACACAGAGATGAGCAAAGAGGAGCTTTTAGCTTTAAAGGGAGACTTGGAAAAGCAGTATGAAGATGCGAAGGCATTAAATCTTGCATTGGATATGTCAAGAGGTAAGCCAGCAGCAGCTCAGTTAGATTTATCCATGCCTATGATGAGCCTTTTAAATGAAGATTCTGTTTTAAAGGCAGAAAATGGAACTGATTGTAGAAACTATGGCGTTTTAGACGGTATTCCAGAGGCTAAAAAGTTAATGGCTGATATGGTAGGGGCAAAACCAGAAAATGTGATTGTATATGGTAACTCAAGCCTTAACATTATGTACGATACCATTGTTCGTTCTATGCTTCATGGTGTTCTTGGAAGTACACCATGGTGTAAATTAGATAAAGTAAAATTCCTTTGCCCGGTACCTGGATATGACAGACATTTTGCTATTACAGAAAGCTTTGGAATTGAAATGATTTCTATTCCTATGACTGAAAATGGACCAGATATGGATATGGTAGAGAAATATGTTCAGGAAGATAAAGCGGTAAAGGGTATTTGGTGTGTTCCAAAGTATTCAAATCCACAGGGAATTTCTTATTCCGATGAAACAGTTCGTCGTTTTGCTGCATTGAAGCCTGCTGCAAAGGACTTCCGTATCTTCTGGGACAATGCATATTGTGTACACCACATTTACGAGGAAAAGCAGGATGAGATTTTAAATATCTTAGAAGAGTGTGAGAAGGCTGGAAATCCAGACATGGTATATCAGTTTGCATCTACTTCAAAAGTTACATTCCCAGGTTCCGGAGTAGCTGCAATTTCTACATCTACAGCAAATATTGCAGATATTAAGAAATATATGACATTGCAGACAATTGGACATGATAAGATTAACCAGTTGCGTCATGTTAAGTTCTTAAAAGATGCAGATGGAATAAAGGCACACATGAAAAAACAGGCAGACATTATTCGTCCTAAGTTTGAAGCTGTATTAGAGGTTCTTGATAAAGAACTTGGCGGACTTGGAATTGCCACATGGACAAAGCCAAATGGTGGATACTTTATTTCCTTTGAGACTTTAGATGGTTGTGCTAAGGCAGTAGTAGGAAAATGTAAAGAGGCTGGTGTTGTAATGACTGGTGCAGGAGCAACATTCCCATATGGAAAAGATCCAAAAGATTCGAACATTCGTATTGCTCCAACTTTACCTACACCAGAGGAACTTTCTAAGGCAGCCGATTTATTCGTGCTTTGTGTAAAACTTGTTAGTGTAGAAAAGTTATTAGAAAATAAATAAGATATAGGAAAAACGATGGAAGTGTCATCTTGATAATTTATAAATTGTTAGGATGGCACTTTTTTTGCTTTGTAGAAAAGAATGTTAAAAAATGGAAGAATAGAAAAAACGGTTCTTGATAAATATATGGGAAAAAGGTAAAATAGAAAGGTGTGTTTAATTTTACAACACGGCAAAGGGAAAGGAATATGGACTATATGGATAGAAAAAAGAAAGCAAAATGGCTTGGAAAAGATAAAATCATGAATCTGTTTTTTTATGGAATTGTTTTTTTTATGGCTGTTTTTATTGTAATAGAGTTAGAGCAGATTGAAGTGGATACAAGAAGAGAAGAAGTACAAGCTGTTGTAGACAACTGTGCCAATGAGATTTCTTATCAGGTAAAGAATGTATTTAACAATACCTATGTGTTAAATTTTTCTGTTAGGCGCAACTATGGAAAGACAAATGATTTCTATTCTATAGCACAGGATATAGAGGAGATGTATCCTGGGATTGCATTTGTGGCGTTAGCACCGGAGGGAACAATAAAGAAGATGTACCCTTTTAATATGTATGGGGAACTTCAAAATGAAGACTTGCTAACGTATTCTTCCACAGAGTCCGCTGCAAAAAAAGCAAAAGAAAGCGGTGGAGTTATTATTGCAGAGCCATTCAAAGCAGGAAAGCAAGAAAAAGAGCTTGTGTTTGGCATGCAATCCATCTATATAAATAAGGCGAATGGAAAGAAGTTTTGGGGATACGCTGTTATTGGGATAGAGTTAGATTATATTACGCAGCAAATTAATGCGGGATTGAAAAATTATGCAATAAAGATTGAGTTAAGCAAGGATAAATCTGGAAGAAGTATCTATGCAAAACAAGAAAAAAATCTGATAAATCCAGTGGTGTCCACAATTAAGATGCCGGGGCAGGACTGGACAATAGCGGTGTCTCCAGAGAATATGTGGATTAGTTTAACGAACCTGATTTTACGTGCCATAATTGCTGTCGTTGTCAGTGTACTTGTGATTATTTTGATTCGACTGATTTATCGTGATATTGTTCGTCAAACCGAATTGCAGGCGGCTTTGGAGGAGGAAAAAGAACGGTATCAGATTGCCATGGAAAGTTCTTCTGATACAATTTTTGAATATGATATAAAGCAAGATACCTGCACATTTTTCGGTTCTATTTTAAATGGAAAAAAGACAGACGGGACTCGTATGGAAATAGCCAACTTTGAATCGAAAATTTTAACTGGTGAGATGTTCCATTATCAGGATATAGAAAAAGCAATACAGTTTTTTTCTGGTGAAAGAACAGAACCCTTTGAGACAAGATACCGTTTTAAACAGGAAGAAGGGCAAGTACGTTATGTTTGGCTTTCTTTAAAGGGAAGTGTGATTTTAGAAAATGGGAAACCAATTAAGGTAATTGGAACGACAAGAAATATTCAGGCAAGAAAAGAACAAGAATGGAAAAGACTGGAAGAACGTAACAGAGATAAATTGACAAATCTGTATACAGAAGAATATGGAAGAATGTTAATTGAACAGTATTTGACAGCAAAGCCAAAAGAGGAAGAATGCGAGTTCTTTTTAATTGGTATTGATCATTTTCAACAGATGAATGATTTGTATGGATATATGTTTGCAGATACTATTTTAGTGGAAGTCTCAGAAATGCTTCGTGGTATTGCGAATGCAGGGGATATTTGTATTCGTTTAGGTGGAGATGAATTTATTCTGTTCCAAAAAAATTCCAACAGTTTAAAGGCAGAACGAACAGCCAAAGAAATTATTAAGCGAGTTGGAAATGTGTATGCAGGAGAAAATGAAAATGTATCCTTGTCATGTAGTATTGGAAGGGCTTCTACAGCAGTTTTCCATAATTATGAGCAGATGTTAAAATATGCGCATTTAGCATTTTCTTACCTAAAAGATAACGAAAAGGGAAAACAGGCAAACTATATTAATATTTCAGACGAGATTGAAGAAATGATGGTGCAATCCAACTATAATGAAAGAGGAATCTCTGAGATTATAGACACCAATTCTATTCGGGATGATGATATTATTTCTTTTGCCTTTGGTATTTTAGAAAAAACCAAGGATTTGAAGAGTGCGATTTATATTTTGTTAGCAAGAATTGGAAAACGATATGAATTATCGGAGATACGTGTAATTGAGTCGGATTTGGATTATTTAAGTTTTCGAACCAGTTACCGTTGGTGCAATCGCAATCCTGTAGGAAAGATTGAAAAGGTGGTACATTTAGAAAACAATTCTTTACTAAAACGAGTATATAATATATTCGAAAAAGAGGGTTGCATGGAAGTATCGCCTAAGATGATTGAGCGATATGAAGATAAATTGTCTGGTTTATTCCAAGGAGTAGAAGGATGTACCAGTTTATTATGTCCAATGTGGGAGGAAGGCTCTTACAAGGGTGTCATGGGCTATGTTGCAAAGGAGAAAAATCGTGAATGGACTTCGGAAGAAAAGCATGTATTCCGTGAGATTACAAAGATTATTTCCACGCATATTAGCCGTGTGAATGCAGATATTGCCAGCAAAGCAAAATCTGAATTTCTTTCAAGAATGTCCCATGAAATACGAACACCAATGAATGCGATTATTGGAATGACAAATATTGCAATGTCTTCTATGGCGAATTCTACTAAAGTAATGGATTGTTTGAAAAAAATTGATGTATCGACGAAATATTTGCTATCATTGATCAATGATATTTTGGATATGTCACGTATTGAAAGTGGAAAAATGACAATCAATAATGAAAAATTCCATTTAAACCAATTATTGCAGGAAATTGATGTTCTAATTCGACCTCAGGCGGAAGAAAAAAAATTGAATTTTACGATCGATTCCAACTATACAACATCTTTGTTAATTGGAGATGAACTCCGATTGAGTCAGGTTTTGATTAATTTGCTTGGAAATGCACTGAAGTTTACTCCAAAGGGAGGAAACGTTACTCTAAAAGTGCAAGAGGCGTTAAATGAAGAACAAGTATCAGCAATTTTCTTTGAAGTAAGAGATGATGGAATTGGCATCAGTGAGGAGAACAAGATTCGAATTTTTGAAGCATTTGAACAGGAAAAGACAGATACGGCCAACAAATATGGTGGTACAGGTCTTGGGTTGGCAATCAGTAGCAATCTTGTTCATTTGATGGGAGGAAATCTGGAAGTTGAAAGTGAAGAACAGAAAGGTTCCGCATTTTCTTTTACCTTGACATTTTCTACTTATGAGGAAGAAAAAATAGAAATTTCAAAAGCAAAAGAACCCGTTTCTTTAAAAGGAAAACAAATTTTAGTTGTAGAAGACAATGAATTAAATGCAGAGATTGCGCAGACATTGTTAGAAATGGATGAATGTATTGTTACGATTGCCTATAATGGAGCAGAGGCGGTACAGACATATGAAGAAAAGGATGCGTATTTCTTTGATTGCATTTTGATGGATATTCGTATGCCAATCATGAATGGTATGGAAGCAACGAGAAAAATTCGTACCTCAGGAAAGGCAGATGCTAGAAGTATTCCAATTATTGCATTATCCGCAAATGCCTTTGACGAGGATACACAGAAGTCAATTGAGTGTGGAATGAATGGACATGTGGCAAAACCAATCAATATAGATATGCTACATGAGGCACTTTATAAGGTGTTAAAATGAGAGTAGAGGTTACAGATGAAGAATATTTGTTTGATAGCAGGCATTATAGTAGTTCTTGTTATGCTTCTTATTATTTTGTGCGTATACTACAACAAAGCATTAAAGTGTGTATATTATAAGATCCCTAAAGAAGGGATACCGCATGATTTCCGGGGAAATAAGATTGTGTTATTAACGGATTTGCATGAAAGTGAATTTGGAAAAAATAATCGAAGGTTAATTGAAAAAATTGACAAGGAACATCCAGACTATATCATGATTGCAGGAGATATGCTTGTGAAGGGAAGAAAAATGAAAACAAATAAGACACTTTATCTGTTGGAAAATCTTTCTAAGCGTTATCCGATTTATTATGCCCCAGGAAATCATGAGGAATATTTAGAACAGCTTTTTGGAAATGGGGAATATAAAGAATTTATACAAAAGCTTACGAAGCTGGGAGTAAAATATTTAGCAAATGATAGTGCTTTTTTGAAGAAAGGAAATTCACAGATTGCAGTAACTGGATTACATTTACAGAAAAGGTATTTTGCCAAGTTTTATGAAAAAGTTACCTTTGATGTGGAAAATATGACGGAATTGTTAGGTGCTCCCAAAGGAGAATATCAAATTTTATTGGCACATAACCCTAATTATTTTGATGTATATGAACGTTGGGGGGCAGATTTGGTATTATCGGGGCATGTACATGGTGGCATCGTTATTTTACCATTTTTAGGAGGAGCGATTTCTACTACTTATGAATTATTTCCAAAGTATGATTTTGGTATGTTTCAAGAAGAAAATGCTCGTATGGTATTATCAAAGGGATTGGGAGTTCACACCATAAAACTTAGATTGTTCAATGTCCCAGAGATTTCTGTGATTACATTGGGAGAGAAATCTACTTGCGAAAAGTAGTGTTTGCGAGTAGAATAGTAGATAGAGAGGTATTTTAAAATGCAGATAGTGGAACTATTAATGGCGATTCTTGCG
>FR899696.1:17187-23792 GCA_000437275.1 Clostridium sp. CAG:411 | reverse complement strand
CCGCCATTATTATGGTACTACATGAGTTTCCGAAAGCCGTATATTATTGCATTTCTTCCGAAATCCGAACATCAAAAGATTGGTGGAAAAAGATAATATGTTTGCACCGATATATTGATCCGATTGGAATGGTACTTGCGGTAGTTTCTTACGCAGGATTTTCAAAGCCATTAATGTTTCGTGTGCAAAATCAAAAGAAAAATTTTAGAATGGGTATCATCGGTTTCCTTTGTCTGTTAGTTACCTGTTTCTTTTCTGTCGCAGTGTTAAAATATTATTATGGAATGCAGAATCTTTCGGTGACTGTGACAGGCTTTTCTGCAATAACGGCAGAATTGTTTTGGATATATATGGCAGCTTTAAGTGCTGGTATGTTTCTCATAAATTTGTTTCCTGTTTCTATTTTTGATATGGGATTATGTATTGCTGGAGTATCTTCCAGACATTATCTTGGAATTATAAAGAATGATATGTTAATAAAAGTGATTCTTATGTTAGCCATTGCTATGGGTGTGATACGCTATTTTGCTTTTGGGATAGTGAAACTAATGTTGGCATCACCCTTTTAGGTAAGAGAAAAATTTGTGTATATGTACAAGCATGAGATTGGGTAAAACATTGATTCCACAAGTTTTAGAGTAGTTCAATAGGAGGAAAGTATGGGAATACCAGTAAAATTAGAAGTATTTGAAGGTCCGCTGGATCTTTTGCTATTTCTGATTGATAGAAATAAAATAGATATCTATGATATTCCGATTGTTTTGATTACGGAACAATATATAGAGTATATACAAAATATGCAGACGAGAGATATGGATGTTATGAGTGAATTTCTAGTTATGGCAGCCACATTGGTAAAAATTAAGTCTAAGATGTTACTTCCTAAAGACCAAACGAAAGAAGAGGAAGAAGATCCAAGACAGGAATTGGTAGAACGTTTGCTGGAATATAAAATGTATAAATATATGTCTCTGGCATTAAAAGATAAACAAATTGATGCAGAGAGGGTATTATACAAAGGACCAACGATACCAGACGAAATTGCAAATTACGAAGAGACGGTAGATATTGAAGAATTATTGCAGGACATTACGCTGGCAAAGTTACAGAGTATATTTCAGGATGTCATGCGAAGGCAGGCAGAAAAGAAAGATCCAATCCGTAGTGATTTTGGAAAGATTGAAAAAGAAGAAATTACATTATCGGATCGAATGATTTATATTCAGAGATATGCCAGACATAATGGAAAGTTTTCTTTTCGCAATCTTTTAGAAAAGCAGAGTACAAAAGTAGAAATTATTGTTACTTTTCTTGGTGTGTTGGAACTAATGAAGGTTAGTGTCATAAAGATAGAACAAAATGGATTGTTTGAAGATATTCAGATTGAATTTACTGGTAAGGAAGTTGACTTGTCGGAATGGGAGTAACTGGAGGATTGAGGAACGTATGGAATTGAAACAGACGGAGGCGGTTATTGAAGCGGTGCTTTTTACGATGGGAGAAGCAGTAGAATTGGAAAGGCTGGCAGCCGTAGTCGGGCATGATGCAAATACAACAAGAGGAATTATTCGAGGTATGATGGATCACTATGATGCAGAGAATCGTGGTATTCAGATTATTGAATTGGATGGTGCATTTCAGATGTGTACGAAGGCAGAGATGTATGATTCCTTGATTCAGATTGCACATATGCCTAAAAAACATACTTTATCGGATGTACAGTTGGAAACCTTGTCTATTATTGCGTATAAGCAGCCCATTACAAAAGTAGAAATTGAGGCAATCAGAGGGGTAAAAAGTGACCATGCTGTAAATAAACTGGTGGAATATGAGTTAGTGGAAGAAGTTGGAAGATTGGACGCACCTGGAAGACCAATTTTGTTTGGTACATCCGAAAACTTTTTGCGAAGTTTTGGAATTGGTTCCATTGATGAACTTCCTATTCTTAATCAGGATAAACTTGATACATTTAAACAGGAAGCGGAGGAAGAGGTTCAAATGAGTTTGCATTTAACCTAATAGGAATTTTTTGGGGGGGAGAATAGATGGAAAAGACAATTGCATTGTCATGGAAGATGCCTGAAAGACCCGAATGCTTTTATGGAAGAGAAAAAGAACTGGCACAATTACATAATTATCTAAATATGGAAAATCATACTGTATTTGTTCAGGGAATCGGAGGAATAGGAAAAAGTGAACTTGTGGCACAATATGCGATTTTAAATCGCGTAGACTATGATGTAATTCTATTTGCAAATTGTATCTCCGATATACGAACCATGATATCCAGTGATGTAGAGTTTCCAGTAGAGCATGTAAAACGGAATACATTAGATGAATATAATTTAGAAACAGAAGAAGAGTATTTTAAGCGTAAGTTCGCAATACTGAAGTCTATTGTAACAGAAAAGACGCTGTTAATCGTTGACAATTTCAACAATGAAGACGATGAATATTTAGAAGAATTTTTGCAACTAAATTGTTATAAGATTTTTACTTCTCGCCTAGATTGGAGTAAAAAGCAATATTCTGTTTTACAGGTAGGAGAAATTGAAAATTATCAGGATATTGAAAAAATATTTATGCATTACTATGTTCCTCAAACAGAAGAGGAAACGGGAAAGATACATGAAATTGTACAGCTGGTGAATGGATATACATTGGCAGTGGAGTGGATTGCCAAGCATTTATCAGGGCATTCGATTACCGTTTCAGAAATGTTGGAAAGTTTGCAACAGAAGAAAATAGAGGATGCACGTATTTTTCAATCGAATAAAGCCTTATTTCATATGTTGCTGGATGTATTTCAGATAAAGAATTTAGAACAGGATGAATTGGAAGTTCTTCAATTTCTGTGTCTTGTGCCATATACAGGAATTGTAAAAGAGGAATTAGTTAGAATAGGTGGAGACGGAACGCATGCCGCTGTATTAAAGTTACTTGGCAGCAGTTGGATGAAGCATGTAGAACTTGGTGTTGTTGCGTTACATCCTGTCGTTGCAGAAACCGTATTAGCAGAATTAAGACCAGATTGGGAGAATATGAAGCGGTATGCTGACAATATGGCGAAAGATTTGCTGGATGATGATCTTCCGTTGTGTCAGGTAGATGCGATTTTGCAAATTGCAGAAAATATGTTTCGTATTTTAGGTGTAGAAGAGCCTGGAGCAGTAACGTTACTAATGGGTGTGGCACATTGCTTTATTAAAAGGTATCATAAATATCCAGTGGCAATCGGTTTGCTGGAACAGTCTCTAAAATTACAACAACAGGCAATTGCACAAATTAAAGTAAAGATTACATTGTGCAAAGAGCAAAATTCTATGGACATCCAGTATACACAGTTAAAGAAACAAATACTGGAACAGGAAACTGTGCGGAGTCTTATTATTCATCAAATTGGTGAGATTTATTTTATAAATGGACAATACGAAAAAGCATTGAACTATTATATGAAATTAAATGGCAGCCCGGTAGCAGATGTATATTGTGATATTGCCAAGGTGTATGCGAAAGTAAAAGAATACAAAAAGGCAATGCAGTATATTCAGGCTGGCATAAAGATGAAAAAGAGAAAATATGGTGCAGATGAGATACCATTAGTAGAGAATTATTTGTTACTGGCAAGTTTGTATATTGATAATGATGATTTTCGAATGGCAAGACAATGGATGAATGAGGCAGAACAAATTGCAACAAAGCAGATGACAGAACGGCAAAAAGCGGATTTTTATTATCAATATGCCATATTATTAAAAAATATGGGACAGATAGAAGAAGCGTTGGCTTATGATCAAAAGGTGTGTACATTATATTTACACTTATATGGTGAAAATCATATGTCAGTGATTCATGCATATGCTGCTATGGCGGTGGACTATTATCGACTGGCGGATTATGTAAGTGCATTGCAATGTACATTAAAAGAAATCGTACTGCGAAAGAGAGTACGAAGGATTAAAAAGAAGTTATATTTAAGTGTATCCAGATTGATTGGAATGATTGATGTAAATGCATTAGAAGAGGAAACAAAAGCGGAACTAAGGGCATTTATGAGTGATTTCAATCGTATGTTAAAAGAAAATCCAGAGGAAGGCGAAGAAATGCTACGTCAATAGTGGAATGGACGAAATGACAGTTGGAAAAAATTTTATTTTTACTTGACAGATTATAAATTTCTGCTATAATCATAATAGTGCTATTCAAAAAATACCCAAACAGTTGTATAGGCACAATACACAACTGGAGGGAGGTTAGGTGTGAGGCTATGTCAAATGTAATCGTAAAAGACAACGAGACTTTAGATAGTGCTTTACGCAGATTCAAAAGAAACTGTGCAAAGGCAGGAATTCAGCAGGAAATCCGCAAGAGAGAGCATTACGAAAAACCAAGCGTTAGACGTAAAAAGAAATCTGAAGCTGCTCGTAAGCGTAAATTTTAATAGTAATTAACTTATATGCCCTTAATATTTATATATTAAGGGCATTTTTCTGTGTATATAGAAATTTTGTAGAGGAATGTAAGCCTCTACCATTAAAACAGAATCCTAATTTTTCCCGTTTCCGCATAAGATATATAAATATACTGTTGAGAGGGAAATATGAGAAGAAAAGCAGCAAAAGTAAAAAAAGAAAAAATCTCCACTCGTTCTGTTGAACGGGCAAATCGTCTGGAGCATTTGGCTGGGACTCTTGCAGTCCCACAGGATATTTTAGCAGAGAGTATCCTAATTTCTGTTTATGGCAGGCAATGTGTTCGATTGGAGAATTATAAGGGGATATTAGATTATTCTGATACACAAATTAAGATTTGGTCACGAGATGGAAAGATTATCATTACGGGGAAAAAGATTCACATATCCTATTGTTCGGATGTTGAATTGTGCATAATTGGGAGAATTAGCCAAATTCAATATATAGAATAGGAGGGATAGTATGTGGAAACGGATGATGAGGTGGTGCAGAGGGTATGTTCTAGTAGAATTAAGAGGTGCAGCACAGGAAAGATTTTTTAATTTATGTCGGAGACATAATATTTATTTGTGGAATATTTATACGGTGGCTGATCAATATTTTTGCTGCATGGATTTATCGGATTTTCGAGTTATTAAAAAGATTGCCAGAAAAGCAAAAGTCAGACCATGGATTGTAAAGCGAATAGGACTTCCCTTTTGTATCTATCGAATGGGAAAGCAAAAAGGGGTAATTTTAGGTTTTGTTTCAGGAATAATGCTTATGTATGGTCTTAGTTTATTTTTATGGGATATTTCGTTTACAGGACAATCATATTATACGGAAGAGCAGCTATTGTCTTATCTAAACACGATACAGATACATACAGGTATTCCCATACATAGGATAAATTGTCAGGATATTGAAGAACAGATTCGTATCAGTTATCCGAATATTGGATGGGTTTCAACGGAGTTAGAAGGAACAAAGTTATCGATTTCTATTGTAGAAACAAGACTTCCAACGAAAAAAACACTAGATGATAATGCTTGTCATATGATTGCATCGGAAAAGGGGAAAATTGTCAATATTGTAACCAGACAGGGTGTTCCTCTAGTCAAAAAGGGAGACAAGGTAAAGAAGGGACAAATTCTAATTTCTGGGGTATTGGGGTTACAAAATGATGACGGAACTTTGAAAAAAAAGGAAGCAGTACATGCAGATGGAGATATTCAATTGCGAACGACCCAAAGCATTACCTTTACCTGTGATCGAATTTATAAAGTGAAAAATTATACTGGCTACGAGAAAAAGATACTAGAGTTAAAGTTGTTTAATAAAAAAATATATTTTCTAAATCCACTGAAAGGTTTTGATAAAGCAAAAAAATATGATATAATTGCTAACGTGTGCAATGTTTCTGTCAGTAAATCTTTTATTTTACCGTTGAGTTATGGGCAGACCTGTTATCGACAGTATGAAGAAGTAGAAGCGAGATATACACTAGAACAGGCGAAAAAAATTTTACAGGAGCAGAGTCTGGAGTATATGAAAAAAGCAGAACAGCAGAAACAGACAATAGAAAAAAAGAGAGAGCAGTATAAGACCGAGAAGGATAAGGTTTCGCTTCAGGTAGAATTTGTAATAGAAAAACCGGTAACAACTTATAAAGAGATTACCGCCCAGGAGTTGAGTCAGGAGGAAAACAATGAGCTTAGTGGAGATAATGATTGAGGTGCCTGTGGAGCATGAGCAGAATGTTTGCGGGCAACTGGATAAGCATGTAAAGCAGATTGAGCATACACTAAATGTGACGATTGTGGCTCGGAACGGACAGATCAAGTTAATTGGTGAAAAACAAAATGTGGAGAAAGCCAAAAGTGTTTTCATGAATTTAATTGCATTATCCAAACGGGATAATGTGATTACAGAACAAAATGTAAATTATGCGTTGGCACTAAGTATGGAAGATAAAGAAGGTGCTATCGTAGAGATTGATGGAGATGTGATTTGCCATACCATACAAGGAAAACCTATTAAGCCAAAAACAATCGGACAAAAAAATTATATTGATCAGATAAGAAAAAAAATGATTGTATTTGGAGTGGGGCCTGCGGGAACAGGAAAAACGTATTTGGCAATGGCAATGGCGAT
>FR899696.1:7511-17167 GCA_000437275.1 Clostridium sp. CAG:411 | reverse complement strand
CCGCCTTTAAAAATGATGAAGTTGGAAAAATCATTATGACAAGACCTGCGATTGAAGCAGGAGAAAAATTGGGATTTCTTCCAGGAGATTTGCAGAGTAAAGTTGATCCTTATTTAAGACCATTGTATGATGCGCTACATCAGATTATGGGACCGGAAAGTTTTATGAAAAATATGGAAAAAGGGTTGATCGAGGTTGCACCATTGGCTTATATGCGAGGAAGAACATTAGACAATTCTTTTATTATTTTGGATGAGGCACAAAATACAACGCCAGCACAGATGAAAATGTTTTTAACAAGAATTGGGTTTGGCTCAAAGGTAATTGTTACAGGTGATTTAACCCAAAAGGATTTACCAAAAGATGCAAAATCTGGATTAGAAGAAGCATTGAAAGTGCTTGGTAAGATTGATGATATAGGTTTTTGTCATTTATCCAGCAAAGATGTTGTTCGACATCCGTTAGTGCAAAAAATTGTAAAAGCATATGATGATTATGAAGAAAAGAAAACTCGACATACAAAAGGTAAAAATGGGAAAGCGACGGTGAAAAAAGCAGGAGATGGAACGAGACGCAAATAGGATAAAAACGAATAAAGAGGAATACATAAGAAGATGGGCAGGAATATTGGTGTTTGTTTATACCTGTGTTATTCTATTTGGAATGGGAACCATGGAACAACTAAAAAATGGAAAACTGACAGTTATTGTGCTGACGATACTGGGCTTTTTTATCATAGCGTTGAACCATAGAGATAAGCAAAAAGAGGATGCATGTAGCTTCTTTTATTTTAGTTGTTGTTATATTGTATCATTTGGAACGGTGTTACTTAGTTCTATTTGGAATGTACAGGAAGTATGGATGTTGGGAGGCTGGATCGTAAGTATTTTGGTACACCCATATATTGGTATGCTGTATCAGGCTTTGTTTAGTTTGCTTTATTCTTATCTTTGTGGATATTCTATGATACAGTTTAGCTATATAGTATTTATTGGAGCGGGAATGTGCTTGCTGCTGCCGTATTTGAGAAAAAAAGAAAATGTAGGTTATGTTGTAGGAATTGGTTTCTTTTGCAATGCCCTTGTGCTACTTTGTCAAAGTGATTTTGTTTGGAAGAATTTTTTTTCGATGGAAACCCTTCTTAAGCAGTTTGTTTTTTTAGTAGTCATTTTTTTAAGTATGGTAGTATCTTGGTTCTTACTGGGAATTAGCAAATCGGGAAATCTTTCTTTTGTAAAGGAAGGGATGCAGAGCTTCTTTCTACAAGAAGATGTAGAGGAGAAAGGCAATACTGCTTCAGAAGAGGCAAGTGATGCGAGAAATCAGCAGGTAAAGGAGTTTCTAAGATTAGAGCAACTGGGACGAGAAGATTTTTCTTTACAGGTTCAAATGAAAGAAAAGTTGCCGGGAAGATACGCACATTGTATGACCGTTGCAAATTTGGCAAAATATGCTGCAGGAGAGGCGAAGATAGATGCACAGCTTACTTATGTTGGTGGCTTGTATCATGAAATTGGCAGGTTGAGAGGAAAAGATTATCTAAAAGGAAATAGAGAGATTGCCGATGAATATTCTTTTCCAGATGCCTTGTTGAATGTTATAGAGGAACATTGCGTTGTGAGGCAACATGCAAAAACGAGAGAAGGAGGTATTGTTATGTTGGCAGATAGCGTAATTTCTATGTTAGAGCAATTGGAAATTCAGAAAAAACAGATAGCACCAGCCGAAGTTGTAAAACAGGTGTTTCGATTGCGATTGGAGAAAGGTGCATTGGCAGAAAGTGAGCTTACTTTAAAAGAATATGCGATTCTTTTAAATGCCTTTATAGAATGGATAGAAAATAAGCAACAGAAAATGAGTAATTAAAAGATACAGAAAGTGAGGAGAAAAATGACTTTTCATTTTGAGTATGAAGCGGACAAACAGTTTTCTTTCGATTATGAAGCGTTGATGAAACGTGTGATGTTACAGGTGTTAGATTACGAGAAGTGTCCGTATGAGGTAGAGATTAATATTATAATAACTACAAATGAAGAAATACACCAAATTAATGCAGAATACAGACAGATAGACAGGGCAACAGATGTATTATCTTTTCCTATGGTTTCTTACACACAGCCAGGAGATTTTTCTCATGTAGAGGAGGATGAGATGTTGTTTCATCCAGAGACAGGGGAATTGATGCTTGGCGACATTATTATTTCGATTGATCGAGTGATAGAGCAGGCAGAAGAATTTGGACATTCCGTTGAGCGGGAATTAGGTTTCCTTACCGCTCACAGTATGCTACATTTATGTGGTTATGACCACATGGAGGAAGAGGAACGGATGGTCATGGAGAAAAAGCAAAGAGAAATAATGGATTTGCTTCAGCTTTATCGCTAAGAAAGAAAGGAAAGATATGAGTAGTAAGAAGAAAACCAATGATATTTTAAAACAAGGAACGATTTTGGCAGCAGCTTCTATTCTTGTAAGAATGATTGGAGTGATGTATCGTATTCCACTTAACAATTTGTTAGGAGAAGAAGGAAATGGAATTTACGGTGGTGCGTATAAAGTATATAGTATTGCATTAATTGTGTCTTCATATGGGTTACCACTGGCGGTATCAAGAATGGTAGCGGCAAAAAATGTACAGGGACAGTATAAAAACTCTCATAAAATTTTTATAAATGCGTTGATTTTTGCAACAATAATTGGTGCTGTAGTTGGTGGAACGATTTATTTTGGAGCTGACTTTTTTGCAAAATTTATGGGATTGTCCAGAGCCGCTATGCCTTTGCGAGTGTTAGCACCGACTATTTTTTGTGTAGCAATTTTAGGTGTGCTACGAGGTTTTTTTCAAGGGCATAACACAATGGTTCCAACTGCTGTTTCTCAGGTATTGGAGCAGATTATAAATGCGGTAATCAGTTGTGTAGCAGCCTATGCATTTATAGCAATGTGTAAAAATCCTAGCAACAAAGCAGTCTTTGGAGCGACAGGAAGTACGGTAGGTACATTTTCGGGTGCGCTTGTGGCTTTGCTTTTTATGATTGGTGTATATATGCTTAACCGACCTGTTTTTAAGCGGAAGATGGCGGCAGATCCCAATCCGGTAGATAGCAATAAGGCAATCTATCACATTTTGTTTATTACAGTTATACCAGTTATTTTAAGTCAGACGGTGTATCAGATCAGCGGTCTTGTAGACACCTCTATTTTTGGAAATGTAATGAAAGCAAAGGGAATGGAGGAAAATGTTGTAGAACGCTTGATTGGAGCTTTTACAGGGCAATATAATGTATTGATCAGTGTTCCGCTGGGAATTGCTACTGCGATGGGAACTTCCATTAATCCAAGTATCGTATCTTCTTATACAAAGGGAGATATGTCAGAGGTAAAACATAAGGTAAAAACAGTAATAAAATTTAATATGTTACTGGCATTTCCTTGTGCAGTCGGTTTAGCTGTATTAGCAACTCCTATTAATATGTTGCTGTTTCCACGTTTAATAACATATCGAGCAGTTGCTAGTAATATGTTGTTGTTTGGATCGCTTTCCCTTATTTTTTATGCACTGTCTACGGTAACAACTGGTGTGTTACAAGCTTTAAATCACATGAGCCTGCCCGTTGTGCATTCCGCAATTTCTTTGGTTGTACATGTGATTTTGGTATATTCTTTACTACAGTTTACAAACTTAGGAGTGTATGCCTTGATTGTAGGTGATGTGACATTCCCACTTCTTGTGTGTATATTAAACTGGCGTTCAGTTGGAAAGGCATTGAATTACAAGCAGGAAGTAAAAACGACATTTGTATTGCCAGCAGTGGCAGCCTTGTTTATGGGCGGATGCTGTATTGCGGTATATAAGTTATTAAACTTGCTATTTGGTTTTGCAGGTTCTTATGTGAGAAATGCAATTTGTACATTACTTGCAATTTGTGTAGCAGCAGTGGCATATTTTATTGCCTTAATGGTTCTAAAGACGGTAAAAGAGGAAGAGTTGATCGAGATGCCAATGGGACGAACCTTATATTCGGTTGCTAGAAAATTGCATCTTATTTAAACAGAGAAAAACGAAAATGCTTCAAAAGTATTCTTGATAGGAATATTTTTGAGGCATTTTTATGTTGTAGATCTGTAGATGTATAAAATTAAAAAAAATGGAAATCATTACAAAAAGAGAAGTTGGGATTTGTGTTTTAAAGGAGAGAGACAATGAAGAAAAAAGCATATGTATATATAAGCATAATTAGCGTGTGTTGCATTTTATTTCAGCTTGCGTTTTACTTTGGATATAAAAATTATGAACAAAAGAAAATGGAACAGTTACAATCAGAGCAAGAAGCGAGAAAGGAAACGGTGTCAGTAGGAACAAATCAGGCTATTGTACTGAACCCTGGTGCGGAGTTTACTTGTAAATATTACAACAAAAATACAAAGGAAAAATGGGAGGAAACAGGGAAGGTTGCTTCTGCTTTTGTAGGTTGGAACAGGGGGGAGCTACAAAAGTATTTACAGGATTATTTAGCAGAGCCACCAAGTGAGGAACAGGAAAAAGGATTAGCAGGATATGATCTTTTGTCTTTTTCTTCGGATTATATTCAAATAGAAAAGGTGTATGCCCCAAAACAAAAATACAAATATTTATTAGTAGTGGAGAATAACGAGGTAGTTATTTATGACGAAAAATGGGAAAAACGATATGAGCAGACAGGAATATTTATTGAGGATTTAGGTGAAGAAGAAAAAAATAAATTGATGGAGGGAATTTATGTAAAGGATGAAGCAGAGCTTTATAGTATTTTGGAAGATTATTCCAGTTAAGAAATGATAAAACGCGTATGGTGGAAAAAGGAATGGAGCGTGTTTGGATTGTCAAAAGAGAAACATAGAAGAAAAAAGTAGGACTTGCATTCTTAGGCGTATGACGATACAATGTAAAATAGTCAGGAAAATTGTTCAATACAAAGAAAGGCGGTATTTTTCTATGCAGACAGATGTAATAATTGTTGGTGGTGGGGCATCGGGCCTGGTTACAGCAGTCATGTGTGCAAGAGATGGAAAGCGCGTTCTATTATTTGAACAAAAAAAACAGATTGGAAAGAAACTGTTAGCAACGGGAAATGGAAAATGTAATTATACCAATAAAAACCAAACAGAAGCTTGCTATCGCAGCGAAAATAAAGACTTCCCTCAATATGGTCTGTCTGCATTTGGTTATAAAGAGGCGATTTCTTTTTTTGAGGAATTAGGCATTACACCAAAAGAAAAACAAGGGTATATTTATCCCTATTCAGAACAGGCAGTTGCATTTGTAGAGGTTCTTGAGATGGAAATAAAAAAGAGGAACGTGCAGGTGTGTTATGAAAAGGTTGTTCAGATACAGCAAAAAAAGAACGGGAAATTTTGTGTTCTGACTGAACAGGCCTCTTATCAAAGTGAGAAACTTGTTCTAGCGGCTGGTGGAAAGGCATCACCTAAACTTGGTTCTGATGGAAGCGGTTATGTTCTGGCGAAGCAGATGGGGCATAGGATTATTGCACCGGTTCCTGCCTTGATTGGATTAAAATGTAGGGAGGACTTTTATGAAACCGTTGCGGGAGTTCGTATACAAGCGAAAGTAACATTATATATAGAATCTATGGAACAGGCAATTGCAGAAGATACAGGGGAATTACAACTTACGAATTATGGTATATCGGGCATTCCTGTTTTTCAGATTAGTCGTTATGCTGCTAGAGCTATAGAAGAAGAAAAGTCGGTATATGCAAAGCTTGATTTTATGCCTGCATTTTCTAAGACAGAACTGGAGGAAATATGTAGAAGCAGGTTTTCCAGAAGTGAAATTTCAGCAGAGCAGGCATTGATTGGATTGTTAAATAAAAAACTGATTCAGTTAGTGCTACATAAAAGCGGCATTCGAGCCAAACAAAAAGCCAATAAAGTCAATGAAATGCAGTGCAAGCAGTTAGTAAATACATTAAAAGGTATGAAAACGCAGATTATTGGAACGAACGGATTTGAACATGCACAGGTAACTGCAGGTGGAGTGGATACTGTAGAAATAGATGACAAAACGATGGAATCTAAAATAGTGAAAGGGTTGTATTTTACTGGCGAGATTATGGACGTGGATGGCATTTGTGGAGGTTATAATTTACAGTGGTGTTGGAGCACTGCATATTTGGCATCCACTGCGATTTGTAAATGAAAGTAGGAAAAATAGTGTTAAGAATATCCCAGATAAAAATAAATATCAGTGAATTTTATCATACGAATAAACAAGAGATAGACCGTTTTACATGGAAAGAAATTTATGGGAAACAGGAAGAAAGTCTGATTCGAAAAAAAGCAGAAAAATTGTTTCGGTGCAAAGAAAATGAGATTGAAAAAATTTCTATTGTAAAGCGTTCGATTGACGCAAGAAAAAAGCAGGAAATTTACTATAATTATTGTGTAGACATACAGCTAAAAGGTGAGCTTGAAAAGAAAGTATTGTTAAAGGATAAAAAGAAACGATTTAAGAAGGCGGAGGAGATTGTGTATCAACCGCCGAAAATGGGAGAGCAGAAACAAAATTATCGTCCTGTAGTGATTGGGTTTGGACCAGCAGGAATGTTTTGTGCTTTAGAGCTTGCAAAGGCTGGGTATTGCCCTATTGTGCTGGAGCGAGGGAAAATGGTAGAACAGAGGATGGAAGATGTATGCCAATTCTGGGAGCAGGGCATTTTAAAGCCAGATAGTAATGTGCAGTTTGGAGAAGGTGGTGCGGGAACTTTCTCAGATGGAAAACTTAATACAACAGTCAAAGACCCCAGTGGTCGAAATCGTAAAGTTTTGGAAGTGTTCGTAGAACATGGTGCGGAGAAAGAAATTTTATATTTACAAAAACCGCATATTGGGACAGATGCACTTTGCAATATTGTAAAAAATATTAGATTGGACATTGAAAAACATGGTGGTGAGATTCGATTTGAATCAAAAGTAACTAATTTTCGGACCGATGAGCAGGAAAAATTGTGTGCGATTGAGATTAATGGACAGGAATGGCTGGATACAGAAGTTGCGGTACTTGCCATTGGACATAGTGCAAGAGATACATTTCAGGTTTTGCATGATAAAGGAATGTATATGGAAAAGAAGCCTTTTGCGATTGGAGTGCGTGTTGAACATAAACAATCGGACATTGATACCAATCAATATGGAGAATTAGCAGGTATATTGCCAGCCGCAGATTATAAGTTGACGTATCAGGCAGAGAACGGCAGAAATGTGTTTTCTTTTTGTATGTGTCCAGGTGGATTTGTAGTGAATGCAGCTTCGGAATGTGAGAGTTTAGTGGTAAATGGAATGAGCAATCATGACCGAAGTGAGGCGAATGCCAATAGTGCATTGGTGGTAAATGTAGTCCCAGAGGATTTCCCATCGGAAGATGTACTGGCTGGCGTGGAATTTCAAAGAAAATGGGAAAAACTAGCTTACAAAGAGGGAAATGGTAAAGTACCAGTGCAATTATTTGAGGATTTTAAAAAGAATAAAAAGAGCGAGGCATTTAATCGTATTGTTCCGATACACAAAGGAAGTGTTGCCTTTGGAAATTTAAAAAATTGTTTGCCAGATTTTGTGTGTGAGACATTAGAGGAAGGAATAGAACAGTTTGGAAAAAGAATAAAAGGTTTTGCAGAACCAGATGTAATATTATCTGGTGTGGAGACAAGAACCTCTTCTCCAGTTCGTATCAAACGAAATGATGATCTGGAAGGAAGTATACAAGGGGTATACCCATGTGGAGAAGGTGCAGGTTACGCGGGTGGTATCACATCGGCAGCCATGGATGGATTGCGTGTATATGAAGCAATACGAAAGAAATACTGTCCGATACAAATGCGGTAGTATAAGTGGAGGAAACAGATGAATAGAGAATATATAAAAGAAAAAAAGAGAGTTGTAGTTAAAATTGGTACATCTACAATTACACATGAAGAAACAGGTGCCCTGGACTTAGTAAAATTAGAGAAACTGATTCGATTGCTTACGGACTTAAAGAATCAGGGAAAAGAGGTCGTTTTGGTATCTTCTGGAGCGATAGCCGTAGGAAGAAAAGCAATGGGCATAAAAGAAAGACCAAATGATATGTCAGTAAAACAGGCGTGTGCTGCAGTAGGACAGGCTCGTTTGATGATGGTATATCAAAAATTGTTTGGAGAATATAATCAGGTGGCAGCACAGGTTCTTATGACAAAATATACAATGATTAATGATATTAGTCGTAAAAATGCACAAAATACGTTTCGCGAATTATTACAAATGGGAGTTATTCCTATTGTAAATGAAAATGATACGGTTTCAACGGACGAGATGGAATATGGCAATTTTGGAGATAATGATACTTTATCTGCTATTGTAGCTGCATTGATTGGAGCAGATTTATTGATTCTATTATCCGATATAGATGGTCTTTATACGGATGATCCAAATGTAAATGCGAATGCTTCTTTCATTTCCTGTGTGGATAGGATTGATGAGAAACTGGAGAACATGGGAAAAGGTGTGACTAGCGATGTAGGAACAGGTGGAATGGCTACAAAAATTTCCGCAGCCAAGATTGCTACTGCTTCTGGTTGTGATATGATTATTGCGAATGGAGAAAATATTGCAGTAATACACCAGATCATGGAAGGCGAAGAAGTAGGTACGATTTTTAAAGAACACAAAGCGGAAGGATTTCATTTGATAGATTATATTAAGACACCACAGTATAGCGAATAGTAAAACTAGAAGATTGAGAAGGATAGCCAATACAAATTTTAATTAAATAGAAGGAGTTCTAAGATGAAAAAAGAAAAAATCGATAGAATTAATGAATTATACCATAAATCAAAAAGTGTGGGACTTACAGCTGAGGAAAAAATGGAGCAGGCAAATCTTAGAAAAGAGTATTTAGCTGCCATTCGAGCAGATTTACAAGGAACGTTAAATAATGTATCCGTATTAAATCCAGATGGTACGATTACAGATTTAAAAGATGTTAGAAAGAAGAAAATGAAATGATAAAAAAAGAGTTGCGTCATAGAATAAGTACGAGAAAGAAAAGTATGACTCTGGATGAAAGAGAGACAAAGAGTGATAGGATTTTTGAGAGATTAGAAAATTTAGCAGAGTGGAAAGAAGCACAATGTATTTTTTCTTATGTATCCTACAATCAAGAAATTAATACAAGAGATCGCATGATGCAATGGATTGCACAAGGAAAAAAAATTGCCGTTCCTTGTGTGGTGGAAAATGAAATAAAATTTTATTATATCCATTCTATTTCAGATTTGAAAGAGGGGTATAAGGGTATCTTAGAGCCAGAAAAAAAGTATTGTGCGGATGGCGATGAGGGACTTATGCTTATGCCTGGGCTGGCATTTGACAGGCTTTTTCATCGACTGGGGTACGGTGGTGGATTTTATGACCGTTACTTGAAAAAATATCCATCAAGATTTTTGAAAGTAGCATTGGCATATGATTTTCAAATATTTGATGAGATACCATGGGAAGAACACGATCAAAAGGTGGATTTGATTGTAACAGAAAATACAATGATAGAAAAATAAAACAATAAAAAGAGTAAGAATCGTGAAACTTTGCTACAAAAGAGAGGATGGAAGCATGAGAGAGGATAC
>FR899696.1:0-7454 GCA_000437275.1 Clostridium sp. CAG:411 | reverse complement strand
TACAAAGCCGGCACCGACACAGGAGCCTATGCGTCAATATTATTATATAAGAAAATGTAGACAAATCGTGCAGGAAGAAAGTAAAAAGCTGGGACGTCCATTGACTGCCTGTACAAAAACTTTTGGTTGCCAGATGAATGCGAGAGATTCGGAAAAAATCGTTGGTATATTGGAAGAGATTGGTTACAAGCCAGTGGAAGATGAAAAAGCTGACTTTATTATTTACAATACATGTACAGTTCGAGAAAATGCGAACTTGAAAGTATATGGACGATTGGGAGCCTTGAAAAAAGAAAAGAAAAAGAATCCGCATATGAAACTAGCTTTGTGTGGCTGTATGATGCAAGAGGATGTAGTAGTGGATAAGATACAAAAGAGTTATTCTTTTGTAGACCTGATTTTTGGTACACATAATATTTTCAAATTTGCAGAATTGCTATACACAAGAATGCAGGGTGATCGAATGGTGATTGATATTTGGAAGGATACAAATGAAATCGTAGAAGACCTTCCAAGTGAGAGAAAGTTTTCTTTCAAGGCTGGCGTAAATGTTATGTTTGGGTGCAATAATTTTTGTACCTATTGTATCGTTCCCTATGTACGTGGGCGTGAAAGAAGTAGAAATCCAAAGGATATCTTAATGGAAATTGAAAAGCTTGTATCAGATGGAGTGGTTGAAATCATGCTTCTGGGACAGAATGTAAATTCTTACGGAAAGGATTTTGAAGAACCATTTTCATTTGCTAAACTTTTACAGGAAGTAGAAAAAGTGGAGGGGTTAAAGCGAATCCGTTTTATGACTTCCCATCCAAAAGATTTATCGGATGAGTTGATTCAGGTAATGAAAAACTCCAAGAAAATATGTAAGCATCTACATTTACCAGTGCAGGCGGGAAGCAGTCGCTTGTTACGCATTATGAACCGAGCTTGTTACGCATTATGAACCGACGATACACAAAAGAGCAGTATTTGGATTTGGTAGCAAAAATAAAAAAAGAAATTCCGGATATTTCGTTAACAACAGATATTATGGTTGGTTTTCCAGGAGAAACAGAAGAAGACTTTATGGAAACGATGGATGTAGTGAGAAAAGTACGCTACGATGCAGCCTATACATTCATTTATTCGAAACGAACAGGAACGCCTGCGGCAACTATGCCAGATCAGGTGCCTGAAGATATTGTGAAAGAACGTTTTCAACGATTACTTGCTGAAATTCAATCTATTTCAGCCGAATTGACGAAAGAGGATGAAGGAACCATACAGGAAGTCTTAGTAGAAGAAATAAATGGACAGGATGAAAGTTTGGTTACAGGACGCTTATCCAATAATTTATTAGTACATTTTAAGGGAGATACTTCCCTTATTGGTGAGTTGGTAAAAGTAAAGCTTGTAGAATGTAAAGGATTTTATTACATGGGAGAGCTGGCTTAGAAAGTCTCAAAAGAAATTAAAATAGAAATAAATAGAAGGAGCAGATTGCATAAAGGTGTAATCTGCTCCTTTTGCGTTTCTTAGACTTATTTTTTAGTAAGTATATTTATTCTGCGTTCATAAAAGAATTTAGTGAACTGATTAGAATATCGTAGGTAAGTTGTGCCATATGCTCAGAACTGTCGGTATAAGAACCCAGTATCCACTTTTTTATCATTCCAACGCATCCTGTGATGCAATAAGAATGGATATATTTTAAATCATTTTCCAAATCGGTAGGAAATAAATGTGCAGTATATTGGGCAGATAAATCCGCAATATATTCCTCAATACGGTTTATAAATCCCATGTCTCCGTGAGGACCGCACAATGCTTTGCAAATATCTGCATTATTATTTAACATTGTAAAAAGCTTAGCCAAATAAGAATAGCCCTTGTCCATGGCAGAAGGGGAGTCTTCTGGCGTGAGTGGAGCAATCGGTGTGATAATATCTACGATTTCCCCCATAAGTTCATCTTCAATTTTTGCTAACATATCAAAAATATCTGTGTAATGTAAATAGAAGGTAGAACGGTTGATATCGACCTCATCTACCAATTCTTTTACGGTTATCTCATTGATTGATTTATTTTCCATAAGTTTTGCGAGCCCCTGTCGTAGAAGCTTTTTGGTTTTACGGACTCTTCGGTCTGTTTTTTCTTCCATAGATTATGTCCTCCTTTAAAATGGTTACTCAATAATGTAATGAAAAAAATTTGCATCTGCATAGAAAATTTCCCTGAAAACCCCTTAAATATAGTGTTTTCTGCTCTATATCAGCAATCTGTATGCGTATGTTTGTTGCTTTTTATTATCATAAAAATGTCTAAAAAAATATTTAATAGACATACGATGCAAAAATGTCGATTAAGCAACAAACTATGTCTGAATTGACGGTTGTTTTTTTACTTTAAAACTAGTATAATTCAAATTGCAAAAAAAATCAACACAGTATCTATTAAACAATACGAGAATGTTTAAAATATATAAAATCGTTTAAACAATTTTGTAACGATTTTATTACCGTTTTATGACAGTAAGATTGTGTTGCATATGGAAAAGTGGTGTTCTGGAAAGTGCAGATAGAGAACTGTGGCGATCTGGAAAGGAGAAAAAGATTATGGTACTACAGGAATGGAAACAGTTATTAAAGAATAAGATACTGTTGATAGTACTGATTGCCATTATAGCGATTCCTACGATATATACGACACTATTTTTAGGGTCAATGTGGGATCCATATGGCAAAACAGAGGATTTACCGGTAGCGATTGTCAACTTAGATAAACCAGTTGATTACGAGGGCACCACATTAAATGTTGGCGAAGAGCTGGTGAACAAATTGAAAGACAATAAGGAATTGGATTTTGATTTTGTTGACAGTAAAGAAGCGTCAAAGGGACTTGAAGATGGAAAATATTATATGGTAATAACAATTCCAGAAAAGTTCTCAAAATGTGCATCAACCTTGATGGATGATAAGCCAGAAAAGATGCAATTAAATTACAGTACCAATCCGGGCAAGAATTATATAGCATCTAAGTTAAGTGAAACAGCATTTGGAAAGATTAAAAATCAGGTTGCAAATGAAGTAACAAAAACTTATACAGAAACTGTATTTGATCAACTTGTAGATATTGCAGACGGAATGCAGGATGGTGCAGATGGAGCTGGAGAAATTTCAGACGGTGTTAGTAAGTTAAAAGATGGTAATACAACAATCAAAGAAAATTTGGAATTGTTGGCAGATAGTTCTCTTACATTTAAAGATGGAAGCGATGAGCTTGCAGTAGGATTAAAAGAGTATACAAATGGAGTTGTACAGGTGGCAGATGGAGCAAAGACATTGAAGTCAGGTTCAAAAAAGTTAGTAGATGGAAGTGCAGCTTTAAAAGACGGTGTTGTTACTCTAAATTCAGGAATTGTAAGTTTGGCAAAGGGAACCAATACATTAAATGACAGCACACCAACGTTAAAAAGCGGAGTATCATCTTTATTGCAGGGAGCAAATTCCTTATCAAAGGGAGCAGCATCCTTACAGACAGGAACAACAAGTTATGTGACAGGAACAAAGTCCTTGGCAACAGGTGTACAGTCTTATGTAGGTGGCGTAAATCAATTGTCAGAAGGTGCAAATCAGCTTAGTGGATTAACAGGTCTTGGAACAGTAGGAGATGGCATTTCACAGTTAAATGCAGCCGTAACAACAGGAAGTGAAAATACACCTTCTTTAGTGGCAGCGACAACACAGTTATCTCAGGGACTAGATACAATAAAGTCACAGGTTGATAAGGCATCACAGAGTTTAGATGCACAGAACCTAAAGAAGTTACAGGCAGGATTATCTCAGGCATCAACAGGAATTACAAATGCAGCTACAGGAATGAAAACAGCATCCGACACAATTACACAGGCTTCTACAGCAATAACAGGAGCAAATCAGGCATTAACACAGGGTGTTGCAGCAGTAAACCAACAGGTTGCAGCAAATAATACAAAAATTGATACTGTTGTTAGTAATGTAAATAAGAAAATTACTCAGGCAAACAATGAGATTAGCCAGCAGGGTGCACAGGCAAAGACTAAGATTAACGCACAAGTAGATAAAGCTGTAGAAGAAATTGATGCAGCAGTGAAAGCTGGTGCAATTTCAGAAAGTACAGCAGCAACATTAAAAGAAAATCTTGAGAGTGCAAAAGTAACAGATGCGGTAACTGGTGAGGCAGAACAAATTAGTAGTTCCGATTTGGATTTACAAAATGTAGCTATGCCAAGCAAGGTAACCGATACGGTTACACAGGTAACAAGTGGTTTATCAGAGGCTTCCAAAGGATTATCGGAAGGTTCGACTTCCTTATCGGAAGGTGCAACTACTTTAACTACATTAGTAGGTGCTATTCCAAGCGAAGTTTCAACGGATACATTTACACAATTATCTACAGCATTAGGTACAGCAGCACAGGGTGCAAAACAGATTGAGGCAGGCACTACTAAGGTGTCAACAGGTCTTACTACTCTTGAAACAGGTACAAAGAATTTCTCAGCAGCAGCAACTGGAATGCAGTCATTATTAACAGGCTTTCAGACGTTGACTTCAAATAATGATGCATTAACTACTGGTGCACAGGCACTTATTAATAATTCAGCAGCATTAACCAGTGGTTCAAAACAGGTGGCAGATGGAGCTAAGGCATTAGAAACTGGCGGAAAGAAGTTAGGCACAGGAGCAACAAAGCTTGCAGATGGAATTAGTCAGGTGAATACAGGTAGTATGAAATTAAAGAAAGGTTCCTCTAGCTTATTAGCTGGAACAACTACTCTGAATACTGGTTTAGGTTCTCTTGACACAGGTGTAAGTCAGTTAGTGACAGGAACTAGCACATTAGTAGGAAATAATACAAAATTATTAAATGGTGCAGGTCAATTATCAGACGGAGCAGGAAAGATTCAAAAAGGAGCTGCTAAATTAGCAGATGGTTCTGGCGAATTAGGAAACGGACTGAATGATCTATTCGATGGTAGTGAAAAATTAAAGAAAGCATTATCAGACGGAGCACAGGAAGTAAGAGATGCGAAGGCTAGTGATGATAGCATTGATATGTTTGCATCACCAGTGGAAGATACAGAGACAAAGATTACAAGTATGCCAAATAACGGTCATGCGATGTCAGCATATATGATGTCAGTAGCCTTATGGGTAGGTTGTCTTGCACTTTGCTTGATGTATCCATTAACTTCTTACAAAGGTAAGTTAAAGAATGGACTTGCATGGTGGGCATCAAAGGCAACTGTACTATTTGTAGTTGCAGTCGGTATGGCAGTAGCTATGATTGGTATGCTTCATGTATGTAATGGTTTCCATCCGGAAAGTTATGGATTGACAGTGTTGGTAGCAGTAGCTGCCGCAGTAGCATTTATGAGTATTATGTACTTCTTTGATGTATTGCTTGGAAAAGTAGGAAGTTTCTTAATGTTAGTATTCATGGTAGTTCAGTTAGCAGGTTCCGCAGGAACTTATCCAATTGAATTGTCTGGAGACTTCGTTGCAAAGATTCATGACTACTTACCATTCTCTTATACAGTAAATGCATTTAGAGAAACCATTTCTGGTGGAAAAGATATTACACAGACGCTTCTAGTATTAGGTGGAATTACAATAGTATTTGTTTTAATGACAATCGTTATGTTCGAGGTTAAAGCAAAAAGAGTGAAAAATAACAAACCATTATACTTAGATAGATTTTGGGAAGAACATGGATTATTATAATCCTGATAAAAAAGGTGTCACACGAAAGTGTGATGCCTTTTTTTGTATAAAAAGAATAAAGAAGTGTGAAAAAAATGTGCTTTCTACATTCCAAAATCAACAGAATAGAAAAAATATAGAACAAAAATAAAAAAACAGTTGTGGAAAATGATAAAAAAAGCAGGGAAAAGAGTGAAAATATGATTGATTTTGCCATAAGATAATGTTACAATAAGAAATGGAGATATGCTTTTGGGGCATACATAGAAAAGCTGAAAGAGATTCAGTGAAAAATGATGTAAGAAAAGTAATATAATGTAAGAAAGGTGGGAATGCAATTATGCGTATATGTCAGAATTGTAAGACAAGAAATGTTGATGAAAGTGTTTTCTGTAGAAAGTGTGGTACAAAGATTGAGGAGAACCCATTTATTTGCCCAGACTGTTTATTCGAAAATACAGATGATAGTATGTTCTGTATTAAGTGTGGTACAAAGTTAGCAGTTGGAGGAAACGCAAAAAGCACAATTGCATCAGCAGCAAGTAATAGAACTGCTGGATACAATCAGGAAACTGCAAAACAGGCAAATGCATCAGCAACCTTTGATTATAATGTATATATGAATGGAAGTCCTTCTGCAGCAGCAAAAGAGACAACGGTAAATGACGTAAATTTTAATAAAGCTACAGCTCCTGCAGCAGCGGAGAAGCCAGCAGCAAAACCTCTATTTACTGATGAAGCCAATATGGTAGGTAATACAGTAGGAAATATTGTTAATGAAGGTGTTGTAGCAAAACAGGGTGAGTGGATTTATTATTCCAACAGTGGAGATAAAGGAACTCTATATAAAGAACGTACAAACGGAACTGACAAACAAAAAATCAGTGACGAAGTGTGCTTCTGTATTAATGTTGTAGGTGAATGGATTTATTATCGTAATAATTCAGATGGCGGAAAATTATATAAGATTCGCATTGATGGAACAGAGAGAACAAAGATGTTGGATGACAGTGTAGACTGTGTAAGTGTGGTTGACAATGTTATTTATTTTGTAAACTATTCAGATGATAAAAAGCTATACAAGATAAAGGTAGACGGAAGCGAAAAACAGAAAATCTCTGAAAATAAATCTATGTATATCAATGTAGTAGACGGATGGGTTTACTATTGCAATATTTCTGATGGACAGAAGATGTATAAGATGACAGTTGATGGAAAAGAAGAAACAGAAATTTGCGAAGACGAAAGTATGCATATCAATGTAGTAGGAAATTGGATTTACTACCGTAATCTTTCAGATGGCGGCAAGATTTATAAAATTATGACAGACGGTAGTCATAAGACAAAATTAAATGATGATACAAGTAGCTTTGTTAATGTAGTAGGTCGTTGGGTTTATTATGGAAATATTACAGAAGGTGTAAAGCTTTACAAGATTACAACAGATGGAACAGACAAAGAAATGCTCAACAAAGACCAGAGTGTAAGTATCAATGTAGTAGGAAACTGGATTTACTATCGAAATGAGTTTGAAGGTAGAAAATTATATAAGATACAGATAGATGGAACAGAGCGCCAGGAAGTATGTTAGTACATAAGTAGCGATAGTCAATTATACTGACGTGATTGCAGGGAAAGTTGTATTATGAAAAACACGAGGTTATGCCTCGGTCAAAAAGAAAAAGATCAGAAAAATTCTGGTCTTTTTCTCATTGTGCGCCTGGCGGCGCACGT
>FR899695.1:13874-59449 GCA_000437275.1 Clostridium sp. CAG:411 | reverse complement strand
GGTTAGGCACCGCCTCCTACTCGATTATGCAAGTAACGAATGAAAGTTCACATCTGTCTGGGACTTTGGTGACTGCGGTGGAACTATTAAAACTGGCAAGATGCGTTTCTTATCGTTTATAAAAAAGAGCAAGTTTAGGGTATGCTTGGAAATGTGACATACATAGAAAGAACATGCAAACGTTTGTAGTATAATGGGGGAGGAGAAGGAAATGGCGAATTTTATTCAGTACATTAATATGGGTTTTGTTGTTATAGATGATATTCAAGAAGTAGATGAATGGAATATAGACTATGCAGTTTATGAGGCGTTGAAAAAAAATAAATGTCAGGAAGACTGTTATATTATAGGATTTCGCTTTTTAGAAAAAGAAAACCAGATATTAAAACATGAAAGTGGCATATATTATTTAGATGGAACTGTGATTTCAAATCCCGTAGAAGATATAGAAGTATTTCGATATTGTGAGGAAAAAGACATAGAGGTCCCTTGCTTTCCTGTGATAAAAATCAAACAGCCTTTTTTGATGGTATTTCCATTTGAAGAACAGGATCAAGTGATTGATGCAGCGAAGTATAAACAAACAGATACGGTAGAAGCTAAGAAAGCAAAGATTACAGTATTAAGAAAAGAAATATCGGATTATAAAAGAGAATTATTACAGGAAATGGAAATCGTATCAAGAGCGTTAGATGCAGAAGAATTTTCTTTGATTCCTTTGATTGGAGATGAAAAAGAAAATGGGAAACGTTTTCTAAACCTATGCGGCGATGAAGGGGACTTTGGAAGGCATTTGCGGTATTTATATTTAAGAACAGAAGAATTGAGACAGTTACAAGAAGATATAATAAATAGCTGAATGAAAAATGGAATGCTTTTGCCAACTGTGTGCGGGAAAAAGCATTCCATTTTATTTGTTATTTGTATGAAGCAGAATTTTTATTCTGTTGTATCATCTAGTAGCTTTGTCAGATAGGCATCTGCAAGTGCATCTAAATAGTCGATATCAACATCTGGAAACTGCTGCTGTAGTTGCTCCTTTAAATAATTTAATTTGTTAAAATAGTCAATTTCTTCAGAAACAGACGAATCAGATACTTCGTCTAAAACATTTTTTGGAATCTGTGTTTCTAACCAAGAATTTACTTGCTCGGTAGTATCTTCTTCCTCACCAATTTCAGATTTTAAAATCGTAGCTTTTCTCCAGGAGTTAATACCTATAATTAAGAATACAGTGAATAGTATTAGCATAAAAATCTGGGATAATAGTGAACTGGCAAATGGAAGTGATATAATTCCAAGTAAAGACAGTATAGTCAAAATATCACCAATAATTCCAAAAAGTGAAAAGATATAAGCGGTAGAAGAAGCATCTTCCCAACGATCTTTTTTAGAAACATATAGTGTACTTTTGGCTGTTCGCAATTTCTTCGTTTCTTCCAGTAGTTGATAATCTTGTTTTTTATCCATAAAATAAAATCCTTTCTATGTGTGCCATAAAATTAAGTTGCATTGGTTTGTTGGCTGAAAATTATTCAGAACCAATACAAAAATAGTAGCATATAAAATAGGCAAATTCAAGAAAAAGGTATACTGATATCAGTATATGCAAGCTTGCATAAAAAAAAGCAGTATGTTACCATATAATATTGTGGCTATAGAAACAATTTCTGTGCAGTAGACTGTATCGGACAGGCATTGTGGAATGGTATAATCTTGTTTGAAAAGACATATAGTAGTAAAAAAGAAAAAAGGACAAAGTATGGAGCGACAGGAAAAAATATCATTGGTACGACAGGAATGTTTACAGAAGTTACAATTTGGCAGACCAGAGTATAAGATTATGCCAGAGAAAAATGAGATGAAAGAATGGGAACGTACACCAACGGTTGGTCTTGTGGGTGGAAAAACCTTATTGGTACGTTGTGTAGTTTCAATTTTATTATTTTGTGCTTTTTTAGCAATGAAACTTGGAAATTATTGTTTTTATGGAATTGATTATAATAAAATACACAGCAAGATTCAGGAAAATGAGCTTGCAGTTGAGATAGAAAAGCAAGTGGAAACAATACAAATAGAAAAGTAAGATGAGGTGTTTATATGAGAAAACTGGCATTACCGGATGAGGTTTTGTTGACAGTGGAAAAACCAGCGAGATATATTGGAAACGAAGTGAATATGGTTGAGAAGGATTTAAACAAAATTGATGTTCGTTTCTGTATGTGTTTTCCGGATGTTTATGAGATTGGAATGTCACATTTGGGAATACAGATTTTGTATGATATGTTTAATCAAAGAGAGGATACCTACTGCGAGAGAGTGTATTCTCCTTGGCCGGACTTAGATCAGATTATGAGGGAGAAAAATATCCCTCTTTTTGCATTGGAATCCCAAGACCCGATAAAGGAATTTGATTTTTTGGGGATTACATTGCAGTATGAAATGTGCTATACAAATATTCTTCAGATTTTGGATTTGTCCCAGATACCGATTTGGTCAAAAGATCGTGGAGAGGAAGATCCTATTGTAATAGGCGGAGGTCCCTGTTCCTATAATCCAGAACCGATTGCGGACTTTTTTGATATATTTTATATAGGAGAAGGAGAAACCGTATATTTTCAAATGCTGGATTTATATAAAGAGGTAAAAGCAACAGGAGGAACAAGAGAGCGATTCTTAGAGCGTGCGGCGGCAGAAGTAGAGGGATTGTATATCCCTAAATTTTATAAGCCAGAGTATAAGGAAGATGGAACATTAAAAAGTTTTGAGCCAATTAATGCATATGCAAAAGAAAAAGTGAAAAAACAGGTACAGATGGATATGACAAATACATTTTATCCAGAGAAACCATTAGTGCCATATATTAAGGCAACACAGGATCGTGTGGTGCTGGAAATTCAGAGAGGTTGCATCCGAGGATGTCGTTTTTGTCAGGCGGGAATGTTATATCGTCCGATACGTCCAAGAGATATTCAATTTTTGAAAGATACTGCTAGAAAGATGTTAGATAATACGGGACATGAGGAAATATCACTTAGCTCACTAAGTTCCAGTGATTACAATGATTTGCAGGAATTAGTTTACTTTCTGATTGATGAATTTCGTTCAAAGGGGGTCAATATTTCTCTGCCATCCTTGCGAATTGATGCATTTGCTTTGGATGTAATGAGTAAGGTGCAGGATGTAAGAAAAAGTAGTTTGACATTTGCACCAGAAGCAGGATCGCAGAGGCTTCGCGATGTAATCAATAAGGGATTGACGGAAGAAGTAATTTTAAAAGGTGCAATGGATGCCTTCCAAAGTGGTTGGAATCGTGTAAAGTTGTATTTTATGCTTGGATTGCCAACTGAGACAGAAGATGACATAGAAGGGATTGCCATTCTTTCGGACAAGATTGCCAGAGAATATTATACAATTCCAAAGGATCAGAGAAATGGAAAAGTCAGCATTGTGTCAAGTACATCCTTCTTTGTTCCAAAGCCTTTTACACCATTTCAATGGACAAGAATGTGTACCAGTGAGGAATTTTTAGAAAAGCAAAGATTTTTAAATGGAAAAATGAAAGAGCAGTTGAATCAAAAGAGTATAAAGTATAATTGGCATGAAGCAGAACTTACACTTTTAGAAGGTGTACTGGCAAGAGGAGATCGAAAGCTTTGTCAGGTCATCTATGATGTATATAAGGCAGGATGTATGTTTGATTCTTGGTCTGAGTATTTTCGTTATGACATTTGGATAGAAATGTTTGAAAAGAATGGAATTGATCCATTATTTTATACAGCGAGAGAAAGAGAAGAAGAGGAACTGTTCCCTTGGGATTTTATTGATATTGGAGTATCAAAGAAATTCTTGTGGAGAGAGTATCAGAATGGAAAACAGGAAAAAGTAACACCGAACTGTAGACAAAAATGTGCAGGTTGCGGTGCTATGGTTTTTGGAGGAGGTGTCTGTTTTGAAGGTAAGAATTAAATTTAGCAAAGCAGGTTCTATGAAATTTATCGGACATTTGGATGTTATGCGATATTTTCAAAAAGCAATTCGAAGAAGCGGGTTGGATATAGCGTATTCGCAAGGATTTAATCCACATCAGCTTATTTCTTTTGCGGCTCCACTTGGAGTAGGACTTACCAGTGATGGAGAATATATGGACATGCAGATGAATACGACATTTTCTACCAGAGAAGCTATGCAGCGCTTGAATCAGACCATGAATAGTGAAATAAAAGTAACCAATTATGTAGAATTAGAAGAAGACAGTAAAAATGCAATGTCAATTGTTGCGGCGGCAGATTATTTAGTGTCTGTTAAAGATGGTTATGCATTTCCAGATAATTATCAACAACTTTTTGTAGATTTTTTGACACAGAAGCAAATTATAATGACCAAGAAAACGAAAAAGAGCGAAAAGGAGGTTGATATAAAACCATATATTTATCAGGTAGCGTTTACAGGAAAAGAATTCTCAGAGAAGATTGGAAGATCTGTGGAAAATACCGTTGCACAGGAATATGAAAATGGAAAGAAGATATACCTTCAGCTCACGACAGGTAGTGTGATAAACATTAAACCAGAGTTAGTAATAGAGGCTTTCTGCAAGTTTGCGGGAATTGTGTACGAACCTTTTGCTTATCAGCTTCACAGATTGGAACTATATGCAGATATTAACGCAAATCCAAAAGCAGATAAGGAAGAATATATAAAAAATAGAAAATTAGTAACACTGGATAGTTTTGGGCATGTAATAGAGGGATAGAATATGCAACAGTTAGTAATTACCAGGCTGGATGGAAGAATTGTTTCTACTGTCTTTAAGGAAAATGAATTATTACAGATTAGTGTGGAACCGCAGGATGTAACCTTGCTTGGAAACATTTATGTGGGAAAAGTAAAAAATATTGTAAAGAACATAAATGCAGCATTTGTGGAGATTGAAGGCGGGCAGATGTGTTATCTTTCCTTGAATGATAAAAGTACGCCTGTCTTTTTAAAACCAAAGGCAAATGAAAAAATCTGTATCGGTGATGAATTGCTTGTTCAGATTTCCAAAGATGCTATAAAAACGAAAAATCCATCTGTTACTGCCAAGTTACAGTTGGCAGGGAAGTACATGGTATTGACCCATGGGGATACACGAATTAGCGTTTCTTCCAAAATTACAGATGAAAATGTAAGAAAAGATTTAATTACATTTGTAAAGGAAGAAGTCGGGAAAAATAGAAGTTTTGGAATTATCATACGAACCAATGCAAAAGATGCAGATGTAGATGTGTTACGTTTGGAATTAAAGGCAATGGTGGAAGATTATAATAATATAATACAGCAGGGAATACACAAAACTTGTTTTTCTAAAATATATGAAGCACCTGCTGGGTATCTTTGTGATATTCGAGACGGATATGATGCGAATATAGAGAGTATTCTCACCGATGAAAGAGATATTTACGAAGCAATTAAGAATTATCTTTCAAAAACACAACCATTGGATTTGGCAAAACTTCAATTTCATGAGAAAGAAAATTGCACATTGAGTATGCTTTATGGAATTGAAACAAAATTAAAAAAAGCTTTGCAGGAAAAAGTTTGGCTAAAATCAGGAGGATATTTGGTGATTCAGCCAACAGAGGCTCTTACTGTTATTGATGTGAATACTGGAAAAGCTGTTTCTGGGAAAAAAGATGTAGAAAAGCATTTTTTGAAAATAAATTGTGAAGCAGCAAAAGAAATTGCAAAACAACTTCGACTGAGAAACTTATCTGGAATTATAGTGGTGGATTTTATTGATATGAAAGAGAAGGGTGCAAAGGAGATTTTGATTTCTACGTTATGTACGGAACTTAAAAAAGATTCCATTAAGACGGCGTTTGTAGATATGACAAAATTAAATTTGGTGGAGATTACCAGAAAAAAAGTTCGAAAACCTTTGCATGAGCAGTGGCAAAAAAGAGAAGGGTAAGAAGTGAGGTATAACATGAAATACAGAAAGATAATAGGAACTGCAATGGCTGTAATGATGGCAGTTACACCGTTGATACCAGAGCAGTACGTTTCGGCAAAAACGTTGATGATAGAAGAAAATGGAGAAGCGGCACAGATTGAGGCTTCTGACGTTTCTATCTACATAGATGGTGTATTGCAGGAAGGAGAAGAAAAGCAGGGAATTATGCATAAAGATGAGTGTATGGTTTCTTGTTCCTTTTTGGAAACAGTTCTTGGTATGAAGGTTCAAATAGCAGATGAAGGAAAAATTCTGTTGCAAAAATATGACAGTACCATTCAAATGCAGATAGGTTCAAAAGCAGCAATTGTAAATGAAAAAGAATATACATTGAATGTGGAACCATTTGTGAACCAAAATGAAAACAAAGAAGAAATTTATGTTCCAATGAGTTTTGTATTAGAACAGATCCATTATACAGTTCAGTTAGAGCAGGTAAGTGAGGGAGCATGGAATGCCCGAGTGCAGTCCACTTTGTTATATACATGTGACGGAGAAGAAAAATATTACAATGGAGATTCGATTGAAACCTTAAGTATAGACGGAAAAGTGGTATCCTTAAAAGATTCTATGCCGGGAATCGAGTTGGATGGTGTTATGTTATTGCCATTAGAGCAGGCAGTTGCAAATGAAACGGTAAATGCAGTAGTAACAGCTTCTGGAAGTGGTATTGCAGTAAAACATGGTACGAATATAGTTGAAGTTGCAACAAACAGTAGTATTGCTGTAGTAAACGGAGTAGAAAAACAAATGGAAACCTCTGTAAAGGCTGTTAAATACAAGGAAAAAGAGTATTTAATGGTACCAGCAGAGTTTTTATTTTTGAATTTAGGAGCAAATAAAGTCGAAATTGATCGTTCTGCCAAAAAGATAACGGTAAGCGGATTGATAAGTAGTACGATTGACAAGTCTAAGAATTATGTGAAAAACGTAAAGATTAGTAAACAGTCCAAAAGGGATGCGATTATTCTTACTTGCAAAAAGACACCTAAATTTCAGGTGAAATCCTCTGCTACACAAATAAAAATAACACTTAAAAATGTAACCGTAGAAAAGAATGCAGTAAGAAAACTAACAACAACAAAATATACCACATCCTTTCGTATTAAACAGTCTGGCAAAAATGTAATTGTAGTTTTAAAGAAGAAAAAAGGTGTCAACTTTATTACACAGTATGGAAGCGGAAAAGTCTGTATTTATGTAGGGGTAACGCCTGTTCGTATTACTGTAGATTGTGGACATGGAGCGAACACTCCGGGAAAGAGAACACCAAAGATGCCATGCAATATTGACTTTAATGGAGATGGGAAAATAGATATAAGAAAAGGACAGTCCATTAAGGAACATCAGGCAAATGTAGGTGTGGGAAAGAAGTTGGCAAATGAACTGGAGCGTTTAGGGTTTAAAGTAAATCGTTGTGCCTTTGGTTCTGCGGATATTTCTCTTAGCGCAAGACAACGTTCAATCAAAAATTTTAAATCAAAATATTCAATCAGTGTACATTTTAATGCAGCAGGAAATGGTATGAGTTTTAACAGTGCCAATGGTGTAGAGGTGTATTATCATAGTAAGTATTTTGGAAAATCTTCTAAGGGATTGGCAAAGTCTGTTTTATCACAGATGGCGAAGGGAACCAGACAGTTAAATAGAGGAACCAAGTCTCAGATTTTGGCATTATGTAATACTAGAATGACAGGAGCTGAGGCAAGTATATTAGTAGAATGTGCATTTATGACAAACTTGCGTGAAGCAAAAACTATGGTCGGCAATAAAAAGTTCTGGGATGAGACAGGAACTGAAATTGCAAGGGGTGTATGTAACTATGCAGGTATGCCTTATGTAGCAGAGTAATGTTACATATTTGATCGTTTATGGGGGAAAAGTGCCAGAATATACAAAAATCATATTAAAATATTTGATATTTTGTTCAAAATCATGTATAATATATAAAACGTTATATATGAGGATAGGAGGAACGGGTTATGGAAACGAACATTCTATTAGAGAGTGGAACCAACGAGTTAGAGATACTTGAGTTCCGCGTAGGGGGAAACTATTATGGGATGAATGTTGCTAAGATTAAGGAAATTCTTACCTATAAGAAACCAACACCAGTACCAAACGGTCATCCTTCAATTGAGGGGATTTTTATGCCAAGAGATACGATTATTTCAATTATTGATTTGGCAAAGTGTTTACATTTACCACCATCAGCAGATGAGAGTAAGGATATGTATATTGTTACAAACTTTAACCAATTACATACCGCTTTTCATGTACATGAGGTGGTTGGAATACACAGAGTTTCCTGGGCAGATATTGTAAAACCAGATGAAACAATTAACACAGCAGGTGCAGGAGTAGCAACAGGTATTATCAAGATAGACCAAAAGCTTATTATTATTCTGGATTTTGAAAAGATTGTTAATGATATTAGTCCAGAGACAAGTTTGCGAGTATCAGACATATCCAAATTAGGAGACAGAGCAAGAGATGAGCATCCTATTTTGATTGCAGAGGATTCGGCTTTATTGAGTAAACTGATTACCGATTGTCTACATAAGGCTGGATATAGCAACGTAACGGTTGCCAATAACGGTAAAGAAGCATGGGACAAGCTAAATGAATACCGAAATGAAGGCAATTACCGAGACAAAGTCAGTTGCGTGATTACAGATATTGAGATGCCTCAGATGGATGGTCACAGATTGACAAAGTTGATTAAAGAGGATAATGATTTCAAAGAACTTCCAGTTGTTATTTTCTCTTCCCTTGTGAATGATGAGATGAAGAGAAAAGGTGAGCAGCTTGGTGCAAATGCACAGCTTTCTAAACCAGAGATTGGTTCTTTGGTGGCATGTATTGATCAATTAGTTTCAAACAGATAGTCAAATATAGTATCGAAAAATAGAGCAAAGTGGATAAAACCATTTTGTTCTATTTTTACTTTATAAGGTCATTTTGGATATTATACTGCTTTGTTTTAGAAGCAGGTCCTCCAAATTAGAGTTGGAATTGTTCTTGTTTATAAAGGGGTATTGTGGTAAAATGAAATTAATAATATGTTCATTAGGGTAAGTGGGCACAGTAAATTGCATGGACACAGAGGGGGATATAGTATGGGGCAGTGTAAGATTTGCGGAAAAGAGATTGCAGAGGGACAGGATATTTGCGAAAGCTGTCAAAAAGATATGGATCAGGTGCAGGTAGATGTATCAGATTTAGATGATTTGAATTTGGACGATATAGAGTTAGACGATTATGATTTACCAGAATTATCTGGGGATCTGCTTGAGACGAATCTTGAATTTGATTTAGAAGATGCCAGCAATAATTTAGAAAATCCAGATATTGTGGTTAGAGAAAAAGAATCAGCAGAAAGTGAACAGACAGAAGAAGTTCCATTAACTGATACGGTAGATATGGCAGAGATAGCAGCGGAAGAAATTCCATCTGTACCAGATACAGAAGAGATAGCGTCAGAAGAAATATCACCTATACCAGATATAGAAGAAATAGATAATGATATTCCTTCAACAATGGATGAGATGGCAGCAGATAGTGACATCCCAGATATGGATTTAGATGGTCTGCTGGATGGAACAGATGAGATAAAGCAGGAAACAGCAGAGGAGCAACCGGCTGTGGAAGAGAGTGCATTGGACGGAATAGATGCACTTCTTGATAGCAATGATACAGGTGAGATGGATTTATCTGATCTATTATCAGATACGGCAGTACCTGCGGATGAAGATAAAACGGAAGAGTTACCAGATACCCCAACAGAGAAGATCGATTCTACGATTGATGCATTAGGATTGGGTGACTTAGGACTTGATTTGGACTTAGGTATGGATGTATCGGATATGTCGTTGGATCTAGGGGATGCAATGGATGCGGGAAGCGGTGCATTGGATTCGGATATTGCCATGATGGAAGATTTACCAGATGCAGAAGTTATGGCTGAGATGGCAGAACCAAAAGAAAAAGTAAGTATTTGGAAACGTCTGTTTGGTAATGTCAAAGATGAAAAGTGGGAAAAACAAAAAGAAAAAGAGGCACAGGAAGAGCAGGCTCGTCTGGCGAAAGAAGAAGAAAGAAAAGCAAAAGAAAAAGAAGCCGAGAGTGAGGCAGAAAATGCAGAAGAAGGAGAAAAGCTCGATCCAAAAGAGGCAAAGAAAGCAGCCAAATTAGCCAAAAAGGAAGAAAAGGCAAGGAAAAAGGCAGAAAAGAAGGCACAGAAAGAACAGCAAAAAGAATTGATTGACGAAGATGAGGAAGAAGGTCGTATCAATCGTGCAGGTGCTGTAATTGTATTTGTCTTTTTAGGAATGGTAGCTACATTTATTATAGTTGGTACAAACGTATTCAGCTATAAAAATAGCATTAGTCGTGCCAAAAATTATTTTAAAGAGGATCAATATTCACAGGCATATGGTGAACTGAATGGATTACATATCAAAAAGAAAGATGAAAAATTATATGAGCAGGTTCGAACTGTGATGTATGTAGATAAAGAATTAAATTCCTATCGAAATTATACGAATATTCGTATGTATCCAGAAGCATTGGATTCTTTATTAAAGGGTTTGGAAAAGTATGATTATTACATTGACAGAGCAAGAGAAGCAGAGGTTACAGAAGATTACGACAAGCTCAAAAATAAAATTTTATCCGAACTGAAAAAAGAGTACAATATGACAGAGAAGAATGCATATGATTTGTTAAACAATCAAGATCAGTACGATTATAGCCAGAAGGTTATTAAGATTGCAAACGAATAATAGTGGAATGGGATTTGATTTTGGAGCGTCAGGATAGAATGGCATACTTATCCACAGGATTTTATGAAAGAGGTGTTGTAAATATACACAAATGTGTTGTATGATATATTTACAGTATCTCTTTTTGTGTTTATAGAAAGCTTGAAGGCGATAAAAGATACTACAAAATTGTTCTTTCGGCAAAAACGATTTGACGATTATCGTGTTAGTTCAAGTTTAGAAAAGAAAAATACATATCACAGAAGGATGCAAAAATTGGAGCGTTACAAAAATTGACATATATCACAGCAGAAAGGAGACTTTTATGATTGCTATTATAGATTATGATGCGGGAAACTTAAAAAGTGTAGAAAAAGCATTGCTTCATTTAGGAGAAGATGCTGTTATTACCAGAGATAAAGAGGTGCTTTTACAGGCGGATAAAGTGATTCTTCCTGGAGTTGGTGCGTTCGAAGATGCAATGGGAAAATTACATAAATATGATTTGGTTGATACGATAAAGGAGATTGTGAAAAAGAATACTCCTTTTTTGGGAATTTGTTTAGGCTTACAATTGATGTTTGAACGAAGTGATGAATCGGAAAATGATGTAAAAGGTCTTGGGTTATTGCCAGGAGAAATCTTGAGAATACCACCATGTGACGATTTGAAAATACCACATATGGGATGGAACTCCATTAAAATAAAACCAGGTGCAAAATTATTTAAGGGGATTGAGGAAGATTCTTATGTGTATTTTGTACATTCCTACTATTTGAAAGCAAAAAATGAGGAGGATGTGGCTGCAACGACAGAATATAGTACATTGATACATGCATCTGTAGAACATGGAAATATATTTGCATGTCAGTTCCATCCAGAAAAAAGCGGAGAAATTGGATTAAAAATATTGAAAAATTTTGCTGAGTTAGGAAGGGAGGATGCGTAATGTTTACAAAAAGAATTATTCCTTGTTTAGATGTACATGATGGAAGAGTAGTAAAGGGAGTCAATTTTGTTAATTTGGTGGATGCAGGAGATCCAGTGGCAGTTGGTGCAGCCTATGATAAGGCAGGAGCAGATGAACTGGTTTTTCTTGATATCACAGCGTCTTCTGATTCGCGAGCAACGAAGGTAGATATGGTAAGAAGGGTTGCAGAGACTGTTTTTATCCCATTTACAGTAGGCGGAGGGATTCGTACCGTTGAAGATTTTAAAGTGATTTTGCGTGAAGGAGCAGACAAAGTATCGGTTAATAGTGCCGCTATTATGAATCCTACATTGATTTCAGAGGCAGCAGATAAGTTTGGAAGTCAATGTGTTGTCGTTGCCATTGATGCGAAAAAGCGTGAAGATGGAAGTGGCTGGAATGTTTATAAAAATGGCGGTCGAGTTGATATGGGAATCGATGCAGTAGAATGGGCAATGGAAGCTGCCAAACTTGGTGCAGGCGAAATCCTTTTGACAAGTATGGATGGAGATGGAACAAAGGATGGATATGATATTTCATTGACGAGAACAATCTCTGAAAATGTTCCTATTCCTGTTATTGCTTCGGGTGGAGCAGGAAAGCTGGAGGATTTTAAAGAAGCACTTACAGATGGAAAGGCGGATGCCGCACTGGCTGCATCATTATTTCATTTTAAGGAATTAGAAATAAAGCAAGTAAAGCAATACCTGAGAGAAGAAGGTATTAGTGTAAGACTTTAAAGGAGAAGTAGTAAAATGGCAGCAATTACAAATGATTGGCTGGATGCCATCAATGGAGAATTTAAGAAAGATTACTATAGAGATTTATATTTATTTATTAAAAAAGAATATAGTACGCAGGTTGTATATCCAGTAGCGGAGGATATTTTTAATGCGTTTCATTTAACACCTTTAAGCAAGGTAAAGGTAGTAATTATTGGACAAGACCCTTATCACAATGCAAATCAGGCACATGGTCTTTGCTTTTCGGTAAAGCCTGAAGTAGAAATACCACCTTCATTGGTAAATATTTACAAAGAGCTGCAAAGTGACTTGGGATGTTATATTCCAAACAATGGTTATCTTGTAAAATGGGCAGAGCAGGGGGTACTTTTGTTAAATACGGTTCTTACGGTGCGCGCCCATCAAGCGGCTTCCCATCAGGGAAAAGGTTGGGAAATGTTTACGGATGCAATCATAAAAGCCGTAAATGAACAGGATCGCCCGATTGTATTTATTTTGTGGGGAAAACCAGCACAAATGAAAAAGAAAATGCTTACAAATCCAAAGCATTTGATTTTAGAGGCACCACATCCTAGTCCTTTGTCAGCCTATCGAGGATTTTTTGGAAGTAAGCCTTTTAGCAAAACCAATGATTATTTAGTGGAGCATGGTATAGAGCCAATTGATTGGCAGATTGAAAATATTTAGCAATTTGAAAGTTTTGGTTGTAAGGTTGTGTATCTGGTAAAGCCTTTGCGTGCGTGAAAAAACAAGTGTTATGACTGCTTTTCAGATAAGGAACAAGGCTTGACAGTGCATATAAAAAGAATTATAATGAATAACGATTTTTGGCGTTTTTGTGGAGTAAAAACGCTTTAACACAGTAAAGTGATAAAGCGTTTGAAGAAGCGTATATTATCAAATAAATAACAGATTTGCCGTTGGCAAGAAGGAGGAAAACATGAGTAAAGCTGATTATAAATTTTCGAATCGTGTGGAAGGGCGTGATTTATTACATACACCAGAAGGGGTTCGTGATATTTATGGAGAAGAATGTGCACGTAAGGTTCGGGTACAAGAGACAATGCATCATGTTTTAAGACTATACGGCTTTCATGATATACAGACTCCAACATTTGAATTTTTCGATATTTTTAGTGAGCAACGTGGAACGGTAGCAGCAAAGAATATGTATCGTTTCTTTGATCGAGAAGGAAATATGCTGGCACTTCGACCAGATATTACACCATCCATTGCACGATGTGTGTCTAAATATTACAAAGAAGAGGAATTACCAATCCGTTTTTGTTATGCGGGAAATACCTATATTAATAACAGCAGTTATCAGGGGAAATTAAAGGAGACAACACAGGTAGGTGCAGAGTTAATTAATGATGATACTTCGGATGCAGATGCAGAAATGCTTGCAATGACAATTGAATGTTTACTGGAAGTTGGAATAAAGGAGTTGCAAATTGAAGTAGGTCATGCAGACTTTTTTAACGGTTTGGTAGAGGAAGGAAACTTTAACGATACAGAAAAAGAGGAGCTACGCAATCTTATTATTCAGAAGAATATGTTTGGTGTAGAGCAGATGATAGAAGAGAAACAAATTACAGGAAATTTAAAAGAGTTGTTTTTGAAATTGCCTGAAATGTTTGGAAATTTGGAAAATTTATCATATGCAAAAACTCTTACGAATAATGATAAAGCGTTGCATGCGATTAACCGTTTGGAAAAATTATATAAGATATTAAAAACCTATGAATTAAATAGTTATGTTACCTTTGATTTAGGAATGCTTAGTGAATACAATTATTATACAGGAATCATTTATAAGGCATATACATATGGAACTGGAGAGCCTATTGCAAAAGGTGGACGTTATGGTACTTTGACAGAACAGTTTGGAAAGAAAGCACCAGCAATTGGTCTAGCAATCGAAATTGATCAGGTTATGTTAGCACTTTCGAGACAAAATATTGATGCGTTAAAAGAGACACCGGTTAAGGTTATTCTTTATAAGAGTGATTTCCGTAAACCAGCGATTGATCTTGCAAAGCATTACAGAGCCAGTCAGGTGAAAGTGGAGATGTTACGAAAATCTTCCAGAAGAAGTATTCAGGAATATAAAGATTTTGCAAAGAGAAATGGCATTTTAAATGTAATGTACATTGAAGATGAGGAGAATGTTACCTCTATTGATTTAGAAAATAATACAGAAGAAGTTATCAAAATGCAAACGATTTTAAGCAACTAAAGGATGGAGGTTCTTATGAGATATATTACATTTGCCCTTGCAAAGGGAAGATTAGCAAAAAAAACCCTTGGAATTTTAGAAAAAATTGGAATTACCTGTGAAGAGATGAAAGACCCGGATACAAGAAAACTTATATTTGTAAACGAGGATTTAAAGTTAAAGTTCTTTCTGGCAAAAGCATCTGACGTACCTACTTATGTTGAATATGGTGCCGCAGATTTTGGTGTAGTAGGAAAAGACACGATTTTAGAAGAAGGAAGAAAGATGTATGAGGTGCTTGATCTTGGTATGGCAAAGTGTCGTATGTGTGTGGCAGGACCAGCTAAGGCAAAGGCATTGTTAAATAGCGGAGAGGTAATTCGTGTCGCTACAAAATACCCTAATATTGCAAAAGATTATTTCTATAATAAAAAGCATCAGACCGTTGAAATTGTAAAATTAAATGGTTCTATAGAGCTTGCACCAATTGTAGGATTATCGGAAGTAATTGTGGATATTGTGGAAACTGGTTCAACGTTAAGAGAGAACGGTTTGGAAGTATTAGAGGAAATCTGTCCATTATCTGCACGTATGGTTGTAAACGAAGTAAGTATGAAGATGGAACAAGAAAGAATTACGAAAATTATCAACGATTTAAAGATAGAGTTAGATAAGATGGACGATGCTGAAAAGAATTAAAAACCTGAAAGCTGGTAAATAGAAAGGTTGTGTGAAACGTGAGAAAAATCAAGTTGACAGAGGATGCAAAGAAAAATATTTTAGAGGATTTATTAAAGAGAAGTCCAAATAGTTATGGAAAGTTTGAAGCTACGGTAAATGAAATTTTGGAAAATGTGCGTAAGAATAAAGACGAGGCAGTATTTTCTTATACAAAACAATTTGATAAGGCGGACATCAATGCAGATACCATTTTAGTGACAGAGAAGGAGATTGAGGAAGCATATACACTAGTAGATGCCTCTTTAGTTGAAGTAATTCGCCGTGCGATTGTAAACATCAGAGAATATCACGAAAAACAGAAACAGTACAGTTGGTTTGACAGCAAACCAGATGGTACAATTTTAGGACAGAAGATTACACCACTTCAGACAGTTGGATTGTATGTTCCTGGTGGAAAGGCTGCCTATCCTTCCAGTGTATTAATGAATGTAATTCCAGCCGAGGTTGCAGGTGTAGAGAGAATTATTATGTGTACTCCTCCAGATGCACAGGGAAAAGTTACACCTACTACATTGGTAGCAGCAAAAGAAGCAGGAGTAACAGATATTTATAAGGTTGGTGGAGCACAGGCCATTGCAGCTATGGCATATGGTACGGAAAGCATCCCTAAAGTAGATAAGATAACAGGTCCTGGAAATATTTTTGTTGCATTAGCAAAGAAGGCTGTATATGGACATGTTAGTATTGATTCGATTGCTGGACCAAGTGAAATTTTAGTTTTGGCAGACGAAACAGCGACACCACGTTATGTAGCGGCTGATTTATTATCACAGGCAGAACATGATGAGATGGCTTCTGCAATATTAGTAACAACAAGTGAGAAATTGGCAGATGCGGTATCCAAAGAAATTGACGGATTTTTGAAAACCTTATCCAGAGCAGAGATTATTCAAAAATCATTGGATAACTATGGATATATTTTATTGGTAGATGACTTGCAGGAAGGAATTGATGTGGTGAATGAAATCGCATCCGAGCATTTAGAGATTGTTACAAAGGATCCATTCCAGGTAATGACAAAAATAAAAAATGCTGGTGCAATCTTCCTTGGAGAATATGCCAGTGAACCTTTGGGCGACTATTTTGCTGGTCCAAACCATGTATTACCAACAAATGGAACTGCAAAATTCTTCTCTCCACTTAGTGTGGACGATTTTATTAAGAAATCAAGTATTATCTCATACTCTAGAGAAGCATTAGAGCCAATCCATAAAGATATTATTCAATTCGCAACCGCAGAACGATTAACTGCTCATGCAAATTCAATTGCGGTACGTTTTGAAGAAAAATAGAAGAAAGACAAGCTAGAAGAGAGGACTACACAAAAAATTGCGTGGTCCTTTCTTTATTTAAAGGGCAAACAGAAAGAAGTTTGTTCGAGCATTTTATAAGCAGCGATTGCTGTATTTTTATAAAAGATAGACCTGTCATAGTTTTGGCATAGTTAAATGATACCATGTAAAAACAGTAGTTTTAAAACAGATAAAACGAAAGGGGTACGGGTAAATGGGGAAAACAAAGAGAAGTATTGCAGGAATATTGTGCATTGTAGTTTTGACTATGATGTTTCAGATTTGTCCATCCTATGCAGCTACAGCTACCTACAGTATTAGCAAAATGAAATTGAATATGACGGTAGGAGATACGAGTACATTGAGCGTTTCAGGCACAAAGGAAAAGATTAGTTGGAGATCCTCTAAAAAGAGTGTTGCAACAGTTGACAAAAATGGAAAGGTTACAGCTAAAAATGCAGGAAGTGCAGTAATTACTGCAACTGTTGCAGGCGAGAAGCTTACTTGCAATGTTACCGTAGAAAATAAAATGATAAGAGTTTTGCTAAAGACAACCAATTTTTCAGGTATATACCATTCTTCTGTGGTTGTTACATCTACAAATAAATTTACGATTAAGAATGGAAAGACTACGAAAAAATATGCGGCAGGCAAAAAAGTAAGCATTAGCAGTAGTTATGCGTTATTAAAATCAGGAAATGCAATTACAATTGCCGCAGAAAACAATGGAAAAATAAGCATTACTTCTATTAAAAGAAGTCAGGGTACACCTTCCTATCGAGGAGAATTAACTATAAAAAATGTATCAGGAAAAGGCTTGACGGTAGTAAATAAATTGCCAATCGAACAGTATTTATATAGCGTAGTTAGCAGTGAGGTTTCCAGTTATTATGCAACAGAAGCAATAAAAGCACAAGCTGTTACCGCAAGAAGTTATGCATATGCACGTTTAAATAGTGCAACCTACAAAAGTTTAGGTGCAGATGTGGACGACAGTACCTCTTATCAGGTATACAATAATATTGCTGAAAACGCAACGATAAAAGAAGCTGTAGATGCGACCAAAAATATTGTCATAAAAGATGGAAGTAAAATTATAGCAACCTTCTTTTTTTCCACATCCTTTGGACAGACAGCAGAGCCATCGGAAGTTTGGGGTGGAAGTGCGGAAGACAAATACTATAATAGTGTACAGCAATTAAAGTCTGGAAAAGCAAAGAATTTATCTACAAATGCACAATTCAAAACTTTTTTGAAAAATGTATCTTTGAAAACCTTTGACAGCAATGCAGATTGGTATCGTTGGAACACACAGATAAGTAGAGTTGTTTTACAAAAACAGATTAACAATAAGCTTGCCAGTTGTTATCGTTCGTATTCTTCCGCTGTTACTACATTACAGCCAGATGGCACGTATAGAAGTAAATCCATTTCATCAATTGGAACTTTGAAGAATGTCACAGTAGTAAAACGAACCCAAAGCGGTATGGTGAATACTATAAAAATAACAGGAAGCAAAGCAATCATTCAGGTTTCTAATGCTTCTGCAATACGAATGTTACTGGCTCCATCCAGTAGTAATCTAATAAAAAAGAATGGAAGTAAAGTATATGGTTTGTCTATGTTGCCAAGTGCCTTTTTCTATACTGAAAAAAGTACGACCAAAGGTGTGACCTACATAAATATCTATGGTGGAGGATATGGACATGGCGTAGGTATGAGTCAGAATGGAGCAAATCAGATGGGAAAAGAAGGATATACATATTCTCAAATATTAAAACATTACTTTAAAAATATTAAGGTTGTACATGTGGCATTATAAGAAAGTTGTGAAAAGACTGTTATAGTGCAGGGGGGATTCCACTCTTTACAAATACAATGCAAATTGCTATAATATATTAGCCGACTTTTAATGAGATATTAGAGTGGTAGAAAGTGATTTGCACTTGTAGCTCAGTGGATAGAGCAGTGGCTTCCGAAGCCATGTGTCGGGGGTTCGAGTCCCTTCAGGTGCGTATGAGGCAGACTGTCTTGGATGGTCTGTCTTTTTTCTTAGGTATGTATTGCATTCTAGGGGGGGATTTGATAAAATAAGAAAGGCTAAGCTTTGATTGCAACGCGAAAATTTGAAAGGAAAAATGATAGGAAAGAAATACAAGGTGAAGAAATAAATGAAATTCAAGTACAAAAAAATTATATTGATTATCACAATGTGTACGATGTGCATTGGTATGGTTACAATATCACTCAGCACACCGAAAGGCAAAGGGAATCAAAAGAAAAATAATCTGGAAAATATAAAGAATCCTTTTGTGGAATTAAGTGATGATGCAACATTAAAGGAAGAAGCAGGAGTAGAAGAAAATAGCGATTTGCAGAGCAATACAGAAAAAGAGATTGATCAGTTGATTGCCACATATTTGAACTGTATGCTGACATGCGATTTACAAACGTTGGCTAAAGTAGTTACCGATGTGGAAAATGTAGATGTGGAGAAGATGCAGGCAAAGCAGAAACTGATTGAAGAGTATCAAAACATTGAGTGTTATACAGTAGACGGAATGAAAAAAGGTGAATATTTGGTCTATGTATATAGCGAGTCGAAATTTACAGGAATTGATACAGCGGCACCAGGATTAGAACGTTATTATGTTGTGACAGACACAGCAGGTAATTTAAAAATTGAGTTTGGCTTGATCAAGCAGGAAGTGCAGGATTTTATTAACGAGACAGACGAGAGTGACGATGTACAAAAAATAATCAATCGAGTAAATACAAAATTAGAAGAAGCAATTGCAAATGATTCAAAATTAAAAGAATTTTATGCAAATCTAAATGGTGGAAGTGATGAAGTGACGAATGAAGCAACACCAGAGGCAACGGCAGGAGAAGCTACTGACGTACCACCAACAGACGAACCGATTGATCAGACAGAGACGATGAATGAATAGGGAAAATGAGAGAGCAGGGAAAGAAGTTTCCCTGCTGTTTGTTACATGGAGGAAAAATAGGATGGAACAAGAAGTACGTTTAAATAAATTTTTGAGTGAAGCAGGAGTTTGCTCCAGAAGAGAAGCCGATCGTATGGTTGAGAAAGGAAGAATTCTTGTAGATGGAGTTCCTGCCCAGATGGGACAAAAGGTGCGTGCCTCTCAGAAAATTGAGGTGGATCACAAGCGAATACAAATAGAAGAAGAAAAAGTGCTTTTGGCGTTTAATAAGCCAAGAGGGATTGTATGTACAACAAGTAAAAAAGATAAGGATAATATTGTGGATTATATCAATTATGGAAAACGTATCTATCCGATTGGAAGATTGGATAAGGATTCCGAAGGATTGATTTTATTGACAAATCAGGGCGAATTGGTAGATAAAATTTTGCGTGGAAGTAATTATCATGAAAAAGAGTACATTGTAACGGTAAATAAAAAAATAACACCAGAGTTTTTACGGGCAATGGGTTCGGGTGTGCCGATATTGGATACCGTTACAAGAACTTGTGAATTAGAACAGATTGGACCAAGAACGTTTCGTATTATATTGACCCAGGGATTAAATCGACAGATCCGACGTATGTGTGAATATTTTTCTTATCGAGTAATAGAATTGACGCGTGTGAGAGTAATGAATATTCGGCTTGGAAGGTTAAAAAGTGGAACCTATCGTAAAATTGTAGGAAAAGAATTGGAAGAGTTGGTAAAACTATTAGAGAAATAAAATAGTTAAAATTTTGCAGGAAAGCAATATTGAAAAATAGAAAGGTGAGCGTGATGGATAAAAAACGCAGGATGAAGGAATTAGTGATACTCTTAAATAAAGCTTCTAAGGCATATTATCAGGATGCACAGGAAATTATGAGCAATTATGAATATGATAGTCTTTATGATGAATTAGAGCAGTTAGAAAAAGAATTGGGAGTACGTTTATCTAACAGTCCTACAGGAAAGGTTGGATATGAGGTTCTAAGTGAATTGCCAAAGGAACAGCATCCTGCCAGAATGCTATCTTTGGACAAGACCAAATCTGTGGAGACATTAGAAGATTGGATTGGAAATCAAGAAGGAATATTATCCTGGAAAATGGATGGGCTTACCATTGTTTTAACTTACGAGCAGGGCGAGTTGGTAAAGGCGGTTACCCGTGGCAATGGCGAAATCGGAGAAGTTGTGACAAATAATGTCAGGGTATTTAAAAATGTTCCTTTGTGTATTCCTTATAAAGGACGTTTAGTATTGCGTGGAGAGGCAGTTATTAAGTATTCTGATTTTAATGAAATGAACGAGGCAATTGCAGATAGCAATGCAAAATACAAAAATCCTAGAAACTTATGTAGCGGTTCTGTACGACAATTAAATAATAAAATTACAGCAGAACGTAATGTATATTTTTTCGCTTTTGCATTGGTAGAATGCGAAGGAACAACGCAGGAGCAAAGTCCGGATTTTCATAATTCCAGAGAAGAACAATTTGAGTGGTTGGAACAGCAGGAATTTGAGGTCGTTGAAAGAAAAAAAGTAGTAAGAAAAAATATGGCGGAAACGGTTGCTTGGTTTGCAGAACAGATTCAAAAAAATGATTTTCCATCGGATGGATTGGTATTATTGTTGGATGATATTGCGTATGGAAAAAGTCTGGGAAGTACAGCAAAGTTTCCAAGAGATGCCATTGCTTATAAGTGGAAAGATGAAACGGCACAGACAAAACTGTTAGAGGTTGAGTGGAGTGCATCAAGAACAGGGCTTATAAATCCAGTTGCTATTTTTGAACCAGTTGAACTAGAGGGAACAAAGGTCAGTAGAGCCAGTCTGCATAATATTAGTATTATGGAAGGATTGGAATTAGGAATTGGGGATGAAATTACGGTTTATAAGGCAAACATGATTATTCCTCAGATTGCAGAAAATAAAACGAGAAGTGGTCTGGTTAAAATTCCCGAACAGTGTCCGGTCTGTCAAAAGGAGACTACAGTATCGGAGGAAAATGGAGTTAAGGTATTGTTTTGTAAAAATCCAGACTGTCTGGCAAAAAAAATTAAAGCACTTGCGCATTTTATGAGTCGTGATGCAATGAATGTAGAGGGATTATCAGAGGCTACGGTAGAAAAGATGATTGGAAAAGGGTTTATACATGAATTGGCAGATTTATTTCATCTGGATAAATATAGAGAAGAAATTGTTGAGATGGAAGGCTTCGGAGAAAAGTCCTATCAAAATATGCTTGATTCTATTGAAAAAGCAAGAAGTGTAACCTTGGCAAAATTCATCTATAGTCTGGGAATTGCCAATATTGGCTTATCTACAGCAAAGCTTATTTGTGCTACTTTTCATAATCAGGTGGATCAGGTACTTGCGGCCACGAAAGAGGAATTGGTTGCAATTGACGGAATTGGGGAAGTGATAGCAGATACTTATGTGTCTTTTATGAAAAAGACAGAAAATAGACAGATGATAGAAGACTTATTAAGAGAAATCAACATTTCGGATGATCGTGCAGTTGGCGAGGAAAGAGAGCAGAGTATGGATGGATTGACCTTTGTCATAACAGGATCACTGAGCGAATTTTCAAATAGAAAAGCTATGCAAGAATATATTGAACAACATGGTGGAAAAGTAACTGGAAGTGTCAGTTCAAAAACGAATTATTTGATTAATAATGATAATACCTCTTCCTCAACAAAAAATAAAAAAGCGAAAGAATTGCAGATTCCAATTCTTACAGAAGCTGAATTTTTGGAGATGTTTGGTTGATTTTTCCCAGGCAACATGGTATGATTAATAATATATCAAAAAAAAGACGGTGAGTAATATGCCTATTAAAGTGCAAAATAATCTTCCTGCAAAAAAAGTGCTGGAAGATGAAAATATTTTTATTATGGATGAAAACAGGGCAATTAGTCAGGAGATTCGTCCCTTACAAATTGCTATATTAAATTTGATGCCTTTAAAGGAAGCAACAGAGGTACAACTAATGAGAAGTTTATCCAACACGCCGTTGCAGTTTGACATTACTTTTTTGACGACAGCCAGCTATGTTGGAACCAATACAGCCGCAAGTCATTTAGATAAGTTTTATCAAACCTTTGATGACGTAAAGGACAAACGATTTGATGGACTGGTTATCACAGGAGCGCCAGTTGAGCGGATGGAATTTGAAGAAGTGGGTTATTGGGAGGAATTGACACAGATTATGGAATGGTCCAAGGAGGCCGTTACATCGACGCTGCATATATGCTGGGGGGCACAGGCAGGGTTGTATTATCACTATGGTTTACCAAAGAGACTATTAGATAGCAAAATATCTGGTATTTTTAAGCATGAGGTGAAGCATAGAAAAAATCCGTTGGTACGAGGTTTGGATGATGTGTTTTGGGCACCGCATTCCAGATATACAGAAGTGCCTTTGGACGAAATCAAGAAAAAGAAAGAATTAACTGTTTTGGCAGAATCAAAAGAGGCGGGTGCCTTTTTAGTTATGGCTCAGGATGGAAAACAGATTTTTGTATTAGGACATCCAGAGTATGACAGGCTTACATTGGATGAAGAGTATAAACGTGATTTGGCAAAGGGAATAGAGGTTACCATGCCAAAGAACTATTATCCAGATGATGACCCTACACAAAGACCATTGCTTACTTGGCGGGCACATGCCAATGCGATTTATACAAACTGGTTGAATTATTTTGTATATCAGGTGACACCTTATGATTTGACATAAGCGTTGTCAGTTTCTAAATATATTGAAATAGATACCAATACAGATTGCATGAAATTGTTTGGATAGAACCAAAAAGGATACAGTTACCTAGGCTCATAAATGGGGGAATATTGTGAGTTGGGATAAAAAAGATGTTTTAGAAAAAGTGAATGTTGACTAAACTTAGTTCTTTTATATTCATTTTGTCTGGAAGTAGTAGGAAAGGAACCAGGAGGAGGGATGACAATGTTGGATATTGCATGGGATCGATTGGAGGATTTTTTATCTGAATATCAGGAAATATGTATTATGATTGCTGGCATTATAGTCATTATTATATTGATTAGTATATTCATATCTTTTCGGATGAAGATGCGTAATCAGGAGCGTATTCTCCAAAAGGCACAGATACAGGAGGAAAGATACCGTATTTTGGCGGAAATATCCAATGATATTTTGTTTGAGTATGATATTTTTTCAGACCAGATGGTGTATTCAGATAAATATACAGAGAACTTTGGGAGAAAGGCTACCATCGAACGATTTGCAGAATTAAAAGAAGAAGTGCAGTATGTATACAAAGAAGATGTATTTGCTTTTGAAAACTTCTGTAAGCTGCTAGGCGGGGAAAAACAAAAGTTAGAAGCAGAATATCGTATGAAGCGTTCTTCGGGAGATTATGTATGGTGCTATGTGTGTGGACAAACCATCTATGATTCGATGAACAATCCAGTTAAGGTAGTTGGTAAATTATCTAATATTGATATTCAAAAGCGTGAAGTAGAAAAATTGCAGTTTAAGGCTGAGATGGATGCTATGACACGTATTTACAATAAAGTGGCAACCAAGGAACGTATTAACAACTTTATAAAGAATAGTCGCAATCAGGATAAACATGCATTACTAATTGTAGATATGGACAATTTCAAGAAAATCAATGATACGTTTGGACATCTAAAAGGTGATGAGGTTTTGAAAGAGGGCGTTGGTCATTTGAAGAATATGTTCCGCGGGGATGACATTATTGGTCGAATCGGTGGAGACGAGTTTGTTGTTTTTATGAGCAATGTCACATCTAGGGAAGATATTGTTAATAAGGCTAAGAGCATTGGAAAAGCATTTAGAAAAACTTACAGCGAAGATGGCGAAGAAGTAACTGTTTCAGCTAGTATTGGTATTTCTATTTTCCCAATGGATGGTGATGACTACGAAGAATTACTTGATAAATCAGATAAAGCACTATATGAAGTAAAGAAAAATGGTAAAAACGGTTTCTGTTTTTATCATGAACAAAAAGCGTAGAAAAAAGCAGGTATTCAATCAAGAATACTTGCTTTTTCTTATGATCCATACATCCATGCTAGAGGAGATAAACTGGCTGATTAATAAGGAATAAAAATAGCCTGAAATTCCATAATAAGGAATAAGTATTAACAGTAATAGGATTCGCAAAAATAGACCAATAGATGTATTGCGAAAAGTTAGCTTCATTTTTCCTAGTCCATTTAAAATACTGGATAATGTAGAACTAAGATAAAGCATAGGACAAAGCCAGGAAAGATTTTGTAAAAAAACACCGGATAAGCGGTTATGAAATAGAAGCAAACCTAGCTGTGGACCAGTAACTAAAAAACACAGACCTATAAAACCACCGATTGCCAGACTGTAGGTAAAGGAATAACGAATCGCTTTATTTATGTAAGCTCTATTTTGTTCGGCAGCAGCTTCGGAGATGGAAGGAAGCAGCAGGACACATAGAGAATTTGTAATGGTAGATGGAAACATAAGAAGCGACATGGTCATTCCAGTTAAGATGCCGTAAATGCTTAATGACTCGCTTAATGTCATACCAGATTTTTGAAGCAGGTTTGGAATTAAAATGGCTTCGATACTATGCAAAAGGCTGATAATTAAATGGGTAGTAGTTAAAGGAATGGAAAATACACAAAGTTGTTTAAATAGTTTATGTGTAGGGACATTGCTTTTTGTTGTGTTTTTTTTGGAAGAATATTGAAGGACGCATAAATTGTAAATAGCGGCAGTCAATTCTCCGACAAAAATTGCAATCACTGCGGTTTCACAGGAAAAAAGCGACGTTTTTGGAGCATAACATACAATGTATAACACGCTGAAAGCAATTCTACTAATTTGTTCGATAAGCTGGGCAATTGCAGGGTGCATAGTCTGTTTTTTTCCATAATAAAAGCCATTGATACAAGCCGACATAGAACAGGCAGGAAAGACACCACACAGTAATTTTAAGGATTGACTGCAACGAGGTTCCTTGATGATATCAGATGCTATGAAATCTGCACTTATATATAGGAAAAGAGAGCAGCAAATAGCAATAGATAAGGATAGCCCGATTCCGATAAAGAGTATTTTTTTGGATAAAGCTTCTTTTCCTTTGGTATTTTCAGCTACCATTTTGGAAATGGCTGTTTGTATACCACTGGCATATAGGGTAAAACACAAGCCGTAGATGGGGAAAATAAGTTGATAAATTCCCAACAGTTCAGTACCTAAAATATTGGAGAGTAATAGTCTGTAGAAAAAGCCGAGAATACGTGTTAAGAATCCGGCAATGGTTAGAATGAGGGTTCCTGTTATCAATTTTGACTTCATAATCAATCATGCAGCAAACGAATGTGAAAGGTCAAAAAAGCGTTGATACATCGGTTTGTTGCCTGTCACTCCTCTCTGGATTTTGTCTTTATAGCATTGTATTTATAATTGAAAAAAAATATGAATAATTTTCTTGACAGATATTAAGGAAAGTGCTAGTATATAGAAAAATATATCCGAGTGGAATACTAGGAATTCGTTTAGGAACATTATTATGCAATTGACGTATGTTGATAATAGAAGAAAATAGAGGCTTTGAGAAGGACATGTCAGAGCGTAAAAATAGAATAACGTATTAGATTGCTAATTGCATTACAGAAGAGTATTATAAGAGTATAGCATTAGAGCTGTTCTATTCTTGTATATATAAAAGTATAAATATAGGAGATGAAGTTATGAATAAATTAATTTATTTAGATCATGCAGCAACGACACCAACCAAACCAGAAGTTGTGGACGCGATGCTTCCATACTTTACTGAGAATTTTGGAAATCCTTCTGCAGTATATGGGTTTGCTTCAAAAAATAAAGCTGTTATTACACAAGTGAGAGACACCATTGGAAAGACTTTGGGTACAAAGGGAGAAAATATTTATTTTACGGCTGGTGGTTCGGAATCAGATAACTGGGCATTAAAGGCTACCGCAGAGGCATATAAAGCAAAAGGAAACCATATCATAACTACAAAGATTGAGCATCATGCAATTTTGCACACATGCGAATATTTGGAGCAGCAAGGTTACGAAGTTAGCTATATTGATGTGGACGAAAATGGAATCGTTAAATTGGATGAATTGAAAAAAGCAATCCGTCCAACCACTATTTTAATTTCTGTTATGTTTGCAAACAATGAGATTGGTACAATTCAACCAATAAAGGAAATTGGTGAAATTGCGAAAGAGCATGGCATCCTATTCCATACAGATGCAGTACAGGCATATGCACATGTTCCAATTGATGTAGACGAATATCATATTGATATGCTTAGTGCCAGTGGACATAAATTAAATGGTCCAAAGGGAATTGGATTTTTATATATTAGAAAAGGAGTCAAAATTCGTTCCTTTGTACATGGTGGTGCACAGGAGAGAAAGAGACGTGCGGGAACAGAAAATGTACCTGGAATAGTAGGACTTGGAAAAGCAGTGGAATTGGCGTTTGATCATTTTGAAGAAAGAATTGAGAAAGAAACAAAGCTAAGAGATAAGTTAATTGAGAGAATTTTGGCAGAAATACCATATGTACGTTTAAATGGAGATAGAAAGAAGAGATTGCCAAACAATGTGAATTGCAGTTTCCAGTTTGTAGAAGGTGAATCACTTTTAATTATGCTTGATATGAAAGGTATTTGTGCATCTAGTGGTTCTGCTTGTACATCTGGTTCTTTGGATCCTTCCCATGTATTATTAGCAATTGGATTGCCTCATGAAATTGCGCACGGCTCTTTAAGAATGACATTGGGTGATGAGACAACAGAGGAACAGATTGATTATGTTGTAGATCAGTTAAAGGGCATTGTAGAAAAGTTAAGAGCAATGTCACCATTATATGAGGATTTTGTACAGAAACAGGCAGCAAAATAAAGAATGAAGGTAAGGGGCTTGAGGCTTCCTGAAAAGTGTGATAAAATAAAAAATGCAAGGAGGAAAATACATGTATAGCGAAAAAGTGATGGATCATTTTAATAATCCAAGAAATGTTGGAGAGATTGAAAATGCAAGTGGTGTTGGAACCGTAGGAAATGCGAAATGCGGAGACATTATGCGTATTTATTTAGATATTGATCAGTCAGGAATTATACAGGATTGTAAATTTAAGACTTTTGGTTGTGGTGCTGCAGTAGCAACAAGCAGTATGGCAACAGAACTTGTAAAGGGAAAGACCGTACAACAGGCATTAGAGGTAACCAACAAGGCTGTAATGGAAGCGTTGGATGGATTGCCACCAGTGAAAGTGCATTGTTCCCTTCTTGCAGAAGAAGCAATTCATGCAGCATTATGGGATTATGCTGAAAAGAACGGAATTGTTATCGAAGGGCTGAAGAAGCCAAAGCAAGATATACATGAGGACGAAGAGGATGGAGAAGAATATTAATGATGAGTGAAACAAAGAAAACAGTTGTTGTTGGAATGTCTGGAGGTGTTGATTCCTCTGTGACTGCATATTTGTTAAAAAAGGCAGGGTACAATGTAATTGGTGTTACCATGCAGATATGGCAGGAAGAAGCGGAAGTGGACATGGAAGAAAATGGTGGCTGTTGTGGACTCAGTGCAGTAGAGGATGCCAGGCGTGTAGCGGATACACTTGGCATCCCTTATTACGTTATGAACTTCCGCAAAGAATTTAAAGAATATGTTATGGATTATTTCTTAGAGGAGTATTTGTGTGGTAGGACACCAAACCCATGCATTGCATGTAACCGTTATGTAAAATGGGAGGCATTGTTACACCGTTCTATAGAAATTGGGGCGGATTATATTGCGACAGGGCATTATGCACAGATTATGCAGCTTCCAAACGGGAGATATACCATCAAGCACTCTGTATCAGCTAAGAAGGACCAGACATATGCACTATATAATTTAACACAGGAGCAGTTATCGCATACTTTGATGCCTGTTGGCGCATATGAAAAGGATGAGATTCGACGCATTGCAAAGGACATCAATTTGCTGGTAGCCAATAAGCCAGATAGTCAGGATATTTGTTTTATTCCAGACAATGATTATGCTAAATTTATTCATGAAAATTCAGATCAGATAATTGAAGAAGGCAATTTTGTAGATTTGGAGGGAAATATATTAGGCAGACATAAGGGAATAACAAACTATACAGTGGGACAGCGAAAGGGATTGAATCTTTCTATGGGAAAACCTGTGTTTGTTGTGGAAATCCGTCCAGAGACGAATGAGGTTGTGATTGGCGATAATGCGGATGTATTTCAGCCTAAATTGTATGCAAATAAACTTAATTTTATGTCGACTGAAAAACTGGAAGGTGAGATGGAAGTAATCGCTAAGATTCGATATAGTCACAATGGAGCAAAGGCTAAGATCCGAATGGTTGCAGATGATGTTGTGGAATGTTTATTTGATGAACCACAGAGAGCTATTACACCGGGACAAGCGGTTGTTTTTTATGAACAGGATTATGTAGTAGGTGGAGGAAGTATTATCGGTACCAGCTTTTGCGAGCAAAAATAAAAAGTTTCTCAATGTATATAAAAAGGACATAAGCATTCTTTATCCATTACTTAATTAGATGGAAGGAGTGCTTATTTGAGTTTTAAGAAATGTATTTTCTGAATTGCTGTAAAAATAATCGAGAAGGAGAAAAAACATGAAAAATAAAAAAAGCATGTTGTATGTTTTGGGTGCGTGTTTGGTAGTAGGTATTATTTATGCGGTTGCCAGTATTCTTCCAGAGGCACAGGCAAAATTATTGTTGATTGGAATTGCGGTTACGATGCTTATTATTTGGATGGTAGCTAAGATGGTTCGAATGTCTAAGTTAAGTAAAATTGTTTCTGGTCCAACACACCTGTTGTATGAGGAAAAAGAGCCTGTACTGTATGTAGAAGAGATGCAGGAGATTTTAAACAAAGTATCGGGAAAACAGCAAAAAGATTTAGTTCGTATCAATATTGCCGCAGGACAAGTTTATGCAGGTCAGTATGAACAGGCATTAGAAACACTTGAGGTGATTTCTGTAGCAGGACAGCCAGAGGTAAATCGAGTGTTATGTTATGCATATGAGACTATGGCTGATTTTTTAAGTGGGCAATATAATGCGTTAAAGTCCGTAATGGATGAACAGAGAAAATTATTGAAAAAATATGATTCTACTACATCGGGTTTGACAAATAATGTGCTATTGATGTATGCATTTGAATTGATTGTAAAAGGTGAGTATACAGAAGCATTAGAACGCTTAGATAGCCTAAAGGGGCGAAAGGTTTCTTCTATTTTGCAGGATATGGTTGACTTTTCCTATTTGGAATGTTACCGCAATTTAAAAAAGGTGGAAGAACGTAAGCAGTTGTTGGAACAGATGAAAGAAAGAACGCTGGTTCCAGCAATAAAAAATAAAATTAGTGAAGCATAAGTAAAGGAAAAGGGATACATGTATAATGTATCCCTTTGTTAGTTATGCAAACAATAAAGTCATGTTTGCAGTGATAGAAACGTAGTTCTAGTTTTTATTTAAGTTCGTATTTGCGGTAGAAAGCATTAACTTAATACGGTTAAGCTGATTTACTTCACTTGCTCCCGGATCATAGTCAACAGCTACGATATTTGCACCAGGGAATGCACGACGCAATTCCTTGATAACACCTTTACCTACTACGTGGTTAGGAAGACAACCAAATGGCTGCGTACAAACAATGTTAGAAACACCTGAGTGGATTAATTCTACCATTTCTCCAGTCAAGAACCATCCTTCTCCAGTCATATTTCCAATTGAAACAAATGGTTCGGCATATTCTGCAAGGGTTTCAATATGTTGCATTGGTTCAAAGCGTTTGCTTTGTTCTAAGGCCTTTCTTGCATGTCTGCGATAAAATTCCAATAAACGAATAACCATATTATTGATAGTAGCGGATTTTCTGCTTTTTCCGAAGTATTTTACTTTGTAATTGCTATTGTAGCAACTATATAAGAAGAAATCTACTAAATCAGGGCAAACAGCTTCTGCACCTTCAGCTTCTAACAAATCAACTAAGTGATTATTTGCGGTAGGAAGGAATTTAACCAAAATTTCACCTACAATACCTACTCTTGGCTTTTCAATATCAAGCAATGGAAGGGTATCAAAATCATGAACAATATTGTAAATATTTTTCTTGAAATTTTTACCTGTTTTGACATCTTCAATACATTTTGCTTCCCATTTTTCGAATAAAGCATTTGCGGAACCTGGTTCAGCTTCATAAGGTCGTGTCTTATATAAAACACGCATAAAAATATCACCATATACAAGTGCCTGAATTGCACGGTTTGCCATAGGAAGACTAATTTTGAAACCTGGATTTTGCTCAATACCAGCACTTAGGGAAATAACTGGAATTTGTCCATAACCAGCCTTTTCTAAGGCACGGCGAATGAAGCCGATATAGTTTGTGGCACGACACCCCCCACCTGTTTGTGTAATAACTAATGCTATACGGTCTAAATCATATTTCCCTGAATCTAATGCTTCCATAAATTGTCCAACGACTAGAAGAGAAGGATAACAGGCATCGTTATTAACATACTTTAATCCGTAATCCAGACAAGATTTATTGCTAGGAAGCAATTCTACGTTATAACCACAAGATTCGAAGGCAGCCATTACCATGTTAAAGTGAATTGGTGACATTTGAGGAGCAAGAATGGTATAATTCTTCTTCATCTCTTTTGTGAAAATCACTCTATGGTGTGCTGCATCTGCAATGTGCGGCTCCATGTGTTTATGATCTCTATCTTTTACCGCAGATAATAGAGAACGAATACGGATTCTGGCAGCACCAAGGTTGTTTACTTCATCTATTTTTAATACCGTATAAATTTTACCTGATTTGGTTAAAATATCATTAACCTGATCCGTTGTGACTGCATCAAGTCCACATCCAAAGGAATTTAGCTGAATTAAATTCAGATTTGGATTTGTACGAACATAGGATGCAGCAGCGTAAAGACGTGAGTGGTATACCCATTGGTCCATAACGATAGTTGGTCGATCTACTTTTCCTAAATGTGCAATACTGTCTTCTGTTAATACGGCAACGTCATAAGAAGCAATCAATTCTGGAATACCATGATTGATTTCAGGGTCGCAGTGGTAAGGGCGACCAGCAAGAACAATTCCTTTTTTACCTGTTTTTTCCAGATAAGCAAGGACTTCTTCTCCTTTTTGCTCCATATCTCTGTGTGCCTGTTCCATTTCTGCCCAGGCGGCATGAACAGCTTTTCGTATCTCAGCAGAAGGAATATTATTTTCTTTTGAGAAGTAGTCAGCTAATCGTTTTGCAGTGATTTCTTCACTCTCAAAAGATAAAAATGGATTTTGGAAAGTGATATTCTCACTTCTTAATTCCTCTACATTGTTTTTAATATTTTCGCCATAAGAAGTAACAATTGGACAGTTAAAGTGGTTTCCTGCATCTGCCTGTTCTTTACGTTCATAAAAAACACATGGATAGAAAATGTAATCAATTCCTTGGCGGATAAGCCAGGTAACGTGTCCATGAGCTAACTTCGCTGGATAACATTCTGATTCACTTGGGATTGATTCGATACCAAGTTCATAAATTTTACGGGTAGATTCTGGTGATAGTACCACCTGATATCCAAGTTCTGTGAAAAATGTATGCCAGAATGGATAGTTCTCATACATATTTAAGACTCTTGGGATACCAACTTTACCACGAACCGCATGTTCCTCGTCCAGGGATTCGTACTGGAAGAGTCGCTTTAATTTGTAAGCAAATAAATTTGGAACACTGTCTGATTTTTTTGCTTTTCCTAATCCACGCTCGCAACGGTTACCAGTGATAAATTGACGACCACCGGAAAATTTGTTAATTGTCAAAAGACAGTTGTTTGTACAGCCTTTACATCTTGAAAGGGTCGTTTCAAATTGTAACGCATTGATTTTTTCGATGGACAACATAGTTGTATTTGTTTTTCCATCATAATGTTCTCTGGCAATCAAAGCAGCACCGAAGGCTCCCATGATACCTGCAATATCTGGACGAACAGCTTCACAACCAGAGATGATTTCAAAGCTTCGTAAAACAGCGTCATTATAAAAAGTACCACCCTGTACAACAATTTTCTTACCTAAGTCTTTTGGATCTGTAATTTTAATCACTTTTAGCAGCGCATTTTTAATAACAGAATAAGCCAATCCAGCAGAAATATCATCTACACCGGCACCTTCTTTTTGTGCCTGTTTTACTTTGGAATTCATAAATACGGTACATCTGGAACCAAGGTCGATTGGATTCTTTGCAAATAAAGCAACTTTGGCAAAATCTGCTACTTCATATTGTAACGATTTAGCAAAAGTTTCAATAAAAGAACCACAACCGGATGAACAGGCTTCATTTAGCTGTACGCTGTCAATTGTTCCGTCTTTTATTTTCATGCATTTCATATCCTGTCCACCAATGTCCAGAATACAGTCTACATCAGGTTCAAAGAAGGAAGCTGCATAATAATGAGCAATCGTTTCTACTTCTCCTTCATCAAGCATGAATGCCTCTTTAATTAGAGCCTCTCCGTAACCGGTAGAACAGGCACGTACAATACGTGCACTATCAGGCATAAGAGAATAAATTTCCTTGATAGCTTTTGTGGTAGTTTTTAGTGGACTACCATTATTACTGCTATAAAAAGAATATAAAAGGGAACCGTCATCGGAAACCAAGGCAACCTTTGTTGTTGTTGAACCTGCATCAATTCCTAAAAAGCAATCTCCCTCATAAGTAGAAAGCTCTTTTTCTATTACCTTATGCTGTGCATGACGGTTCGAAAAAGCAGCATATTCTTCTTCGGTTTTGAAAAGAGGCTCCATACGTGTTACTTCAAATTCCATTTTAATGCCATGATTGAGCTGGTCACTTAATTTTTGAAAAGAAGTGGTAATGGAAGGGTTTGCATTCATGGCAGAACCAACGGCGGCAAACAAATGTGAATGGTTTGGAGCGATGATTTGATCCGGAGTAAGTTTTAAGGTACGGATAAATGCTTGCTTTAATTCTGTTAAAAAGTGGAGTGGTCCTCCTAAGAATGCTACATTTCCGCGAATTGGCTTTCCACATGCCAAACCACTGATTGTCTGATTTACAACAGCCTGAAAAATAGAGGCAGATAAATCCTGTTTGGTTGCACCTTCATTGATAAGCGGTTGAATATCTGTTTTTGCAAATACACCACAACGAGCTGCAATTGGATAAATTGCCTTGTAATCCTTTGCATATTCATTTAAACCAGTAGCATCTGTCTTTAATAAGGTAGCCATTTGGTCAATAAAAGAACCAGTACCACCGGCACAGATTCCGTTCATACGTTGGTCAATTCCACCAGTGAAGTAAATAATTTTTGCGTCTTCACCGCCGAGCTCAATGGCAACGTCTGTTTGAGGTGCGTAGTCTTTTAGAGCAGTGGCAACAGCGACAACCTCCTGAACAAAGGGAACCCCTAAATGTTTAGAGAGAGTCAATCCGCCGGAACCGGTAATGACAGGAGAAAACTCAAGATTTCCAAGCTTTTTATAAGCGTCATTGATAATACCAGCCAGAGTTTCCTGAATATTAGCAAAGTGCCGTTGGTAATCTGAGAATAAAATTGTGTTATTTTCATCGAGTACGGCAACCTTAACAGTGGTTGAACCGATATCAATTCCTAAAGTATGTTTCATATTGCTCATAGTTTCTGGCGAAAGCCATATCCTCCTTTGAAAAATCTATTGTATATAAGAACAAAAATAGAATTTTATTTCCTATTATTTATACAGTACATTGTTGAAAGTGTACCCTTCCCATTATACGACAGCTTTTTTTTGAAAGCAATAAGGGATTTTTGTTCGTAAAAATCTTTCTGTGAATAAATTGTGCAAAGCGTACAGTCTGTTTTGTGTTTTGGTTGAAAATTGTATATTTTCAATAAAAGATATAAAAATTGTAACATTTTCTAGAAAAAAACAGGAACATTTTAAGGGTGGAGGGAATATAGTATCCTATCGAGTATTAGGAGTGAAAAAAATGGAAGACAGATTTTGCGCAGGAGAGGAATATCAGGTGAGAGAAGGGGATACGTTATATCAGATAAGCAGAAGACATCAAATCCCTTTAGATCAAATTATGCAGGCAAATCCTTATGTTAATGTATATAATCTGCAACCGGGAGAATGGATTTGTATTCCAAGGAATATGGAAAGATCGCAGCAGTCACAGGAAAGAAATGAAACAACAACAAATAATAATATGGATCATACAAACAGGAATGGAATTATGTTGGAATATGTGATTACAGGAAATGAAACATTAGAACAGGTATTGAATAAGTTTGATGTGGATTTGGAAGAATTATTAAAATATAATGGGATGAATGCGATTGGGCTAAGAAGAGGTACTGTATTGAGGATTCCAAAAAAGATTGATGATTAAATGCGATTGCCATTTTTTGCAAAAAAGTATATAATGAAAGATAGTTGTAGTAGAGCGGAAAATGGGTATTTCAGTTTATACGGATAATGCATATATGGCGGGGCTTCCTGCCGTTAGGAGAGTTACGAAAAGGGCAGGAGGAGATCGGATGATACAACCTGGATATTCTAATAAGCAATTGTTAGAAATTGCAAAAAAAAGTTATGAGAATATGGTGCAGTTTTGTCAGGTGTTGGATGAGGAAGGTTACTGGGAAGAACCAGAGCATTTTCTACATCAGAATATATATGAAATGTTAGACATGTATTTGCAGGCGTTGATGTTAAATCAAGCTGTTTATTGTGGAGAAAATGGCATAACACAAAGAAAATTTATAGTAGAAGTGGTTTCAGAAAATTTGCTGGGTTGTCCGGAAGAGGGGGAACTGCCGGACAATGTGATTATGATGGCTAATAAATTGCTTCGTACCCCACCGATTATTTTGCAGCTTTGTGGAGTGCGTGATGGAAAGAAGCAGTCATTTTTTTCCAGCTATTTTTTTGATTCTCTTTTGAATATACTACTTTCTATATCTTTGTTGGATCACAAACAGAGTGCATATGCGGACAAATTTATTACAGAATTTTATGAGAAAAATGTTTACTTTGTAAATGAAGACCAACGGTTGGAAGTAGTAAACGCCCGATATTTATTTTTAAAGTTAAGTACGGAAAAATTTTATGAGGAAAAGGCACCTGTAGAACGGTTAAAAGAGCATAGAGAACAGGCTGCTAAAAAGAACATAATAAAGGAAACAAAAGAAAAGGAAGAGGGAAAAAATAAAACACAACAACTGGAAACCAAGGATATAGTTTCAGAACTGTCTACACAGGAGGACAAGTTAGAGCAGGATGTTGCTGCAACAGAAAATATAGAACAGGAAGAAGAAACAAAGGAACGGACGATATTTGACTATACAGATGAAGAATTACAACAATTACAAAAAATGGGAAAATTAAAGATTTCCACACCTGCGATTGAAAGACTAAAAAAAGAACAACAAGAAGCCATGAAAAAGCTTCAGGATGAAAGACTGGAACAAATCAAAAAAGAAATTAATAAAATTAACCATGCAAAAAAGCTTCAGGAATTGCTGGATGAATTAAATGGTCTGGTGGGACTGGAGAATGTAAAGAGTGAGATACAATCGTTGATTAACTTGATAAAAGTAAAAAAAATGCGGGAAAGTTATGATATGCCATCTATGAATGTAAGTTATCATATGGTATTTACTGGTAATCCTGGTACAGGAAAAACTACAGTAGCCCGTTTAGTTGCAAAGATTTATAAAGAACTTGGTATTTTATCAAAAGGACAGTTAGTTGAAGTGGATCGTGCAGGATTGGTAGCAGGTTATGTGGGACAAACTGCTATAAAGGTTCAAGAGGTGGCAGAAAAAGCAATGGGCGGCATTTTATTTATTGATGAAGCGTATGCTTTGTCAAATAAAAAAGATGCCAATGATTTCGGAGGAGAAGCCATTGATACACTTGTAAAAATTATGGAGGATCATAGAGATGATCTTGTTGTCATTGTTGCCGGATATAAGAATGAGATGGAAGAATTTTTAAAGGCAAATACAGGTCTGATTTCAAGATTTAACAAATTCATTGATTTTAAAGATTATACAACGGATGAATTGATGATGATATTGGACAGGCTTTTGCATAAATCAGGACTATGTATGTCAACAGAAGCCGCAGAACAGGTACGAGTGGAAATAGAAAAATTAAGTGAAGAACAGAAATTTTTATTTGGAAATGGACGAGGTATTCGAAATACATTTGAAAGTATATTAGGTAATCAGGCAAATCGAATTGTAAATTTAGAATTACCGACACAAGAACAGCTTATGCAGATTGAATTGCAGGATGTATTGGATATTATAACGATAAAACAATAAGGAAATTATTGTGTTAAATTTTGCTAAGTTACTTGAATTTTTGCATGGTTTGAGATATAGTATATATCATGGCTAGATTTTACACAAAAGAGGATAAAATGTTAGGCAATACATGATTTGTGAAAGGAATGGTGAAATGCGAGTAATAGCAGGAAAGGCAAGAAGGATACAGTTAAAGACACCGACAGGCATGGAAACCAGACCTACAACAGACCGAATTAAGGAAACATTATTTAATATGATACAGTCACAGTTATATGACTGTAGTTTTTTAGATTTGTTTAGTGGAAGTGGCGGCGTTGGAATTGAAGCGTTGAGTCGCGGAGCCGAACATGCAGTATTTATTGATTCTGGTGTGGAAGCCATACGTTGTATAAAGGATAATTTGAAAAATACACATTTGGAAGAAGAGGCAACTGTAATCAAAGGTGATGTGTTAGCTGCCATACAGCAGTTAGATGCAAAAAAGGAAAGCTTTGATATTATATTTATGGACCCGCCTTATGGGTGTCAATGGGAAAAGCGAGTGTTAGAATTGCTGAAGAACACCCAGATACTGGGAAAGGATACTATGATTATTGTGGAAGCATCACTGGATACAGATTATTCCTATGTTGAAGATTTAGGTTATGAGATACATAAGGTTAAGACATATAAGACCAATATGCACATCTTCCTTTATGTAAAGTAAGTATTAAAAATTGGTTATAAAATGTACGATAGGAATTGGAGGCATCCAATTATGAGAATTGGAATTTATCCCGGAAGCTTTGATCCGGTTACCATAGGTCATTTGGATATTATCAAAAGATCTGCATTGTTGGTGGATCAGCTCATTATAGGGGTATTAAACAACAGTAAGAAAAATCCTGTATTTACTGCGGAGGAGAGAAAAGAAATGATAGAAGCTGTAGTAAAGGATATTTCGAATGTAAAGGTAGAAGTATTTGACGGGTTACTTGTAGAATTTGCCAAGTTAAAAAAGGCAGAAGTGATTTTTCGTGGATTGCGTGCAGTGACAGATTTTGAATATGAATTGCAGATAGCACAGTTAAATCGCAGTTTGTATCCAGAACTTGATACGATGTTTTTGGCAGCAAGTGTGGAATACTCATATTTAAGTTCCAGTGCAGTGCGGGAGATTGCATCTTACCATGGAGATATCTCAATGATGGTACCTAAAGAGTTGATTTCTGTTGTGGAAAACAAATATAAAAAGTTACAGACACAAGTAGAGTGACAATAGAAGTGTTAGTGGGGAAATGTTACTGATTTCAATAGTTAGGCAGTGATAAAAATAGGACAACATAGGTAGAAAGAGGAGTGTTTAGAATGGCTGTAAGTAGGATTGAAGAATTAATAGAAGATATATATGATTTTGTAGAAGAGTGTAAGATGCAACCTTTGTCATCTACAAAGGTAATTGTGCCAAAGGATGAATTATATGATTTATTGGATGAGTTGCGTTTGCGTACACCAGATGAAATTCAAAGATACAAAAAGATGATAGAAAATAAGGATGCTATTTTACAGGATGCAGAGGCAAAAGCAAATGCAATGTTAGCAGAAGCACAAGATAAGATGGATGCCTTAGTGGACGAGCATCAGATTATGCAGCAGGCATATGCACAGGCAGATCAAATTGTACAGCAGGCACAGATGCAAGCAGAACAGATTTTATCCGCGGCAGAAAATGATGCTAATCAAATTAGAACAGGTGCAATTAGTTATACCTCAGATATGCTTATCGGATTAGAAAACATTATGGACAAGGCTTATAGTGAATGTAGAGGTCATTATGAAGGCTTGATGCACAGTATGCAGGAAAATATGGAAATTGTGCGTGCAAATCATCGTGAACTTTCTGGAGTGCCAGAACCAACTCCTGCAGAGGAGCCACAGGCATCTAATATGGAGCAGGAAAGTGAGCCACAGGAAGTTGTGAAACACGAGGGTATTATCGATGATTATTCTTATTCAGATGAATACTAAAATAAAAGAAAGAATTATAAAAACAAATAAGCATTGTAATAATTTATAATAAAAATAGGTTTTTAAAGATAGTCCCGACCCGGCAATGACGCTTTGAGTTTGGAAAAGGCTGGATAGTCCTCCAAATGCAGTGCTTGTCATGGTTAGGATTATTTTTATTTTGGTAGAAAAATCAGAGTTACCAATTTGATTGGCAGCGGTTGTGATTTCTGTGATAGAAAGTAGTCCGTAGGAAATAAAATTAAAAGTATTCGGTATGTGAAGCAAAAAGGTTGAGAGAATAGAAAAAAGCAAAATGTATCCTCCAATTTTTGTGATGGTGAAAAATCCGTCTAAGATAGATTTATCCATTGCACAAGCTAGGGACAAGTTTGCAGACGTTTTTTGTGTCGTTTTGTGTATAGAGAAATTTCTCTTTTCCTTTTGTGAAAAAATACGATAAAAAATACTGCAAAGAAAAGAAGAAAGCAGTATAATACTATACAAAAGATATTTCATCGGTTCGCTATGTAGACATTGCATTGCCAGATAGGTTGTTAAAAACATAGGGCTGGCGTTATTTACAAAAGAGAGAAGATATTGTCCTTCTTCTAATGTGATTTTTTCCTCTTTCACTAAATCTGCACAGGATTTTGCACCCATAGGGTATCCTGACAGCATTCCAATTAAAATCGGAAAACAGCCATGTTTGCTGACTTTAAAAAGTGGATGCAGGATTGGATAAATCCAATCCGTTAGAGCAGAAAGTAGATTTAGATTTAGCAGTAAATTGGATACGATAATAAAGGGAAGTAAAGAGGGAATAACCGTAAATAGCCACAATTTCATGCCATTTTTAGCACCCAAAAAGCATAGTTCAGGTGACAAAAAGAGAAGAAGCAGTAAACACAAAAAAAAGAGAGAAAGTGTTTTGTTTTTTTTCATAAATACCTCCGTTTGCATGATAAAGTAATGATAGACAATATGGTATAATAAGAGAGAAATAATAAAAATGACTTAATAACAAAATATGTAGAGAAACTGTTTTGTATTCATGACGAAATTGCCAAGGAAAGGCAAAATGGTTTGCGATTTATTATTGTAAGACTAGAAAGGAAGTGAAAAATGCAGGAATTATGGTTTTCTGATTATTTAAGAGAATTAAATATGGCATCCATTACGCTTAGGATTATTTTTTGTATTATATGTGGCGGTGCAGTTGGAATTGAGCGTGAGTGGAAACACCGAACCGCGGGATTTAAAACACATATTCTTGTTTGTCTCGGTTCTGCGGCATGTATGTTGACGGGGCAGTATACGGTGTTGATGTTTCATTTGGATTCTATTGATCCTACCCGTATTGGTGCGCAGGTTGTAAGTGGAATTGGTTTTCTTGGTGTTGGAACCATTATTGTTCGTGACAATGCAAAAGTGAAAGGTTTGACAACGGCAGCAGGTTTATGGGTTTCCGCGTGTGTTGGACTTGCAATTGGAATTGGATTTTATGAATTGGCAATTTTGGCTACGATTTGTGTGGTTGTTCTTTTCTTGTTGGGAATACAGAAAAAATTGTTCGGTGGAAGTGATGAAACAAATATGACTGTATATATAGAATTGAAGGACCAATCGTGTATCCGAGCATTGTTAAAGATGTTACAGGAACAGGATTGCGATATTTACCGAATGGAAATGCAACGGGCAAAAGTAGGTGTAAATGGTGAAATTGGGCTGATTTTAGGCATTCAAAGTGATAGCAAGGAAAGTAGAGAAATTCTTTCTATTCTCAGTAAAGAGGAAGATGTAGTTGGTTTTGAGGAGATTGGAATTTGATATAGAAAGAAGGCTTTTAGTATGGGAATGAATACAACACCGAAGGGTGAACGAGTGCATATTGCCTTATTTGGAAAAAGAAATGCGGGCAAGTCCAGTATTATAAATAAAATTACAGGGCAGGATTTGTCCATTGTTTCAGATGTAAAAGGAACGACAACCGATCCTGTATATAAGGCGATGGAATTGTTGCCAATCGGACCGATTATGTTAGTAGATACTCCAGGGCTGGATGACGAAGGAAAACTTGGGGAAATGCGTATGGAAAAGACCAGGAACGTTCTTCAAAAGACAGATATTGCCATTATTGCGGTGGATGCTTCGGATATGGAAAAGTTAGAAATGGAACATGCATTAGCCAAGGAATTAAAAGAAAGAAAAATTCCTTGCTTATGGGTGTTTAACAAAGCAGAAATGTTATCGCAACGAGCAGACTTGGAACAGGGAATGTATTGTAGCACAAAAACAGGAGAGGGAATAGAAGAAATAAAGAAATGGCTGGCAAGTCAGGCTCCTAAGGAGACGAATCGTCCGCTTGTTCGTGATTTAGTAGAGCAAGGCGATTTGGTTGTGTTAGTAATCCCAATCGATTCTGCAGCACCAAAAGGAAGGTTAATATTGCCGCAACAACAAGTAATACGTGACTTGTTGGAAAAGGGAGCAATACCAGTGGTAACTAGAGAGGTGGAATTGGAAAGTGTCTTTCATAAATTAAGGCAGAAGCCTAGATTGGTAATCACAGATTCGCAGGCATTTGAACAGGTTGCGAAAGTAACACCACAGGAGATACCATTGACATCGTTTTCTATTTTAATGGCCAGATATAAAGGAAATTTGGCGATGTTAGCTGAAAATGCCAGTAAACTTGAAACATTAAAAGACGGAGATCGGATATTGATGGCGGAGGGCTGTACCCACCATAGACAATGTGATGATATTGGGACCGTAAAAATTCCAAGATGGATTCGACAATATACAGGAAAAGAGTTGATATTTGAAACATCCAGTGGAGGCGGATATCCGAAAGACTTAACACGCTATGCCATGATTGTACATTGTGGTGCGTGCATGTTGCCACAAAAGGAAATGCAGTTTCGTATGAAGAGTGCAAAGGAGCAGGGCGTGGTAATTGTAAATTATGGTATTTTGATTGCTTATATGAAGGGAATTGTGCAGCGAAGTTTACAGCTTTTCCCAGAGATTATAAATGAGTTAGACTTATAGAAAAGGAAAAGAGCATGGAAAGGAGAAATTATGTTTGAGAGGTTCTTTCCTGATGCCATTCAGGAATCTACTTATGAAATTGATTTTGAGGCGTTACAGAGACAAGGTATCAAAGGAGTTTTATTTGATATAGACAATACGTTAGTGGAGCATGGTGCAGATGCCACTCCCCGCGCGATTGCTTTATTTAAAAAACTGGAACAATTAGGGATAAAGAGTTGTCTGATTTCCAATAACAAAGAGGAACGTGTGCTTCGATTTAATAAAGAAATTGGTACAAAATACATTTATGATGCACATAAACCTTCTGGAAAAAATTATAGAAAAGCCATGGAGCTTATGGGAACGGATCTATCCAATACAATTTTTGTTGGAGACCAGCTATTTACGGATGTGTTTGGAGCAAAAAGGATTGGGATGCGTAATATTTTGGTACGTCCGATTGATTCTAAGGAAGAAATTCAAATTGTTTTAAAACGATATTTGGAAAAAATTGTATTGTATTTTTATGAAAAGAAGGGCAGAAAAAGTGAAAAATAATATTGTATTGATTGGATTTATGGGATGTGGAAAAACTACAGTGGGAGAAAAACTGGCAGAGAGATTAGCATATTCTTTTTTAGACACCGACCTTTATATTGAAAAGCGAGAAGGCAAAACAATTAGTGAAATTTTTGAGCAGGACGGGGAGAAGTATTTTCGAGATACAGAGACAAAAAGTATACAGGAATTAGTAGAAAGTACAGAAAAGACAATTGTTTCCAGTGGTGGCGGTTTGCCTTTGCGAGCTGAAAATGCCAAACTTTTACAAAAACTTGGTTTTGTTATTTACTTAAAAGTCAAGAAAGAAACGGTATTATCTCGTTTGGAGGGAGATACGACAAGACCATTACTACAATGTGAGGATCCTGCAAAACGGGTGGAAGAATTGTTAAATTACAGAGACCCGATTTATGAGGTGGGCGCGCACATGGTTGTGCAGGTAGATGGAAAATCTGTGGAAGAAATTGTTCAGGAAATAGTTAGAAACTATACGATTTTCTTTGAAAGAGAACAATAGAAAATAGAAAGAAGGAAAAAATATGGAACAGGAACGTTTAAAACAAGTAATTTCTATTTTGGAGGAGAAAGAGCTGGATGCCATTGTTGTATCGAATGGATATAATATGAGGTATTTAAGTGGTTTTTCGGGAGCAACAGGATATTTATATCTTTCAAGAAATAAAAAGATTGTTATGACGGATTCCAGATATACAATACAGGCGAAAGAGGAGACGGAAGGCTTTGATATTTGGCAGCTTTCAGGTAAATATACAGATTTGCTGGCACAGGTTATTTCGGAGGAAAATGCAATTCGCATTGGAATAGAGGGAAACGATTTTTTATGTTTAGATTTTGAAAAATGGAGAAGAGAATTTCCTTCTGTACAATGGACAATGCTAGATCAGGAGTTGTCAGACCTTAGAAGAATAAAGACGCCAGAAGAAATTAAAAAAATTGCATGTGCCGAGGAAATTGGTGATAAGGCATTTACAAAGATTTTAGATATAATAAAACCTGGAGTAACAGAGTTGGAAGTGGCTTCTTACTTGGAGTTTTATATGAAGCAATTTGGAGCAGAAGGCTTGAGTTTTGATACGATTGTGGCATCTGGAATAAATTCTTCCAAACCACATGCGGTACCTGGAAGAAAAAAAATCGAACAAGGTGATTTTATCACGATGGACTTTGGATGCATGTATGAGGGATATTGTTCTGATATGACACGTACGGTTGTACTGGGAAATGCCAGTGAAGAACAGAAGAAAGTATATCATACGGTTTTGCAGGCACAAAAAGAAGCGTTAGATTTTATAAAAGCAGGTTATACAGGGGCAGAAATAGATAAAGTAGCAAGAGATATTATCTATGGTGCGGGATATGAGAAGTGCTTTGGTCATGGCTTGGGACATAGTGTAGGGTTGTTTATACATGAAAATCCAAGATTGTCTCCAAAGGAAACAAACATTATTTTAGAAAACATGACAGAGACCGTGGAACCAGGAATTTACATTGAAAATTTTGGTGGTGTCAGGATTGAAGATTTGGTTGTAGTTACAAAAGATGGATGTCAGAATTTGACGCATTCTCCAAAAGAATTGATTGAATTGTAGTGGAAAGATAGAAAAACTGATAAAAAATAGTTGAAAAAAGGTACAAACTATTATAAACTAATAAGGACAATGTATATTTTGGTGCAGAAAAAAGAAATATATAAAAAGAATTTCTGAAAAATACGAAATATGATAATATTTAAGGAGGATTTAGAATATGATTTCAGCAGGAGATTTTAGAAATGGTATGACAATTGAATATGAAGGTAATATTTACCAGATTATTGAATTTCAGCATGTAAAACCAGGTAAGGGAGCAGCTTTCGTTCGTACAAAGCTTAAAAATATTAAGAATGGTGGAATTGTTGAAAAAACATTCCGTCCTACAGAAAAATGTCCTCAGGCTCATATCGAAAAGAGAGATATGCAGTATTTATATGCAGATGGCGATTCTTACAACTTTATGGATGTTGAGACATATGATCAGTTTGCAATGACAGAAGATCAGATTGGTGATTCTTTGAAGTTTGTAAAGGAAAACGAGATGGTAAAAATGCTTTCTCACAATGGAGATATTTTTGCAATCGAGCCACCAATGTTTGTTGAGTTAGAGATTACAGAAACAGAGCCTGGATTTAAGGGTGATACAGCAACTGGTGCAAGTAAGCCTGCAACTGTTGAGACAGGTGCAACTGTAAACGTACCATTGTTTGTTGAGACAGGTGATGTGATCAGTATTGATACACGTACTGGAGAGTATTTAAAGAGAATCTAGTTCTGATTTATCAGTTCAATAATAAAAGAGGCTGTAAGCTGGAAAATCATTTTGATTTTAGCTTACAGCCTTTTTCTGTTTAATTTTAAATTTAGCGATCAAAATATTTTTGTTTGATTGGTTCGATTGGCATTTCTTTGCCAGTCCAGATTTTAAATGCCTCTGCACCTTGATAGAGGAGCATATATAATCCGTTGAAGGTGTGGCAACCCTGTTCTTTTGCTAGTTTCATAAGGAGGGTTTCTTCTGGATTGTAAATTACGTCTGATACAATCAGTCCTTCATGGAAAAGAGAGGTATCTGTCAAAATGCTTTTGTCATCATTCGGAGCCATTCCCACGGAAGTACCGTTTGTTAAAATACAACTATCTTTTAAAGATTGGCGAAGTGTTGTTGTATCATTAATATCATATAAAGAAACCTTGCAATTGGTGTTTTTATTTAATTTGTCGATAAATGACTGAAATTTATCAAAAGAGTTTCCTTTACGGTTAAAAACATCAATTTTTTTAACACCATCTAGGGCAGCTTGGGCGCAAATGGCGGGGG
>FR899695.1:3707-13851 GCA_000437275.1 Clostridium sp. CAG:411 | reverse complement strand
CGGTAGCCGCACCTCCTGTGCCAAGCAGTGTCATATTTTTTCCAATAATATCATAGCCAGCAGATTTTACAGATTGCATATAACCAACACCATCTGTGTTGTGACCGGTCAGAATACCGTTATCATTAACTACTGTGTTTACCGCACCAATTAATGTTGCTGCATCGGATAAGTGATCCACGTATTCACATACCAGATTTTTATGAGGCATCGTACAGTTAAAACCACGACAGTTCATGATTTTTAATCCTTCTACTACTTTCTCTAAATTATCTAGCGATACATCAAATGCCAAATAGGCGTAATCTAAATCTAAAAGTTGAAATGCTTCATTGTGCATCATAGGTGAAATGCTGTGTGCAACAGGGCTTCCAAGTAATGCAGTTAGGACTGTGTGTCCTGTAATTGTATTTTTCATCAAATCCTTCTTTCTATATTTTTCTAAAGGGCAAATCAGCCGTCTTTTCTCTATCATAGTATAACAAAAAAAGAATTGCAAGAAAACAAGACAAGTAGTCATAAAAGGCAGGAAGGAAAAATATATTATTGTATGACAAACTCGTGGAACCGCATTAGTGGGAGCTGAAATATAATTGAAAAAAATGTACGATAGTGTGACAAAATATAAAAAAAGGACGGGAGGTGTTTGTATGAAAGAAAAACATACAGCGATTAGTGTGCTGGCTGGGACGATTCGAAGGCTTTTAGAGCGTGGAGAATTGCGAACAAATAAAATAGAGGAAATACGATTGCGGATTGGACAACCTGTATGGATGCTTTATGCTGGAACTGGTGGTTACTTATTAGAAGATGGTACATTTGGGAAAAAAAGAAAAAACGCGCATATCGTAACGGCATTAGAATTGAAAGAAACAATGGAATATGTGAGTAATTATTCTATGTATGCATATGAAAGTCAATTAAGGCAAGGCTACATAACGATAAGAGGCGGACATAGAGTTGGGATTGCAGGAAAGGTTGTATTAGAAAACGGAAGAGTAAAAACTATAACGGAAATAGGAATGATAAACATAAGATTTGCCAGGGAATATATTGGATGCTCAAAAAAAATTATGCCTTATGTAACGGAATGTGGAAATCTTTTAAGCACTTTGATTATTTCACCTCCTGGTGGAGGAAAAACTACACTTTTGCGGGATATGATTCGGGAAATGGCATCTGAAAAAGAAGGAAAAACGGTAGGAGTGGTAGATGAACGTTCAGAGATTGCAGCCTGTTATTTAGGGGTTCCACAAAATGACTTGGGAGTAACAACGGATGTGTTGGATGGATGTCCGAAGGCAGAAGGAATGTTGATGTTGCTTCGTTCAATGGCACCAGATGTGATTGCGGTGGATGAAATTGGAACTAAGGAGGATATGCAGGCAATTTGTCAGGTTGCTAATTGTGGATGCAAAATATTGGCTACCATCCATGGAACTTCCATTGAAGAAATTAGGGACAAACCATTTTTGAAAGAAATTATCGGGTTGAATATTTTTCAGAGATTTTTAGTTTTGGACAATCGGTTTCATGTGGGAAGTATAAAGGGGGTTTACAAAGAAAGAGGTACCGTTAGAGTGTAAGAAAGGTGAAGATAGATGTGTTAAAAATAATTGGAAGTATATGTATATTGTTTGGATGTTCTGCTGTGGGTTTTTGTTTGGTTGACCAGATGCGAAAGCGGTTGCAGGAATTGCTGTTTTTAAGAAAACAATTGGCTTTTATGGAAGGAGAAATCAGACATGGATTACGAAATTTACCAGAGATTATGTTTTCTATGGAGCAGCGGTGTACGGGAGAATGGAAAGTATTTTTTCATAGAGTGGCAGAAAAAATGTACGAAGAAAAAAATGCACCACTGACTGAAATTTGGAAAGACACGATGCGGGAGGTATTGCAGGTTTCTCGTCTGACGGTAAAACAAAAAAAGGAGTGGGAAGAACTGGGGGAAAACTTAGGGTATCTGGATTGTGAAATGCAACTGGTATTATTACAAATATGTCAGGAGCATTTTCAGGATTTTATAAGAGAAGAACAGGAAAAATATAAAAAACATGCCAGGTTATACCAGACAATGGGGGTTATGAGTGGAATATTTTTAGTGGTTATTTTTATTTAAAGCGAATAACTGCAATAGCAAGGAGAAAAGGATGAGTATAAATTTATTATTTAAAATAGCTGCAGTGGGTATTTTAGTGTCAGTGCTAGGGCAAGTGTTAAAACATGCAGGAAGAGAGGAACAGGCCTTTTTGACAAGCCTTGCCGGGTTGCTACTTGTGTTGTTTTGGATTGTGCCATACATATCAGAATTGTTTGAGACCATAAAAGAATTATTTTCGTTATAAATAAAATGGAGGGCGCATTATGTTAAAAATCGCATTATTGGGAATTGTCATTGCCTTGCTAGCTCTGCCATTTAAGTTGATAAAGGCAGAATACAGCTTATACATAGGATTTGCAGGATGCCTATTTATTTTTTATTTTGCGATTGGAAAATTACGAACGGTAATAGAGATGTTACATATGCTAAGCGGCTATTTGCCGATTGATAATGGTTATTTGGAAATTCTGTTAAAAATGGTTGGAATAACCTATATCACAGAATTTAGTATGGATATGTGTAAGGATGCAGGGTATGGAGCTGTAGCAAACCAAATTGGAGTCGCAGGAAAGTTGACTTTGTTAGGTCTAAGTTTACCGGTACTTAGTTCACTTCTTACCTGTATATCCAAGCTTTGGATGAAGTAATATCGAAATGGAGGCTGTCAATGTCTGGCAAAAAAATAATAGTTGTGTTTGCGATTTTTCTGGCATCTCTTTTCTTTCTCAACAAAGATATTTGTATTGCTTCGGAAAAGGAACAAGGTGATAGCGAAGAAATATTGATTGAACAATTTCTGGAAGATTCGGATTTGTCAGATATACAAAAAATTTTAAATGATAATTTAGAGCAGGTTCAATTTTCTTTTATGGATTATATGATTGATCTGGTAAAGGGAAAGGTTTCTTTTTCAATGGAAAGTGTGGCAAGTCAGGTAAAAGATGCTTTTTTTCAGGAGATAAAGGGAAATAAAAGTTTTTGGTATCAGTGCTTGTCTATTGCTATTATTGCCGCCTTTTTTTCAAATCTGGCAACAATTTTTCAGAATAAAATGGTAGGAGAAGTGGGATATTATATTGGATATCTCATTTTATTTACGCTATTGGTGTCAGGATTTTCTAAAATATTTAGTGTGGCAGAACAGTTGCTCATGTTATTTGTATTCTTTATGAAGGCGTTAATACCGGTTTATTTTATGATGGCAGCGGCATCTAATGGTAGTGTGGCAGCCGCTGGAGGGTATCAGATGGCATTGCTGGCAATTGGTGTAGTTGAATTTGTAATTGGGAAAATTGTATTACCCGCAGTTGAAATTTATTTTATGCTCGTTTTAATCAACCATCTATCAAAAGAGGACAAGCTAAGCAGATTGTTGGAATTGCTGGAGATGGGAATAAAATGGGCAATGAAAGGAATGTTAGGCATGATTGTCGGGCTAAATGCAGTACAGGGCTTATTATTGCCAGGTATTCAGAAAGTGCGGCAAAATGTGATTTTAAAGACCAGTGAGGTGATTCCGGTGGTAGGGGATGCACTTTCTGGGATAACGGAAACGGTCTTAAGTGTTGCGGGGCTTCTTCGGAATGCAGTAGGGGTAGCTGGTGTGACTGCCATCCTTTTATTGGCAATAGTTCCTGTTTTAAAAATCATTTCGTATTCGGTTATTTTTCGATTGGAAGCTGTTTTTTTGCAACCGCTGGGCGAAAAAAACATGTGTGATTGCTTTGTAGGAATGGCAAAGACAGCGGAATTTCTCTTGTATATTGAGGTTGTCAGTATGTTGTTGTTTTGTTTGACGTTACTTATTGTATCCTATTCCTTGGGAGGATAAAAAGATGGAAATATTCTATGATATTATACATAAAATTGCCTGTTTTTTACTGTTTATCAGCTTATTAGAGCAGGTAATTGCAGAAAGTGAAATGAAAAAATATGTGCGTTTCTTTTCTGGCATTATTTTGTGTTTGTTTCTAATCAATGCAAGCACCTCTTTATTTGGGAAAAGGCTGGAAATAGAAATGGATTGGAGCATATATGATACGACGGGAATGGAACACATTTTTGAAAATTGGGAAGAGAAAAGTCAAAATTTGATTCAAGATCTGGCACAAGACGAGGAAGAGGAAGCCAAACAAAGTGAAAGTTTGAATGTAGATCCAATTACAATAGGGGGAGAGCAGCCATGATACAGAAGGTTAATTGGAAAGAATGGGTGGAAAAAGGAAAAAAAATCGGGGTGATCCGATTGGGGCTATTGATTGTTGCAGGACTTGTACTTTTAATTGCATCTTTTGATGGAAAGGAGGAGCATAAAACGCAGACACAGATAAACACACAAAACGAGGAGAAGCAATCAGAGGAGCAGCAATTAAATACTTATATCGAAAATATGGAGACGAGGCTTACAAATGTATTATCGCAGGTGGATGGAATTGGAAAAGTACAAGTTATGATTACGGCAAAGGCAACACAGGAAAAAGTTGTATTAAAAGATGCACCCTATAAAAAAACTACAGTGAAGGAAGAAGATAGTACGGGAGCCACCAGAGAAAGCAAAGAAACAACCAGTGAGGAAGGGACAATTCTTGAAAAACAGCAGGACGGTAGCGAAAGCCCGTATATTACAAAGGAATTGCAGCCAGAGATTGAAGGCGTTGTAGTGATTGCGGAAGGAGCGGCACAAAAACAAATTGAAGCGGAAATAAATGATGCGGTGGTGGCATTATTTTCTGTTCCGTCTCATAAAATAAAAGTGATGAAGATGAAAAAATAAGTATCAAGGGATACAGGATGGAGGTTTATATGAAACATATATGGAAACGAAATCAGATTATTATTACAGCGTTGGTGATTATGGTTGGAGTGGCTGGATATCTGAATTTTACAGATAATTCTGTAAAAGAAACACTTAGCTGGCAGAAAAACCAGAAGGAAAAAGTAAATACAGCCACAAATGCATCGGTGGCAGAAAAAACAGAGGAGGAGCTTACGGAGCAGGAGTTAGCAGAGGTGGATGTTACAAGTGAACAAGAGGATGAAAAAGTAGGAGAGGCAGTATTAACAAATGCCAAAGGAAATGATATTTTTTATTCTATTAAATTAGAGAGAGAACAGACAAGGGCAGAAAATAAAGAAATCTTTAATGAGATTATTAACAATGCAAATGCTACAGAAGATCAAAAAAATGATGCAATCAACTCCATTATGGAAATTGCAGATTTTGCGGAAAAGGAGAATGCGGCTGAAACCTTGTTATCTGCAAAAGGATTTGATGGGGCAGTTGTAAGTATGGAAAAGGATAATGTTGATGTAGTAATAAATAAAAAAGAACTTACGGAACAGGAAATTACGCAGATTGAGGATATCGTCACAAGAAAAACAGGTGTAGCTATGGACAAAATCGTAATTTCTACAGCCAATAAATAGAGAGGAAAAAAAGAATCACAAAGAATCCTAAAAAAAATTGCAAAAATCAGTAAGTTTGATATAATAGAGATATATATTTTGCGTGTATCTGTTCAAAATCGATAGCTTGGCAAATTTGATTTTAAACAGTTACTTTTTGGAAAATAAGATGAGGGCAGAGATGTCAATATATGTGGAAAATAGGAGGTAGTAAAGTGGCTAAAGAGATAGAGAAGGCAGGAGCTTATAATGTATTAGATGAAGGAATGGTTGGAGAAGTGCAGATTGCAGATGAAGTGGTAGCAATTATTGCAGGACTGGCTGCTACTGAGGTTGAGGGCGTGGCATCTATGGCTGGAAATATTACCAATGAATTAGTTGGAAAGCTTGGTATGAAAAATTTGGCTAAGGGTGTTAAGGTTGAAATTAACCCAGAAGATGTAGTGGTTGATATGGCTTTGAACATGGAGTATGGATACAACATTCCTAAGACATCTGAAACAGTACAGGAAAGAGTGAAAACGGCAATTGAGAATATGACTGGATTACATGTTGCAGAAGTGAATGTAAGAATTGCGGGGGTTGCAATCTAGTAAAAGAGAGAACGACGAATATCAGGGGATGCTGTATAGTAGCCCCTGATGAGCATGTGTAGAACAACGAAGGAAAATGTTTGTCTATCTACACAGAATAAAATTTACAAAAGGAAAAGATAGGAGTAAGTCGAGAATGACGCGTAGAGAATGCAGAGAACACTTGATGATATTACTTTATCAGGTAGAGTTCCACAAGCTGGAAGAATTAGACGAACAGGTTTCAAATTATTTAGGAAGTATAATTGCTCCTAAAAGTGATGATGTAGCGTATATTAGAAATAAATACCATAACGTGTTAGCGCATATGGAGGAAATTGACTCCATTTTAGAAAGTGCCTCTGATGGATGGAAACTTAAAAGAATGGCGAAGGTCGACTTGTCGATTATGCGTCTTGCCGTTTATGAGATGAAGTATGATGAAGAGATACCTGTGAGTGTTGCCATTAATGAAGCAGTGGAAATTGCAAAAAAATATGGACAGGATGAGTCACCATCTTTTGTGAATGGTGTATTAGCAAAAGTAGCAGGTATGATAGAAAAAGGTTGAAGCTAATTCAACCTTTTTCTATCATAAAGGAATGTTTTAGTTTGTATAACTGTGTTAAATGAGAAATACAAGAGTCTTTTTACAGGACATAAGGAGACAGAGTCATGAGAGAAAAAGCATACTGGGTTTCTGAAATTAATCGTTATATTAAGCATATTTTTGATTCGGATTTTGCACTTGGAAGAATTTATATAAAAGGCGAAGTATCAAATTGTAAATATCATTCTTCAGGGCATATTTATTTTACGTTGAAAGATAATCAGAGCCAGTTATCCTGCATTATGTTTGCATCTAATCGTGATGGACTTGCATTTGAATTACAGGAAGGGCAATCTGTTGTAGTGTTTGGAAATATTACTACTTATGAGAGAGATGGAAAGTATCAGCTTTATGCCAAGGAAATTAAATTAGATGGTGCAGGTATTTTATTTGAAAAGTATATGCAGCTAAAAAAAGAGTTAGAAGAAGAAGGTCTGTTTGCACCAGAATATAAGCAATCAATTCCTTTTTTTTCAAATAAAGTAGGAATCGTAACTGCTATTACAGGTGCAGCGATTCATGATATACAAAATATTGCTACCAGAAGAAACCCATATATTCAATTATACTTATATCCTGCACAGGTACAGGGGCAGGGAGCAGCAGAATCTATTGTACGTGGAATTCAGGTGCTAGATCAGATGGATATGGATGTAATCATTGTAGGACGAGGTGGAGGCTCAATAGAAGACTTATGGGCATTTAATGAGGAGATTGTTGCAAGGGCAATTTTTGAATGTTGTACGCCTGTTATTTCAGCAGTAGGACATGAAACGGATGTGACAATAGCAGATTTTGTGGCAGATTTAAGGGCGCCTACCCCTTCGGCAGCAGCGGAGTTAGCAGTGGCAGATATTCGGGAAGTTATAGCGCAATTGATGGAATATGAAAAAATGTTGCTTGAAAAAATGACATGGAAAATACAGCAGTATCGAACCCGTTTAGACAATCGAAAACTTCGACTGGAACATGCAAATCCTATAAATCAACTACAGCAAAAAAGACAACGTTTGTTGAATTTTGAAGATAAGCTGGAAAATAGTATGAAAAATAAGCTGGAACGCGAAAAATACAAACTGGCGATTTTTTCAGAACGTTTGGAGGGATTATCGCCTTTGCGAAAGCTTAGTCAGGGATATGCATTTTTGACGGATACGAATCAAAACGCAGTAAAATCCATAAAAAACATAGAGAAAAAAGATAAACTTATTATCTCGGTGTTAGATGGAGATATTATCGCAAATGTAGACAAGACAATCGAAAGAACAAGAAAATAGAGCGGAGGTACTGAAATTGGCAGGAAAAGGAAAAACATTAGAAGATTCTTTCAACGCTTTAGAGGAAATTTTAGAAAAGCTTGAGGATGAGGAAGTATCGCTGGAAGCTTCTTTTAAATTATATCAGGAAGGTATGAAATTAGTAAAAAAATGTAACCAATCCATAGATAAAGTTGAAAAAGAGTTAGTTGTAATTTCGGAGGAGCAGTAAAGTGAAAATATTTGAAGAAGAGTTAAAGAGTCGAGTTGCATATATTGAGCAGGTGATAAAAAACTATCTGCCCTCGGAGAAAGGATTTCAAAAGACAGTCATTGAGGCTATGAATTATAGTATATTGGCTGGAGGCAAACGTCTTCGTCCTATGTTGATTTTAGAGAGCTTTCGCTTGTTTGGGGGAACGGATACAAAACTGGTTGAACCATTTATGGCAGCTATGGAAATGATACACACCTATTCCCTTGTGCATGATGATTTACCTGCGATGGATGATGATGCGTATCGACGAGGAAGAAAGACTACCCATATTGTTTATGGAGAAGCAATGGGAATTTTGGCGGGAGACGCTCTTTTAAATTATGGATTTGAAGTGGCAACCGAATCTTTTACCTATGGGGAAGATTTGCAGCGGGCAACAAAAGCATATACAGTTTTAGCCAAGAAACCAGGAATATATGGAATGATTGGCGGACAGGCAGTTGATGTGGAGAATTGTGACCGACCAATGGAACGGGAAAAATTAGATTTCATCTATGATTTGAAGACAGGAGCACTGATTGAGGCATCTATGATGATTGGAGCAATTATGGCAGGAGCTTCTGAGGAAGAAGTGTTGTGTATACAACAGGCAGCGAAAAAAATAGGACTTGCATTTCAAATTCAAGATGATATTTTAGATGTGATAGGTGAAGAAGCACAAATTGGAAAGCCTGTAAATAGTGATGAGAAGAATCATAAGACAACCTATGTTACCATTATGGGAATTGAAAAGGCAAAAGAACAGGTGGAACAGTTGTCTATGGATGCCATTGCTATGCTTCGTGGACAGAAATATAAAAATGAATACTTAGAACAACTGGTAAAATATTTGATATACCGGGAAAAATAAGAATAAATGGAAAGTACAATGGAATGGAGGCGTTAATATGCCTAAAATATTAGATAGTATCAATCATGCAAATGATATAAAAAAAATACGAAAAGAAGACTATGCGCAATTATCTCAGGAAATAAGAGATTTTTTGCTGGAAAAGGTCAGTGAAAAAGGCGGGCATTTAGCATCAAACTTGGGTGTGGTAGAACTTACTATGGCATTGCATTTATTTTTGAATTTTCCTGAGGACCAACTGGTTTGGGATGTGGGACATCAGGCATATGTGCATAAAATTTTAACTGGAAGAAAAGATGGATTTGATACATTACGGCAATTAGATGGAATGAGTGGTTTCCCAAAATGTAAAGAAAGTGCGGCAGATGCTTTTAACACAGGGCACAGCTCAACTTCGATATCGGCAGCCTTGGGAATGGCAAGGGCAAGAGACTTGCTGAGAAAGAATAATAAGGTTGTGGCGGTAATTGGTGATGGTGCTTTATCAGGAGGAATGGCATTTGAGGCGTTAAATAATGCGGCAAGACTTAAAACAAACATGATTGTTGTATTAAATGATAATAATATGTCAATTTCTGAAAATGTAGGTGGTATGGCAACCTATCTGGGAAAACTACGAACCGATGTAAGATATACAAAATTTAAAACTGGTGTAGAACAAACAATTATGAAAATGCCTCAGATAGGTAATGCATTGATGGGGACTATGCGACGTTCCAAAGAATCCATAAAACGTTTGATGGTACCTGGCATGTTATTTGAAGACATGGGAATTACTTATCTTGGACCGATTGATGGACATAATATTACGGGGATCTATTCTATGTTAGAACGGGCACAGCGTGTAAAAGGGACTGTAATTGTTCATGTTATTACAAAAAAAGGAAAAGGGTATCGATTTGCAGAAAAATACCCATCTCATTTTCATGGGGTGAATCCATTTGATGTAACGACAGGAAAAAGTAAAAGTCGAAAAGCAGGACCTTCTTATACGGACATTTTTAGTAAAAAATTAATGGAACTGGCAAAGGATAATAAGCGAATAGCGGCTATCACAGCAGCTATGCCAA
>FR899695.1:0-3701 GCA_000437275.1 Clostridium sp. CAG:411 | reverse complement strand
TATCACAGCAGCTATGCCAAGTGGAACCGGGTTGCAGGCGTTTAAAGAGCATTTTCCAAGCCGATTTACAGACGTAGGCATTGCGGAAGAACATGCAGTAACGTATGCGGCAGGAATGGCAAAGGCGGGGATGATCCCTATTGTGGCAATCTATTCTACATTTATGCAACGAGCGTATGACCAGATTTTACATGATGTCTGTCTTGGAGAATTTCCAGTTGTTTTTATATTAGATCGTGCTGGAATTGTTGGAAACGATGGAGAGACACATCAGGGTATATTCGATCTGTCTTTTCTTGGCAGCATTCCTAATCTTACGATTGTAGCACCTAAAAATGCTGCAGAATTGGAAAAAATGTTAGAATTTGCAGTATCTTTCGGAAAACCGATTGCAATGCGTTTCCCAAGAGGAACTGCGTATTTAGGAATGATAGAGCAGCAGGAGCCGCTTGTATATGGAAAAAGTGAAGTTTTGCATGAAGGTAGTAAAGTAGCGCTTCTTGCTGTTGGCAGTATGGTGAAACATGCAGAAAAGGTAAGAGAATTGTTGCAAGCAGATCATGTGGATGCCACTGTTGTAAATGCAAGATTTGTAAAACCGATTGATGAGGAATTGATTGAAGAATTGGCACAGAATCATTCTTTACTTGTAACGATGGAAGAAAATGTAGAACATGGTGGTTATGGACAGAGTGTTGCAAGTTTTATTTGTGATCATAATTTAGATCTGAGACATATCAATATTTCGGTGAAAGATAATTTTGTAGAACATGGAAAAGTATATGAGTTATACCAGCGACTGGGTCTGGACCCTCAGAGCGTATATGAGAAGATAATAGAAAGTTTATAATAGTATTTTGTATCAGAATGGAGAAAGCAATGAAAGAACCAAAAGAACGATTAGATGTTTTACTTGTAAAACGTGGGTTGGCTGAATCGAGAGAAAAGGCAAAGGCAATCATTATGTCTGGCAATGTGTTTGTAAATGAACAAAGGGAAGATAAGGCAGGAACGATGTTTCCAGAAAAAGCTTCTATTGTTGTAAAAGGACAATCTATGAAGTATGTCAGCAGAGGTGGTTACAAGTTAGAAAAAGCAATTGAGGAGTATGGCGTTTCAGTAAAAGATAAAATTTGTATGGATGTGGGTTCCTCTACTGGTGGATTTACCGACTGTATGCTGCAAAATGGAGCAAAGAAAGTGTATGCGGTGGACGTTGGGACAAATCAGCTTGCTTGGAAATTAAGGCAGGATGAACGGGTAATCTCTATGGAAAAGACCAATATCCGTTATTTAGAGCCACAACAGATTGATGATAAAATTGCATTCGCTTCAATTGATGTAGCATTTATTTCTTTAACAAAGGTGCTGGTACCCGTTCGAGAACTTTTAGAAGATAATGGCGAAGTTGTTTGTCTGATTAAACCACAATTTGAGGCTGGGCGTGAAAAAGTTGGGAAAAAAGGTGTTGTCAGAGACAAGAGTGTGCATTTAGAAGTGATTGAGCTGGTAACGGAATTTGCAAGAAATATTGGATTTTTGCCATTGCAATTAGAGTATTCTCCAATTAAGGGTCCAGAGGGAAATATTGAGTATCTTCTATATATTCGTAAGGTTGGAACAGAAGCTATTACGCAGGAGGATCCTATTACAAAAGAGTTCATGAAGGAAATTGTAGAAAAATCCCATCAGGCATTGTAGCGAAGCGGATTGTGAATATTCACTTTACTTAGAATGGAGGAAGTTGATGAAACATTTCTTTGTGATATCCAATGAAAGCAAGGATAAAGATTTAAAAACAGCATATGGAATCAAAGAATATTTAAAGCAAAAAGACTGTATCTGTCATGTGGCAACAGACTATGGATTAGATGAGTCAAAAGAGTTTTCTACAAATGTAGAAGAAATTCCTGAAGATACGGAAGCTATTATTGTATTAGGTGGAGATGGAACTTTTTTACAGGCTGCCAATGATGTGAACAAGCTTGCGTTGCCTATGCTGGGTGTTAATATGGGAACCTTGGGTTTTTTGACTGATATTGAAAAAAATCAGATTTATGGTGCGATTGATCAGCTTCTTCGGGATGAATACCGATTGGAAGATAGGATGTTGCTCTCCTGTGCTTATACAAAGGATACAGGAGAATTGTGTCATACCATTGCATTAAATGATGTGGTTATAAATAAGGGACGTTTATACCATTTGTTGTGTGTAAAGGTCTACATAAATAATGAATTATTGGATCAATATATAGCAGATGGAGTGATTATTTCTACGCCGACAGGGTCCACTGGATATAATTTGTCTGCGGGGGGACCAGTAATGCAGCCTACGATGGAAGGCATTATTATCACTCCAATTTGTCCACATTCCCTAAATAATCGAAGCTTGGTTATATCGGCTGAGGATGAGGTGGTGCTGGAATTAGAGCCAGTACGTGGAGAAGCAGAAAATGAGGGAATACTGATAGTGGATGGTATGGTGCAAAAAACAATGTATGGCGGAGAACGCGTTCACATAAAAAAGGCAAAACAAAATAGTCGTCTACTAAAAGTAGGAAAGACTAGCTTTTTTGAAGTTTTTCACGAAAAACTAGGCATGGGAAAAGAAAACGGATAATAGATATGGCAACTAGGTTTGCTGTATGAAAAAGTAAAGGGTGAAAACAGTGAAAATAAAAAGGCATGCAGAAATATTGGATTTAATCAGTCGATACAATATTGATACACAGGAAGAACTTACAAATCGCTTGCAGCAGGCTGGATTTAAAGTGACCCAGGCAACCGTATCAAGGGATATAAGAGAATTGAAACTTACAAAAGTGTCAGGTGATAATGGAAAGCAAAAATATGTTGTTTTGCAAAAGCCAGAATCGGACTTATATGACAAGTATGTACAGGTTCTTCGGACTGGTTTTCTATCTATGGATAAGGCACAAAATATTCTTGTCATAAAGACGGTGTCAGGTATGGCAATGGCTGTAGCAACGGCAGTGGACGAATTACATATCAATGGTGTTGTCGGAACGATTGCGGGAGATGATACAGTTATGTGTGCGGTGCGTGACAATGAAGAAATTGTAAGAGTAATGGAGCAGATTAAAAAATTGGTATAGAGAAAAACTTGTCATGCTGTAAAAATGGTGTTAAAATAAATAAGTTGATGTGTCGAAAAATCGTATTTTATACGTGAAATAGAAAAATATAGGAGGAAGTTATGTCAGGACATTCAAAATTTGCGAATATTAAACATAAGAAAGAGAAGAACGATGCTGCGAAAGGAAAAGTATTTACTATTATTGGTAGAGAAATTGCGGTAGCAGTAAAAGAAGGCGGTCCAGATCCAGCCAATAATAGCAGACTTCGTGATGTAATTGCAAAAGCAAAGGCAAATAACATGCCAAATGATACCATTGACAGAGGTATAAAAAAGGCTGCTGGAGATGCAAACTCTGTAAATTACGAACAGGTAACATATGAAGGATATGGTCCAAATGGAACAGCGATTATTGTTGTTGCATTGACAGATAATAAGAACAGAACAGCTTCTAATGTTAGAAATGCGTTTACAAAAGGAAATGGTAACGTAGGTACACAGGGATGCGTATCTTATATGTTTGATGAAAAGGGACAGATTATTGTTGCAAAAGAAGAGTGCAGTATGGCAGCAGATGACATGATGATGATTGCATTGGATGCTG
>FR899694.1 GCA_000437275.1 Clostridium sp. CAG:411 | reverse complement strand
CTTCCCATTCAAAGTTTCCACAAGGATGCTGCTTTTTTAAACGTACAATATCTCCAACCTGAATATCCATATTTTTTCTCCTTTATAAAAATAAATCTATCCATCTAAATAATAGGAATAGTAACACTATACCACTTCCCGCTATATTCTGACAAGAAAAACCTATTGACAGCCTTCCTTTTATGTTGTATTATCATATACAAGATAACGTAGTTTTTAAAACCACATATCATTTTAATCAAAATCATATTGTATATCATACAGAAAAATAACTGCATAGCAAAGCTATCAGTTGCATCAGGGAGGGATTTTTATGAGCAAGCAAACAAAACAACAATTACTACATCCAAAAGACCCAGGTAGTGCTATTACCCATTTTATTGGCATGGTACTGATTGCACTTGGTATGCTGCCATTGCTGTGGCATACTTTTATTCACAGCAGTCATATAGAAATCAGTGTTTTTTCTATGTTTATCTTTTGTGCCAGCATGTTTTTATTATATGCAGCCAGTACCTCTTACCATACCTTCAATCTTACCAAAGCCATCAATAAACGATTGAAAAAATGTGACCATATGATGATTTTTGTAATGATTGCCGGAAGTTATACCCCTGTTTGTCTGGTTGTTCTTGGAAATCATTTGGGTTATACTATGTGTCTCATTGTTTGGAGTATCGCAATTTTAGGAATTGTTTTAAAAGCATGTTGGGTTACCTGCCCAAAATGGTTCTCTTCCGTCATATATATTGCTATGGGATGGACCTGCGTATTTGCCTTAGCACAGATTGCCGCAAAACTTTCCACTCCAGCCTTTATTTGGCTGTTTGCCGGTGGTATTTGTTATACCATAGGCGGTATTATTTATGCATTGCCTATGAAAAACTTTAACCGCAAACATAAAAATTTCGGAACACATGAAATTTTCCATGTATTTGTTTTATTGGGAAGTCTTTGCCACTACATTATGATGTATGCCTTTGTTGCACATATCTAATTTTCAAGCAAAATAGAACGTAGTTTTTATAGATAACACAACTTTTATAAACTAACGGATGAGGGTGTTAGTCACGTAAACGAAAAACCAGGACGTTACACATCTCGTGTATCGCCCTGGTTTTTCTATTTCAGAAACATATTGCTTCTCATTAAATTAAAAGAATACAGCTACCTTTTCTAATTCTTTTCTCTTTGGCATCTCTGCATCTTCTTGTCGATAGCCTACTGCAATTACAGCAACTACTTCCTGATCTTCTGGAATGGATAATTGTGTACGAAGTGCTTTTTCATCACGTATTCCCATCACTAACGTATCTAATCCAAGTTCTGCTGCCTTTAATAATAAATTCTGATTGGCAAGTCCTAAATCATAAGCTCCCCATTCATTTCCAAGTTCATTATCTGGATTTCCTTCGCGATCAAAACCAGCTCTGTTCTTTACAAAAGTTGTTACGATTAAGGCTGGTGCATCTTTACAACTATTCTGGTTAAATTCTGGAAGTGTTGCCTTTTTCACTTCTTCTACCTTCTCAGGAGTCTGTACAACATAATAGCGACCAGTCTGTGAATTTTTCCATGATGGTGCTAATTGTGCAGCTTTTACCAATTCTTCTAACACACTCTTTTCGATACTCTCTCCCTGCTTATACGCACGAATACTTCTTCTTGTCTCCATTGCTTTCATCAATTCCATTTTTTACTCCTCCTTTATTTGTTTACTTTTTTTCTAATAATAGTTTTCTGGATACAAAGTTCCAGACTAATACAACTAATGTTGCAATTACCTTTGGTATCATATATGCAAATCGCGAAATAATAGCCGGCCAATCTTTAAAGTAGCTATCAATTCCATCCAATGCCCGAATAATGATTACATTGATTATCAAACCGATAATGCTTAATACAAGGAAAATAATAAACTCCTTCGTACGGCTCATATCGTCTCGGCGTTCAAATACATATTTCATACTTCCTATGTAGTTTACCACAACCGATACTGAGAACGAAATAATGGTTGCAATCGTCTTCCATGTCTTTAGCCCTACAGCTCCTGCAAGAACTGCACTAGCACCATACACTTCAACAAGAATTGCAAATATCGCCCAATCAACAATAGTGGCAACAATTCCCACTACTCCAAATTTCACAATCTGCTCTATTAATTTTTTCATTTTTACCTCCGCTGTAAATGTAACAAATGTAACTATATTTTTTCCATACAAAACTCGCAGTTTTTTCCCTGTGCCGGACAACTTCCACACCGTTTTCCCAAAATGTTAATTTGATTTTTTAATAGTAAGTATATTCCAAGAACGCTTTTTTCCGGGTATAACAAACCATCTGGTCGAACGGATACACCAATTTTTTCTCCATCCACCATATGATATAAGGTTTTCATATGCGACAATGCAATCCCATAAAATCCTGGTGATATACATGATGAAACAAATTGCCCTGTTTTTTGGAAAAGATATTCTTTTACCCACTCTCTTGCCGCATCTAAATATGCATTTTGCCAGATGTGTGTATATAATTGATCTACGGTATCCTGCTCGTCACTTACCAATGTATCTTCGCTTATTAAAAATGCATATATTCCGACTATCTGCTCCTTATATAAATGCAAAGGTAATTCGTAATAAATCATTTCATCTGCAAGCGTCATATATTGCTTTTCAAAGGAATAGGGTTCTAGCTTTCGTAAAAGTGCATTGATTTCTATTTTTGATTCCAATGCCTGCTGCAACTGCAATACCTCTTTTTTCTGATATTCAGAAGGTGGGTTCTTTACAGAAAAGCCACTCATATTCCAAAACAATGTTTTAGCTCTCTCTTTTAATATTGACACAGGAATTTGTAGTTCATAACTTTCCTGTTTATTCCTGCACATGCTCTAATCCCTGATTTAATATCGTATGGATATGTCCATCTGCCAGCGAATAAAATACGGTTTTACCTTCTCTACGATATTTCACTAATTTTGCCTGTTTCAACACACGAAGTTGGTGGGAAATGGCAGATTGACTCATTCCTACTACTGCTGCTATATCATATACACATAGTTCTGTATGTGCAAGCGCATACAAAATTCGTATTCTTGTCATATCGCTAAACACTTTAAACAGGTCAGCCAAATCATAAACAATCTCTTCTGGAGGCATTTGCTCTTCTATCGCTCTGCTGGTTTCTTCTGTCATAAACATATATTTTGGGTTCTCCATCTGCTCCTCCTTTTATTCTCTGTATTTTAGGCATCCTGTAAAGCAGATTCCTATCATCTACCTCACTACCTGCTCCTAAGTTAAAACTGTCTGATTTCATAGTCCACTTTTCTTAAATGTAAGAAAATAAACACTATCTTTTAGTAGTTTATGGTTTCTGGAATGATTTGTCAAGTTACCGTATATTTTCCAATGCCAGTACCGCCCACTCCTGTCCTTTATAACTATTGTATCCCTTTGTCTTTGCATAACCAAGAATACGTGTCAACTGTGCCTGTTCATTCATCTCTATGGCATAGCCATAGTTTTCTTTTACCTCACCAGCTAAAATGGTTTGTGCTCCCTGACATTCTAACAGCATATTTTTACGGAAGATAAGTCCTCGATCTCTGGCTCCGATTACCATTCCATCCTTGTTAATCAAATATACTTCTCCCTTTTTCCCGATCTTGGTTTCATCAATCATAGCAAGAATATTTTCCCAGTTAAACCTTGTTGTTATCACGCCCAAAAAGGTTCCATCCTCATCTACAATTCTATTTGTATAGGAAACTACATAATCATCAATTACTTTTGAATAATGCAAATCGGATACTACTACATTTTCCTGCTCTTTCGCTGCCAAGAACCAGTCTTTTTGACTTACATCACGACCTATATATTCCTCTCTCTCAGCCGCTGCTACAATCGTTCCATTCCGATCTACCATAAATATATCGTGATAAACAGCATAAATTTTATGCAAGCTTTTTAGCAGATGCATGACATCCTCTTTTCGATGGGGTGTGTCTTCTTTTGCATAACGTATAATGGCTTCGAATGTACACCATACTTGCACATTACAATACCGTTCTGCCAAATTTCGATCAATTTTATCAATTAAATCGTAGGCAACATCCGCAGTACGAACACCAAGCATACTATTAATCTCTGTATTTAATGCTTCCACATTTTGCATATTTTTCTGATTTGTTGTGCGATTCGCCTCTGAGAAATTTTTAATTTCCTGCGTGATAATCTGAAATCCGCCTGCCATTCCACCCATACGTCCGAGTTCTCTGGCTGCCGTATTCGCAAGCATACGACTCTGCGTTGCTATATTATCAATTTCATGCATACTGGTCTGGGTCTTGTTATACCCTTCCAGCATATCCTGAATTAAATCTGTAATATCCTTTTTTTCTCCTTTTTGAAACATTTTCATTTCTCCTTTCATGGCGTTTCCAGGTAAGCTTGTTCCTATCCTCTACGCTACCACTCATGTTATCTGAAAACGCTTCCGCTCCATAAAAATGCAAAGAGCGGAAGATACTAACTATTTTAAACTCATAATCTATGATACACCAACCAAAAAGGGAATACTACATTTTTTTCTAATCTTTCTTATTTTATACGGAGAAATACTTTGTACTAATCTCTAATTGTTCCGCAATGTTTTGAAGCCCGGTAGAGCTATTCTTAAGCTTTGTAAACTCTCCTGTCACTGCATTTGTATTACTGCTTACTTCCTGTGTTGTCTTTGCATTTTGTTCCGCAATTTCTGCCAAGTTTTGCACTGTAGTAATCAATTCCTGTCTTGCGGTATCTAAGTAGTCCACACTTTCTTCAATGCTATGCATACTTTCAAAGGAAAGCGTAATTTGTCCCATCACATCTTCTGTATTTTCACGCGTTTCCTGCATATTTTCTGTCTGTGCCAATACCGTCGCGGTTACCCGATTCATAATTTCTACCGCCTTATTGGAATCTACCATCAATTTTTCAATAATTGCACTGATTTTTTCACTGGATTCAGTAGATTGTGCAGCAAGTTTTTGTATTTCCTCTGCAACAACGGCAAACCCCTTTCCATATTCCCCAGCTCTGGCCGCTTCAATACTGGCATTTAAACTTAGCAAATTGGTCTCGTCCGCAATAGAGGAAATAATATCTACCGCTTCTCGAATACGACTTGCAGATTCGTTTGTCTGTTGTGTCTGCATTGCAATATCATTGATAAGATTTTGTACCTGCTCGTTGCTATCCATCAATTTATCAATCGTAATGAGTGCTCTTTTTTCTGCATCCTGCATATTATCTGCCTGCTGTCGCATCTGCTGTACTTTGCTACTGGTCTGTTGGATTTTTTCTCCCATATCCGATACATGATCCGATGCTTGGCTTGCTATCACTGCCTGATTGTCTGCACTTCCTGCAATCTGACCTACGACCTGTTCCACTTCATGGACAGATTGTACGGTCGTAGTTGCTACCCCCTCTAATACAGAAGAGGACTGTAATACCTGTTGTGCATTTGTCTTAATTGTTTCGATACTATCCTTCAATTTTTCCTTCAATGTATTCATGGAGATAGACAAATCTCCAATTTCATCTTTACGCTTCATTAAGGCAGGGTCAATTTCTACACACAAATCTCCATCCGAAACTTGCTCTACAACCCGTATACTCTTTTTCAAAGCTTTGGAAATAGACACGGAAATTACCATTGCAACAACCATTCCTAGTGCGATACAAATAAACACAAGAATAACTACAGTACTGATAATCAACATAATTGATTTCATCTTTGCGTTCCTTTCCACGCCAGCAAAAATCATTCCGATAGGTGTTTTACTTCCATCTTGGTATACTGGAATATAATAGCCAAAATACATGGTATCGTTAATTTTAACATGGGAACTAAAATAGTTTTCACCTTTTTCTAATACCTTCTTTTTTATAGTAGCACCAGCGGGAGAGCCTAAGATTCTATTTCCCTTTTTATCAACGGCTGTCGTAACCACTCTTTTGTCTCCATAGAAAAATGTAATTTCTGTATCCGCATCTTTTTTAAATGCATCTAACAGAGCCGATGATTGTGAAATATTATATCCGCCTTTCCAAATATCCCCGTTCTTTGCTTCAAAATAATCTCCCGTATTTTGATCATAGGCTGCATACATTGCTTCAGCAGAAGATTTTAACGTATTCTGCACCTCATTAATCATAGCGTCCTTTACTAACGTTTGCGCAATCACACTTACTACAATTCCCAGAAAAACCAACGGAATAATAGTAATTCCCATAATCTTATACTGTATCGAAAAGCTGTGTTTTTTTCTTTTATTTTCCCCTTTGTTTTGTTTTCTTTGCATAAGCTACTCCCCCTATTTTATAACTTCTACATTTTTATAATACCAGTCAATACCACCCGTAATAGTAGCATCGTCCAATGTTTCTCCTTTTTTCCCAATCTTTTTTCCTGTATTGGTTTCTAAAACCCCATCAAACACATTACATTCACCTGATATGATTTTTTCCTTTGCCGCATCCACTTTTTCCTGTGTTCCCTCTGCACAAAAATCCGCCAGATTCGTAATCTGCACCAGACCTTCACTCATGCCTCCGTAATAATTGGAACCATCCCATGTTCCATCAATCAAACTTTGTACGATTGCCGTATAATAAGCACTCCAATTCCAAACGACACTGGTAAGGCATGCATTTGGTGCTTCTTTTCTCATATCAGAATTGTATCCTATTCCATAAACCCCATTGTCCTGTGCAACCGTTTGTGGATAAGCGGTATCACAGTGTTGTGTCAAAACATCACAACCTAACTTAACCAAATCTTTTGAATACTGTTCTTCTTTATCTGGGTCATACCAACTGTTTGTCACTTTTACATAAACTTTTGCATCTGGATTAACAGATTCTACGCCAATTGCAAATGCATCAATTCCCCCTGTAACTTCTGAATTTTGCGTATCCATAGCCGCAACATACCCAATCTTATTGCTAGTAGTTTTCATACCCGCAACAATTCCACTTAAATAACGTGCCTGATAAATTCGTCCAAAATAGTTTACAAAATTTTTCCCATTACTCATATAACCGGTTCCATGCGCAAAATACACATCGGGATATTTTTCTGCCATTTCTGCTGTCGTTTTCATATATCCCCAACTGGTTGTAAAAATAATATTGCATCCTTCTTCAATACATTCTTCGATTGCTTTTTTTGTAGCAGCTTCATCGGAATCTGCAATACTAACTTTCCTTACAATCTGTTCTGCCGATAGTCCCAGATTTTCCTGCATTCCTTGTATTCCCAAATCATGTGTATACGAATAGCCACTTCCATCTGCTGGATCTGATATATGTAATACCCCTACCTTTATATCTTCCTTTGCTATCTTCTTACTGGCTGTCGTGTTCTCCTGTTCTTCGGATACTTTATCATATCCATCATTGGTAGCATAGTCATCTACCTGTTCCGTTCCGCAGCCGATACAAAATATCACTGCTATTAAAAATAACGCTGTCCATTTTTTTGCCGATGCAATCCATCTCACCCTTTTACTCATAATTTTTCCCCCTTATTACATACTCCCTTTTGCTTTTTTTATTAGTCAACTACATATAGTATATCATAAAAAACAGTTGTCTGTTTTTTCAATTCTCTTACTATTGTATTACTATTTATTTAATAACTATTGACTCCTTAGGGAGACCTTACTCCCCTATTGCAGCATTTTAAAAACAGGTGTAAAATGGAAGTAGATCATAAAAACAGTTCTACCAATCGAACTGCTAAAGATACATAGACAAAAAACAAAACTTTACTATAGAAAAGAAATAAGTAAGATAGAAGGAAGGTAATTGTATGATTGCTGGTTTATCTGCAAGTGGAGCACTTCAATCTCTTTATCCGCAATATAATAAGAAAAAAATCTCAAAAATAAAAAAAGTCCATAGCGGTACTTCCTCTATGGAACAGGTTTCTTCTTCCAGTGAACAAAGTGATACGGAAACCATCGACGATACAGTTGCGGCAAACTATCAGGCTACCTTGTCAGAAGAAACCAAAGACCTGGAAATGATTTCCTATGCTGCTAAAAATCCTTATACCAACGCAAAAAAGTCGATTGATGAGAGTCTTTTACTGGGTATGAATGTAGACGAGCGTGCTTAATAATGCCATACCTATAGATGTAACAGTTCAGCCAGAGTCATTCATAAAGTGTCAAAATATGCAACATGACTAAAAATATCTCTTTTGACTGAACTGTTACCTACAAATACATACACCCAGACATAAGACAAATCCCTTTCGCTCCATTTTCTATACAACTTTCCGCATTTTCTTTCTTTATGCCTCCAATGGCATATACCGGTACTTGAGAAGCTTCACAGATTTCTTTCAAAAAGGAAAGGCCTCTTGGTGCCAGTCCTTTTTTACAATCCGTAGCAAAAATATGACCTGCAAAAACATAGGATACCCCAAGTCTTTGCACCTGCATCAACTGTTCTAGTGAATGCACAGATGTTCCAATCACAGAAAACTGATTTCGTTCGATTTCGGGTATTTGTTCTAATACATGTAATGGTACATGTATTTTTTTTATGCCAAGGGCAAGGGCAGTCTTCCAAAAATTGTGTAGTATGATACGTTCTTTTCTCTCGGCAGCAATCTCTAACACACGTTTTGCTACTCTTTCATACGCTTTTTCTTCTAGGTCTTTTTCCCGAAGTACAATTGCCTTTGCATTCGTTGTAAGCAACTTCTCGATTTGTGGAAGAAATCTTTCACCGTCCACTAACTTTCGATTTGTCACACATATGCATGGAATGTGTTGTTCGTCATACCAAACCATTTCTGCCCTTTCCCTCCTTAAACAAAAGATGTGTTTTCATATAGGCATTTGTGTAACAGTTCAGCCGGGCAGAAATGATTGGGCTAACGCCTGACATGAATAAAGTGTCTAGCAAAAAAGAATATTTTTAGCCAATTTATATATTCTGGCACTTTATGAATGTCTTCGACTGAACTGTTACGCATTTATAATTAAACATAAATATAATCATTTAATACTGGTTGCAATCCTTCCGCAGAAATATCCCCATACATCTGGTCAAAACTACGGTTATCTGCAATCTCAAACTGCTCGTCTCCCGCTTCACTTTGCTGCTGCCCCGTATATTTTTCTTCATGATCTCCGATTCCAGTAGAAACACCAGCCGATACTTTCGTAGCTACAATTTTTACAATTCCATCACGAAAATGCTTTTGTTCTCTGGAAGATACTGTAATTCCAATAAATGGCAAAAAGATACGATAGGCACATAATATCTGGCAAAGCTCTTTTTCATGCACATCCAACGGATTGATCTTTTCATTATTTACGATTGGACGAAGCCGTGGACAGGATAAAGAAAACTCTGCATGTGGATATTTTCTCTGTAGATAATAGGCATGTAACGCGGTTGCCAACGCATCCTTTCTAAAATCAGCTAGTCCTAACAAAGCTGAAAATCCAACTCCACGCATACCGCCCATCAAGGCACGTTCTTGTGCTTCAAATCGATAAGGAAATACACGCTTATGTCCCATCAAATGCAATGTCTCATATTTAGGCGCATAATAGGTTTCCTGAAACACAGTAATATAGTCTGCACCACACGCATGAAGATACGCATAATCATCACTATTTACGGGATAAATTTCCAGTCCAATGTTTTTAAAATATTTTTTTGCCATTTTGCAGGCATTTCCAATATATTCCACACTGCTCATAGCCTTACTTTCTCCGGTAAGAATTAAAATTTCTTCAATGCCCGAATCCGCAATCACCTGCATTTCATGCTCGATTTCTTCCTCTGTAAGCTGCTTTCGTACAATATCGTTGTAGCAGTTAAATCCACAGTAAATACAATAATTTTCACAATAATTAGCAATATAAAGAGGCGTAAAAAAATAGACCGTATTTCCAAAGTGCTTACTTGTCTCTATCTTTGCTCTTTGTGCCATCTGCTCCAGATAAGGAGCTGCTGCAGGCGATAATAATGCCTTAAAATCTTCCACCGAACAAGTTTCATGCATAAGTGCTCTTTTTACATCCGCCTCAGTATAGGATGTATAATCATAAGCGTCCATCTGTGATAATACTTTTTCCATTACATCCGAAGATATCTGCTCCATGCCATCCTGATATTCCATAAAATTACTACGCACGCTTGGATCATTTTCCAAACGGTGCTTTTTTTCTAATGCTTTTTCACTTAATTTGTCCGAATCTACAAAAAACTGATTTTCGCTCATATTCTTTCACTACCTTCTTTGTACACTAATCTCTCAAAAATCCCGTCAATGGGTCCGATGCACTGGCACCTCTCTCCAATACTCTTCCAAGTCCTGCTAAATAGGCTTGTCTACCTGCTTCGATAGCATTTCCAAATGCTTTTGCCATGGTTGGAATGTCTCCAGCAGTAGCAATTGCTGTATTCGCCATGATTGCGGCTGCGCCCATCTCCATAGCTTCACATGCCTGTGATGGTCTTCCGATTCCTGCATCCACAATAATTGGCAAATCAATTTCATCTACCAATATCTGAATAAACTCTTTTGTTACCAATCCTTTATTAGAACCAATTGGAGATGCCAAAGGCATGACTGCCGCTGCACCTGCATTTACCAAATCTCTGGCTGCATACAAATCCGGATACATATATGGCAACACAACAAAGCCTTCCTTTGCCAGCATCTCTGTTGCTTTTATCGTCTCGCTATTGTCAGGCAGTAAATATTTACTGTCACGCATAATTTCAACTTTTACAAAATCACCACAGCCAAGCTCCCTTGACATTCTGGCGATCCGAACTGCTTCTTTCGCATCTCTTGCACCTGAAGTATTTGGTAAAAGCGTTACGTTCTTTGGAATATAATCTAAAATATTCTCCTCTTTTTTTGTATTGGTACGTCTTACTGCCAGTGTAATAATCTCTGCTTTTGCATATTCCACTGCTGCCTTTATTAAATCCATTGAATATTTTCCCGAACCCAAAATAAATCGAGAATGAAATTCTTTTCCTCCTAAAACAAATGTATCCTGTGTGTTCACCGCACATCCTCCTATCTGACTCTGCTGTTATTTTCTTGTGTCTCCTTTTATCAGCCACCTCCAACAAAGCTTACCACTTCCACAACATCTCCGTCAGAAAGTATTACCTCTTTATAGGTCGCTTTGGATACGATTTCCTCATTTCGCTCAACTGCAACTCTGCCTTTTTCAAAGCCCTGTTCAAGCAGCATCTCTTCAATATTTTTTCCTACTGCATCAACCTCTTGACCATTGACACGTACCATACTGTTTCCCTCCTTCCTAATTTTATAGCAAGAAAGCGGATATCTATCATCCACTTCGCTGCCTGCTCATGAATGCAATCTGTTTATCCCATTACTAAAACAAAATTGTAACAGTTCAGCCAGGCAGAAATGTTACACAAAATTTCCTTTTATAGAACATTACGCTTGAACCTTTACTATATACGCCACTCCTGCGGGTACTTTCAGATTAACACTTCCTTTTTCATCCGAAAATTCTACCTTTGTGCCAAAAACATCCTCCATTTCCGCTACTTTATCATATCCAAATATATCATAAGGAAGTTGCACCTCTTTTGTTTCCTCCTCCATGGATGTAACAATATAATAAAGCTGCTTATCCGTAAAACGTGCAAAAGCAAACACCTTTCCTGTTTCCCACAAAATTTTAAATCCACCGTCACAAAAGGCTTCCTGCGATTGTTTCATCTTTGCAAGGGTTTGATAGCATTTATAAGGTGCATCCTTCTCAAAATCTTTTCCCCATGGCATCGGATAACGGAACCCTTCGTTCGTATCAATACGACCATCAATACCAGCCTCATCTCCATAATAGATACTTGGCATTCCCGGTAAAGTAAATAGTATGGTAATTGCTACCTTGGTTGCCTCCCAGGAAATTTCTGGATTATTATGCAGTCTGGAGGCATCATGACTATCCAGTAAATTGAATTGTACCTGTTGCAATGCAAATGGCATCTTACCCAAATGTTGCCGAATCCTTGTTGCCAAAGCTTTTGCACTTTGGTTTGGCTTCGTCTTTCGCACGACTTCTTCTCGCACTAAAAATAAATCATGCTCTCCTACATATTCTCTAACGGGTCTGGCACATCCATAGTAGTTCATCGGTGTATCCCATTCATTTCCCTGTAAAAATTCTGCACAATCTCCCCATTCTTCTGCAACCACATAGGCATCCTGCTTTGTATTTTTTATACTATCCACCAATTCCGGCCATACATCATGATGCAACTGATATTCATCATTTCTAGCCATAACATCTGCCACATCAAATCTCCAACCATCTGTGCAAAAAGGTGGTTTCAACCACTTTTTCACAAGAGAGTTCTCACCGCGATATAATATTTCCCGCAAGGCATCTGAAGTATAATTTAAAGTAGGAAGTGTATCTACATCCCACCAGGATTTGTATGCATTGTTTTCTCCAAAGAAATAATAGCTCCGTTCCAATGCATCTGGATTGTTGTACGCACCTATGCTTTTATCAAAGAAAATTCCTTCTTTATTGAACCATTTGTGTGCACTGCCTGTATGATTGATGGAAACATCCAAAATAACACGCATATCATTTTTATGCAATTCTTCTACTAAATCAATCAATGCCTGGTCACCGCCAAAATGCGGGTCTACCGTAAAGTAATCCAAACAATCATATTTGTGCATCGTCGCTGCATAAAAAATCGGATTGATATAAAGTGCTGTTACACCCAGCTCTTTTAAATACGGTATCTTTTTTCGTATTCCAATCAAGTCTCCACCATAAAAGTCTAAACAGTGCGTCTGTTCATATTCCTTAGGATCTTCATTCCAGTCTTTCACCTGTATCGTATCATGTCCATCAAATTTATATTCCCCATCTTTCACGCTAATACTCGGATCTCCATTGCAGAAACGTTCTGGAAAAATTTGATAAAAGACTGCATTTTTTACCCATGCAGGTTGGCGATAATTATAAACAATTTTAAAGTCATAGGTTTCATCTGGCATGATATCTGATATTCCTGCCTGCGTATAATAATAAATACACTCCTTGGTTATCAGATAAAACTGGTAATGTAAAGTGTCCTCTTTGCATAATACTGTCTTTTCATAGTAGGCAAGACCGTCTTTTTCCCCTGTTCGTTCCATATAAAGTCGTTCTTCCCCTCCATTGATTCGGGTACGCAAAATCACATCTACGACTGGTGCATCCGCAAACATTCGCAACTTAATGGTAACCGCCTCTCCTTTTTTAGGCAAAGAAGGCGTAACAAAAAATCTACTTCCATCTGTATATACACTGTCCAACCAATTTGTTTTCATAGAAAATCCCCTTTCCGTTTATCCCATATCCCTTATTATAGCACAATTTTTCATAAAGATTAAGGTATAAGAACAAAGTGGATAAGTCCACATCCCGAAAAGCGTTTTTGCTTTATAGAACTCATTTCCCTATAAAGTAAAATAGCGTAGCAGAACAATTCTGCTACGCAATAGTAAAGTAAATAAAAACATGAGCACTAAAAATCTACGCGAATTCTGCTTACCACATTTCCAAGTTCTTCTGCTTTTTTCGCAAATTCGCCTTCCTTCACTTCTTCTGTAATAAATGCATATTCATCAGCGATTCCTGCATCTACTACCTGTACGGTTCCAAATGCTTCTGCAACTTTATTTTCATTTGCTGCCTTATCTCCAGAAAGACGAACAAAGAAGCGTTGTGATGCATCCTTAATATCTGCAATTTCAAGTTTATCCTTTTCCCAAATAACAGGTACATTTGTTTCCAGATTTTTTGCTGCGGCAACTACATCACCAACAACTGCACTGGCTGTAGGAAGCTTTCCTGCTCCACTTCCGTAGAACATCAAATCTCCAACCATGTTACCCTTTACAAAAATACCATTAAAGACATCATTTACCATATATAATGGATGAGCAGCGTTAATCATAACTGGTGCAACCTTTGCATAAACCTTTCCATCTACATTTTTGCTGCTACCAAAAATCTTAATGCTTGCACCCAAAGCTTTTGCATATTTAATATCTACATCTGTAATCTTTGTAATACCTTCTGTATAGATATCCTCATAATCAACCTGTTTTCCATAAGCCAAAGAAGTTAAAATTGCAATCTTTCTACAAGCATCGTATCCTTCTACGTCTGCTTCTGGATTGCGTTCTGCATATCCTTTATCCTGTGCATCTTTCAGTACCGTATCAAAATCAGAACCTCCTGAAGACATCTTAGAGAGAATATAGTTAGTTGTACCATTTAAGATACCTGAGATTTCTTCAATCACATCACCCGTCACACACTCGTTCAATGGACGAATAATTGGAATACCGCCACCTACACTTGCTTCAAAGAAAAAGTTTACGCTTTTCTCTTTTGCAATTGCTAAAAGTTCTGCACCATGTTTTGCAACAAGTTCTTTGTTAGATGTACAAACATTTTTTCCTGCTTCCAAGCAAGCCTTTACAAAGTCATATGCAGGCTTTACTCCACCCATGGTTTCTACCACAATTTTAACTTCATCATCTTTCACAATCTCGTCAAAGTCATGTACAATCTTTTCTTCAAATGGGTCTCCTGGGAAATCTCTTAAATCTAAAATATGCTTTACATTTAAAGTATCTCCAACCTTCTTTGCAATACTCTCAGAATTTGTGTGCAATACTTCAACCACACCTGAACCTACTGTACCATAACCTAAAACGCTAACATTTATCATATTTTCCTCCATCCTGTCCCGTAAGACATCATTTTCTCAAAATAGCTATATTCAAAAGGCTCTGACTACCTTTTTCTCCCTAATTATTCTTATTCTCTCGCAATCAATTTCATATAATGCATACCTGGCAAGTCTTCAATCTCATTCATCATACCAGTTACATCTCCCGAAGTTGGTAAAATTTCAACACTTAACGTAAGCATTGCAATTTGATTTACAGGAATCGTCTGATGAATAGTAAGAATGTTTGCTCCATACTTTGCCACAAGACTTAATATTTTAGATAACAGCCCTGGTTCATCATCTACCTGCATCATAATCGTAATCGTCTTTCCTCTGGCATTATCATGAAACGGAAAGACATCATCCTTATATTTATAAAAGGAACTTCTACTAATACCAACCGCATCCGTCGCTTCCTGAATGGTAATACTCTTTTGCGAATCAAGAAGCCGCTTTGCTTCTACCACCTTATGAAAAACTTCCGGTAAAGCTGCTTTTTTTACAATAAAATATTGCTCTTCTTCCAAGCAATGCTTTTCTTTCTCCTCAGAATGGTTCATATCGTACCTCTCCTCAGTTAATTGCTTCAACTTGTTTGCAGTAGAAATACACTTGTTTTCCCACGAAAGATATACTAGCATAAATTTCCACTGATTGCAACCTTTTTTGTCGAAAAGTTCACTTTTACAATAAAAATGGTGATTGTATAAACAAAAAAACTACAGGAAGATTTCTATATTTCCTCCTGTAGTTTACATTTTCCCTTATTTGATTCGCTATATGAAGCTCTCTGCCAAACCTCTTTTACATATCTTCCACTAGCTTTGAAATGTTTTTCTTTTCCACTTCGTTTAAAATGCCTTCCACATCCAAAACTAAAATCAATTTCTTATTCACCTGAATAATAGAATCAATATAGGCAGTATCTTCATTGGCAACAATTGTAGGCACTTCCATAAATTTGTCTTCTGGTACCTCTACAATTTCGGCTACCATATCCACCTGAAAGCCAACATGCATATCTCCAATTCTGGTAATAATATACTTCGTAGCCTCTGAAATCGGTTTTGGTTCTATATTAAATTTATGGTACAAACTCAAAATAGGAATAACACTTCCTCTTAAATTTGCAATTCCATCTACCAGAGAAGAACCATTTGGTACTTGAACAATGTCCAATTTTCTCTCAATCCCCTGCACCTTTTCAATGTCAATACCATACATATTGTTACCCACTTCACATAATACCTGCTTCATACAAAAACCCCCTTATTTTGTATTAATCCATTTTAAATATGCATTGATAAATGGATCTATATTGCCATCCATCACCGCATTTACATTACTAATCTCCTGATTGGTACGATGATCCTTTACCATCGTATATGGCTGCATTACATAGGAACGAATTTGATTTCCCCAACCAATTTCTTTTACCTCGCCTCGTATACCAGATTCTTTATCTATGTTTTCCTGCTGCTTTAGTAAATACAACTTCGCCTTTAACATCTGCATGGCCTTGTCCTTATTCATATGCTGTGAACGCTCATTTTGACATTGCACAACGATACCAGTAGGAAAGTGTGTGATACGAATCGCAGAAGATGTCTTGTTGATATGCTGTCCACCTGCACCGCTGGAACGGTAGGTATCAATACGAATATCATCATCATTGATCTCTACATCCAAATCTTCCTCGATATCTGGCATTACATCACAGGAAACAAAAGATGTTTGCCGTTTTCCTGCCGCATTAAAGGGTGAAATTCGCACCAAACGATGCACACCATGCTCTGATTTTAAATAACCATATGCATTGGTTCCTTTAATCTCTAAGGTAACAGACTTTAATCCAGCTTCTTCACCATCCAAAAAGTCTATCATATCTACAGAAAAACCTTTCTTTTCTGCCCAGCGCTGATACATTCGACAAAGCATACTTGCCCAATCACAACTTTCAGTACCACCAGCTCCCGCATGAAGTGTCAATATTGCGTTGTCCTTATCATATTCACCAGACAAAAGTGTTCCAATTCGCAACTCTTCAAATGCAGTTTCAAAATCCTTTAATTCACTTTCTATTTCAGGAATTAAACTGGCATCTTCCTCTTCATATCCCATCTCAAGCAGTGTGGCAATGTCGTCATACATAGTTTGCAAACCTTCAAACTGCTCAATGGTATTTTTCAAATCTTTCAATTCTTTCATGGTCTTCTGTGATTTCTCTGTATCTTCCCAGAAATCAGGTTCTTCCATCAGACGCTCTAATTCCTCAATTCTTAGCTTTTTACCAGCCAAGTCAAAGTGAATCCCCCACTTCTTTTAATGGCTGTTCATAGGTATTTAATGTATATTTAAACTGGTCTAATTCAACCATTCTCTCACCTCTTTCATTGATTAAGATTTTAATAACTTTGTGCCATTATTCACCTTTCAGTATAACATGTTTTTGCATTTTTTCCCAGTGCTTTTTTATGAATTGACATAATATATCTATTTTCTCTTTGTACTTTCCCCAAAAAGAAAGCTGCCTTCTTATTGCATAAAAAAAGAAGTGTTTATTGTGCGAGACAATATAACACTTCTTCTTTTCTATTTTTATTTCTTACCACAACAGAATTTATATTTCTTACCACTACCACAAGGACAAAGATCATTTGGCTGTATTTTCTTTTCTGCTCTTCTCTTAGGTGTGTTTACACCTGTATCATCCTTGTTTGTTCCAGTAACCTTAGCAACCTGCTCTCTTTCAACATGCTGTTCTACTCTTACATGCATCAACGCACGAACTGTTTCTTCTTCAATTGCATTGATCATTTCTCCAAACATCTCAAATCCACTATTTGTATATTCAATAACTGGGTTTCTCTGACCATATGCCTGTAAACCGATACCCTGACGAAGCTGATCCATATCATCGATATGATCCATCCACTTACTATCAATTACTTTAAGTAAAATAACACGTTCAACCTCACGTATTTGTTCTGCTTCTGGGAATTCTGCTTCTTTCTCTTCATAAAGCTTTGTAGCTTCTTCTTTCAATGTCTGCATTAATTGAGGTTTATTTAATGCTTTCTTTTCATCCTCTGTTAATACAATCTTTTCCAATGGAATCACTGGAAGAAGTAATTGATTTAATTCATGAATATCCCACTCATCCGCGCTCTGATCATCACCAATCACTGTATCTACACAACGTTCAACTTCATCGTTTATCATACGATAAATTGTATCACGCATACTTTCTCCATCTAACACACGACGACGTTCTTCATAAATAATTTCTCTCTGGTCATTATTTACACGGTCATATTCCAACAGATTCTTACGAATACCAAAGTTATTACCCTCGATCTTCATCTGTGCATTTTCAATTGCTTTCGAAAGCATCTTATGCTCAATCTGCTCATCATCTCCAAGTCCCAATGAATTAAACATAGCCATCATACGTTCTGAACCAAACAAACGCATCAAGTCATCCTCAAGAGAAATATAGAAACGAGATTCTCCTGGATCTCCCTGACGTCCGGCACGACCACGAAGCTGATTATCAATACGACGAGATTCATGACGCTCTGTACCGATAATCTTTAATCCGCCAAGTTCCTGTACTCCTTCGCCAAGCTTAATATCGGTACCACGACCAGCCATATTTGTAGCGATTGTAACGGCTCCACGCTGTCCAGCATCAGCAACAATTTCAGCTTCCTTCTCATGATACTTTGCATTCAATACCTGATGTGGAATACCACGCTTTTTCAATTTTGCACTTAATTCTTCAGAACCCTCAATGGTAATCGTACCAACCAAAACAGGTTGTCCCTTTGCATGTGCTTTTTCAATTTCATCTACAACTGCATTAATCTTTCCTTCATGTGTCTTATATACAGCATCTTGATAATCAATACGCTGAATTGGCTTATTCGTAGGTACTTCGATAACGTCCATGCCGTAAATTTCACGGAACTCTTTTTCTTCTGTTAAAGCGGTACCAGTCATACCACATTTCTTTTCATATTTGTTAAAGAAGTTCTGGAATGTGATGGTTGCAAGTGTCTTACTTTCTCTTCTTACCTTCACATGCTCTTTTGCTTCGATAGCCTGATGTAAACCGTCTGAATAACGTCTACCTGGCATGATACGACCTGTAAATTCATCTACGATCAATACTTCGCCTTCATCGTTTACAACGTAATCCTTATCTCTAAACATAAGGTTATGTGCACGAAGTGCTAATATAATATTGTGCTGAATCTCTAAGTTTTCTGGATCTGCAAGGTTTTCTATATGGAAATACTTTTCAACCTTATGAACACCCTGTTCTGTCAAGTTTACATTCTTATCCTTTTCATTTACAACGAAATCACCTGTTTCCGTTGTCTCTTCCTTCATGATTGCATCCATCTTAGAAAGTTCGGTCTCTGTACCTTTTTCCAATGTTCTTGCAAGATTGTCACAAGCTTCATATAACTTTGTAGACTTTCCACTCTGACCTGAAATAATAAGTGGTGTTCTTGCTTCATCGATCAATACAGAGTCAACCTCATCGACAATTGCATAATTTAAGTCACGCATTACAAGCTGCTCTTTATAAATAACCATATTATCACGAAGATAATCAAAACCTAATTCATTGTTTGTTGCATAAGTAATATCGCATGCATACGCCTCACGACGTTCATCATTATCCATGCTGTTTAGGATCACACCAACTTTTAATCCTAAAAACTCATGAACTTGTCCCATCCACTCCGCATCACGCTTTGCAAGGTAATCATTAACCGTAACGATATGTACACCTTTTCCTGCCAATGCATTCAGATATGCAGGAAGTGTAGATACCAATGTCTTACCTTCACCAGTACGCATCTCTGTGATACGACCCTGATGCAAGATGACACCACCGATTAACTGTACACGGTAATGACGCATGCCTAAAACACGCTTTGATGCTTCACGAACGGTAGCAAATGCTTCTACCAATAAATCGTCCAGCGTTTCTCCCTTTTCTAAGCGTTCCTTAAATTCAACTGTCTTATGTTGCAGTTGTTCATCGGACAACTTTTCATATTCAGGCTCTAACGCTTCAATCTTGTCGACAATTGGATAAATACGTTTAAGCTCATGTTCACTATGTGTTCCAAATATCTTTGTAAAAAATCCCATGATTATACCTCTGCATCCAAAGATGCACCTTTCCTTTCACTTTTTTATCTTCAAGGCTACTTCGCCTTCTATTCCTTATAAGATACCAATTCATATTGTAACATTAGAAACCCTAGGATTCAACTTATTTTTTAATTTTATGTTAAGAAATTAATACAACACAACAAATTTTCAGCTTCGATCCAACACAAATTATTTCATCTCTCCTCAAAGTTTCCTTTTTTGTTACAAAACATTCCAATGTAAAACCATACAGATGCCTTAGCAACAAAAAAGAAGCCACACCTTTTAAAATGTGGCTTCTATGTAACAGCGTTGTTTTATTTTAGCACTCTGGTTCAATTAAACCGTATGAATTTTTCTTTCTACGGTATACAACATTTACCTCATCTGTTTCAGAATTGCGGAATACATAAAAGTCATGTCCCAATAATTCCATCTGTACACAAGCTTCCTCTGGGTCCATTGGCTTAATCGCAAAACGTTTTGAACGAATAATCTCAATGGATTCTTCATCTTCAATTTCTTCTTCTGCAAATGCTTTGCTTAAACTATGTCCAGCCTGCTTTCTTTCAACAATCTTATTTTTATATTTTCTAAGCTGTCTCTCTATAATCTCCTCAACCAAATCAATGGATACATACATATCTGTGCTTTCCTCTTCTGCACGAATAATGTTTCCTTTCATAGGAATCGTAACCTCGATTTTCTGTCTCTCCTTTTCTACACTAAATGTAACATGTACCTCTGTGTCTTCTGTAAAATAACGCTCTAACTTTCCAATCTTTTCATAAATAGCATCTTTTAACCCTTCTGTTACGTCAATATTCTTTCCACTAATAATATACCTCATAATGTCCAACTCCTTTTGCTATAAGTTTTGTAAGCCTTGATTCCAATTCCCCTTTGGCATCAATTCTTATGCAAATATTATACCAATAACCTAGGGCAAATTCAAGCGGATATTCGTATTCCACTTTGCTATACAATCATAGATAAAACCTTTCTTTTATGCTACCAGCATTCTTTATGCACAATTTTTTCAAGTATTATTTTCTGACTACTTACTTTATTTTACTTATTTTTCTCACAATAATTACAATTTGTCGAATTCTATTTTTTTATGCAATCTTACAAATGCTACAAAACATACTTTCGAACTTGACAGTTTTTTATCCACTAAAAGTTGTCCACAAAATTGTGAATAAAGTGGATAACTCTGTGTATAACTTTATTTTTTATCCAATTCTTCCACTTTTATATGTGGATAAATGTGGATAACTTTTTTGACTTTTTCTGTCTCCTTCTTTTTTATTGCCTCTTTTTTGTCGTATTTTGTGCAACCTGTCCAGTGTTATCCTATTTTTAAGCAATTCCTATTGTCACACAACTATTCTCAATGTCCCATCTTGTTTATATAATTCATCTACTTTTTAAAATCACAACAGGAAACAAAACAACGAAAATCACAAAAAACGGTTGTCCTATTCAGAACAACCGTTTTTATGCTTATTCGTATGCAAAACTTTCCCCACTATTATTTTGCCTTTTCAACTGTAAACTTACCGTAAAGTTTTTTCTCCATAACGTCCTTTGCAACAAATGTAATCTTCTTTGGTAACTTAGATAAGCGATAGTATGAAACTTCTGTTACATTCACACCATCTAGTGTATTATTGCCGCCCTCTGCCGTTTCAATAATATTTCCCTGTTCATCTAACATGAAAAATAATATGTCTTGATCCTTTGTCTCATATTTCTCCCATTTTGACTTATCACCAGTATAATGATACTGAATCTTGCAAGCAGTTCCCAAATCACTTTTTGTAAAGGAAACTCCGTCAATCACTAAATCCGTTCCTTCTACTGCTTCTTTTGATGTTACCTTATACACTTCTTCTTTTGTATCAGATTTATCCTTTAATGTAAACTCAAACTGATCCTTTATCATATTTTCTGATGTTTCTTCCTTTTCTGGTGGAATAACAAAGGTATTACACTGATACTTTAATTGTTTTGATTTTTCTAAGTTATCAAAGCGAATCGTATACATCAATGTACCATCTTCCTCCAAAGTATTGCTAATAGATTGACTTGGTGCATTACATCCAGATATTCCCGCCTCAACTTTTAAAATCTTTTTTCCGTATTTTTTTGCATATTGTTCCGCAGATATGTTTCCATCTTCTCCCTCTAAACCAAGATCAGACATGTTATCGCCCTCTGCCATATTCGTAGGAATTAAAAGAGTATTTTTGGCATCTGTAGCTGTGACTGCAATACTAATGTATACTTCATTGTTATCGCAGATTGCCTCTTCTACCTTAAACTTAGCCCATTTTGCCTGTTCCTTGTTGTCTGTGGTATCCTGCTTTACATTTTTATCCACTAATTTTTCTGCCTTTTTCTGCACATTTTTATTCTCGCCAGCAAACAAAGACAATAACGAACCATGTGAGGTTGTTGCATAGATACTAACTCCACTCACCGCTACAACACAACACAAGGAAGCTGCGACTATTGTTTTACGCATAGAAGCCTTGCGATTCTTTTTGTTCTCTGTTCCATTCTTCTCCATCTTCATCTTTATATCCTCCAAATCTACAACCATATTTTGTGTTACTTTTTTGTAAAAATCCTTCTCTGTCATGACGCCACCCTTCTTTCACTTATTCCGTTTTAATTCCTTATACAAATCATTTCTGGTTCGATATAATTTGCTTTTTACAGTTTGCGGTTTCATTTGCAGCAATTTTGCAATTTCAGGAATCCGAAGTTCCATTGTATAATATAGATAAAAAATCTTCTGGATTTCATCTGACTTCTTTTTTAGTAACTCTTGCACCTTAGTCACCATTTCCGTTTTATAAAAGACTTCCTCTATATCCTCTTGAAAATCAATCGAAGTCAAAAGTTCCTCCTGCTCATAAATTTCTTTTTCATCTATATACACCTTGTGCGGTATCCGGTCCCAAAAGGAATAGTATTTTGCCATCTTTTTACGACACAAGCTAATTAAAAAACTTTCTTCATTCTTGAAATATGCTTTTCCCTTTTTCAATAATACCTGGTAAAATTCCAAATATACTTCCTGCAAAATATCGTTTACATCGGAAAAATTTTTACATTTCGAAATTAAGTATAGCGTTACTCCACGATTTGTTTTGCAGTACACTGCTTCAAAATAACGATTTGTTTCTTCTATTTCTTGACCAGTCAATTCTTTCATTTCCTCCTTTCACTTATGTAGTGGGTATTCTATGAAAAACGGTTGCATATTTTTTTATTTTTTTCGATACTACACATTTTTTAGCTTTTTAGACAAAAAAAGACTGTCGCACCAAGAAAAGCCATACACACTATAGCGTTATCCAATATAACCCTATAATCCTGTAGAAACCTTTCCAGTGCAACAGTCTTCTATCTATTCTCTCTTTTCGATTCCAATAAATCTAACGCTCTTATTTTATGTAACATATATACCATCTATCGACGCAAGCTGGCTTCATAATCATCAATCTTATTTGCCAAGAATGGTGCTAAGCCAACAAATTCTGCTCCATAATAATTTCCACTGTCCATTACTTCACCACGAACAATATGAATGACTGCATAAAAGTAGTCATTTTCGGCTAAACGTATCTTTCCATCAAAATAATAGTCAAGTGGCAGTTTTGCCTTAGACATAAATCCAATACCAGATTTTGATATATCCGTTACCGAAATCTCGGTATCCACATCTTCAATAATCACGTAATCCTGTTTATAAATCTTTTTAATCTCCAAACTCAATTCAATCGGTAATCTTTTATATTTTCTGCGCTCAACCATATCTATTCCTCCTCACCCTAGTATACTATATCCCTCTCACTCTATAAAATCTTTGTATTTTTCATAGAAGCACACGATCTAACTGGAGAATACAATATACTTTTTTTCATTCCATACTTCTTTTTTCGCTATACGTTAATAGAAACTATCCATATTGCTATTATACCACATTGCAACTATCCGTTTCAATGTAATTCTCCCCTTTTTATGATAAGGATTCTATCGTAAGACTTACGATGACTACTCTTAGGCAAACGAGCTTTGCAAGCAAAATTTCTGCTCAATCCGTCAAGCTTTTCAATCACATAAAAAAAGAAAAGGCATACCGCTTAATGCGACATGCCTTTTCTGTCAAAAACTATTTATTAGTTTAAAATTCTCTTTACACAATATACACTTCTGTAGCTTACAGATTTTGTACAAATACCCTCTCTCTTACAAGCGGCATTTACAATCTGCCCACCACCGATATAAATACCAACATGGTTTACAGAACCTCCTCTTGCATAAAATACAAGATCTCCAGGTTTTGCTTCTGAAAGGCTTACCTTTCTACCATAACCAGCCTGTGAAGCTGAACTATGTGGTAATGATACACCAAAGTGTGCATATACTGACATAACGAAACCAGAACAATCTGCTCCATTTGTCAAGCTTGTACCACCCCATACATATGGGTTACCAACAAACTGTAATGCATAACTAGCAACTTCAGATCCTGAACCAGCAGTTGTTACAGAACTTGATGATCCTGAGGAACTACTGCTTGAATTTGATTTACTTGATGATGAGCTCTTGCTTGATGAACTGCTTTTTGATGAAGAGCTACTGCTGCTTGATGAACTACTGCTTGATGATGAGCTGCTGTTAGAAGAACTGCTGCTTGATGATGCACTACTTGAGGATGAACTGCTACTTGATGAACTCTTCTGTTCTTCCTGCTGTGCTTCCTCTTCTGCTCTAGCTGCTTCCTCAGCTTCTCTTTCCTTACGAAGTTTTTCTTTTTCTTCTTTGATTGATATTGCATGTTCAAATTCAAGATCTACATCTACATAGTCTTTTGAAACGAAACCTTTAATATCCTCTCCATCAATAGAAATTTTTACCCATTCATCATTCTCACTGATTACCGAATAAGACTCGCCCATTGGTATCATTGTAAGACAATCGGATGTACTATCTGCTTTTTCTCTTACTTTTAATGTTGTAGTTGTAACAGTAGCTGTCTTTGTACCATATGTATCTGCTACCTTTTCTGCGCTATCTCCAATTGCAAGAAGATCTGCACTTACATATCCTGTACAATTTCCTGACTGAATTTTAACCCATTCGCCATCATCGGAAATTACAGTAGCTGCTGCACCGCGATACAATTTTCCAACAACCTTACTATCTGTTGTTTTTCTCTTACGGATATTAACATACTCACTAGCTACAGAAATTGCTGTATTCTCGTAATTTGTTGTTTCTTCTACAATACCAGATAATGCTGCACCTGACACTGCACTTTCTGAAGCAACTGCAACAACCATGTTTGCTGTAGAAGTATCGTCTGTAGTATCATTTGAATCTGTTGAACAATATTTATCTAAAGTTATCGAAATTCCTGCCAAACCTTTTTCTGCATTGAGTGTTGCCGAAGAAACTTTTGGCCCACTTACCGTTGCAACTATAGCTAACGCTAATCCACTATAAAGAGTAGCCTTAACTATCGAAGATTTTTTCATTTGTTAATCACTCCATTTCTTTTTTACATAATTATTAAGTTTTCATTACAACATTTCACTGCTTATTATACAGAATATTATCTGCTTTGTCAAGTTTATCGGGCTTTTCCTGAAAATATGCATAAATCAAAGCCATTTTTTATCACATTTTTATAATATATTACAAATTTTCATTCATTCCCCCTAGTAAGTCAATCCGTTTTTTAGATAATATTGCAAACAATCATAATTCATTTTTGTTGAATGCTCTAGCCCCAAATAATGGAAATTTACATTAATTTTAAAAAAAGACTTGCATATTTTAGATTTCTTTCTAAATTTATGCAAGTCTTTGCCTTTTATTTCGTTTTCACGCATCCCTAGACCATCTGTGACAATGCCATCATCGCTACACAAATTACCAAAACAACAACTAATGCAGGAGATAACATACGTTCTTTTTCCTGTGTTGGTTTTGTCAATGCAGCAACAATTTCATCCCTATGCTCTATTTTCATCATTGCATAAAGCAATAATGCGAGTATAGCAACACAAAATACGGATGCAATCACCAAATATCTTACTATACTTCCACTGGAAAGCATATTTTCTGTCGTCTCTACCTGTAAGCTACCATATCGTTTATATATGGCTGCACTGCTAAGTATTGATGTTCCATTTATGATAAAATGCATAAAGATAGAACTCAATATAGAACCAGTCGCTTCATTTAAACAAACAAATAAAAGACCGATTACAATCGCATAGGACATCTGATTGATATTCATATGAAAGAAGCCAAATAAGATGGCTGTCATAAACAATGCCTTAAAAAAGCCTGCTCTCTTGTAGGACTGATACATAACTCCACGAAAGATGGTTTCTTCCACCATACAAGGAATCAATGCGACCGCTATCACACAAATCGCAATCGGATATTTTTCCAAAATATCCTGCATCGTTCCATCAATCACATTTTCAGAAACTTGAAGAGATAAATAGTTACACAAGCTAATAATTGGGTAAGATGCATAGGAAAAAACAATAATTAAAATCCATGTAATCGGATGCATCCTTTTTATCCTCAAAAATTCTGTTACATTTATCTTATTTTTTACAAAAAATACAATTGCTGGTACTACCAATGCAATCTGCCCTGCCAACAGTAAAAATAAAGTATCTCTGAGAAATGGTATCTTTCCTCCCAAAAGATTAGCAAGTAATTGTAATACAAAAGAGCTTCCCATATAGCACAACAGTGTGATAAGTAAAAATCTATTTGCTCCTGTTGCTCCCATATATTTCTTGTCTATTGATGTTTCGTTTATATTTTCTTGCAATCCTTCACACTCCTAGCCTTTGATTCCAATTGCTTCAATCTCAATCAAAACATCTTTAGGAAGTCTTGCTACTTCTACGCAAGAACGTGCTGGGAACTGTGAAGTAAAGTATTTTGCATATACTTCATTTACTTTTGCAAAATCATCCATATTCTTAATAAATACAGTTGTTTTTACTACATTTTCCATTGATACGCCAGACTCTTCCAATAAAGCTTTTAAGTTTCCAATTGCCTGATCTGCCTGTTCTTCAATGCCACCTGTTACTAATTCTCCAGTTGCAGGAATGATTGGAATCACACCTGAAGTAAATACCATTCCATTTACCTCGATTGCCTGTGAATATGGTCCGATTGCCTGTGGTGCTTTATCTGTTGCGATAATGTTCTTCATAATAATATACTTCCTTTCTTTCTAAATATAACTCAAGTGGATATTCGCAATCCGCTCTACTACTTGCTCATAACACTATTAGCTGGTAGTGTTAAAATATTAAAATGCCCAAATGGGTACACACATAAAACCCATTACCTTTCTTTGGTATTATATGAGCAAAACTAGCCTTATTTTTCTAAGATTTCTGTTAAAATCTGATTTACCATACCAGGATCTGCCTTTCCTTTCATCTCCTTCATGGTCTGTCCAACTAAGAAACCAATGGCTTTCTTTTTACCATTGCGATAATCCTCTACAGATTGTGGATTTGCCTCTACGATTTTCTCAATCGTACTACGCAATGCGCCCTCATCATTGACTGTTTTCAGTCCATGTTCTTCTACATATTTTTCCGGATCAATATCTTCCTCAAATACATGTTCAAATACTTCTTTTGCAACGGTACTATTAATGGCTTTTGCATCTGTAAGTGCTACTAATTTCGCCAAATTTTCCGGTGAGAATTTAATATCTTCCGCTTCCATATCATGTTCTTTTAAAAGGCGCATTGTTTCAACCATAAGCCAATTGGAAACTTTTTTAGCTGAACGACAAATTTCAACCGTCTTTTCAAATATATCTGCCATATGCTTTGAACTGGTTATGACGGAAATATCATATTCTGGAAGCTCATATTCTTTTGCATAACGAGCCATCTTTTCATCACGAAGTTCTGGTTGACGACTCTTTATTTCCTCTAGCCATTCATCACTGATAATAATTGGAACTAAATCTGGGTCTGGGAAATAACGATAATCCTGTGCATCTTCTTTCGAACGCATAGCATAAGAATATTCTTTTGTATCATCCCATCTTCTTGTTTCCTGAATCACTTCCTCACCAGATTCAAGCAAATCAATCTGACGTTCTCTTTCTGCCTCAATGGCTCTGGCAATCGCCTTGAAAGAGTTTAGGTTCTTCATCTCAGTTCTTGTACCAAATTCTGTTGCCCCAACTTCTCGAACAGATAGGTTTACGTCTGCACGCATAGAACCCTCATTTAATTTACAATCTGAAGCTCCTAAATACTGAATAATCAAACGAAGTTTTTCCAAATAGGCAATTACTTCATCCGCAGAACGCATGTCTGGTTCTGATACAATTTCTATCAATGGCACACCAGAACGGTTAAAATCAACTAATGAGCAGTCTCCCCACTCATCATGTACAAGCTTTCCTGCATCTTCTTCCATATGGATCTCATGAATCCCAATTGCCTTTTTCCCCTGTTCTGTCTCAATCTCTACTTTACCGTTTCGACAAATTGGCAAGTATAGCTGGGAAATCTGGTAGTTTTGTGGATTATCTGGATAGAAATAGTTTTTACGGTCAAACTTTCCATTTTTTGTAATGGTACAGTTTGTTGCAAGACCTACTGCAATTGCATATTCTACAACCTGTTTGTTCAACACTGGAAGAGAACCTGGCATACCTGTACATACTGGACAGGTGTGTGTATTAGGTGCTCCACCGAATGCTGTGCTGCACGAACAGAATATCTTTGTCTTTGTCGCCAGTTCCACATGGACTTCAAGTCCAATGACTGTTTCGTATTCCTTACTCATGTCAACCTCCATCTATTTTTACTTATCTAACTTTTCTTACTTATTTATCAAAAGGACTCTGATAACTTCTTGTCTGTTCAAATGCATACGCTGCACGTAAAATTTTCTTTTCCTGGAAGCAATCTCCAATCAACTGTACGCCAATTGGCAATCCTTTGCTGTCTACTCCACATGGAACAGATATACCAGGTAAACCAGCCAAATTCACTGAAATCGTATAAATATCACCTAAATACATCTTGATTGGATCGCTCAAACTAGAACCAATCTTTGGTGCTGTCGTAGGTGCTGCTGGTCCTAAAATCATATCATATTTTGAAAACGCTTTATCAAATTCCTGTTTTATCAGTGCTTTTGTACGAAGGGCTTTCAAATAGTAAGCATCGTAATAACCAGAACTTAATACAAAAGAACCTAACATAATTCTACGTTTTACTTCCGCACCAAATCCCTCAGAACGTGTCTTTTTGTACATACTGTGCAACCCATTGTAGTCCTCTGCACGATATCCATATTTTACACCATCAAAACGAGCAAGATTTGAACTTGCCTCTGCATCTGCAATTACATAGTAAGCAGGAATTGCATAATCAATTAATCCTAAATCAAACTCTTCTAAAATAACACCTTTTTTCTCTAATTCCTTTGCAGCAGCCATAACTGCATCTGAAACTTCCTTGTCAAGTCCCTCTCCAAAATATCCTTTTGGAATACCAATCTTCATTCCTTTTACATCATCTACTAATGCAGATGTAAAATCATAAGAGTCTCTCTTATAGGAAGTGCTGTCCTTTTTATCATAAGAAGCAATTGTCTCTAATATAGTAGAACAGTCTGTTACATCTTTTGCCACTGGTCCAATCTGGTCTAAAGAAGAACCATATGCAATTAAACCATATCGTGATACTGTACCATAAGTTGGTTTGATACCTGTTACACCACAAAATGAACTCGGCTGACGGATAGAACCACCTGTATCTGAACCCAATGCAAAGAAACATTCATTTGCAGAAACAGCAGTACAAGAACCACCTGAAGATCCTCCAGGTACATGTTCTGTATTCCATGGGTTTCTTGTCACACCATAAGCAGAAGTTTCTGTGGTACTTCCCATAGCAAATTCATCCATATTTGTCTTTCCAACAACAATTGCTCCTGCTTTTTCTAAATTTAATACAGCTTCCGCCGTATAGGTTGGATAGAAGTTTTCCAAAATCTTAGAACTACAGGTAGTGAGGATACCCTCTGTACACATATTATCTTTAATCGCTACCGGTACACCTGCAAGAGGACCGTTAATTGCTCCCTCTTCTATCTGTTTTTGTACCTTTTTGGCACGCTCCATAGCACCCTCTTTATCCACAGTAACATAACTATGAATGGTATCATCCATTTTATCAATCTGTGCTAATACTGCCTGTACGGCTTCCACCGCATTTGTCTCTTTTGCCTGTATCTTTTTTCCAAGCTCTACAGCAGTTAAGTTTAACAAATCCACGCTCTTTTCCTCCTGTTATTTTTTTCTTTTTAACCATTCTTTTACAAACATCTCATCTTTTGGTTTTTCTTTTGATTTATGTTTCGGTTTTTCTCCCACATTTTCATTAAAAAATGCTTTTTTTACATCTCCTGCTAATGCTTTCATACATTCTGGACAATATCTGCCATAGCGGATATCGCAACCACAACGCTCGCATTTAATATAAATATCTGCTCCATCTGGTATTTCTAATCTGCCCGTCTTTAAAAGCATATCTATCGTATCTATCGGAACCCCCGTTTTTTCAGCCAAAATAACGGCTGGTTGTCTTCCATTCTCTTCGATATAATTCTTTACTTTTCCGAAATCATCATACTCCAAGTTCTTACATGTCGTACACTCATAAGTTCCACTAAAGGCAGGTTTTAGTTCTCCCCCACATTTGCTGCAAAACCATGGTCTACGCAATTTTAATTGCTCTTGCTGATCCATCAGCCTCACCAGCCTTCCCCTTATTATTTACTACTCCACTGTTTTAGGAACGGCAAAACTACCATCTTTCTCCTCTGGGGCATTTTTCAAAATTGCATCTCTATTGTCCCCATTTTCCACAATGTCCTCACGAAATACATTATGCACTGGAAACACATGTGACATAGGTTCCACTGCGGTTGTATCTAATTCATTCAACTGATCAATATAATCTAACATACTGCCCATATCCTTCTTTGCCTGCTCTTTTTCTTCCTCAGACAGTTCAAGCTTAGCAAGGATACCAACATATTCTATCGTTTCGTCTGAAATTATATTTGCCATCACACTTCTCCTTTCGCAATTCACTTCTATCAATATGCCTAGAAATCTCTCCTATATTGCATATTTTCTCTACTCTATTCTAATGGGATTCGCCTAAGAAAGCAAGGTTTTCATAGAAAAAAAAGGTTACTACCTTAATGCCTCACATTAAGGTAGCAACCTTGCCTTTTATTTATACATTCTGAAAACTGTCTGTGCACCAATAACAACCAATACAAGAACAACAACAATTATGAGTAGTCGAATCGTAGCACGACGCTGCTCTTGCTTGTCCATTCGTTCCATCTCTTGCTCACACCATGCCCGAACTTCTTCTGTATCCTTATAATCTGGAATTCTATCTGCTTCTTTCAAAACCCACTGAAGGTCTTCTGCTTGAGAGACTGCCTCTTTCTTTTTAAGCATATTCTGATAAATTTCTTCCTGCCCTGTCTTTTTCAGTTTCCTTCTCTTTTGCGAATATTCTTTTACAAGTGCAAGAGAATCTTTATATTCCCCCAAGCTCTTTAGACGCTTAATAATCACATTATAGATATACAACATTAACTCATACTGCACAATACACCGTGTACTTTCCATCAACTGTTGTACTTCCTTATAGATTTTTTCCTTTTCCTCATCAGATAATTCATTCGCTACAACTTGTCCTGCTCCATTTACTGTTTGGCTCATATTGACTCCTTACCTATTATAATCCCACTCCTCACGCTGCTTACCAGCTTAACGAGTACGACTTTTTCTTCTAACTTGTTATGACTATAATGCCTTAATGCGCTCAATTGCCTTTAATGTATTTTCTTTGCTACCGAATGCAGTAAGACGGAAATAGCCTTCTCCGCTTGGTCCAAATCCTGAACCTGGTGTTCCTACTACGTTTCCATTCTCTAATAAATAATCAAAGAATTCCCATGATGTCATCTTATCTGGTGTCTTTAACCAAATGTATGGTGCATTTACACCTCCATATACTGTAAAGCCTGCTGCTGTAAGACCTTCTTTGATTGTCTTTGCATTATTCATATAGTATCCAACCTGATCTTTTAGCTGTGCCTTTCCTTCATCAGAATAAACAGCTTCACCCGCACGCTGAACAATATATGGGGCTCCATTGTACTTTGTTCCGTGACGTCTTGCCCACAATGCATGCAATGCAGTATTTCCACATTTTAATTCTTTTGGAATAACGGTAAATCCAAGACGAACTCCTGTAAATCCTGCATTCTTAGAAAAACTTCTAAGCTCAATCGCACAAGTTCTTGCTCCTTCACACTCGTAGATAGAATGTGGTACATCGTCTTCTGAGATATATGCTTCATATGCTGCATCATAAATAATAACTGCACCGTTCTTATTTGCATAATCAACCCATTCCTGAAGCTGTGTCTTTGTAATCGTAGAACCTGTTGGGTTATTTGGGAAGCAAAGATAAATAATATCTGGTGTCTTTCCCTTTGGAAGTTCTGGTGCGAAACCATTGTCTGCTGTACATGGCATATAGATTACATCACTCCACTGCTCTGTAGTTGGATTATAAGTACCTGTTCTTCCTGCCATTACGTTTGTATCTACATATACTGGATATACAGGATCGCATACTGCAATTTTACTATCCTGTGCAAAAATCTCCTGAATATTTCCTGAATCACATTTTGCTCCATCACTAACAAAGATTTCATCCGCACTAATGTCGCAACCTCTTGCCTTATAATCATTTTCTGCAATAGCAGTTCTTAAAAATTCATATCCTAAGTCTGGTGCGTATCCACGGAATGTCTCGGCTACTGCCATCTCATCTACAGCACCATGCAATGCTTTTATGATAGCTGGAACTAATGGCTGTGTTACATCACCAATTCCTAAAGAAATTACTTCTTTATCTGGATTTGCTCCTTTATATGCTGCAACTTTTTTTCCAATTGTTGAAAACAAATAACTACCTGGTAATTTTAAATAATTCTCGTTAATCTGAAACATTTTTTACCTCCTATTGTGACTTAGATTTATGAGTTCTTGTGCAAGAAGCAATATCATTTTTACAAATATATATACTTTGTTATTTTAATACTTCAAACCATTCAGAAATAATATATCGCAGGACACTACTTTTGTCAATCCTTACCGCATATGTATGCCATTTTATGGAAATGCAAGGAAAAGAAACTCCATCCCTTTAAAAGCTTGATTATATACTCTAAACAGCAATGAAACATTCCCACTTTGCGAGCCTTTCAGAACATTCGTTTGCATTTTTTTCCTACTTATGCTATGCTAAAAAGACTAATGTAAACTGAAATGGATGTTTCTCGTCGGGAAACATTCCCAATAATGATAGATAGCAGGAGGTTGCAGCTATGGGAAATTATGACGGAAGTCAGATTGTCATACTGGAAGGATTAGAAGCAGTTCGCAAGCGTCCGGGTATGTATATAGGAAGCACAGGAAAGCAGGGGCTTCACCATCTTATCTGGGAGATTTTAGACAATAGTATTGATGAGCATCTTGCAGGCTTTTGTTCGCAAATTAACATTACCCTTCAAAAGGATGGTGGGGTATGTATTAAAGACAATGGGCGTGGTGTCCCAGTGGATTTACATCCAACCAAAAAGATTCCAACTGTACGAGTGGTTTATACGATCCTTCATGCAGGTGGTAAATTTGATAATACGGTATATAAAGTTTCTGGAGGACTTCACGGCGTTGGTTCTTCCGTAGTAAACGCTCTTTCTTCCAAAGTGATCGTAGAGGTACGTCGAGATGGTAACGTTTATCGGGATGAATACGAAAATGGTGGACATCCTACTGTAAAATTGGTAAAAGGCATGCTTCCTGTTATCAGCACATGCCGAAAAAATGATACAGGCACAACGGTTACTTTTTATCCAGATGCAGATATTTTTGAAACGGTAGAATTTAAAAGCGATGTCGTGAAGAAAAAATTAAAAGAAATCGCATATCTAAATAAAAATCTACAGATTAATTTTAAAGACGAACGTACTGGCGAAGAAATTACCTATCAGGAAGAATACGGTATTCAAAGTTTTGTCAAATATCTTACAAGAGAAGAAACTGTACTTTACGACGAACCAGTCTATATTGAAGGAAAAAGCGGCGATATTGAAGTGGAGGTTGCTTTTCAATATACTACAAACTACTCTGAACAAATCAATGCTTTTTGTAACCGAATCAATGTAGTAGATGGTGGTACTTTGGTAACCGGTTTTAAAACCGCACTTACCCGTGTTCTTAACCTTTATGCAAGAGAACTTGGTACTCTGAAAGAAAAAGATGAAAATTTCGACGGAAAAGATATTCGAAACGGTATTGTGGCAATTATTTCCATCAAACATCCAGACCCACAGTTTGAAGGTCAGACAAAAACAAAGCTTGGAAATACAGATGCCAAGACTGCTGTTGATGATGTTTTTTCTACAGAAGTGGAACGTTTCTTTGATAAAAATATTGAAATCTTACAGACTATTTTAGATAATTCCATGAAGTCCTACAACGCAAGAAAGGCAAGTGATAAAGCACGCAATGCTGTTTTAAAGCAACTTCACGATGTAGATACCAGAAGTAAGCTTGCTTCTTGTTCTTCCAAAAAACCAGAAGAATGTGAAGTCTATATTGTAGAGGGAGATTCTGCTGGCGGTACTGTTAAAACTGCCAGAAATCGAAAAACGCAGGCTGTACTTCCCCTTCGTGGTAAAATTTTAAATGTAGAAAAGGCAACACTGGAAAAGATTCTATTAAATAATGAAATTAAGTCTATGATTGCTTCCTTTGGCTGTGGCATTGGCGATGAATTTGATATTTCAAAACTTCGCTATGATAAGATTATCATTCTTACAGATGCGGATGTAGACGGTGCGCATATCAGTACGCTTTTATTAACCTTCTTCTATCGTTTTATGCCTGAACTTATCAAAGCAGGAAAGATTTATAGAGGATTGCCTCCATTATATAAGGTAGAATACGAAACTACTTCACAAGACAACAAAGAGACAAAGAAAAAGTCTCGCAAAAAAACAAAACAGTCCAAATATATATTTAATGACTATGAACTGGAAAAATTCAAGAAAATTCCAGGCAATAAATTATTAAATGTACAAAGATACAAGGGACTTGGTGAAATGGATGCCGAGCAGCTTTGGGAAACTACACTAGACCCAGAACAACGAATTTTAGCACAGGTTACAATCAGTGATACTGTGGAAGCAGATGAAATTACTACAACTCTTATGAGTAGCAATGTTCCACCAAGACGTTCCTTTATTATGGAAGAAGCAAAGTATGCAAAACTTGATATTTAGTGAGGTTGAATAAGGATGGAAAATATTATACAAATTGATTTTACGGAGGAAATGAAAACATCCTACCGTGATTACGCCATGAGCGTTATTATTTCCCGCGCACTTCCTGATGTGCGGGACGGTTTAAAACCAGTTCAACGTAGAATTTTATATGCCATGAGTGAACTTTCTCTGGCACCTGATAAACCCCATAGAAAAAGTGCTCGTATCGTGGGAGATACCATGGGTAAATATCATCCACACGGTGATAGTTCAATCTATGATGCATTGGTACATATGACAGAGGAGTATTCTTTATCCATTCCTCTTGTAGATGGACATGGTAACTTTGGTTCCATTGATGGAGATGGTGCCGCTGCTATGCGATACACGGAAGCAAGGTTATCAAAAGGGGCTATGACGCTACTTTCCAATCTGGAAAAGGACTTAGTCACCTTTGTTCCAAACTTTGACGAAAGCGAAAAGGAACCTTCCGTTCTTCCTGCCATGCTACCTAACCTGTTAATCAACGGTACGACAGGTATTGCAGTTGGTATGGCTACTAATATTCCACCACATAACCCAGGAGAAATCATTGACGGTGTTATTGCTTATATGGACAGGCCAACTATTTCCATAGAAAAATTAATGGAATATATTCCTGGTCCTGATTTTCCAACAGGTGGAACTATTATTAATGAAGAAGAATTACCTAAAATTTATGAAACTGGCGAAGGTAAGATTAAAGTCCGCGGTAAAGTTGAAATTGAAAAGGGCGATTATGGTAGACAAAATATTATTATTTCTGAGATTCCATTTACGGTAGCTGGTAATAAGGCAAAATTGGTTGAAAATCTTTCCAGTTTAATGAAGGATAAAGTGTTCGATGAAATGTACGATGTGCGTGATGAATCTTCAAAAGAAGGAATCCGCATTGTCATTGAGGTAAAAAAGGATCGAAATATTGAAAATCTCTTAAACGGTCTTTATAAAAAAACCGCATTGGAAGACACCTATTCCGTTAATCTGCTGGCAGTGAAAAATCAACAGCCAATCACCTTTAACCTCAAATCTTTAATTGAGGAATTTGTAGCCTTTCAGGAAGAATTATACACAAAAGAATATACACATCTTTTGGAAAAGGCAAAACAACGTTTGGAAATTGTAAATGGTTTGATTCGCGCCACCGATTTGATTGATTTAATTATCGAAATCCTGCGAGGAAGTACCTCTGTAAAACAAGCAAAAGCATGTCTTACAAGTGGAGATATAACAGACATTACATTCAAATCAACCCAGTCTGAAAAATTGGCAAAAACATTGGATTTTACCGAAAGACAGGCAGATGCCATTTTAGCAATGCAATTAAGCAAATTGATTGGTTTGGAAATCTTAAAACTACACGAAGAAGCAGATTCTCTCCATGAGAATATTTCCAATTATGAAACCGTCCTTTCCAGCACCAAAGAACTTCATAAAGTAATCAAAGGACGACTTCGTGAATACAAAAAGCAATTTTCCCGTCCTCGTCGCACAGAGCTAACTACTGCTCAAAAGGAAAATTATGTGGAAGAGATAAAGGAAGAAGATTTATATGTTTTAATCGACCGCTTTGGTTATACAAAGTCAATCGACTCCGCTACTTACTCCCGTACAAGTGAGGAAGTATTAAAAGATTACCCACATATTGTTCCAATGAAAAATACAGATAAGCTGTGTGTATTCACTGCACAAGGAAATATGTATCAGGTAAAAGGAATGACAATTCCAAGATGCAAGATGAAAGATAAGGGTACTTTAATTCATGCTCTCTGCAAATTGGACAAAGATGAAGTGGTACACTATACAAGTTTTGAAGCACTGTTCGAATCGATGCTTTTCTTTACCACAAAACGTGGTTATGTAAAACTTGTTTCTGGAACTGAATTTGAGACAAATCGTTCTGTCATCAGTGCAACCAAATTAGAGCCAGAAGATACAATTGTATCTATCAACCAGCTTTGCTCGCATGAGGTAACCGCAGAGGATACAAGGGTATTCCTTCTTACAAAAGAAGGACTATCTCTGACATTCCCATTAGAGGAAGTCAGTCAGTTAAAACGAAGCAGCCGCGGTGTGAAAGGTATTTCACTGGTAGGCGAAGATACCGTTGTTTTCGGTGCAGTCTTTTCACCAGAAACTACTACATTATCCTACAATCAAAAAGCACTGCATATCGGAAAACTAAAAAATCGCAGACGTTGCGCAAGAGGTCAAAAGAATAAATTGTAATCTATAGAACCCTGTGTAACAAAACGAAAGGAAGCCAGCTTCTCCTTAATCAAGGAGGCTCGCTTCCTTTTTTTACCAAAAACACTTTGGCATAAAATCTTTATAGAAGTAAAAAAAACCGCCACGAAGGGGGGACCTTAAGTTGACGGTTTTTTCCATATGGGGAACGTCTGTCAGAGCAAATTCCCCATAGACTATATTAAATTAACGCTTAACCTACCTTTACCCTAGCTATCCTAACAAAATCTAAACGGTCATCTTTGTCAATTCTACTTTATAATCATGAAAAGCCTGTTCAACCAGTCGTCTATTCCTGCGGCTTATGTATAAATTCTTTCCATCTTTCAAGTACAACTGCAATTCCTTAATATGGCTAACATAAGAAAGATTCACAATACAGCCACATTCAATCTTTACAAAATCATATGGTTTGATCTGTTTTTCTATCTGACTAATTGTTCCACGAAATTTGTATCGTTTCCCTTTTTCGGTCACAAAGACTAACCAGTTCTTTTCTTTATAAATATAAACGATATTGCGAGGATTCATACATACATTGCTAACGCCTACTTTCCAAACAACAGAACTGTCTTCTCTGCGAAAAAATCCTTTTCTTTCCAATACATCTATAGCTTTTTTCATATCGGAATGCAGACATTTTTTATTTAGGAAATAAACTGGTTCTGCTAAAAAGGAATCATACACCAAATCTGGATTCTCTGATACGAACAATAAGGAAAAGTTTTTATTATATGTCCGTAATTCACAAGCAAACTGAATGCCTTGATTTTGCTCAATCTGTGTATCTATAATTACCAAGTGAAACACCTGCATCTTAAACTTTTCTCTAAATTCACCTGCATCCGTAATAATAGAAATATCGCATTTTGCCAACGCCTGATGTTTATTCAGAAAGGTACGCAATACCCTTTTAATTTCATCTCCTGCTGCCATACTATTACACACGATTGCAACATTCATTCAAACTACCTCTTTTTCCATTAATCCCATATTTAATCTGCATCTTACTGAGTATAATTATAACATACTTTCCTCCTTACGGATTAAATTAGTCGTAAACGTTGCTTTTTCAGTCGTAAACGTAAAAAATATTAATTTTTTCATGGTATTTTATCATTATTCTTTACATTTAGGTTACAGCCCCAGTAAATAATTGTCAAAAAACAAACTTACGTTTTATACAAAAAAAGAAGACAACTGCGAAACAGCTATCTTCTTTTCCACCTGATATTGCAATTTTTAGCTTTCTTCATCTACAAAAAGTCCTTTTAAGTCCTCCTCTGGTATGTTAATCTGACTTGTAATCTTGGCAGTCTCTCTTTCTAAAACGATATCTGACTCCACAATCATATTGGACACATCTTGTAATTGTTCGGTATTTTCAGAAGTATCCTTTTTCTTTTCAGGCTGCGATTTTTGTACCGCTTCTGCCTGTTCCTTTTGTTCTTGTTGTTTTTCCTCCACACGATCCATTCCTTCTGATAACACATCTCTTACACTTTCCTGCACAGCAGATGCCTCAATATCCTCGGCAGCTTCTCCTGCATCAACCATATCATGCTTTTTTAATCGCTCTACTGCAAATGCTTCCATAGATTGATGAATCTGTTTTATGGAATCGCTGGCACTATTTTGTCGTGAAGTCCATTCTCTCTTTGCTCCTCGTAGTTCTTTTGCCCGTTCTGCATACTCTTTGTCTGTCATGTTCTCTTTTTCCTGTTCCAAATTTTCCTCCATAATAGGAAAACCTTTTAAAACTTCACTTGCCAAAGCAGCATCTTCCCGTAGCTTTTTCACCTGTTCACCTGCCTCTTTGACTGTATCATCCATATCAGAATCTTTTTTCAGCACATCCAGTTTTAATTTTAATGCCTCTCGTTTTGCACGCAATAACTTGTCTGCACACTGCTCACTACCTGTCTTTTGTGCCTGCAAATTTCCTACAATCACAGTATTTCCTTTTTTCTGTTTTCCCTTTTTTCTTTCAGACTGTGCTGTAACTGCATTTTCCTGCATTCCTAACCCTTTTGTATTTGCATTTATTTGCATTTTGTTCCCACCTTTCTTTTTATACCCCTACGCTTACTACCTATTTCTCGTTTATTATATCGGATACTTTCCCTCCAAAGGCAGCTTACTCCTTGTATAAAATACTATTTCAAAGAACAATTCTAAATTTTATCTTTTACTTGACAACTATTCTTGTCATTGCTATACTATATTTGACAAGGATAGTTGTCATTATGAAAACTTTTCTTGTCAAACCTATGAAACTTTACATACCACCGATGGCAAATCCTTTGTTTTGTTGTGGCATTTATTCTACAGCACTAGAACAAAAGCATTTGCACACGTAACCCAAAAGAACAGGAGGGATACTGCATGCCATTAAAAAATCACTTAAAAGAATATCGTGCAAAAATAGGGGTTAATCAATTTGAAATGGGACAAAAAGTTGGCGTATCCAGACAAACCATCAGTCAAATTGAACGGGGGGACTATTCTCCTTCTGTAACTGTTGCATTAAAAATCGCCAAAGTTTTTGATGTCCCAGTGGAAGAAATTTTTGTATATGAAGAGGAGGAAAATTAAATGTTAGAAAAGGAAAACATCACACGGATCAAAGAAGAGGATAAAAAGGCTGGCAAGAGCTTTGCCATCATCCTGCTAATTGCTACATGCATCGGAGGTATCACAGGCTTTTGTACCTCACATTTTCAAGACAATTTTTCATTATCATCAAAGCAACTAATTCGATTTTTGGCCACTTATATGCCTCTTGCAGGAATCTTACTTTTAGCTGCCGTTACAATTATCAGCTCTGTATTTTATAAAAAAGCACTGAAACAAAAAGCACTCTGGAATGGTGATATTGATGAAGTCTATGAAACTATGGAACGCTATTTATGTATTCCATTGTTCCTTACCAGTACAAGTATGATTGTCATTTACACTCTATTTGGTGCTGACTTTGCATGGGAAAACTATATTTCTTCTAAACTGTATCTTCCTAACATGATTGCAAATCTCGTTATGATTATTTATTGCATGATTTTTGTAATTTCTTTTCAAAAAAAGGTGATTAACCTGGAGAAAGAAATCAATCCTGAAAAGCAAGGTAGCATCTATGATATGAAGTTCCAAGACAAGTGGATGAATAGTTGTGATGAATGGGAACAATTGATGATTTACAAATGTGCTTACAAAGCCTATAACGTTACAAGTAAGGTATGCTTATTTTTATGGATTGTCGCTTTCTTTACTGGTACAATCTTTCACACAGGAATTATGCCCGTTTTAATAATCGGTATTATCTGGCTAGTTCTTAGCTGTAGTTACCAGATAGAAGCTGCACGTTTGGGAAGCCAGAAAAAAAGAACGAACTCTACAAGACAGTAGCAGAACAAAAAAGGCAAGTCGCATCCATACGACTTGTCTTTTCTTTCTTATAGATTCCACAAAAAGAAACCAATGGGAATCAGCCACACAAGACGTTCTAGTAGTACAAGCCGACGCAACGATTCGCTTTGAAATGTCTTTTTCTTTTTCATACTTCTCCTACTCATCCTCCCCGTAATTTGTAATATTTTGCTTACACGCTAACATACGACTTTATTATGCACTCTTTTCCTCTTTTTCTCCATTAAAATATAATTAGAACTACAACTATCTTTCCTGCTGTCGCATTTTGGTCAACATCAATGTAACTCCAATCATTGCCGCCATAAATACCAACTGTATACCAATTCCCTGCCATACTTTTTCCTGTATGTTCGCTGGTAATATCTGATAATCTCCCAAAAGGTCATTGGTTTTAGAGTACCAGTATACGGGAAGGAACTGTGCCACTCTTTTTACCTGCTCCCCAAGTAAGCTTAATGGTACAAACACACCGCAAATAAAACATAATCCCAAAGAAAATGGTGTTACGATCATATTGACTTGTACTGCCTTTTTTACCAGTATGCCAATGAAAAATGCAAGAGATAAGGTTACTAGCATCATAACAAATGTATTTGCTAAATAATAAGGTAATAACTGTGCATGAAAAAAGCTTCCTTTGGAAATACATTGTATCACACCCAAACTAAGCAACCAAAGTCCTACTCCCAACACAAGAAATGCCATCAACGCTTCTACATTTTGTCTCCACAAGGATATCGATGATATGCTCATTCTTTGCTTCATATCTTTTCGTTGAAAAACAGCTAAGATCAACCCTAAAATGGAACATAACGCAGGAATATAAAAATACGGTATCATACGCAACATCGGCGTATAGCTTTTTACGTTGGCGTTACTTTCCGAATCTTTTAAAATAGAAATTTCGCTTTGCTTTTGCCCATGAAGCTTTTCAATTGCTTCCGCTTGCGAATAACCTGCTGCTTCGTATTGCTGCACTTGCTGAAGCATTCCATTGATTTGTTGCTGCAGATACATAGCGGTACTATCCCCTGGAACTTCTGTTATTTTTACTTTTCCTTTCTTCCAATCACGATCCGTCCCAAATTCTTTTGGAATCTGTAATACAATATCTATATTATAATAATACAATCTTTCCTGTAACTCTTCCATTCGATCTTCTTCCACTGTTACATGATGAAATTGTCCTAAATATTCCAGCAATGCCTTAGATAAGTCATTTTCTGCACGATCTACCACTGCAATATCCAAGGAATTTGCCGTATATTGCTTTTCCTCCCGACTTTTTGTTCCCTGCGCCGTCAATACAGAAATCATAGTAAATATCATAAAATACATTATTATAATATTTATATTACTTCGAACAATTTTCATATAACCATTAAATATTGTCATAACGTACCCTCCTCATCATTACAAAGGAACCTAAATATAGCAAAACAACAAGTAGAAGCATGAGTAACAAATCCACCTGTAATCTTCCCATATCTTCATATACACCCACACAATACAAAGCATCCGAAATCAAAGAGGACGGATTGATGCGATTAATAATAGGACAATTTTGTTCTATAGTTCCTTTGATGGAAGACACCATAAGTCCAGATAAAAAACTAGATGTCAAAGATATGGTTAAAAGAATACCAATTTTAGCTCCTTCTTTTACTTTTCCTATACTTCCTACCAGCATACCAAGCGATACTCCAATCATACTACCTAATGCGGCAATCAAAACCAGATAACCGATATGATTTCCTAAATCAATCTTTAACACGCCCTTGATGTATGCCATCAACACTAACACACTTATAAATTGTACAAAAAAGGCTACAAAAACATCCACAAAAATCAATTTTGCTTTACTTGTAGATGTAATACACCTTCTGGCTCCTAAGGCTCCCACATTTGCCTGTAACTTTGATGCAGAGTCCATGCCGATAAAACAACCGAACATGCACGCCATACCAATCAATGCCAGAAAATACTGTGTATACGACTGCACTTCTTTTCCTGTAATTGTAGATTCTACAACCATACTTTTCCCATAGTCAAACTTCATCAATTCTGACATTTTTTGAGGTTTTTCCAACATAACTGTTGTGTATACGCGCATCTGATTATTGTAACTTTCCATGACGGACTGTAAAATACTCTCCTCCAAACCAGAACCTAACACACATAGTCGAATTGGGTTTTCTCCAGTAGCTATCGGTGTATAATAATAAATTCCCTTTACCTTTTTATTTTTTAAGTCCCGCTTTGCATCTTCTTCCGATTCTGTCTTTACGTGCAACAGTTTTTTATTATTACTTTCTATTTGTTTTAAACTTTTGACAACCGATTCGGATTCCGTTTGATTCACTGCTTCATCAAAAACAACCGCAACGGAAATAGATTTTAAATCTTCTCCCAATCCGCTAAATGCAAAATGGAAAAACGTTGCTAATATTAGTGCAAATGCGATTGACCAAAATATTGTGGTCTTTTCTCGTAGCAAAGATAGGATGCGATATCGAAATAGCTGTAACATAGTTCTCCCTCCTAATCTCTTAAATTTGTTCCTGTAATCTCTAAGAACACATCATTTAATGTAGGCAGTTGTGAAACAACCTGTCCAAATGCAATATCCTGTTCCTGCAAATATCCAAGCACCCGAACTAAATTATGTTTTCCTTCCCTGCATCGTACTGTCAGTTTTTCTTCTTCGTATTCCACCTGAAATATATTTGGCAATTCTTTTATCTGTGCAAGCTGTTTCTCATTTAAAAGAATGGCATCAATCAAAATGGTTTCACCTGTTTTTATCATTTTTTTCAATTCCTCTTTTGTTCCAGTTGCAATACAACGTCCATGATCCAAAATAGAAATTCTGCTGCAAATCTGCTCCACTTCTTCCATATAATGTGACGTATAGATAATGGTAGCACCCTGCTTATTTAGCTCCAGTATTCCCTCTAAAATTCGATTACGACTCTGTGGGTCTACTGCAACGGTTGGCTCATCCATAATAATCAATTTCGGCTTATGAGCAATTCCACAAGCAATATTCAATCTTCGAAGCAAGCCGCCTGACAACTGTTTTGGTCGCATTTTTTTATATTTTTCCAATCCAACAAAAGCAATTGCTTCCTCGACCATTTTTTTTCGCTGCACGTTATCCTTCACATACAATCCACAAAAATAGTCAATATTTTCCAATACATTTAATTCTTCAAATACCGCCACATTTTGAGGAACTACACCAATTTGTCCCTTCAATTCATAACTGTCTGGTCGGATTGGTTCTCCCATGACTCTGATTTCACCCTTGTCATACTTTAATAAGGCAAGCAAACAGTTCATTGCGGTTGTCTTTCCACATCCGTTTGGTCCAAGCAGACCAAATACTTCTCCCTCGGAAATATGTAAATTTAAGTGGTCTAATGCAACAAAATCCCCATATCGTTTTACTAAATTTTCAATTTCTACCATACTCTCACTCCTTCTATTTTATCCATTTCTTTACTTCTTTAGTGTAACACACCCTCCCGGTTCTCCCTAGTGTATAATGTCAAGACCAGCACATGACAAATGTCATACTTTCCTTTTTTGCTTTCTTCTTTTATAATGAATGTAGTAATTAATTTTAAATTTAGCTTACAAAAGGGGGTATTATAATATGAAACCAATGCGAAATGAATTGCTATTGTTATTTTTATGTTGCATCTCTTTTTGTATCCTTTCTTCCTCTATGGCACATGTACTTGCCTTTCTAAGCAGTATCTTTTTTGCCAGCACCATATATTTTTTTCAATCCAAACGATACTGTAATATTTGCAGTATTGTATACGGTCTTTTTTGTATTTATCATCCAGCTTTCCTACTATTTATACCCGTACTTTTTTATGATAGCTGTTATTACAAATGCTACGCTGGAATGCTATTGCTCCTGCTAGAAGGTATTTATATGATTTTCTATCTCCCACCTGCCTATCCGTTTTTTCTAGCTATGCTTATCCTTTTCGGTATGGTATTAGCCATGTATTTGCAATCTATTTCACACCGCTGGAATACATTAGATAGAAAATACAAGAAAAGTCAGGATGATAGTCGTGAGACTCTGTTACTGATGCAGGAAAAAAATAAATCACTTTTGAAAAATCAGGATTATGAAATATATAATGCCACATTACAGGAACGAAATCGTATTGCCCGAGAAATCCATGATAATGTGGGACATATGCTGTCACGCGCTATTTTACTCATGGGTGCAATAAAGGCAATCAACCAATCTCCTGAATTAGCACTTCCTATTGAGCAGACAGAAAACACGTTATCCCAGGCCATGGACAGTATCCGAAACAGTGTCCATGATTTACATGACGAATCTATCAACCTGCAAAAGTCCCTGGAAACGATACGAGATTCTTTTTCTTTCTGCCCGGTTACATTGGAATATGATATGGGATTTGAAGTACCAAAAGCAATTAAATACTGTTTTATTGCAATTATCAAAGAAGCATTAACGAATGTAGCAAAGCACAGCAATGCCACTAACGTTTCTATTTTGGTCCGAGAGCATCCTTCATTGTTCCAGCTTATTATTGCCGATAACGGTACCAAACTACCTGTTTCAGACTATACAGGCATCGGACTTACCAATATGCAGGAACGTATCGCAAATCTCAACGGAACTATTCAGATTAATAAGAAAAATGGATATCGAATCTTTATTTCCATTCCAAAGCAAACGTAACCTATTGTTGTTTCCAAAACAAGGTTAGACAACTTTATATGAGGTTACGCAAAGAGAAATGAAAGGGATATAAAACTATGAAAATTATTATTGTTGATGACGACCAGCTAGTTACCAATGCATTGAAAACTATTTTGCAGGTCACTGGAAAGGTAGAAGTGCTTGCTACTGGATGCAATGGCCTGGAAGCAATTGCACTCTATCAAAAATACCATCCAGATATAATCTTGATGGATATTCAAATGAAAGAAATGAGTGGTCTGGATGCTGCGCGGGAAATTTTAAAAGAAGCCCCCCATGCAAACATTCTATTATTAACCACTTTTTCGGATAATGAATATATTATAAAGGCCTTACAATATGGAACAAAAGGATATCTTTTAAAGCAGGATTATGAAAGTATTTTACCGGCACTGGAAGCAGTAAATTCTGGTCAGACTGTATTTGGCTCAGAAATTGTCTCCAAACTGCCCGATTTATTTCAGAAAAAAAATGATTTTTCTTATGCAAATTATGACATTACCGAGCGGGAAGAAGAAGTCATTCAATTGATTGCGCAGGGGCTTAGTAATAAAGAAATTGCAACAACTTTATTTTTAAGTGAAGGTACGGTACGAAATTATTTAAGTTCTATTTTAGATAAACTGGGACTTCGGGATCGAACACAGGTGGCAATATTCTATTATCAACATAAGTAAAAAATTCTTTCCTTTTTTATTGTCGCGTTTTATAATAATAGTTAGGATATCAACATATATAGAAAAATTGTAACTGTTCAGAGGGTGCAATTCGCAAAATATCAGATATACAGAATGGCTGAACAGTTACGAAAAATTTATTTAAGTTAGGGAGGTTTAAAATGAAACAAAGCAAACGATTTTTCTGCCTTATGCTTACTGTAGTATTTAGTATAGTAGGAATTTTAGGCATACAAACACCACCAACACAGGCAAAGCGTATCATAAACAAAGTAAAATTACTAGAAAATGGGAAAACCTATTCCTATGATATAAATGGGGATGGCAAAAAAGAAAGTATTCTTGTTAAAGTAGTTGAAACATATTCTAATAATATTGCTATTACAACTACAATTTATGTAAATGGAAACGTATATTATAAAGTAAAATCCAAATATGGAATCGGTGCACAAGTGTTACTTTGCGATTTATATGCAAATCAAAAGGGTGCAAATTTACTGATTGAACACTATGGTGAATCCGATGGTCTTAGCTCCCTTCGTGTCATCAAATGTGAAAAGGATAAAGGAACTTTGCTTGCATCCATGTCAGGTAAAACTTTTGGGAAATTGAACATTTATCGTATCAATCTCTCAAGTTTAAAAGTCACTGGAAATGGTACTTTTACCATGCTGGTAGATACACCAATTTATCTAGGAAATTTCGGATGCTATTTTGTATCCATTCCTTTTAAAATATCTGGTAAAAAGATTAAACTAACTCCTAAAAAAAGTTATAAAATCTCATCTGATTTCACGTATAAACTAAAAAAACAGGCTACTTTATATACCAAGCCAAGCAAAAAAGCATCTAAAACAACATTGGCTGTGGGAAGCAAACTTAAAATTGTGGCAGTTTACCCAGTAAGCTATAACAAAAAGAAGTACATAGCAACCAGTTTTGTAAAAGTAAAAACAAAAAGTGGAAAAACCGGTTGGATTTTTGATAAATCAAATGTTACTGATAAAAACAAATTGTGTGGTATCAATATTCCTCAGTGGGGATAAGTACCTACTCTATTTTCAATCTAAGCAAAGATTGAAAGAGCAAAAAACAAGCTAAAAACTAATTAGTAGAAAACAATAGCCCATTACAACGAAAATTTCCGTTGTAATGGGCTGTTATTTTATTTAAATTTTGCAATCACTTCTTCGTTTGCTTTCATGGCATTTGTTTCCATCTCTTTACGCTCCGCAAGAAGTTTCTCTTTAATTTCTGCATGGTGTGTTCCCAAAATCTGTAATGCAAGATAAGCTGCATTTTTACTACCATTGATTGCAACTGTTGCAACTGGAATACCTGAAGGCATCTGTACAATTGACATCAATGCATCCATTCCGTCTAATACAGAACCAGAAAGTGGAACACCAATAACTGGAAGTACCGTCTGTGATGCTACAACACCTGGTAACGCTGCTGCCATACCTGCTGCCGTAATAATAACCTCTGTTCCATCGCTATTACATTCTTCAATAAATTGTGACAATCCTAAATGCGCTCTATGTGCAGAAAGACAACGCACATTTACTTCTACTCCATATCCTTTTAAAATTCCTACTGCTGGTTCTACCTTTGCAAGATCACTTGTGGAACCCATAATAATTGCTACTTTCATTTTATTTCCTCCATTCAAAATTATATATCCGTTCCTTTTATGCCAAAAGCATGTATACATTTTCTTCGCTACTTGTAAGCGCAAGCGTATTTTCAAACTGAGATAAAACGGAACCTACCTTTTATAATAAAATAGAATGGAAAATTATACAAGCATAAATCCCTCTTGATTTTCATAGCAGGAATTATTACACTTGCATTATAGCTTTTAGTTTGCAGGAGGAATAAAATGAATAATCAACAAAAGAATACATCACAATTCTTATTCGGTATAAAACAGGGATTTCCTATCGGAATTGGATATTTTGCAGTATCCTTTTCCCTTGGAATTGCCGCCCACCATGCAGGTCTTACGGCCTTTCAAGGATTTTGGGCAAGCCTTTTAGAGATTGCATCTGCTGGTGAATATGCCGCTTTTACTGCGATTGCAGCAGACGCTACTTATTTTAGTTTGCTATTAGCTACTCTGGTAGCAAATGCCCGCTATTTTTTAATGTCCTGTGCATTAAGCCAGCGAACCAGCGATAGCTTGCCATTACACCACCGTATGTGTATGGGATTTTTTCTTACAGATGAAATTTTTGGTGTTACTATTGCAAATACTGGTTATGTAAATCCATATTTTATCTATGGTGCAGCAACTTCTTCCGTTCCTTTTTGGGCTTTTGGCACCTCTCTTGGTATTCTCATGGGAAATGTTTTACCTCTTCGGGTAGTAAGTGCCTTAAGTGTATCCCTGTACGGTATGTTTCTTGCTGTTATTATACCGCCAGCAAAGAAAAATCCTATTATTGCACTTTTAGTCATCATTAGTTTCTTCTTTAGTGCAATTGCCACTAAGCTGCCCTTACTGTCTACTTTGACAGAAAGTACCAGAATAATTATTCTCACACTAATCATCTCTACCATTGCAGCAATTTTGTGTCCAGTATCCGAAAACTTAACCACACAAACAACAGAACAAACGAAAGGAACGAATACTCATGCATAATATTTATATTTACATTTTCATTATGGCTATCACAACCTATGCCATTCGTGTACTTCCACTTACTTTGATTCGTAAACCTATAAAAAGTAGATTTATTCAATCTTTTTTATATTATGTGCCCTATGTTACCTTGGCTGTGATGACCTTCCCCGCCATCACACAGGCAACCCACTCCCCAATCAGTGGAACAGCCTCTCTGATTTTAGGTATTGTGGCTGCTTGGAGAGGAGCAAGCCTGTTTCAGGTAGCATTGCTTTGTTGTAGTGTTGTATTTCTTTTGGAATGCTTTTTATAATAAACATAAGGTTTAAAGGTAACTATCTACAAATTCACCTGCCCTTTCATTTACACAACAACGAGCAGTTTATTACAGAAAATAGTAATCATTTAACCAAACGCATCCACAAATTGACAGACCGTATCTGTTTCTTTATAATAGATTCCTGACAACGAACAACAATGCTACGGCAATTTCTAACAGTCGTAAGCATTCTATTCCTTATAAATGGAGGTACTATTTATGACTTCGCAACCTAATACAACTTCTCCTAAAAATTCAAATCGAATTTTTACTACAAAGCAAATCGTTATCATCGGTATGTTATCTGCTTTATCCTATATTCTTATGTTAATCCATTTTCCAGTAAAATATATGGGATTTTTAGAAATTGAATTTAGCGATATTCCAGCAATTGTAGCCTCTCTTAGCTTTGGCCCCGGCACAGGAATTTTAATTGAGTTTATTAAAAATCTAATCAAAGCAATCACAACTTCTACAACTGGCGGCAGCGGTGAAATTGCCAACTTTATTGTCGGTGTAGGTTACGTTTTGCCTTTAGGATTGATTTTTCATAAAACCAAAACTAAGTACAAGACACTTCTGTCATGTACAGTTGGAACAATTTGCATGGTTCTTACAGGTATTGTAATTAACTATTTCATCACAGTTCCACTCTATGCCGCACTATTTGGTGGGGAAGAGGCAGTAATTGGAGCTTGTGCCTCTGTCATTCCTGCCATTAAAAATATCGGAACAGTGGTTATTCTTGGAATTACACCATTTAATATTGTGAAAGGTATTTTAATTTCGGTTCTTGGCGTGCTTTGCTATAAAGGTGTAGGAAAATATATAAAATAAGAATACGAAAAGACTTACAGAATATTATTCTATACCAAAATGGAATGCAAGTGCTTCTTCTAAGCATACATGCATTCCATTTTTTATTTGCAACGTCAACAATTCAAAACTTCATATTTACCGCAAAACTTTGGTAACCGTCCTGACTATTTTTTACATTGCTTTTTTAATTTACATATCGTGTATACATTTCTACTTTATTACCATTCAATTTTTTCTCCTGTAACACGTAAATAGAGACTTTATCCCCCGTAATAGATAACTGATATATATTTCCATTTATACGCATCACCTTTCCCGCCTCCAACATACTTTTATGTGGTGCTGGCACTGCATATGATACACCTGTTCCATTTTCCATGCTTACAATCCATACTTCATCCAAACTTTGTCCATTTTCTTTCTCAATCCAATTTGAACAAATAAGATCCATTCTGTTTTTATCCTCGTCACAGGAAAATCTTTCAGAACTACTCTTTTTAGGAAATAACTGCTTTAACGCTTTATAATTCTTTTTATCCCTTTCATCGTCTTTATCCTCTAAATAAACCGTATCTAATTCGCCATTATCTTGATAAAAAAATTGCAACAACACATTTTTTGC
>FR899693.1 GCA_000437275.1 Clostridium sp. CAG:411 | reverse complement strand
GCAAAAAATGTGTTGTTGCAATTTTTCTATCAGGATAATGGTGAATTGAATACAGTTTATTTAGGGGATAAAGAAGGTGAAAGGGATAAAAAGAATTTTAAAGAGTTAGACCGATTATTTTCAAAGAATAGTAGTGCTGAAAGATTTTCTTGTGATGAAGAGAAAAATAGAATGGATGTTATTTGTTCAAATTGGTTTGATAAAAAAAATGGACAAAGACTGGAACAAGTATGGATTGTAAGCATGGAAAATGGAACAGGTGTATCATATGCAGTGCCAGCACCACATAAAAGTATGTTGGAGGCGGGAAAGGTGATGCGTATAAATGGAAATATATATCAGTTATCTATTACGGGGGATAAAGTCTCTATTTACGTGTTACAGGAGAAAAAATTGAATGGTAATAAAGTAGAAATGTACACACGATATGTAAACTAAAAAATCGATGTAAATTATAAACCATACAACTACATCAATATTAAAAATTAGAGGAGACAGATAGCATGA
>FR899692.1 GCA_000437275.1 Clostridium sp. CAG:411 | reverse complement strand
TTGCCAATAAAAATTATACACTAACCATCTCATTTATCATGTTTTGCTTTGCCTCTTTGTCACAGGCATTTTCCTCTTATCTTCCTCCACATTTCAAGACTTTGAAGTGTTAGAATACTTACCTGTATACAAATGCTTCACTTCTCAAACCTTATAACAATACTATTATATCCTTTATTTCTCTTTTTTTCTATTGCAAGGTAATGAATGTTTTATTAAATATAAAAAAACAAATTGTTACATATTGGAACGCAACGTAGCTGTTCTAAATACTCCCTACACATCTATGCACATCTCGCAAAATATTCTTTGCTCTAAGACATACTTTTTTATAACGAAAAAACGGCATAGCCATCTAGACTATGCCGTTTTAGACCAAAACAGTCCTTTATTCTAAATTTAACTTTCTCGTAAGCATGAAATGCGTAATTCCAAAATACAACGCGATTAAAACCAGATCAACTACAAATGAAACAGGGAACACACTATTTGTTATGCCATGTAAAAATTTTATAGCAGGCTGTACACTGTTCCATTCGTCTACCGCATTCATTTGATTTTCTAAACTAGACATTGGAAAATAGGTAATGAATGAAGTAAGAATGCCTACTATATAATTTAATCCAATATAGGAAGCTACAGAACCAGCTACTCTATGTTTACCAAATAGCTGTCCCATTGACATAGAGGCAAACATACAAAGGATATTTGCAAAAATCTGTAATATTCCCAAAACAAGTATCCATATACTCATATTAATAAATTCTGGATATTCTTCCAAAGCTGCTCCAAATTGGCTTATTGCTTCACCGATCTGACTAAAGTCTACTACACCCGTTCCCATTAAAAAGATACCTAGGGAAACTGCTGCTACAACGACTGCTGCCACAATCCATACAAAGTAAGTAAGCATTTTTGCTACAATATGCTGCCACATTTTTACAGGCAAAGTATGTGTCAAATATCCCTGGTCCTTTAACATATTGTTATAGAAACGGAAAATCAGCAATAATATTCCTGCAAACATCATGCCAAACATAACAACTACATACACTGCAATAAGAACAGCCTTAATCGTATCAAAAAATTTATTACCCTCTGGTAATTTTAAACTAATGGATGTCAAAACAGACAATAATAACACTGCCCCAAACAGCAAGCCCATGGTTTTTGCTGTTGCTTTAAATTCATGTTTGATTAATTTCTTTAACATCTGAACACCTCCCTAAATAACGCATCAATAGATTTTCCTTCATCCTCACGAATCGCATCTACTGATTTTTGCAAGACCTTTTCTCCATTTTTAATAAAAATGACTTCATCCAATACATTTTCAATATCTGAAATCAAATGTGTAGAGATGATAACCGATGCCTCTGGATCATAATTTGTAATGATCGTATTTAAAATATAATCTCTGGCCGCAGGGTCTACTCCTCCGATTGGCTCATCCAAAATGTAAAGCTTTGCTCTTCTGCTCATTACCAAAATCAACTGTACTTTTTCTTTGGTTCCCTTTGACATATTCTTCATGCGTTGCTTCATATCAATATTTAAACTTTTAAACATGCCCAATGCACGTTCTTTATCAAAGTCCTCATAAAAGTCCATAAAGTAATCCAACAATTGTGTCGGTGTCATATTATCATCCAGATAGGTTCTTTCCGGAAGATAAGAAACCACTTTTTTTGTTTCAATACCAATTGGTTGACCAACAATTTTTATACTTCCACTTGTTGGTTGTAACAAACCATTACACAATTTTATAAATGTACTTTTTCCACTTCCGTTTGGACCTAAAAGACCAATAATCTTTCCCTTTTCCAATGTTATGTTTATATTGGATAATGCTTTCTTTTTTCCATAACATTTAGTCAGGTATTCTGCCTCTAAAAGAATATCATTCATACATATTACCTCCATCTCTCTATCTAACAAATTTATGCTTTTTCAGTTTCTTTTCTCTTTCCTGTCGGATACTGCTCTATCAGTTGTGCAATTTCCTTTTGTTCATACCCCAACTTTTTCATATTTTGCAAAAACTCTTCAATTACATCCTGTGCCAACTGCATCTTCATCTCCCCTATCTTTTGTGCATCATCTGTAATCATACGACCCGATGTGCGCTGTGAATATACCAGTCCTATTCTTTCTAATTCTGCAAGTGCACGCTGCATTGTATTTGGATTTACCCCCGCCTCCGCAGCCAGCTCTCGCACAGATGGTAAACGTTCTCCAATCTTATACTGTCCGGTAACAATCCTTGCCTGTATCTGTTCCAATAATTGCGTGTAGATAGGACGATCCTCTTTAAAACTCCATGCCATAGTGTTGTTCCTCCTTTCTCCGACAACTTTTATTTATGCATTTGTGAAACACATTTACCCTGATACTTTTTGCACAAAACTTACATATAAAATGTAGTTTATTGGGTTCCTCACAAACACCTAAAGTCCATATATGAATTTCATCTGTATTATCTCCTTAATACAATTATACAATAGTACAATTTTCCATTTTTGTCAACTACTTTTTAAAACTTTTTAAATTATCTTTATAACAATTCAGCCTGGCTCATTCATAAAGTGCCAGAATATACAAATTAGCTAAAAATATTCTTTTAGGCTGAACTTTTTGCAACATTCCTTCCCCTTCTATACACTATATATATGTACGATATATCCTACAAAAGAATGGAGAGATTTTATGAGCGATAAAGATTGGGAGCGTGTAGTAATAAAAGCAAAGACAGGAGACACAGATGCTTTTATCATACTTTATGAAACGGTTTATGTAGATTTGTATAAAGCAGCATTTTATACTTTACAAAACAAAGAAGATGCAGAAGATATTGTTAGCGAAACGGTGCTGGATGCTTACACTGGCATTCGTAAGTTAAGAGACCCCTCCGCATTTCGGGGTTGGATTTTTAAAATACTAAGCAATAAATGCAAACAGAAAATAAAAGAATACCAAAAAAAGCGAAGCCAAGAAGCACTCACAGAAGAACATACAGATAATCTTGTAAGTCTTCATGCGGAGCAACCCTACGAACAGGTATTACAACAATATGACCTGACACAGGCAATGGAGCATTTATCCCCCGAAGAACGTCTGATTTTATCTATGTCTGCTTTTGGGAATTATACAACGAAAGAAATTTCCAAAATTATTAAAAAACCACATAGTACAATCCGTTCCAAGTATCATAGAAGTTTAAAAAAATTAGAAAAATGGTTACGAGCGTGAATAAAAAAAGTGTAAAAAGATAACGTAGAAAGGATGAATTATTATGAATGATAAAAAGATAAAGGAACAATTACAACAAGAAAACATTATAGTACCAGAATCCTTGCAGCCCGAACAGATGCGGAAAAAATTAGAACAACATAAAGAGGCAAACACAACCTTTTCCTCACTGCATCCTACTCATGCAGTAAACTGGAAAAAACGTATGGGACAGCTTGCTGCAACCGTAGTTATCTTTCTGGGATGTATGCAGGGATTTAAACTAATCCAACAACAAGGGGCTACCCTGCTGAAGGCACCAAACAATTCTCTGCATAAAATGAATACCTCTACGCAAGAGCAATCTTATGAAAAAGCCTATAAAAAACTGAATAGCTATAATACAGCTTCCTTAGAAAATAAGCAGGACCAATATGCAGATCAGGCAAAAGATACCACATCTTCACAAAAACAGACTTCTAACTCTACTAATGTGCGAACAGATGGTGTAGACGAGGGAGATTTTGTTAAAACAGATGGAAATTATATTTATGCATTTCGCAATTCCTATGATACAAATACCGTATCAAAGGTAGAAATCTTTCAGGCAGACAATACCAATCCAAAAAAGGTATCCTCTATTTCATTGGCTGATTTTAAAGGTTTTTCCATCACCGACATGTATATAAAAGACGACAAATTGCTATTAATTGGACAACAATCCGATTTATCCAAGAAAGACATTAAACGTATTTATGAATCAGATGGTGGTAATTTTGAAAATTACCAGGCAAATAGTTGGAGCGATTCTTATGGCTGTTTATATAAAGATGTTGCAGTAGCAAAAAAAGCTGCCATTAATACGAACACCATATATACCCGAACGATTATTTATAATGTTTCAAACAAAGAACACCCTATTCTAGAAACATCCACTTTTCAGGATGGCACTTTAGAAGAAACCAGAATGGTGGAGAATGTACTGTATGTAATAAGCAGCCGTTCTTTCTCCCCTGACAAGATAAATAAAAAAGAACCTGCTACCTATATTCCACAAGTTTGTGGACAGGTATTAAACGAAAGGGATGTTTATGTAGAGGAAAAAGAAACTGGTTGTAACTATACCGTACTTTCCTCTTATGATGTAACACAAAAGAAATATATTGACCAAAAAGCTGATTATGGAAATTCCAGTATGCTTTATATGGGAAAAGAAAATCTATATATTCTTTCTATGAAGAATGAATACTTAACGAAAGATTCTACAAACACAGACGCCATGCAACAGGAGCATATTGTAAAATACTCCTATACAAATGGCTCTATGAACAGAATGGCAAGCGGAACTGTAAACGGCTACATTTTTAACGATTACTGTGTAGACGAACAAAATGGTTACCTACGAGTGGTTACTACTTACTACAATACGGACGGAATACCGAAAAATGGGCTGTTTGTTTTGGATTCCAATTTAAAACAGGTAGGCAGTATCAAGGGCTTGGCAAAAAATGAAACGATTTACTCTGCGAGATTTACAGGTGATATGGCCTATTTCGTTACTTACAGAAATACAGATCCACTCTTTACCGTAGATTTATCAGACCCTGAAAATCCAGTTTTAATGGGTGCATTAAAATTACCTGGACATTCTGATTACCTACACCCTGTAACGGACACACTTTTATTAGGCATCGGAGAAGAAACTACCAGCAATGGAACTACAGTCGGACTAAAACTTTCCCTTTATGATATTTCTAACCCCAAAAAGGTAAAAGAAATTTCCAAAAAGGTACTAAAAAACTACGATGACACAGAAGTGTTGTATAACCCAAATGCTCTTTATATCAACACAGAGAAGAAAGAATTTGGTTTCTGTGTAGAATCCTATGGAAAAGGAACAAAAGATTACGGCGGTTACGATTATCTGCTTTACAACTATGACGAAGCAAAGGGACTTACCCTCAAAGCAAAGAATGTCTTGATAAAAGACAATACTGGATACCAAGAACTGCAAGCACGCGGTTTCAGAATCGAAAATGACTTTTATATTGTTTCAGTAGCTGAAAAGATAAAAGCCATGTGTGTAAAAGAATAGTAACCTTTTAAGGGTCAGTCGCATTTTCAAGAATGCGACTGACCCTTTGTTTTTTTCGAAGGCTTCATAGTTGCGGAAATTGTAGCCATAAAGGTAATTCCATCCTTCTCTGGTTTCGCTTCAATGGTTCCTCCCATTTGATTTGCAATTTTTTTTGCAATGGACAATCCAATTCCATGCCCTCCTGTGGAGGATGTTCTAGAACCATCCGGGCGATAAAATCGATCAAATAATCGTTCGTAATCCAATCCCTCTGCAATTGTAGCTGTATTATGAATACTAATGGTAGCATACCGCTTTGTTGCTGACAAAGAAATTACAATCTCGCCACCTTCTGTCACATATTTTGTAGCATTTTCTGTCAAAATAGAAATTAGTTTTGAAAGTGCATCTCGATTTGCATATAAAATAATGTTTGAATCAATTTGTTCCGTAATCGTTACATTCTTTTCTTCCGCAATTTCCTGAAACGGTTCTACCCCCTCATAAAGCAATTCACTCACATTAATTTGCTCTAACAAAATATCAGGTCCCATTTCATCCAGTTTAGAAAGCACTAAAAGTTCATTAATCAAAGAACCCATTCGCTGTGTCTGTGTCACAATGTTTTTTGTCCAATCATTTTGCCCTGTTTTGTACTCCAATACCTGTGCATTTGCAGATATGATAGATAGTGGTGTCTTTAATTCATGACTGGCATCTGTAATAAACTGCTTTTGTCTCTTTGTATTTTCTTCAAAAGGTTCCATTGCCTTTTTTGAAAACAGTGCAAATACTAATGTAATCAAAAGGGTAAAGCAAAGAGCCGTAAACAAGATTACCAAAATAGCGGTATGTTGAAATAACAATGTCTGTCCGCAATCCAAAAAAATAATATAAGAGGAATTCTCCTTCTTGTCTGTCACAATACGATACCGATAGTCTTTCACATAACCTGTCGTTTTCTTTTTAGGTGACACTTTATTCAATACCTGTTTTGATAACTCCGTTGCTTCAGACACCGTTACGGAAGCTATATGTTTAATATTCGTGTCTATCGCATTGCTAGAAGAATCCAAATACACAATAAAATAACGGGTGCGATAACTAGACTCCTCATCAAAATCAATCTGAAAAATAGAGTGACTTATGATATATTTGCTGCTCTGATACTCTTTTAATTGTGGTACTTCTCCATTATTCATACTAATTAATTTCGTCATTCCATCTGCCTGCGCCATATTGTAAGAAGAAAGTGCCGTATATAATATCAGTGAAATAACCAAAAAAACAGATACTACTGATAAGAATGTAATCCGAATCATTTTCTGACTTAATTTATGCATAAAAGCCCCCCTATCTTATGTACTTTCGTTGCTTTTGGCAGTTCTACTCAAATGTAAAAAATTCACCCTCCTGTATAATAGTCTGCTCTGCGTGAATTTGTTTTAATTTATTTCTTAGATAAGACACATACAATAATACTGCATCCTCATCCTCTTGTTCTTTCCACAATTGTTCCATCAATTCTTTAGAGGAAAATGGAGTTGCCTCCTTTTTCATAAACATAGAAAGTAATGCAGTCTCCTTATTACTAAGTCTTAAACTTCCCTGATCTGATTTTAATTCTCCTGTCTCACAGTTCAGAGAAATGTTTCCACTTGCTATCGTCTTAGTCTTATATTGTGTCGTACGACGTAACATGGCATTTAGCCTTGCAATCAATTCCCCCATGGCAAACGGCTTTCCAAGATAGTCATCTGCCCCAGAGGATAACCCTGCAATGCGGTCATCGGTTTCATTTTTAGCTGTTAAAAGCATAACAGGGGTAAAAATTCCCTTATCACGCATAGCTGTAACAACCTCGATACCACTTTTTTTCGGCATCATAATATCTAAAATAATTGCATCATACTCTTGATTCAATACATGTTCCAATGCCTCTTCGCCATCGTAAACAGCATCTACTTCATACTCTTCCATTTTTAATATTTCCGTAACAGCCATAGAAAGCTGTAATTCATCTTCCGCATATAGAATTTTCATAATAAAATCCTCCGTATCCCTTGTTATACCTTTTCCTGTATCATTTCTCGAATGGTCTGCATAGACAAATCTGTAGATGCCATTTCATCCGCACAACGATGCAATTCCTCTACCAATAGGTCCGCATTTTTTATATCTTTTTTATATTTCATCTGGTGTTCCAGACTAGCCCAACAATCCATTGCAATAGTACGAAGCTGTAACTCCGCCCGAATGGTTTCCAATCCCATTTCATTTACAGGGACCTCTATAATCACATGTAAACTACGGTAGCCATTCTCCTTTGGATTCGATATGTAATCTTTGACCTTTACAATGTTCCAACAATCTTCTTCCTTAATTCGGTCATAAATGGTATAAACATCTCCAATAAAATGTGTCACAACACGAACTCCAATACAATCCGTTGTATTTAATAGTGCGGTCTTTACATCTGTATTTTCAAATCCTTTTCGAATCAATTTTTCCTGCATACTATCTGCTGTTTTGATACGACTCAGTACATGTTCTGCCATAGAACGACTTTCATTCGTTGCAAAAGAAGAAAGCATCTCTTCTAATCTCTCCAAAATCCATTTTTCCTTTTTTTCCAAAATCGGTGCATATGCACCATAATATAAATAATCTTTTTCTTTCACTAAGAATTCCCCCTATTCGATACGTCTTTTACGAACAGTGAAAACATCTTCAATACTTTTCTACAGTTACCTGTTTTTTCCTTTTTTAATGTTCTCAACTCTATTTTACGTCCTGTCCAAAGGAAAGACAAGTGATATTTCTGTGTCCTCCATTTTACTTTTGACATTCCAGTTACAGTTCACAGAAAAGTAAACAGTAACGGTATTTGTTGTCATCTTAAAAATATTCTTTACCAATAAAATAATTGAAAAAATGGTTGTTGCAAAAATTACAACAACCATTTTTTTATTATTTCCAAATTCCTTTTCTTTTTCTCTCTAAATAATACAAGTCATTTTCCATCGCCATTACCTTTTCCATTGGTACACTCTTGAAAATTGGCATTTTCATTTTATACTTAATCCAAAATACCGAATAAATTCCAAGCACTAAAAATGTAATCCCCGTAAGCAACCAAATACGCATACGTTCCTGTGGATCTGTGGAAATATTTAAAATCATATAAGCCGTTCCGATAATTCCTATCATTGGGATTATAATTCCACCAGGTACTTTGAAGGAGCGTGGTGCTTTTGGCAGTCGTTTTCGAAATACAATTAAATCAATGTGTGCCAATATGTAAGAAATCATCCAAAATACGGAACCTGCCAAAATTAAAAACTGTATCGCATCTGAAGAACTATCGCTTGCCCAGGCAAAGATAAAAATTGAGGTGCTAACAAATACCTGACCAAACCATGGCACATTATATTTATTGGTTTTCGCAAAAATTTGTGGTAACATATTCATTTTTGCCATTCCCTGACAAATAGTTGCTAAACTATTTACTGTTGAATTTTGCGTACTGATTACTGCCAATGCCCCGACCAACATCATCCAGATTTTTCCTACCGGTCCAAGCAAAGAATAGCCATACAACAAATGTGGTGCTGCGGATTCTGATAACTCACCCCAATCTACATAATTGTGAAAACCAAAAATCATAATAGATTGCATGATAAAGATTACAAACAATCCAATCATCATACCGAGCGGTACATTTCTTTTTGCATTTTTTACGTTTTTAGATATTGGAATCGCATACTCTGCTCCAATAAATAACCAAAAAGCTACCGCCGTCATAGAGACCATTGTTCCAATATTAAAATTAGGCACCATAGGCTGTTCTACTTCTGGGCAAGTTCCAACACCGATCATTCCGATAAATCCCATAACAACCAAAGAACCTACTAACAAAAATGCAACAATATCCTGTATTTTTGCAAACATATCTACACCATATAAGTTTGCAATCAATATTGCAACAACCATGACTAATGTATATACCAAGCTTGGAACTTTCAATCCTGTCGTATCCGATACAGAAAAAGAAAAGATAGATGCCTCTACACCACAAGATAACGTATTACAGACAATGTATCCTCCTACCATAGATAACAATGTAGGAAATGGTCCCAATGCCGCTAGGGTATATTGTGCTAATCCTCCTGTTGTATTTGGCATCAATGCATTTAATTCCGATAAAGATGCAATCGTAGTCATATTTAGTAACATTGCAATCAACATGGCTCCGATAAATAATATTCCTAATGCTCCAGCGCCCTCTCCTAGAGATACTAAACAACTCGTAGCTACGACCAACCCTACTGATACGGAGACGACGCTTCCTAATCCTAATTTTTTTTCATCCATAGCTGACTCCTTTCCGCCCCTCTTTTCAGGCGCTTGTAAAACGTTTTTACCTGACAAACACAAATAATTTTGTTTTACAGGCAATTATATGCAATTCCATAATCCTATAAAGCATCTACGCCTTCCTCACCAGTACGAACACGAACTACATTATCAATTCCATATACAAAGATTTTTCCATCTCCAATATGTCCTGTATACAATTCCTGCTTTACCAGTTCGATAATCTCATCTACTTTTGCGGTTTCTACAATAAGGTTAATCTGCTGTTTTGGAAGTAACTCCATTACTTCATTTTCTTCTACTGCATACTCATGGCTTCCCATTTCTACACCACAACCTAGCACCTGCATTACGGTAATTCCCCGCACTCCAACTTTGCTTAACGCCTTCTTTAAATTTGTTAGTTTCGACATTCCTGTAACAATTTCTATTTTTGATAATTCAGCCATAACGCTTCCTCCGTTCTTTTTTACAAGTCACAAATGGTAACCATTTACTGTACCTGTGCCATCATCTTTTTATACTGCTCCATAGTAACACCTGTATTTGTTTTAAATTCTTTCATCATATGCGCTTCATCATAATAACCACAAATTTGAGCAACCATCTCGTTTTTCTCCGAATATGTATTCAACATACCGAGCAGATTTTGAAAACGAATGCATTGCGCAAACTGTTTTGGCGAAATTCCATGATACTGTTTAAATATTCTGCGAATGTAGCAAGGAGAATAGTTTGTCTCATCGGAAATCTGATTCATGGTAATCGTTCCAACGGTTTCATAGATTCGTTTTCTCACAAATTCCTCTACGTTCTTTTTGTCACTATATTCTCTTTCTTTTGCCGCCATTTTTTCATAGGCATTCTGAAAAATAGTTGCCCGTTCCTGTAAAGTCCTTGCCTCTGCAACTTGTTCTTCTAAATCTGCCCCAAATAAATTTCCATCAATTAAAATATCCTGATCCACCAACATTTTTCTTGAAATCTCTTTTGGAAGAATCCCCTGTCCTGGTTGAAAACGAACACCAAAACAAGTATGTTCTTCTCCCATCTGCCATTGCTTTACATGAAACACGGTACCGCTTATGTACGTTTGCACCTTATGGGAACCTATATTAAATAACAAGTCCACACTTCCATCCGGTACCGCATCAATTTCCTGCTCCACATCGGAAATAGAGAACTCATAAAAGTGAGAAATCCCCAAATACGGTTTTTCTATCTGCTGATAATTCTCCGATTGTAATAAAATGTAAGGTTGAAATGGTTTAATACATTGCATTTTCTCTGACATGGTACTTCCTCCTTGTAAGGGACATCATAACCTTACGGAGGAAGTTTCTGTCTTTAGGCAAGCTCTGGTTTATCCCAAAGAGGAAGTTTCACTCCAATTCCCATTTCAAGGGCATTCTTGTAAATGGTTTCACCCCACGCAATATCCTCCACTGGCATACCACCAACAGAATAAATAATACGTTCGTCATCATTTTCACGACCTTTGTGAACTCTGGTTATAATGTCCGCAATATCTATAATTTCTTCACGGGTAATTTTTTTATCATGTAGTAAATCCATAAATTTAGCACCAACCACCTGTACTTGGTCATAACTTGGATATGGATACTCATCTGCCCATGCTTCATACAACTTATAGTTATCTACTACTAATTTTGTATTGTCATCTAAGTAAAACTGTTCATTAAAACGAGCTGCTGATGGCATACACAGCAATGCTCCCTTTTTAATCCATGCATCGTCGATAAATGGAAATTCGATTTCCTTATCTCCTACACTGGTTGTTGTGCTGATAATATCACTGTCACGAACTGCCTCTTCCATCGTGTCACATACTACGATGTTTTCGATTTGAGGGAAATTTTCTTTGGTAAATTGTACAAAAGAATCAATTGATTTTTGTCCACGTCCCTTGATTTTTACCGTTTTAATATTTGGACATACGCTCATAAATGCATGTAATGATGTTTTTCCCATTACACCAGGTCCAACGATTGCAACGGTTTCCGAATCTTTTCTTGCCAGATATTTTGCTCCAACCCCTGGAATTGCACCTGTACGATAGGCACTTAAAAGGTTGGCTGACATCATGGCAAGTGGTGCTCCTGTGTCCTTATCATTTAACATCATCATTAAAATGGAACGTGGTAATCCTTTCTGTCTGTTCTCAATATTAGAACCATACCATTTCATTCCTGCCATTTGAAAACGACCACCCAAATATGCTGGCATTGCCATAAATCGTCTATCCTCTCCATTTTTTGGCATTCCTGCAAAAGCGGGATTATCTGGAAATGTCACCATACAACCATGTGAATTATGGTTTTCTCCTCCCATCACATAATCGCCTTTTTGCAATGTGACCATCATATCTTCCATGACTTCCACACACTGCTCCATATTTTTTACTCCTGCTGCTATCATATCTGGTTCACTTAAATATAAAAAATCAATTTTTGTTTCCATTGTAAATTCCTCCTTTTGTTGACACCTATAAAAAAGACGAATTTACATTACAGTTCTACGCATCTGTGCAAAACATTTTGCAGTAGTCCAATTCAGCCGAAACCATTCATAAAGTGCCAGAATATGCAAATTAGATAAAGATATTCCTTTCGGCTAAACTGTTAAAAAAAGATGCCAATGGCACTTTTGCCATTGACATCCTCGTCTTTTTATAGTATATCACACATATTTTTCCTTGTCCAGTTACCTGGTTTACCAGTCTTAAACATAACAGTGTTACCGTTACATTTCACAGGCAATGAGGTATTTTAACTTCTCTGATACCAGTATATTTCCTTTTTCATTTTTTGTATTGTAAAAAACGATACTCTTAACGACATGGTTTAAATCGATCATAACGAAGTGGCGTAATATCTACAACCGTATCCTCTCCCGCTACCATTTGAGATAGCATAAGTCCAACTGCTGGTGCTGTTCCAAATCCATGTCCTGTGAAACCACATGCTAAAATCAAACCTTCTGCTTCGTCTACCTTACTAATAAATGGTACGCCATCAAATGCATTATCCAGCCAACCGCACCAACTTCTTACGATTTTAGCATCCTTTAATGCAGGCACATATCCCATAATCGCACGACAACTTGCCGAAAGTGTCATTGCATTGGTAATCAACTTAGAAGGGTCTGTCATATCCGTTACTTCCTCATACCCGCAATCGGAACCAAATACAAAGGAACCATGCTTTGCCTGATGTCCATAGAAATCTGCCCCTGCTGTTCCAAGCATAATGTCAAACATATGTGGCTGCATTTCCGTTACCAGACATTCATCAATCAATTGGGTCATTGGTACATCTACTCCAACGGTTCTTGCAATATAACGACTCTCATAGCCTGCTGCCAGAATAATGGTTTCCCCTTCAAAAACCGTTCCATCCTTTAAGATTACTTTTCTTACCTTTCCTTTTACCTTACGAAGTTCTGTAACCTCTGCATCCGTATAAAAGCGAACTCCCATTTCTAAGGCTCTTTTGTAATATCCAAGGGTCGTTGTCAATGGGTTGGCATGTCCATCGGTTGGACACCAACTTGCTCCAATAATATCATCCGAAAGGTATGGACAAATTTCCTTTACTTCCTTTGCATCCACCATTCTTACATCCAATCCTACGGATTGTGCATTCTTTGCTAATGTCTGTAACTTTTCCAAATGTGCCTCCGTCTTACCAAGACGAAGATTTCCCTTCTGTGTATATTCCACATCTACACCTAATTCTTCCGAAAGGGTTGGCCATAAGTGTTTAATTCCATACATAGCATAAGGAAGTTCTCTCACATCTCTACCAGACTGACGAACACCGCCACCGTTTCTACTAGAACCACCATGTCCAATACTCTTTGTACCTTCCAAAACAATAACATTTGTATTTCCTGCCTTAGCTAAATAATATGCTGCTGCACATCCGACTACACCGCCACCAATAATTACTACATCTGCTGTGTTACTCATGAGCCACACCTCCATCCTCTGCCAATATTTCCATTTCAATCGGTCTCATTGGGGCTCTGGAGCTTGCTGGTTCTACCTCAGAAGGTGCTACTCTAAGTTCTCTTGCCACAATTCCTTTTACCAATTTTCCACAAGTCTGTCCCTGACACAATCCCATGCCGGAACGTAAATATCTTCTCAATTCTTCTACTGTAAAAATGCCCTCATGTACGGCTTTTCTTATTTCACCTTTTGTCACTTCCTCACATCGACAGACGAGCATTCCATCATCCTCTGCCTCTACATAAGGACCAATTTCTTTTAATTTTTCCTGAATATCCATCATAAAGCAGAACCTCCTATTTTGCACTCTATTGACCGTTCTCGCCTCTGTAAAAACGTGCCTTCATAATCTTATCATTTGGTACCTTAATGGTAAGTAGATTGGTATGATCAAACACTGGTGCTGTCCGAACTTTTGTCACCTCTGCCTCACATACCTCTTTTCCATCTCGTCCCAATGCAATTCCTTTTTCACCAACCTTTGGCAATGGAAGAAATTCATAAGGCATTGTCACTTCACCAAATCCAGGCTCTACATTTTCCTGAACCAAAAAGATTGCCTGACCGGAGCAGGATGCCACACACATTCCACAACCAATACATTTATGCTCTTTGCTTACAACTGGAAGAGATGTAATATTTTTTCCAATACAAATACAGCCCTTTGGACAGGCATCCTGACAAGGATTACAAGGAATATTCTGCGTACACTCAATGACAGGATGAATACCTTCCTGCTTGGTAACGCCCGGATATCTTTCAATTTCCGTATCTGCAACATATCCATTTTCCAAAAGGCTCATGGATACGGCAATCCCTTCCTCTGTTTTTTCTACTAACTTTCCACGATTCTTTGGTGCAAACATTCCCTGACGAAGTGTATCAAGCTGTGCCTCCAACTCCTTAATTCTTGCTTGCTTTTCCTCCTCGGTAATATATCCTAAATAACAGGAAATCGTTGCTCCGCTCATACGACCTTCAATCATGGCAGAGCTTGCTTCCTCAATTCCAGAAACATCTCCTGCTGCAAAAATACCTGAAACACTGGTTGCTCCATCCTCTTGACAGACAGGCACGTAACCACCCTTTGTATCCGACATTTCACATCCTGCCTGCTTTAACAACTGTGACATAGGGGATAATCCAACTGCCAGACAAATCGTATCCACATCAAAATGCTTTTCTGTTCCCGGAATCACTTTCCAATCTGGTCCTACCTGTCCGATAACAACACCGGTTACACAATCCTCGCCTTCTGCCTCTACAATCGTATGGGATAAATAAAATGGTACACCGCATCTTGCTACCTTTGCCGCATGAACCCCATAACCACCTACTCTTGGCGCTGCGTCTGCAAGTGCAACCACTTCACAGCCAGCCTGCAAAAGCTGAAAACTAACAACCAATCCAACATTTCCGGAACCAAGCATCAATACTCGCTTTCCCGGTTTTATGTGATGTAAATTCATCATGGTCTGTGCAGCACCAGCACCAATTACTCCCGGAAGTGTCCAACCTTTAAAGTTTACCATATTTTCAGAAGCACCTGTTGCTACTAATACAGCGTCTCCCTTATAGTGTTTGATTTCATTACCAATTTTTACCGTAATTTCTTTTTCTGGATACAGCCCAACAACCGTAGCATTCAATACCACTTCTACACCATATTCTCTCGCTTCTGCCAAAAGTTCCTCACCAATCTTAAAACCTCTTACTTTTGCCTTATGCTCTTTTGAACCAAAAAATTTGTGAATCTGCTTAAATAACTGTCCACCCGGTTTTTCATTTTCATCAAATACAATTGGTTTAATTCCCTTTTTTGCAGCCTCAATTGCAGCCGACAAACCGGCAGGTCCTGCTCCAATTACTATCATGTCATAACGTTCGATCTTCATTTACATCGCCTCCTTATCCGGTTCTGCGGATACTCCATACTGTGTTTGTACCTTCATTCCCTCTTCCAAAGGAGTAATGCAGGTTCGTACATTTGGCATATCATTTACGATCATAACACAGTCTGTACAACGTCCAATGGCACAAAACACACCTCTTGGCTCATGTGTTTTAGCCGTATATCTATGTGCCATAACACCATTTGCCTTTAATGCAGTGGCTATCGGCTCTCCTTCATATCCTTCTAACTGTTTTCCATTATATGTAAATGTTACTTTCCTACGTTTCGGTGTCTCACCAAGAATAGGATGGTTTTCAATTCGTTCCATAGGATCAACCTCACTTTCTTGCTTTTCCTTGTCAAGCGGATATTCACAATCCACTTTGCTACTTGCTCCTATAAAAGCGGCACTGCGTTTTCTTGCCCTTTTATAAAGTAAAAAAAGGCATCTGCAACTTACTTTGCAGACGCCCTTGTCTTTGTTCTTATTGTCTAAACTTTATCATAAAGCGGTAAACTATGTATTGTAAAAAACGATACTTAGTCAAACGGATTCGTAATTCGCTCCGTTACTTGCTCCTAACACGATTTGCTGCTAGTGCAGCAGATCAGAAGGGGCTTGTACCCTTTCTTAATCGTGTTAAAAAAATTATAACGTATAGTTTTCCATTTCTCTTCCATACTAATACAGCAATAGAACATAATAGAAAGGAGAATATAATATGGACAAACAAACTGCACATTGCGATACTACCCCTGAAACTTTAGCAATCACTTCCGTTCCCATACAAAAAAGGACAAAAGTATATTTCCCGGATACGGCATTGAAAGAAGGTACCATATTTCCGGAACTAAACCTTCCTTTTTTTGTAACAGACCCTCTTTCTTCTACCGCTTCAACTTGTAACTGTGAAAAGTGCGAATGTATGGATGCAAACAAAATGTATGATCATCTGTTTACCGATCAACATTTTGAAAGGGAAGAAGTTATGAAAGCGTTATATGAAATTAGTTTTTTCCTAAATGATATGCTTTTATACTTGGATACGCACCCGGATGATCAAGAAGCCATTGACATTTTCAATGTATACAATGCAGACCGAAAAAAATTGTTACAACGAATGGAAGTGGATTTTTATCCATTATCACCAAATTGTATTGTAGATGCCAGAGGAAATGAGGACCATTTTTCCTGGACAGATGGCGCATTGCCATGGGAAGGAGCGTGTTTATAAATGTGGGTTTATGAAAAACGATTACAATATCCAGTAAAAATCACAAAAACCTGTCCGAAAACAGCACAGTTAATCATCAGTCAGTATGGCGGACCAGACGGAGAACTAAGTGCCTCCATGCGCTACCTCTCCCAACGCTTTACCATGCCTTGTAAAAAAGTCGGCGGACTTTTAACAGACATTGGTACAGAAGAATTAGCACATTTAGAAATTATTTGTTCTATGGTATACCAATTGACAAAAAATCTGACCGTAGAAGAAGCCAAAACAGCCGGATTTGATGCTTATTATATCGACCATGCAAAAGGAATCTGGCCACAGGCAGCCAGCAGCCTTCCCTTTACTTCTATAGAATTTCAGTCAAAAGGTGATGTTTTTGCAGACTTACATGAAGATCTTGCTGCGGAACAAAAAGCACGAGCGACTTATGACAATCTGCTTCGAATGATAAAGGACCCAGAAGTCAGAGAACCTTTAAAATTCCTAAGAGCAAGAGAAATTGTTCACTTTCAGCGTTTTGGAGAGGCAATCGAAATGACAAAAAAAGAATTAGATTCAAAAAACTTTTACTACTTTAATCCTGAATTTGATTGTAACAATTTTACCGAACAGAAATAATTGCGCTAATTACATGTGACTGCTAGTAGGCTAAATGCAATTTGTTCAAAACAAGGTGAACAAGTCCACATCAACTTCCTAAAAACAATAAAAGCACAAAATGGTTACATCCACTTTGTGCTTTTATTTATTTGCCTACCTGTATTATTTCACACTCTCTTCTAAATACTCTACCGCATGATTTAACTCTTTTTTACTAGATTGTACTAATGTTGATAATACTTTTTGTTCCTTAGCTGTGTATTTATAATCACAATTTTCCCCACAAAAACTTTCGCTTTTTTTCACAAGTGTTTCAGCAAGAAATGCCTCGCCAAAAATTCCATACTTACTTATTTCTGCTTTTTTTTCATTTACAGACATCTCATCATTCTCTACGATATTTTCTAATTGCTCTGGCATTTCAGATAATTCCTTGTTCCATAACTTATAAAACTGTTCTGCCGTTTCAAAATCAGTCCCTGTCAATTCTTGAAAGTCACAATCTGTTATCTCCAAAATTGCCAAAGCTGAAATATAGGAGTTTAAACTGGAATACTCTTTACTTTCACCCTTTTCCTGCAAAAGCGGCACTGCTTCAAACCCCAAATTTACTATATTTTTATAATATTCATTATCAATATAGGCATATGGACTTGAACTCATTAATGTCTTTGTATCATAAGACTTCGCCATTGATTCAAAGTTTTCATCAATTACTGCGGCATAGGATTTTTGAGGTTCTAGTGGTTTTATATGTAATTTTTGAAATCCCAAAGCAGCTCCTGTGGCAATAGCACCTATACATATAACTGTTGCAAATGTAATCTTTGTTTTTTTCTTCATGTTCCACTCCTCCTTATTTATAACAATATAATTTTAAACTACCATATCCACTGGTTGACTTATAAGGATTACTCAGCTTGCTAGTCGTATACAATGAACAAGCACCCCATTTTGAAATTGTTTTTGCACCTGCTATTGAATTTCCATCCAATGTTCTTGTTCTTGCAAAATGAACTACCTTACCATTATTTACATACACTAATATAACCTGATTTCCTTTTACCTCTAACATATCTGTTGTACAAGTATACCCCTTTGCTTTTATCCAAGACTTAAATACAGTTAAAGTTGGTCCATATCCCCATGATGCAGGCCAAGTCCAAGACTGTACCGTATTCTTTCCTAATGCATATGCTAAACAATTATAATCAGAAAATCCACGTTTATAATAAGTAGCACATGATGACATGCCTGATAAACACAAAGAACATAACTTTATTCCATTTTGTCTCTTATGTTTTCCTGAACAATTATCTCTTTGACTACTGCTATACGTTGAGTCATCACAGTTAGAACATCCACTACTATATACATACCAGTTTTTATAACAATCTACTGCCTTAACTGTTGTAGCTGTATTAAAAATGATTGTAGCAATTATCAGCATGAATAAAATTTTATACCTTTTTCTCATATTTTCCCCTCTTTCTTTTGATGATACAATTTTATTATACAATATATACATTGATACGTCAACAAAGAAATATGTTTATATTATAATCATGTTGCTTTATCCTATATAAAGAAGGTAATCTATGAATTTGTAATATTTTAATACCATGTTTATTTTTTTATTTTAGCAACCACCTAACGCACTCTTATCGTTCCTCCTCCACTTTAGCAAACCCCATAGCCTCCAGATACACCTCCTGAAAGCCTTCCATTTCTGCCAAAGAAATATGCTGCACCTTACGAGCAAGGGTATTTAATGCTCTCCACTTTTCTTCTGAATAAAATAATGCAACCCCAGCCCCCAATAACGCAGCATTGCCAATAGGAACGATTTTTTTCTTTTCCATATCAGGCAATAATCCTATCCGTTGTGCTGCATCTACTTGTAAATGTGTCCCAAACGCACCTGCTAACACAATCCCACGCAAATCACAAACATTCATCTTACAAGCCTGAAGTAACATTGTAATTCCCGCAGAAATTGCCCCTTTTGCCAACTGTAACTCACGAATATCCTGTTGTGTAAGGAGTACCGTATCAGAAATAGCAAAAACAGTTTCTCTTCCCCTTATTTCCAAACAATCCACAAGAACCTTTGGACATCCTTGCTTTATAGCTTCGTTTCTATTTAATAAATATCCCGTTTCATCTATTATTCCAAAATTCACCAGCTCTGCCACAACAGAAATTAAACCAGAGCCACAGATTCCCCTTGGTGCCACCTCTCCAATCACATCAAGTTCTATTTTCTCTTTTACCTGCATTCCACGGATAGCACCCACTTCTCCTCGCATACCACAAGAAATGGTAGCTCCTTCAAATGCTGGACCTGCTGCCGTAGAAGCTGCATATAACCTGCCATCCTTTTGTAATACTAACTCTCCATTGGTTCCAATATCAATCATCAACACACGATCCCATTTTGAAATATCCTTGCTGTTTTTGAGTGTTTTTATGACAACTGCTGCTTTATCATCTACCTTTGACATGTCCTCTTTTTCTTCTCTGCACTGCTTTAAATAAGCCAATACTCCAACCGTATCTGCTCCAACAAAACCTTCAATATTAGGAAACAATCGCACACTGGCATGGATCAGTCCAAACAACGTTCCAGAAAGACTTACACTATCCTTATACTTTGTTTTATAAGGTGCCCTCGTAAGACTTTCTGGACTCACCTCTGCTAAAAAATGCATCATGGCAGCATTTCCAACCACGGAAACCGTAGATACCTTCTCTTTCATGCTTTGTAATAACACATTTTCAACCATCTGCTCAGAAAAATGTGTGCCTCCACCCATATTTTCATTCTCATTTTCTATCTCACGACTTTCCTCACAAGGATACTGTTCTAAATATGTTTGCAGCAATTCTTCCATTAACGTTGCAATGGTATTTCTAAGCAGCGAACAACTCTCTTTGAAATTTTCCTTATCTTTCAATGCATAGGTCATGCGTGCCACCACATCTGCACCATATATTTTCAAAGGATTTTCAGCTATTTTACGACCAACACAACGTTTGGTTTCTAACTCCCACAAAAGAAATTCCATATTTGTCGTCCCAATATCTACTACAATGCCAAATGTGCTTGCACATTTTTCTACACAATCTGCTTTACTCTCCCTGCTGCCACCATGCATGGTTTCCTTTTCTCTATTCCCGTCCTTTTCTTCTTCCTGCAAACATTCCTTTATCTTTTTCTCATATTTCTTTAATTCACTTTCATACAACAAATGCGCTTCCTTCTCAGAATCCATTTGTAAATTTATATTCGGTACTTCCACCTCACAACTGCGAAAATGCTTTGGAACAAGCTTACAGGCAAGCCTCCACCCATCCTGTAATTCCTGCTCTGTAAAGAAATGCTTTTCTTCCTCCGTAATCGCATTCACCTCGCCAACCAAAACCTTCACACGACATTTTCCGCAGGTTCCATTTCCACCACAAGGACTTTCCACTAACACTCCTGCTTTCCTTGCAGCATCTAATACGGTTTCCTTTTCTTTATTTATATACGTGATTCCATCCGGTTGAAATAAAAGCATTTCTTCTCCTCCCATCTGCTTAAATAATCTCTCAGAATCTCTAATCCAGTAAATTCAAGGTTTTTAGGCAACAATCCCTCTTTGCATATTTTTGCAAAACATTTCTACTCTATAATACACAACTTCCCTGTAGAGTAAAATAGACGAAACGCAAACAAATAACATTTTTTGAACATTTCCCTGTTATGCATTCTAATTATAATTTTCAAATCCAAAAGATTCATTTGGAAATTCCGTTTTTTCCTTATTGCTATAAATCAAGTACACGGTACCATCCCCATAAATTCCATCTGTATCAAAATAATCCAAATAACTGGATGTAAACCAGGATTTTCCCCTATTTTTTAATACATATTTACTATTTTCAATTACATATTGCAGTTGGTTTACAAATGCTTTTCCAAATTTCTTTCCATATAATCTACTATAATTGGCTACCATTCTCGAACATATCGTTCCAGGTTCAACTGTAAAATCAGATTCTACAATACCTGCTTCCTTTGCATCTTTCAATGCAACCCAATGCACCATTATACTACATCTTGGCAAGGATACATCATCTATGCTTTCTTCCAATGCATCCAAATCTATCTCCCCTACCGGAAATACCGTATCTTTAACAAAAACTTTTTGTTTCTTTTGCTCCTCTACTACTGTTTGCTCTGTTGTAACCAGATTAACCTGTTCTTCCCTTACAGCAACTACTCCAAAAAATGCAATTCCAAAAATAAAGCAGACAATCAGAAAAGAGGAAAACATCTTATCCCCTTTTGTATGATCTACTCTCCATACTTTGATCCCTTTTGTAAGCAAGAAACCAATACCAAAGCAAAGGAATGTTCCTATTAAGAAGAAACACATAACGGAAGCATAGGAAGCATCTCCTGCATGCATCCATATTTTTCTAACTTTTGCAAACAAACTAATTACAAGAAGCAAAACACAGCCAACTGCAAATGCCACATAAAACGCCACATTTCCAATCCTCTCTTTTATGGTAACCAATAGAACAATCAGACTATACAAAAACAGCATAGCAAACAGTAAAAAGAAAACTTTCTTTGCAAACATGGCCAAATTTATCCATACACCAGCACACCCTGACAATATACCGCTTTGCAAATAAATTGTAATTACAATATTTTCGAGTGTCACCATAAAAATCCAAAAGAAGATTTCACTCAAATCATATAAAATACGACTACAATATCGTGTCTGAATTGTCCCTGGAAATACGCTAACCTCTTTTTCAATAAGAATATTCCAAGCTCGACTCAAAATTTTTGCCATAGAAATTACGATAAACAAATTTTCCAAAGAGCCATAATCATATAAAAAAGCTCCGCCCTTATGCAAACCTCTTATGGTAGCTAGGACAAAATCTGCTACAAACATAGCAAGGAAAGGTGCCAGCCAAACCCATTCAAATACAATTTGCCATCTAAGTTTCACTAATTGCACGATATTGTTCCATTTATTTGTTTTCTTTACTTCCATAGACATTCTAACTCACTCTCCTTTCGCTTGCCTGTCAGATATACACAAACATCTTCCGGTTCCACTGCTGAAATTTTCATTCCCGCTTTTTTTACTTCTTTTGCAAATTCTCCATTTACAGAACCTCTTCCAATAAAATAAGTCCCTAACTCTCCACTATTAACCGTAATAATTTCTTCCCTATTTAGAAATGCTTCTGCCTGTTCTTTTTCCCCATCTGCACGGAACAACATTTCTCTTATCGTATCCATTTCTTCATAGAAAATGACCTTTCCTTCATGAATTAACACCATTTCTGATAAAATAGGTTTTAATTCTGCCAGATTATGACTGGAAATTAAAATAGTTCTAGGATTTTCTATATAATCACGTAATAAAACTTCATATGCAAGTTTTCGCTTTTCAAAATCAATTCCATTAAATGGCTCATCTAATAACGTTACTTTTGCTCTAGTAGCAAGTGTAAAGATAAAATATGTAATTGCTCTATTTCCAAGCGAAAGTTCCTGTATTCGTTTTTTACCACTTACACCAAACAAATCCAACAATTTATTTGCAAAGGCAACATCAAAATGCGGATACATTCCTGCATATAATTCCAACACCTTTTTCACATGAAGATTCCCCTTGATTGGTAACTCTGCATTACAAAATGCAAGTTCTTCCTGCATAGCTAGATTAAAATTTACCTTTTCCTCTAAAACGCTTATTTTCCCCGTTGTTGCCGCTATTGCTCCGCTGCAAACCTTGAAAAATGTAGTTTTTCCGCTTCCATTTGCTCCAATCAACCCAATCAATTGTTCCTTGTGCAGTTTTAAAGAAAATTCATTTAAAGCCTTCACCCTTTTTCCCTTTACATACTGCACCGTTACATTTTCTGCTTCCATTGCATATTCATTCATTTTTACGCCTCCTTTTTCTAACTTTCGATCATTCTTTTTCGCTCTTTCGTTTTACCGCTTCCTTTACTCTTTCTACCAGCGCATCCTCTCCAATACCAAGCTTTGTAGCCTCATCTACCAAACGCTCTATAATCTCTCCCAAGATTTCCTCAACCTTTCTTTCTTTTATCTCTTTCATTGCACCAACCTTCACAGTCATTGCCTGCCCTCTCACCTTTTCTAGTACGCCTCGCTCGACCAGCAAACGAATACCTTTTGCTGCCGTTGCAGGGTTAATATTTAATTCTTTTGCAAGCACTACCTGCGAATAACACTTTTCTCCTTCTTTTAACTTTCCCAATAAAATATCATCTTCAATTGCATCTGCAATTTGAATATAAATAGGAGTAACTTGACTAAAATCAATTCGCATAGAAACCTCCTTTCAATGTCTTACTTTCGCTATCTATAAAGCTCTATTATTTCTTTCTGTGCCAAGAACAAAGCGGACAGGTCCACATTAGTTCCCTATCCCCCTCAATTATGAGGAGGTTGTGTTACAGTTTAAAAATATGTATACTGTAACTGGCATTTACCTTTTGCAATTCATTTACATAACTCATGCATGTGTTATGATTTTAACTCTTTCTCATTCATTTTTTCTTTACTACATTACTCAAGTAATGTAGTAAGTATAGCATGGAAAATTTTTATTGTCAACGCAATTCTCGAATTATTACACTTGCTACGATAAGTAGCATCCCTGCAAAACAAAGTTTCTTGCAAAAACAAATTAAAACTATTATTCTAAAAACAGGTTTTAAAACTACTTTTGCTTTGTAGATATTTTAATAAAAGAAGGGAGATTTTAAGTATGAATTTAGGTGAAAAATTAAGAGAGCATAGAAAAAAAGCAGGTTTATCCCAAGAGGAATTAGCAGAAAAATTAAGTGTATCACGTCAAGCAATTACAAAGTGGGAAAGTAATCGAGGACTTCCAAGTATTGAAAGCCTCCAAAATATCTCTAAACTTTTTGATGTAAGTATTGATTATCTTTTAGATGAAAAAGGAACCGTTACAAGTAACACAATTCGAGAAGCTATTGATTTATCCCAATATCAAAAGATTGGAAAATGCCGTAATAAATATGATGCTGTTGCAAAACAAAAATTTCCAAAAGCACTCTGCATTACTCCATTGATACGACATAAAAAATTGAGTAAAATTGAATGGATTATTGATTTTATCGTACAACCTGGAGTACTAAATGTAGCAGATTCACTTAATGATCAATCTGCCTACTATCTTGTGGAAACAGAAATGGAACAACTTCTTGTTCACGTAACAAAAGATTTCATTGAAAGTACTGGATTAGCCAACAAATTTACCAAACGAAAAAAAGTAATCGGCTCAAACATTTTTATAAAAGCCACTTATACTTTGTAAAGGATATTCGCAATTCACGTTACTACATGCTCTTATAAAAGTGGCACTGCTTGCCTTACGAGGTGCAGTGCTTGCTCCTCACATCTCGCACAAGGAAACCCACCGCCTAAATGCAGTGGGTTTCCTTGCTCTTTTATAAAATATGCAAAAAACGCCCCTCTGTGTACACAAACGCATACACAGAGGAGCGTCTTTCTATTATTATTACTTAGGCAAATTTCTTTCCTGTAAGTAACTCATACGCTTCTTCATATTTATCCACTGTCTTTTCTACCACATCATCAGGTAATAAATAATCACTTTCAGGATTCTGCTTTAACCAGTCTCTAACAAACTGCTTATCAAAAGATGGCTGTCCCTGTCCTGGCTTATAACCTTCTAATGGCCAAAAACGAGAACTATCTGGTGTCAACATCTCATCACCAATTACAACATTTCCATTTTCATCTAAACCAAACTCAAATTTTGTATCTGCAATAATGATTCCTTTGCTTAATGCATACTCTGCACATTTCTTATATAAAGCAATTGTGCAATCTTTAATCTTTGTTGCATATTCCTTTCCTTTGCCAGGGAATGCCTTTTCTAATACATCAATACTCTGTTCAAAAGAAATATTTTCATCATGATCACCAATCTCAGCCTTTGTACTTGGTGTATAAATTGGCTCAGGTAACTTATCAGACTCTACCAACCCTTCAGGAAGTTTAATACCACAAACTGTACCATTTTCCTTATAACTTGCCCAACCACTACCTGTAATATATCCACGAACGATACACTCAATAGGGAGCATCTCTAACTTTTTACACATCATGCTGTTTCCATCAAACTTTTCCTGCTGGAAATATTCAGGCATATCCTTCACATCAGTAGAAATCATATGATTTGGAACAATATCCTTTGTAAAATCAAACCAGAACTTAGACATCTGAGTTAAAATAGCACCCTTCTTTGTCACCTTGTTCTTTAAAATAACATCAAATGCGGAAATTCGATCTGTTGCAACGATAATCAAACTATCTCCGTTGTCATATACCTCACGTACTTTTCCTTCTTTAATTGGTTGAAATTCCTTCATTGTTCTCTTAACCTATTCCTTTCCTGGATACTAATACTGTATACTCGCACAGAATTAGCTACCAACGTAATTCCTTATGCCTACGGAAATTTTTATTACGATTCCTACGCCTGTATGCCACAATATTTTCAGCCATGCTGTATACAAAACAAAAGCACCAATCCAAACAATCAATTTTCCACTTTGTTCCTGTCAAGGATATTCGCAATCCGCTTCTCTACTTGCTCCTATAAAAGTAGCACTGCGTACTTTGCAAGCTACTAATCTTGAAGCCCACTTTGCACAAATGCAGGTTGCACACTTTTTGCATCAACATTTTTACACGCACAGAAACAATAACAATTTTTATTTCCAACCGCATAATGTTCAATTAAATGTTTACAGAAAAATTATAATACACTCCCCCCTTAGAAATCAACCTTATTTTATATCTAATAACATTTCTCCTCACTATTTCTCCCAAGTATGCCCAGTAACGTTTTAGAACAATGCTTTATGTCAAGGATATTCGCAATCCGCTTCTCTACTTGCTCCTATAAAAGTGGTACTGCGTGCTTTACGAGGTAAGTGCTTGAACCCCATACCTCGTGCAAAAAACCCCACATCCTAAAAGCAGTGGGGTTCTTGTCCTTTTATAAAAATATATACTTCTAATCAGTTTTAACCTTCTGTCACTTTATAAATCTTACCAGCTATACTATTATATTTATATTTGTGCCGATATAAAGATTGTGATAAGATTATAATATTGGGGGCAAAAATACTTTGCCCTCATAAATACCTACGGACTGTTTTGCACTTTTTGCACACACAATCCGATAAACGGTTACAGAAATTTATTCGCACTGTTTTTTGCTGTAACTTTAATTTTAAATCAGTGCAGAAATGGAGAAAAAAATGTTACTGAAAAAAGAAACCGCACCAAAAGGATTAAGTATTATTATTGTTGGGTGCGGAAAAGTAGGCTCAACATTATTAGAACGTTTAAGCAAGGAAGGACATGATATTACAATTATTGATAAAAATACGGATCGTGTACAAGATCTTGCAAACTTATATGATGTTATGGGTTTAATTGGAAATGGTGCCAGTTACAGTTTACAAAAAGAGGCTGGTGTCGATACAGCAGATTTACTCATTGCTGTTACCGATTCCGACGAGTTAAATCTTTTGTGTTGTACCATTGCAAAACACACATCCAACTGTGCTGCAATTGCTCGTGTTCGAACACCAGATTATAGTAATGAACTACTATTTTTACAAAATCAACTGGATTTAGCAATGATCATCAACCCGGAACGAGAATTTGCTCGCGAGGTATCCAGAATCTTAGCAATGCCAAACGCCTTAGAGGTAAACTCTTTTGCACATGGACAAGCAGAACTTGTAAAATTAAAAATTCCATCTAAAAATATGCTAGAAGGCATGAATATTTCCACTTTTGCAAGTCTGATGAATATAAAAACCATTATTTGTGCAATTGAGCGTTCTGGAAATGTATATATTCCAAGTGGAAAATTTGTTATGCATGCGGGCGACGTTATATCTGTCGTATCCTCCAGAAATGGTATAAAAGAATTTTTTGAAACTATTGGATTTAAGACGAAACACGTAAAAAATACTTTGATTATAGGTGGCGGAAAAGCTGCTTACTATCTTGCTAAACGTTTAATGCACATGAATGTTTCTGTAAAAATCATTGAACGAGATCGTTCCAGATGTGAAGAACTAAGCGTTCTTCTTCCAAAAGCTATCATCATAAATGGTGATGGTACCGATGAGGAACTTTTACGTGAAGAGGAAATTGATACTATAGAATCTTTTGTTCCATTAACCGGTATTGATGAAGAAAATATTTTGCTCACATTACACGCAAGACAACTTTCTGATGCCAAAATTGTAACGAAAATTAATCGTACTTCTTTCAAAGATGTTATTAGCTCTTTAGATTTGGGAAGTGTAGTTTACCCAAGATATATTACTACAGAAGCCATTATCGCCTATGTACGTGCAAAAACAAACTCACAAAACAGCAATATTGAAACACTTTACCATATGTACGACCATCGTGCGGAAGCGATTGAGTTCGTTGTACAAAAAAATACAAATGTTACAGAAATACCATTAAAAGAATTAAAATTAAAAAATAATTTATTGGTAGCCTGTATTAATCGCAATGGTCAAACAATTATTCCAGACGGTGATGACTGTATCAAAATAGGCGACAGTGTCATTATTGTTACTACACATACTGGATTTAATGATATTGAAGATATCTTATCCTAATAGAAACATTATAATAATTTTCAAGAAAGGATTCTGTAATACAGACAAAAAATATGAATCGATCAATTATACAATATATTTTAGGATGTGTGCTGATGATTGAGGGTGTTTTATTTTTGATTCCTTGTCTTACAGCACTGATTTATTTAGAAACAGAAGGATTTTGCTATCTTGCAGTCGCATTAATTTGTATTTTAATCGGCTGGATCATGCGCAGAAAGAAACCTGCTAACAATGTTTTCTATTTAAAAGAAGGATGCGTAACAACTGCTTTAAGTTGGATTTTTCTAAGTTTTTTTGGTTGCCTCCCATTTGTATTTACAGGAGAAATTCCATTCCTTCCAGATGCATTATTTGAAACAATTTCAGGTTTTACAACTACCGGTGCCAGTATATTATCTGATGTAGAAGCCTTATCTCATTGTTCCATTATATGGAGAAGTTTTACACACTGGATTGGAGGAATGGGCGTATTAGTATTTTTGTTAGCCATTATTCCTATGAGTGGAGGTTCCCATATAAATTTAATGCGTGCGGAAAGCCCCGGACCATCTGTTGGAAAGTTAGTACCAAAAGTAAAATCTACCGCACAGATTTTATACATCATTTACTTTACAATGACCGCAATAGAATTCATATTTCTTTTACTTGGTCGTATGCCAGTTTTTGATGCGATAAACACAAGTTTTGGAACTGCTGGAACAGGTGGATTTGGAATAAAAAACGACAGTATGGCAAGTTACTCACCATATATTAAATGGGTAGTAACCATATTTATGATATTATTTGGCGTAAATTTTAATGCATACTATTTAATCCTCTTTAAACAATTTAAAAAGGCTATAAAAATGGAAGAGGTAAAATGTTACTTTATGATTATTCTCGCTTCAATCCTAGTTATTTTCATAAATATTGTAAAGACCTATACAAACGTCTTTAAAGCATTTACAGATGCAGCATTCCAAGTTGGCTCAATAATTACAACTACAGGATATTCTACAACAGACTTTGATTTATGGCCCGGAACAAGTAAAACAATTCTCGTCATGCTCATGTTTGTTGGTGCATGTGCTGGTAGTACCGGTGGTGGTATAAAAGTCTCCCGTTTTTTAATTATGTTTAAAACTGTAGTAAAGGAATTACGTTCCTACATTCATCCAAAAAGCATTCAAAAGATAAAAATGGATGATAAACCGGTACCTCATGAAGTAGTACGCTCTGTAAACGTCTATGGCATTACATTTATAACAATATTTGCAGCTTCGATATTTTTACTATCTTTAGATGGAAAAGATCTTATAACCAATTTTACAGCGGTCGCAACTACTTTAAATAACATAGGTCCAGGATTAAATCTAGTAGGACCAACCCGAAACTTTGATTTATTTTCACCTTTTGCAAAATTTGTTTTAATGTTTGATATGTTAGCTGGACGATTGGAATTATTTCCACTATTAATACTATTTCATCCAACCATTTGGAAAGAACATAAGTAACATTGGATATTACACATAATTACTCCAACAAAAATAAATGACGTCCCTAGAGACCACATAAAAATTAGACATACGTGCCACGATATACGTTACATATCAATACAATTTCCTTTACTTATCCACAATATTTTTAAAACTTAAACCATTTATTCACATTTTTCTTATTTACATAAACATTCTGTTACATATTAACATATATATTTGACAAACAAGGACAACATCCCTGTTTGTCAAATATATAGTTTTTTCACTCGTCTTCTTTCAGTTTCCACCACACAATTATTTCAGCTATCATCCATTTCAGCTATTATAGTATTCTCTCTCTAATTAAATTATTTTTTACGAGACAAAGAACAAAATAGAGCAAGTCCTTCCTTTCATAAGGAACTTGCTCCACTTTGCGTTTCAAATGCTGGTTGTATGCTTTTTACAATTATCTTTCTTACACATCTATGCACATCTCGCTAAATATTTTACTCTATAACTTTCCTATAAAGTAAAAAACTCAATTCTTTTGTTTGAAGAATTGAGTCTCTAAAATTTTTAATGCCCAGAGCCGGAATCGAACCAGCGACACGGGGATTTTCAGTCCCCTGCTCTACCGACTGAGCTATCTGGGCATAAATTGCGGGGGCCGGATTTGAACCAACGACCTCCGGGTTATGAGCCCGGCGAGCTTCCAGACTGCTCCACCCCGCGATAATATTTAATTCGCAGTTTTACTGCTAAATGGGTGGTGGTGGATTCGAACCACCGAAGCATTAAGCAGCAGATTTACAGTCTGTCCCCTTTGGCCACTCGGGAAACCACCCATGTGTTTCTTATTCAGTTA
>FR899691.1 GCA_000437275.1 Clostridium sp. CAG:411 | reverse complement strand
TTTTGATTGGAGGGATAAAAGGCTATGATTAACCTTGGTACATTAAAAGAAATTACTGATTTGAGAAGTATATGGCCACATGAAGCTTTGAATTTTACTCCTTGGGTGGCAGAGAATGTTGAATTACTTGCAGATGCTGTTGGTCTTGATATTACGGTTGATGAGACAGAGTCCTCTGTTGGAGACTTTAATGTTGATATCTATGCATCTGAAACAGGAACAGATAGAAAGATTATCATTGAAAATCAATTAGAAGATACAGATCATGACCACCTTGGTAAATTAATTACTTATGCATCTGGTAAAGATGCAGATGTGGTTATATGGGTTGTGAAACACGCACGTGAGGAACATAAGGCAGCAGTTGAGTGGCTTAACAATCATACAGATGATAAGATTGGCTTTTTCTTATGTGAAATAAAGCTTTTCCAGATAGGTGATTCTGATATTGCTCCATCATTTACAGTAGTTGAAAGACCGAATGATTGGACGAAGGAGATTAAGAAGACAACTGCTACAAATCCAACACAGCAGCAGAGACTGGAATATTGGCAGGCGTTCAATGATTATGCTTTTCAGAACGCAGAATTTAACAAAGCATTTAATAAGAGAAAACCAACGACAGATCATTGGATGGATTTCAGTATTGGCTCATCAGCCTGTCATATCGCAGTATCTCAAATCCAAAAAAGAAATGCGATTGATGTTGAATTGTACATAAATGATGATAAGGAACTTTTCAGAAATTTGCTTTTACATAAAGATGAGATTGAATCAGTGATGGGATTGGTACTTGATTGGAGAGA
>FR899690.1:23507-48243 GCA_000437275.1 Clostridium sp. CAG:411 | reverse complement strand
ATGTAATATTCTTAACGTAAAAGTATACATATAACAACCAAAATATACTTTACACGGTTTTATATTATGACAGTATTTGTCAGACTTTAACTAATTACGCATATAAATCGTCTCTTTGCGTGTTCTATATCTTTAGCATTATTATAACAAAACTCCACTGCTTTGACTATATTTCCTTTTTTCTGTTACGTTCCTAATTGGAATGTTTGCCGATTCGGCTGAATACTAGAGTGTAAAAAGACTTTTTACACTTGCGAATGAGTATATCATATAAAAACGAAAAAAACAAGTACTTCCCTTTATTTATAAGTAACGTTATCTAAACCATATTGCAGTTCACAAATCAGAGAACCGTAACAAAGCCACCTTACCGTCCAAAAAGACATGAACAAAAAACAAAAGACCGGTATACCCTCCTACACCAGTCTTTTTGCTATCTATTTTCCTGTTCTACATATTTTTCTTGTTCCACACTGTGGGCAAGTCACCTCGACTTTTCCCTTATGTCTTGGTACACGAACAATCTTGCTACAACTCTTACATCGAAATACCCGATACTCTTTGCGATATTTCCAACGTAGCTTCCATAAATGTGTGAAATCTGTATAAGCTTTATTTTCCTGCTGCCTATCCCATATTTTACGCGAAAACACACGATACAACATATAAATTAGCACGAGTAGTTCTAAAAGATAAAATACACCTGCACCTGTTATAACATTTAGCAAAAATAAAGCAAAATATCCAACAAATAATGCTCGGTTTAATTCATCAAAACCATTTCTTCCTCTCATAAAATCCTGCAATTTCCATCTCAAATTACGCATCCTACCGCCTGTCCTTTCCAAAACAACCTAACATTACTAACAGTTCAGCCTGACAAAAATAACACTTCAAATTCCATATATCTGCTCTGCTGACAACGCAATGGTAACTAAAACGATTCCCACATCACTTTCTGTCAGTCATACTATGGTTGTTATTACTTGCCACAATAGTAGCACAGGAAATTTTTGAACTCAAGAGAGTTTTCAATAATTTTATACTTTTTTAATACATTACTTCACACTATTACACTTTTTTTATCTTTTCTATTGCCTTATGCTGCCATTTCATTCGAATCCTCTTCTTCTACCTCTTCTAAAAGAACGGACTCCCATTTTGCAAACATCTTTCCAAAGGTTCTTGCCATATATCCAACTAATAAAGCTGCAATAATGGTTCCTTCACGCACACCATATAAAGAATGTACAAATACGAGAGATAATACTGCTGCAATGACGGACATAGAAACATCAAATCCAATCTTTGTTACGCCAAACTCGAAGTTCCATGTATCGGATACTGCACGTACAAAAGACTCTCCTGGAAGCATTGCTACATTTGCCAATACCTCCAAATATACACCAAATCCAAGAATCAAGCATCCAACAAACAGAACAAGTAACTTAGTTCCATAAAACTGTGGATTTACCTGTTGCAATAAATCCATTGTAAAATCAATAAAATATCCAAACACAACAGAAATCGGTATCTGCAATACATGTTCTAACTTAAAATTCTTTCGTAAAATAATAAGCTGCAATCCGATTAATAAAAGACTAAATAAAATAGTAAAATTTCCAAGGGTCATTGGAAAATTTAAACTTAATACATAGGGAATGGATGAAATCGGCGAAGTACCCAGGTTTGCTTTTGTTACAAAGCTTACTCCTAAAGAATTTACGAATAATCCCACCAAAAAAATCACATAACGCTTCAACTTGTCCATTTCTTAATTACCTCCTGATTTCAAGTCTTACACAGACATCCTACTAAAACATGAGAATGCCCTGTGTAACATTACAAACATACAGCCTTATGCAATCAACCATTTCTATATCTGCTCATTAATTTGTGCAAATACCTTTAAAAAGATTTCCTTTTCCTCTTCCGAAATACCAACAAACGCCTCCTCTTCGATCTGAGAAAAACTCTTACTCACACATTCTGCCAATTCTCTTCCATAGGGAGTCAAAAAAATATACAAAGAACGTCTATTATCCTGTCTCGTTCTTCGCTCTACCATTTTTTTCTCTTCCATGCGATTTAAAAGAACTGTAAGCGACCCTGGTTCAATGTAACATGCCTTTGCAATGTCCTTTTGACTGGCTCCCTCATGTTCTCTTAAATAATCCAGTACCTTTGGTTGTCCAATGGTTAATTCCGTACCTTTTAGTTTTGTCAATAAACTCTTATGTACCTTTGACTGATTCGCCATCAATAGATAATGAAAACTCGATTGCATAATGTTTCTCCTTTAATTGTTTGAATTATAACTGTTTTAATTCAAATTATATAGTATGCTCTTTTTTCTAATTTGTCAAGAGGTTGTACTTATATGTTGCTTTCTTTCATCGGGATAAACTGCCCCCTATACAGAAAATTTAACAGCAATTCTACTTTGCCATTATAGTACACCAATTCCTTCCAGCAAAATTTTAAATCCGATTAGCATTAAAATAATACCACCCAAAATTTCTGCCTTTGATTTATACTTATCCCCAAACACACTTCCGATTTTTACTCCTATTGCTGAACAGACAAAGGTCACAACACCAATAAAAGTTACCGCTGGAACAATAGAAACTTTTAGAAAAGCAAAAGTCACACCTACTGCCAATGCATCAATACTGGTTGCAATTGCTAACAAAAACATACTTTTCGGGTCCATATTTGCATCCAGATTTTCTTCCTCTCCTAATGCTTCCTGAATCATTTTTCCTCCAATAAACAACAATAGGATAAAAGCAATCCAGTGGTCGTACCTCGTAATCATTTCTGCAAATAAATATCCCAGAAAGTACCCAATCAATGGCATGATTGCCTGAAATCCTCCAAACCATGCTCCTGCAATGCACATATGTTTGCCCTTAATTTTTCCAAGAGACAACCCTTTACAAATAGAAACTGCAAAGGCATCCATAGACAACCCAACTGCCAAAATAAATAATTCCAAAAGACTCATAATAAAATTTCCTCCTTGTGTGTTTATGAAATAAATACAGCAGACAGAATAAAAATTTTTTCTATATAAAAGACACTTTCTTATAGATAAAAAAAGACTCATGGATAGCACAAACGTCTATCCACGAGTCTCATCATTTAAAATACTACCGGGCTTTTGCCATTATGTCGACAGTATTACATATTCTTTATGCTGATTACTCCCTCTAGGTTAGGAATATATTTTATCACACAAGAAACACTATTGCAACTTTTTATCAATAAAAAACAACAATTTTCTTCCTAGAATCTATAGTTTCCTTAGCATTTCTCTGCAATCTCTAATAACAGTCGTTCCGTATCGTCCCATCCAAGGCATGGGTCTGTAATGGATTTACCATAACAACCACCGCCTACTGGCTGATTTCCTTCCTCAATATAACTCTCAATCATAACACCCTTAACAAGTTTCTTCACATCTCCATTTAACTTTCTGGAATTTAAAATATCATGTACGATACGAATCTGCTCTTTAAACTTTTTGTTTGAGTTTGCATGATTGGCATCTACTACGGCTGCTGGATTCTGCAATTCCCTCTTTGCATATAACTGGCTGAGCATTACTAAATCTTCATAGTAATAATTAGGGAAGGACGCACCATATTTGTTTACTGCACCACGAAGTATACAGTGTGCATATGGATTTCCATCCGTGTGTACCTCATACTGACGGTATATAAATTCCTGTGGAATTTGCCCTGCAAGAACTGAATTGAGCATAACACCTAATCCACCACTGGTTGGATTCTTCATACCTGCTGCAATATCCATACCGCTGACAACCAAACGATGTTGCTGATTCTCTACGGAACGGGCACCTACTGCCACATAAGATAAAATATCATCCAAATACATAAAGTTTTCTGGATAAAGCATCTCATCTGCACAAGTCATACCACTGACATCTGCTGCCTTAATATGAAGTTCACGAATTGCCTTTAAACCACCTAATAAATCTGGTGCCTGCTCTGGGTCTGGCTGATGTACCATTCCCTTATAGCCCTCACCTGTTGTTCTAGGCTTATTTGTATAAACACGAGGAATAATAATTAATTTATCACTTACTTTTTCGTTTACCTTTGCTAAACGAGTCAAATAATCTAATACACTATCCTCTCTATCTGCAGAACATGGTCCAATAATTACAAGAAAACGATCGTCTTTTCCTGCAATTACATCCTTAATCTCCTGATCTCTCTTTGCCTTTAATTCTTTTACATGCTGGGGTACCTTATACTCTTCGCGAATCTGCTCGGGAGTAGGTACAGGCTTCTTATAAGTAATTCCCATTTCATTTTCCTCCTAAATATTCACTCTATGCTTAGTAACACAACGTGCTACTTCCTATCGGTCAAGTCACTCACTGCCTAGTATAACATACTTTTTATAAATTTACACTAAAAAGTTAATTTTCCTAGGTGAGATATTTTAACAGCATTTCATTCAGCAGGTCAATATCAATTGGTTTTACAATATAATCCGTCATTCCATTGGCAAATGCCCTTGCCTTATCTTCTGCAAAAGCATTGGCACTCATCGCTAAAATAGGCACTTCCTCTGCATATTTTCCATGAATAGCACGAATATCTGCAGTTGCATCCAATCCATTTTTAACTGGCATTCGTATATCCATCAGAATCATGTCATAATAAAAACTTCCCATTTCTAAGAATTTTTGAACTGCTAAATCCCCATTTTCCACGCAATCCACTTCTATATGAAGCATCTCTAACATGGTAACTGCTATTTCCTGGTTAAGTTCATTGTCCTCTGCCAACAGAATTTTTTTACCAACAAGCAAATTTAACTTCTGTTTATCCACCGTTGCTTTTTCTGTTGCGTCATTTGTCCACAAATTTTCTACTTTATTCACAGTATCCATTTTAATTTCAACTATAAACGTAGTTCCTTCACCTTTTTTACTCTTACACTTAATATGCCCATCCATAAGCCCAATTAGATTTTTGGTAATAGAGAGTCCTAACCCTGTTCCCTTCATTCCTTGCGCGCTGGTTGCATTTTCCTGTTCGAAAGGCTTATACATATTTTTCATAAACTCTTCACTCATTCCAACACCAGTATCGGAAACGGTAAAGCAAATATAACATTCTCTTCCTTCTCGTCTGTTTTCCTTTACAGACAACGTGATTGATCCTCCTGCATCTGTAAATTTAAGTGCATTGGACAATAGATTAATTAACACCTGATTCAATCGCAAAGGATCACCTATGTATGCCTGATCAAATGCATTTTTCTTTTCGATGCTAAAAGTTATGTCTTTACTCTTTGCCTGTGGTGCAATAATATTTTTAATATTATCTAACAGGTATTGCATACGAAATTCTTTCTTTTCAATCACGATTTTATTACTCTCAATTCGAGACATATCCAATATATTATTAATTAAAGATAATAAATACTGTGCAGATACCTCTACCTTTTTCAAATAATTAGCAATACTATCTGGCTTATCCAACGCGGTCTTTGCAATTTCCGTCATACCTATAATCGCATTCATTGGTGTACGGATTTCATGGGACATACGGGATAAGAAATCTGATTTTGCTTCGCTGGCCCTCTCTGCCACATTTAACGCATCCTTTAAATTCTGCTCCATTTCTTTTTGCGAATCAATATTTCTTGCAAATAAGTAAATTAATAAATCTTCATTCAAAGGATTATCAATTCGAATGCAGGCAATAGATACCCAGTGATAATTGTTGTCAGAGAAACGGAAACGAAATTCGATTCCAATTTCATGATTTCCCTCAGAAAAACGTTTTCGCAAATTCTCTCTATCAAAGGTAAGCATAAAACGGTCTCTATCTTCTGGGTGCAAATGCATTGCCATTTCTAAGACTGCATTTGATACCCTAGTATCTAATCGATTCAGTGATTCAATATTGTTTTCATTTGCCATAACCAGCAATTCGTTTTGTGTGACATTTACAGAAAATACCACAGGATACACACTGACAACCGCCTGATTTAGCTTTTGTCGCTCTAATACATCCTGCATCTCTTTCTTTCTCTGTTCCGTTACATCACAATAGGTAGCGACTACACTTCGCTTTCCATTCTCCTCTAAGATAAACGCACGAATTTCCTTACTATGTAAACTATCTTGTCTGCTGTATACTACAAAGCTGTCCATAATAAGACTATCCCCACGACAAACACTATTGCGCAATGCATCCAGTGAAAATTTACTACAAACTCTTTCTTTATCTTCCTCTGCCACACTTTTTTCAATCTGCGCAATAAACATTTCGCTGTACGTTCCATGCTTTTCTAATCCAGACCATGCAGCACCTTCTCTTACTACCGTCACATCATATTCATCATTTTCCACATCAATGTCAAAAATACAATCACAAGAGTGACTGTAAATGAATGCATATCGTTTTTCCAGATATTCCTGTTTTCTCTTTCGCTCTAATTCCTCCGCAGATGCAAGATGCTCATTTACCGTAATAATATATGCTTTCTTTTTATTTTCCCAAAGCATTCGCGTAAACTTTACTTCATAGTCTCTTCCTGTCTTCTCATCACGAACAACATATCCCTTATTATCATTTTGACACTTTTCCAAGCTATCAATCAGACAATTATTTTTCTGCTTGTCTACATTTAAAATGCAGGTTTCACACTGATTCTCTACTTCTGAAAGTAAGCCTGTCATAGCATCATTTCGGTAATAAATTTCCTTTGTGTCCTGATCAATTACAAAAATACCTGTTACAACATTATCCAGAATATTTCTCGTGTTTCTATAATATTTCTCCATTTTGGAGGACATCTGACGTCTACGGATTACCTCTCCAATCACTTTCGACATAAGAAGAAGAAGGTCTACTTCCTCCTGCACCCATACACGACCAGATTGACAAACTGCAAAGTCAATTAATCCCAGACAAACATCTCCATCTCCAATAATCCTTGCCTGTAGTAAAGACTGAATCCTTTCCCAATTTGCATATTCACGCATACGTTCCGGCATAGATTCAGGACCAGTACAATAAAAGATTCCCTCTGAATTATGTACATAGTTAATTTCACTGTCCAAAAATTTTATATTCTGCTGGTGCTCCTTTGTGTTTGGAATCCCTTCTCTTGCCCATTGAATAGTATTAGAAACGGTTCCCTCTTCCGAAACGTATTCCCATACCATGATTTTATCAAGGCGAAATAAGTTGCCAATTAATTCCAATGCGTCTTCAATTGCCTGCTGGTTATTACCATTATTAAATAAACGTTCCAACAAATCCGACCAGATTTTACCCGCATCGTACATTTTTTTATTGCGGTCTATCCGCCCCAAGGTCGGTTTTCGGATATAACGTTCCGTATGAATATTCTGACTGTAAAATACATATTGGTTTTTTCCATTATTTTTTCCATGACGAAGTGCAATATCCGCCTCAGCCAATGCATCTTTGTACGGTATACTTTCCGTAATCAGTGCAATACCAATACACATGGTTACTTCTTTATTCAGATTAAGTCTTGATGACAAAGACTTTAATAATTTCTGCATTCTTTTTGCCAGTATTTTAGCGGTATCCTTCTCTTTTACAGAGCGAACATACACCAAAAACTTATCACTTCCAAGATGCCCTACAATGCCATCTTCATGAAAATGTACAAGAAGCTCCTTTGCAAACAGACGAAGCAATTCTTCGGCTGCCAATACACCAAATGTGGATTGAATCTGCTTCATATTGTCAATATCAATCAAAAACAGCGCTGCTGTCTCCCCTAATTCCAGAAATTGCAATTCTTTTCCCACTAATTGCTCAATTCCGCTTCGATTCTGCACTCCACTAATATCTTCCGTAGCAATCTGGTATTTTAGCATAATCTGCTCTCTTTTTTGACGGTCAATATTTCTCCAAATTCCAACGGCTTTGATATTTCCTGCATTATCTATTACATGACGAAATACAATTTCACACCATTCATACTTTTCATTTTTATCTGGCCACTGTATCTGTAAGTAACGATTTACATCCCCATAATCAATCATTCGTCGAAGCTCATCTAATTGCACAACTGTATTTTCAGATATTGCATCTCTTTTTCGGCATTCTCTATAAAAATGTGGTATTTTATTTTTTCTCCCATAGACAGACTTATATCTTTCGGAAAATAGCATCGTATCAGAGGCAACATCGTACTCAAAAGAAATTTCATCTGACAATTCTGTCAATATTTTATTAATGTTTGCATCATTTTCATGAATCATGACACTCCCCCCCTTTTTCCAATCAATAAGTACCTTTCGTCTACCGTATCCTTCTTATGCGGACAACAGAATAACTCCCCTTAAACCAAAAAGGCTGCGTATACTCGCAGCCCTTCCACCTTCTAATCGTCCAAATACGAATCTAAAAATTCTGGAAACCACATTGAAATCTCTCTCTTGGCATGTTCCACTGAATCGGACCCATGTACGGTATTATCTGTTTTGCCACCGCCATATTTGTAGCGTATTGTGCCTTCTTCGGCTTCGGCTGGATCTGTTGCACCATTTACACGGCGAACCGTATCTACTGCATCTTCACCCTCTAAGATCATTGCAACTAATGGACTTCTTGAAATAAAATCTACCAATTCCTGATAAAATGGTTTATCCTTTAAATCAATATAATGCTGACGTGCAAATTCTTTATTTACTTTAATCATCTTTAATGCACGAATTTTAAGTCCTGCCTTCTCATAATCATCCAGAATCTCTCCTACATGATTTTCTTCCACGCCGTTTGGCTTAACAAGTGCCAATGTTTTTTCTAGCATATTATAATCCTCCTGCTAAATTAGTCTGGAAAACAGAAAACTGTTTTATCTATCCTTCACCTTTACACAAAATGCAAAGTTGTCGAACATTCTTCACTTTCTATTATCATTATAGCATATTTTCTCTTTTTTACAAATAAATTTATGCGGAAAACCGAAATTCTCAGAGTATTTTTGTCAACATGGTTTCTAAAATGCCAAAATGCTAAAAATTGCTAAAAACAATCCTTTCTTTTGGCATCATACAATTGCTTGCTGCGCAGAAGAAAAACATTTTGATGCATATAAATAAAAAGCTGCATACTATAAGAATATTGCTCTACTACCTGCACATCCGCGGCATCCAATAAAATATTCCAATTTTCATCCACATAAATGTTTGATAATGAGGTATCCTCTACGGTCATTATATTATGGCAACTCTTCCATACAGACTGTGCCTGATTTTCTGCAACAAACTGCATATTTGGACATAACTTTCGAATCGCCTGCTCTAAACCAATCTGTGCCTCATCCTTTACACAAATCTGCTCATACTTTTGCAACGCAGCAAGTACCCTTTGATCAGAAGAATCGTTGGGAAGAATTTTTTCTGGTTCTGCTTTTCCCCGCTTTCCCATAATAGCATCAAAAAAAGCATATTCAATTGTGGTAGCCACATTATGTTCTTCTCGATACATGCAGGTATATATTTCATCAAATACAGAAGAAAGCAATCGAAAGCACATGTTGTCTCGCAAAGAATCTGGTGTATATTTCATAAAAAAATGCAACTGGTTTCTCCATAGATAATACGTAGAAAACGTATTCTCTCTTCTCATATTCGCACTCATTTCATGATAAACCACAGAAGCTCCAATTGCAGCCACCTGATACCCTGCCTGTGACACTACATATCCCCATTCCATATCATCCCAGTAAATAAAATTATCCTCTGGCATCATTCCCACTTCACGTACAACCTTTGTGGGCAACATAACAGAACAGGCAGCTACCGTATCACAGTAAACGATTTCTGGTATTTCTGTGCTATCCAAACAATCTGCATAAAGTGTCTCAGCAGAAAAACAGTCAAAGCGTATCTTTAACCCCATCTGTTGCACATAGTCTGGCATTTGTAAATGCTTCACCTTAGAACCAACCATGCCAACCTTAGGATTCTTTTCCAGAAAATCATGCAATGCACCAATGGCATCTGGCGTAATCTGTACATCATTATCTAAACAATATACATACTTATAGTCGCCCTCCAATACCTTTCGTATTCCCGTATTGAACCCTCCAGAGCCTCCCAGATTTTCTTGATTTTCCAGTACCGTCACTACATCTTTATAATTCTCTTTAATTGCCTGCACTGAATTATCTGTAGAAGCATTGTCTACCACATAAATATCAAAATTCTGATAATCAGAAGCAAGAACCGTTTCTATACATTTTACTACATATGCAGATTTATTATAATTGCATATCACAATGCCAATTTCTTTCATTTGTTCCTCCTTACTTTTTCCCTTCTCTTTTGTATATTTCGGTATTTTTCTTCCTTTTCTCCACCTCTTCTAACGCAACGTTTCTATTCTATAGCCTTCCGCAAAATACCGTAGACAAAACATTGTTTACAGAAAATTTTTGAAATTCTACTCTATGAAACAAGAACTACCGTTGCCACAACTCCTACAAACGTTGCGAATAAAGCCCCCGCCAATGTATAGCGGGTCTTTTTTACTCCTGCGGCTGCAAAATATACAGCCATGGTATATAAAATGGTTTCAGAACAGGACATTAAAACCGATGCCATTACCCCAATTTGCGAATCCGTTCCATAGGTTTTATAAATATCTAGCAAAAGCCCTGTTGCTGCTGAAGAAGAAATCATTTTTATTATGACCAGCGGAACCAATTCCTGCGGAAAATGGAGCACATCCCAGATTCCACTCTGATGCTGTCCCATCCATTCAAATATTCCACTGGCTCGTATGGCAGCAATCGCAACCAAAAGCCCAATCAGAGTGGGTAAAATCTCCACCACTACTTTAATTCCATCCTGCGCTCCCTTTATAAATGCATCAAACAAATTTACTCGCTTTAACATTCCGTATCCCACAATATAAAATACGACCATCGGGATCAACAAGTTTGAAATTCTTATTAACATAGGCCACCACACTTCTGATAATCATATTATTATAAAATATGTAAAAAATATTCCTTTTAGACTACTAAAGTTATTCTTCACACAGTTGCTAATCTTAGTTCTGATTTTATTTCTTTTGTGATATAATACATAATGTAACTATTCAGATTGAATCCTGTTACATTACAATAGAAAGGAAATAGAAAATGAAACAGAAACTGAAACGTTTTCTCGCTCTTATTTGTATGGTTGCCGTGTGTTTACAGAGCAATGGCTGCAACAACGCACAGGAATCTACACACTATACCGAGAAAAAAAATGTAAACAAAGAACAGGAACAGGCAAATTTTGACCAGTTTTTAAATGAACTATTTGTAAAAGAAGTACAATCCGACAGCATTACACTAAATTATACCCTTAAAAATCCAGAAAAGTACGGAATTACAGACTTCACACCTACACTGGGAGATTATGGTGTAGACTATGCCAAAAAGAATATTGCGGAAGTAGAAAATATATACAGCCGACTTACCTCCTTTGCCTATTCTGCTCTTACAGATGACCAAAAAGTTACCTATGACATTTTGGAAGATTACTATCGTATAGACAATGATGAGGAAGATTATCTGCTTTACGGCGAAGCACTTGGGAACACTACAGGTATTCAAGCACAGTTACCAATTCTATTGTCAGAATACAATTTTTCTGACAAGGATGATGTGGATACCTACTTGAAACTTCTTTACACCATAAACGATTATTTTACTAAAATTGGTGCATTTGAACGAGAAAAATCCAAAGCAGGTCTATTTATGAGTGACCACAATGCAGACAATATTATATCCCAGTGTAAAGATTTTATCGAAGACCCAGATGAAAATTTGCTGATTACTATTTTTAATGAAAGACTGGACTCCTTTGAATGGCTAACAGCCAAAGAACGGGAGCAATACAAAAAGAAAAATAAAAAAGCGGTGACCGAATCGGTCATTCCAGCTTACCAAGGACTGATTGATACTATATGCAAATTAAAAGGTACTGGAAAAAATGATGGTGGTATAGGAAATCTTCCAAAAGGTAAAACCTATTATGAAAAGATGGCACAGTCTACTACTGGTTCAGATAAAAGTATAAAGCAAATGAAGACTGCATTACAAAGAACTATGAAAGCTGCTGCCACAAAGATTTCTACATTGACTGCCAACGATGAGACCATCTGGGATTCTTATTACAATATGAAATTTCCTATGACAGACCCAGATAAAATTGTAGGTTATCTAAAGGAAACCGTGACCTCAGATTTTCCAGAATTGAAACCTGTAAACTACACGGTAAAATACGTGGATAAATCTTTGGAAGAACATGTAAGTCCTGCCTTTTATTTGACGCCTCAATTGGATAATTATAAGGAAAACAGTATTTACATCAATGGTTCCAGCAAAAATGACCTGTCCAGCATATTCCCAACACTGGCACATGAAGGCTATCCGGGACATTTACTACAAACAGTTTATTTTCAGCAACAAAACCCCACGCCACTTCGTGCCATGTTAAATTATGGCGGTTACAGTGAAGGATGGGCTACTTACGCAGAAATATATTCTTATGACATTGCTAAGCTGTCAGACAATTTAGGGGAATACGCAAAACAATATTCTATTTTTAATCTTTGTATGTATGCAGAAATGGATATTGGTGTCAATTACGACTGCTGGACAAAAGAGGATCTGGGAAAATACCTACAAGATTTTGGTGTTTCCAATGAAGATGCGATTAATGAAGTGTTTGATATTGTAGTTGATGATCCGGGCAACTATTTACAATATGTAATTGGATATATTGAATTTGCCGATTTAAGAGCCGATGCAGAGAAACAACTTGGAGATAAATTCAATGCAAAAGAATTTCATACATTTCTTTTAAACATGGGACCATCTCCATTCCCTGTCATTAAGAAATATATGCAAAACTGGATAAAAACACAAAAATAATTTTTCTATAAAAAAGGTTATCCTGTCACAAAAGACAAGATAACCTTTTTCCTATAATTTTTTCGATTTTCTATCTCTATTCATCCAATTGTGCTTCTACAAGTTTCGCATCTGATTTTCGATTTAATATCGCATAAATACATGGCACTACAAACAGAGTAAGTAATGTACCATAAATCAATCCTCCAATTGTTACAATTGCCATTGGTTTCACCATATCCGAACCACTATCACTGGTAACTAACATTGGCAACAATCCCAAAACGGTTGTAAGTGCAGTCATAAGAATTGGTCTAATTCGTACACTACCAGCCATTACAATTGCCTCGTATTTTTCCACTCCAGATGCTCTTAACTGGTTAATGTAATCTACTAATACAATACCATTGTTTACAATAATACCAGCCAGCATAACAAAACCAATCATAGCAATGACACTGACTTCACTTCCACTAAAGAACAATGCCATAAAGCCACCTGTAAATGCAAGCGGAATGGTAAACAGAATGATAAAAGGGGATAACAAAGACTGGAACTGTGCTACCATAATTAAGTACATAAACAATACACCCACTAGCATCATCAAAATAACCTGTCCCATAGCATCATTAATGGTCTCATCTTCACCAGTAGATTCAATCTCATAGCCTGCTGGTGTATGATATTTCTTTAATTCACTCTTAACCTTCTCACTAACAAGTCCAATATTGTGATTTTCATCAATTGTAATGGATACACTCATATATCTTGTTTGATTATCATGGTGAATACTGGTTGGTGAATCAGCCATAGTAAAGGTTGCAACCTTTGACAATTTTACACTTTTGCTTTGCTGTGTCTCCGCATCTGTATAAGTCAATTTAAGATTTTTCAGTTGCTTTCGAGTAAGACTCGTATCTTTTGCATCACTTACATAAACACCCAAATCATAAGTATCCGTAGATAATGTCGTCGATTTTCCTGCCTCAGAAAGTCTGGCATTTACTTGCTGGAATACCTGTGCAACCGTAAGAGAATATTTCATAGCCTTGTCTTTGTCTACTGTAATACGAAATTCCTGCTCACTATCTTCCATTCCATTTGAAATAGAAGCAATTCCCTCAACATCCTGCACTCTTTCGATAATATCCTCTGTAATCTTTTGTAGCTTATCTAAGTCCTTACCTTTAACCTCAATTGTCATACCAGAAGAACCCATCATACTACTCATATCCATAGCAGATTCTTTTACGGAAAGTGTGCACTTCAAATCCTTCGTTTCTTTCTCTATGTCCTTTTTAATTGCTCGATTCGAACGCTTTGTTTTCTCATCCAGCAGAATATACATGCTGATACCATCTCCACTATTTCCAGAATACATAGACATGATACCGCCACCGCCAGACATGGCACCGACTGTTTCTACTCCATCTACTTTTAATATCTTCTTTATCGCTTTATCCGACATATCATAAAGTTCCTGATCTGTCATCTCTGTTCCTTCCGGTGCAGATAATACTGCTGTCATCTGTGTACTTCCCATATTTGGCATAAACACAGTTCCTCTTGAAAATGCCAGTCCGACAAAAACAATTAAAAGTACCAAAGATAGGATTAAAACAAGTGCCTTTGCATGCAGTACCTTTTCCAGCAAGGAAGTATAAATGGTTCGACGTTTGTTGGTTGTCTCCCCTTTCGTATTTGTTTTCTTTCGTAACAACCCCTGCGCCATAGCCGGAACCAACGTAAGACTGACTAACAAACTGGCAAGTAGAGAATATGCTAATGTCAATGCCAAGTCCACAAAAAGCTGTCTTGTAAGTCCCTCGGTAAAAATAATTGGTGCAAACACACATACTGTGGTAAGCGTAGATGCAGCAATGGCACCTGCCACCTGTTTTGCACCCTCAATAGATGCCTTCCTTGCGCTATACCCTTCCTCGTTTCGCATACGGAAAATATTTTCGATTACAACAATAGAGTTATCTACCAACATACCAACACCTAATGCCAGCCCCGATAAGGAGATTACATTTAATGTCACGCCACTAAAATACATCAGTACAACTGCGGCAACCACACTTAACGGTATCGAACACGCAACAATAAGAGTAGGTCGTATATCTTTTAAGAAGATAAATAAAATAATAATTGCCAAAAATGCTCCGACCAATAAATTTTGTACAACCGAACTTACTACCATATCAATATAAACACCTTGGTTCATCAATACACTCACATGAAGTCCCTTTATTCCACTCTTTACTTCATCCAGTCGATCCAATAAACGATGGGTGACATCTCCAGTAGAATATCCCGTTGCCTTTTCAATCGTAAGTGCAATTGCTGGGTTTCCATTTACAACCGTATAAAAATTATCCGCATTATCTGTCACCGCAATATCTGCTACATCCGATAATCGTATTGGTTTTAAACCATCTATTCCCAAATCACAAATTACTAATTGTTCCAAATCTTCCTGAGACTGGATTTCCTCTCCGACCTTTACAAGATAAGATGCATTATCTTCTGTCACATATCCTGCAGGCATTTCAAAATTCTGTGCTGTTAAAATACCTTCAACCATTGACTTTGTAATAATGGCATTTAAGTCAGACTTATCTTTTGCCGCCTTCTTCGCTTCTTTAAGACTCTTTTTTGCCTCATTCAACTGATTAGAACCCGTATTTACATCCATATTTGCTACACTCAACTTGATTGCAGCAAGTACTGTCTGTTTGTTTAATTCATTTTTTGCACTTTCAATAGTAATCCGTCCTGCTTCTAACTGTGCCTTAGTCTTTGTTAATTTTACCTTAGCTGCCGCAATTTTTTCTTTGCCTGACTTAATTTTCTTCTGACTGGCCTTTAATGTCTTTTCCTGCTTTTCTACTGCTTTTAAACCAGTCTGTGCCTGCGTCAGTCCACTTTCCAATTCTTTTAACTTGCTGGCAACATCATCTACTGTCATTCCCTGTGCTGTCAATTGTTTTTCTGCCGCCTTAATCTGTACTTCAACTGCCGTAAGTTTGTTACGAAGCTCTGTGGTCTCTCCTCCAGTTTCTATCATTTGCTCGATCGAAGCCTTTTGGCTATACAAGGAATCCAATGCATCCTGTATCTTTTGCAAACTACTTTTCGCTGTTGTAAGAGTCGAAATGGTTGCTTTTAATTGTGCTTTCGTTGTCGCAACCTGAACCAATCCTGTTTTAATCTGCTTAGCAGAATCCTCAAGAGTTTTCTCATTGACTTTTAATTCCGCTAATGCACTATTAATAGTAGTCAGCGTATCGGAAATCTTCTTTCCATTCTTATCTAACTCTGTGCTTCCATCTGCTAATTTTTGTGCTGTATCTTCCTGGGTTGAAGATAAGGTCTGCTTACCATCCTTTACTTTACTTTCATTCTTGGAAATTTCATCTTCCGCATCATCAAACTTTCCATTAATGGCTGCCTGTACAAGCTTATTGACCTGGTCAATCTTATCCTGCTGAATGACAACCTCCATCTTTTTCTTTACTTCACCAGATGTACTGACAGATGCCACACCTTCCACACTTTCCAAGTCAGGCAAAATATCTGCATCCATTTTATCTGCCAGCTCGTAAACATCCAAATTGTCACTGTCTACGGCTGCTACCATAATTGGCATCATGTCTGGATTGATTTTCATAATGGTAGGATTTCCAATGGAATCACTCCATGATGCAGAAATCGTATCCAAACTTTCCCTCATATCAATTGTAGCTGTATTCATATCCGCCCCGTCATTAAACTGCAATATTACAACGGATACATTGCTATTTGATATAGAAGAAACCTTTTTCATATTACTGATACTTGCCATTGCCTGCTCTACAGGTTTCGTAACCGTAGATTCTACTTCCTCTGGACTTGCTCCAGGATAGGTTGTCATAATAATTGCATAAGGCAATTCCATATCAGGTAACAAATCTGTACTCATGTTTCGTAACGACAAAACACCCAGTACGATAATCAAAACCACACCAACCAATACAGTATATGGTTTCTTTACACTGATTTTTGATAACATCTTTTTCCTTCCTCTCTCGAATACACTTTCTTTATAGAATCAAAAAAGCCCCAACCCAACAGCTCCACGTCTGTCAAACTAGGACTTTAATGCGCCGCCAGGGGTTCGAACCCTGGACACCCTGATTAAGAGTCAGGTGCTCTACCAACTGAGCTAGCGGCGCTTATTTGTTTCAGCATTTGTCTTTCCCGCGTCAACAATATGTATTATATATGATAGAAAAACAAAATGCAAGCTTTTTTTTTATTTTTTTGTAATTTTTTTATTTCCCCGATTTTCCCGTACATTTTGTGCCTTTTTAAGTCAAACATTTAATTTTCTTTTTACGGTCAGCAGAATAAAAATTCCGCTGACCAATACACAAAAATACGGGCAGATAAGCTGAGGGGAGATGCCTATCCGCCCTGAGAGGGAGTATAACAAAATACTTGCGAGCAATTTTGGGAGGTATTGCTCACAAGAGAAATCAGCTAATTAATCACTCTTCACCTGTTAAAGTTTTAAGCACCTCATGCAAAGAGAAACACATCTCTTTCCACAAGGTTTCCTGCTTATAAATCGGCAGAGGTTAATCCTGCACTTTTGGCTAATTCAATAATTGAATTTTTAGAAATCTTCTTTCCATGGAATTCAATTAAATTCTCTTTCTCACCAGTGAAGATACATGCTGGTTCGTATTTACTTAAAATAATCTTATCATCTTCCACTGAAATCTCTAATGCATCCTTATCAGATACACCAAGTGTTCTTCTTAATTCAATTGGAAGTGTAATACGACCAAGCTCGTCAAGTTTTCTTACGATACCTGTTGTTTTCATATAAAATGTCTCTCCTTTGTGATGTTTTCAATCTACTGTCAAATATAACTCTACCTTCCTCGCAATTGCGATTTGGTTACTTTGTACCTATAATTTATCACAAAAAGAAAAGTTGTGCAACCTAAAATATTAGTGATATATAGGATTTTTTTAATGTATTTCAAATTTTTTCCTTTTAAAAACAAAAAAAGGAATTTTAAACAAACACCCCTTATTTTACAAGCTTTTTTCGCACTAAATTGCTTTAAAAAATATATATTTTTCTTACTTTTTTGTTTTTCTTGTAAATATCGACCAATAATTTCTCTAAAACACAAGCAGTATTCGTACTAGATTAAAAAAATCCAAGAGAATCCCCCTTCTTTTCTATTCACGATTTGTGTACTTACAAAAAAACAATTTACTTCTTTCCAAGTTTTATCTTCTAAATGATTCCTTTTCGCATATACATTATTATAGTGGTTGTGAAAGGCCTGATGTATGTATGCTAAATTTTTTATGGGGAATCCTAATTCTGCTCGGTGTAGCAGTTGGTGTTGTAAACGGACAATCAGCAGAAGTAAATACCGCTTTGTTGGATGGGGCAAAGGAGGCAGTTTCCCTGTGTATTACCATGTTAGGAATCATGGCATTTTGGACTGGTCTGATGGAAATTGCCCGACAAGCAGGTATTATTTCTTATTTAACAGAGAAATTAAAAGGAATTTTAAATGTATTATTTCCTGATTTACCGAAAAAGCACATTGTAAAGGAATATATTGCTTCTAATATGATTGCAAATATACTCGGACTGGGATGGGCGGCTACGCCTATGGGACTAAAAGCAATGAAGGAACTGGCAAAGATTGATAAAGAAAAACACGGCGGACATTCGACAGGTATTGCTTCTATAGATATGTGTACTTTTTTAATTATCAATGTTTCCTCTCTCCAACTTATTCCCGTCAATGTAATTGCCTACCGCAGCCAATACGGTGCTGTTAATCCATCTTCTATTATTGGTATGGCAATTCTTGCAACGATCTGTTCCACCGCTGCAGGAGTTCTATTTTCTGTTGTTGCAAGAAAACACTTTGCAAAAAAATAAACTGATAACAAACCAGCCATAGTTATTTTCGTATATCTATGGCTATTTTTATTGTCAACTATTTTATATTTCTAGTTGACAATCATTTTCTTTGCGTGTACAATGGGGTTTGTAAATAAGGCTATTACAAAGGAGTTTTAAAATGACAACAGTAAATGAAACAAAACCAAAAACATTATCAATTTCAAATATGGCAATCATTGCAATTATGACAGCACTTACCTGTATTCTTGCACCTTTGTCTATTGCTATTCCCGTCAGCCCAGTTCCTATCTCTCTGACAAATCTAGTGATTTATTTTTCACTTTATTTACTAGGAGCGAAAAGAGCTACCATTAGTTATCTTGTATACCTGCTTTTAGGTATGGTTGGTATTCCTGTATTCTCAGGATACACAGGTGGTTTGCAAAAGCTTGCAGGACCTACAGGCGGATATATTATTGGCTTTATTTTTATGGCGATTATCGCTGGAATTTTCATTGAAAAATTTTCTAAAAATGTAGCATTACAATTGATTGGTATGATTTTAGGTACTGCTGTATGTTACGCATTTGGTACCGTTTGGCTTGCACATGTAGCCTCTTTAAACTTTAAGGCTGCACTTTTCGCTGGAGTAATTCCTTACCTTCCAGGAGATTTTATTAAAATGTTGTTAGCCCTAACAATCGGTGCTACCATTCGAAACCAGTTAAAAAAAGCTGGATTGATTTAGACAGCTACGTTAGTTTGACTACCTATTATATAGAAAAAGGTCACGCAAACCTATGTGATATACATAGCGCGTGACCTTTTTGCTATATAAAAATTTTATTCTGCTTCCTTGTCTAAAAGATATTGATACACTTCTCTTTTGGAAATGCCACGATCTTTTGCCACCGCTTTCATAGAATCCTTTTTGGACAATCCCTGCTTTAAGTATATGTCCATATGCTCTTCTATAGAAATTTCCTCCCATCGCTGCTGCTGTTCCGCAATAATGTCTTGATGGCTTTTCCCCTCAATTACTAGAACATATTCTCCTCTTGGTTCTGTCGTATTATAATATTCAACTGCCTGAGAAATGGTAGTCCGAAAAGCAGTCTCATGTTTCTTTGTAAGCTCTTTACATAGTGTAAGGTTTCGATCTCCCATTTTCTCTAACAATTCAGAAAGCGTTTTCTTTAATCGGTGCGGTGCCTCATATAAGATAACCGTTCGCGTCTCTCGCTCCATTTCCTCCAAGACCATAGCACGTTCTTTTTTGTCCGTTGGCAAAAACGCTTCAAAGGAAAATCTTCTGGTAGAAAGCCCAGAAAGTGTCAATGCCGTAATACATGCTACTGCCCCTGGCAAAGAAGTCACCGTAATTCCTGCTTCATATGCCTGCTTTACCAATTCCTCTCCCGGATCCGAAATGCCAGGCGTACCTGCATCGGTTATTAAAGCAATATTGGTACCCTCCAACATTTTTTGTACCAACACTTTTGCCTTTTCAATTTTATTAAACTCATGATAGCTGGTCATCGGCACTTTAATATCAAAATGATTCAACAGTTTAATGCTGTTTCTCGTATCTTCTGCCGCAATCAAATCCACACTTTTTAAAGTATTTAACACACGAAATGTAATATCCTCCAAATTTCCAATCGGTGTGGCACATAAATATAACATTCCTGCCATTTTTCTTTCCTCCACTTTCTCTTGTTTTTTACCTCTTTTTAGATTGGATGATTCATACATCCATGTTATTGCATACCCAAAAACTTTTTATCTGAAAATAACACCTATACATTGCTTTCTCGCATTGTACTCGTATTTATCTATCCATATATATCATAAATTTCGGGATGATATTTATTCACATCTTCATATACGATTAAAGGTTTTTCAATTTTTATCATAGACTTTCCACCCTTTATCGCTTCTAATAACACCATGTTAGGCTCTTTATCAATATACGGATGCACCAGCCGCATTCGCTTTGGTTCTAATTTATATTTTTCCAATGTGGTTATTATCTCCACTAGCCGAAACGGACGGTGTACCATATAAAATCGTCCATTTGGCTTTAATACTCTTGCCCCTTCCCGCACTACATCATCCAATGTACACAATACTTCATGACGGGCAATTGCTTTTGGCAAATCAGGATTTTTTAAGCCATGCTGGTCATTCATATAAGGTGGATTGGTTGTCACTACATCAAATGTGCCTGTCCCAAAAATAGAAGATGCCTGCTTAATATCTCCCTCCACAATCTTTACCTTATTCTCCAGATTATTCAACCTCACACTGCGATCTGCCATTTCCGCACTCTCTGGTTGTATCTCCAATCCAACAAACTGCTCTCCCTCTGTCTTTGCCTCCAACAAAATCGGAATAATTCCCGTACCCGTTCCTAAATCCAACACCTTTTCCCCTGTCTTTACGCGGGTAAAATCTGACAAAAGAACCGCATCCATTCCAAAACAAAACTTCTTTTGATTCTGTATAATGCGATACCCTTTTCTGTGCAACTCATCAATCCGTTCCTCTTCTTTTATTTCTATCTCCACATCATTCACCACTCTCTCATTTTCTTCATGACAAGAAAAAAGCATTCTCTTTCTATCCGAAAATGCTTCCTTCCCCTATCTGATACACAAAATGAAACGCACATCCAATCTTTACTCTAGCTTAGATTTCTTTTCATCTTGCTTCTCTAATTTCTCTAATTCTTTTAATTCCTTCATCTCTTTTTCTGAGGCAAATTTATCTTTTCTGCGACGAGGTTTAAATTTTAAATCTTTAACCGAATATTCTTTTACTTCCTTTTCGTCATTTTCCATTGTAACGACAACACGAACCATCTGCTTTAGTACACTTACATTTTGTACCTCTCCGCGGTATCCGTCTATCGTCTCTACACGATCTCCTACATTTGGAAGTTTGCTGTTTAACTCCTCGTATGCCTCTTCCTCATTTTTAAGACAACACATAAGTCTGCCACATACACCTGAAATCTTGGTTGGATTTAATGATAAATTCTGTTCTTTCGCCATCTTTATCGAAACAGGCGCAAATTCGGTCAAATATGTGTGGCAACACAACGGTCTGCCACAAATACCAATGCCGCCTAAAATCTTTGTCTCATCACGTACTCCAATCTGTCTTAGCTCAATTCTTGTCTTAAAAACTGCTGCCAAATCTTTTACCAATTCTCTAAAATCAATACGGCCATCCGCAGTAAAATAAAACAGAATTTTGTTATTATCAAATGTATATTCCGTTTCCACCAGCTTCATTGCCAGCTTGTGTTTCGCAATTTTTTCCTGACAGATTTTAAATGCTTCTTTTTCTTTTTCATGATTCTTTTGCTGGGTCTTTTCATCTGCTTCTGTTGCAACTCGAAGCACAGATTTTAATGGCTGCATAATTTCATCATCCGATACCTTTCTCGGACCTAAAACAACGGAACCATACTCCACGCCTCTGGCAGTTTCCACAATAACATGATCGCCCTTATTTATCTGATATTTAGCAGGACTGAAATAATAAATCTTTCCTGCTCTTCGAAATCTAACTCCAATAATTGTTACCACAATTGCCTCCAATTCTTTTTTAAGATAACTCCCCTTCTATCCGTCAGAAGCGGTACTACCTCTCTATTTTTTACTACAATTCTTAATTTTCCTTCATAACGCAAATCATAAGTTCCATTGCAGTATCAAAATTAACATTTGCTTTTAAACGAACCTTCGCCTTTTCGATTGCCTGAATAATCGCTTCAATTCCCTCATATTGTTTGCCCTCTGCCTGCTTGCGAATCGTAGCTATTTCATCTGCAAACAACAATCCATTTGGGTCCTGTGTTACTTTAAACATAAGCACATCCCGATACCAAAGAAGAATCAAATCAAGATAATCATCTAAATTTTGTTTTTTCTCTGCCATTGATTTAATAAAATGCATAATCTCATAATTTTTCATTTCATCTACGTGTGCCAACACATGAATCGTATCCTTCTTAATCTCCATAAACTCTTCACTAGAAGCATATCGAATCGCTTTTCCCACATTTCCCTGACAAAATCTTGCACTAAGTTCAGCCATATAATCTGGTACTTGCCTGTTTTCCATTAAATACTTCTTAATCAATTTGGGTGCAACAGGCTTTAATTGTAATGTAACACATCTGGATAAAATAGTAGGCAAAAATGTATTTACATTATCCGTAAGCAATAAAAATACTGCATACTCAGGTGGCTCTTCAATGGTCTTTAACAGTGCATTTTGTGCCTGTTCTGTCATCTTCTCACCATCTGGAATAATATATATTTTATATGGGCTGCTGTATGGCTTAATCAATACATCCGCATTTACTTGTGTACGAATATCATCCACACCAAGACTTACCTTTTCATGGGTCACATATTTAATGTCAGGCTGGTTGCCACCTTCCACCTGCAAACAGGACTGACATACCCCACACGGATTAATGCTCTTCTTCTCACACTGCAAAGTACTGGCAAAAATTCGCGCCAGTAAACGCTTTCCTGAACCCTTTTCTCCAGATAAAATATATGCATGAGAAACCTTATTTTCCTCTATTCCCTTTTGAAAATACTCAATAATATCCTCATGTCCGACTACTTGCGTAAAATCCTTCATTTCGCCACCTCTTCTCTTTGTGTTATCAATATATTAACTACGCCTTATAATATTCGAGTGTTTCCTCATTTCCCCTGCATCAGGTTAATATATCCAATAACATTCCACGTATCTCATCTACTTTTCCAAGAATCGCAAGATGATCTTTTTCATCCTTTATAAGCTCAGATGCAAGCTGATCCAAACTTTCATTCACTAATTTTACAATACCATATACACGATGTCTGCCTCGCCGATCCAAAAAATTCTCACGACTGAATTTATGTGAACGAGTCACCACTTCATTTAGAAATTCCTGAATCAGTGTACGATACTGCTTCATATCACGAATATCCATACGTTTCCCAATTCGTTTTCCCTGTTGTGTGATCTCCTCCATCATAACAGTCAGTCTTGCCTGCAAATCAGCCTCTTCAATCTGACTGGCAAGGGTAAATTTGAATGTACCATCCGATACTTCATTTGTATTTTTCGTAGCCATGTCGGTATTGATTTGTTGCATCTGGTTTATCTTAAAATCCATATCTTACGCACCCCATCATTCTTCCCCTTTTTCGCACCTCTCCTTGCTACTATTGTAGCCTATACAAGCTATAAAAGCAAGTTTTTCGTTACTGCTGCCTCTTGCATAACAGGTATATTTACTCTGTTTTATTTTCTCTTTGAATCGTATCCACCAATCGTTTTAAACATTGTTCCATATTTATATTTTCATATCTGGTTTGTATATTCAATTTTTTCAGTTTTTCTTCCGAAAAATCTTCGCTATCTGCCAAAAAACGTCTGCATAACTCCTGATATTTTGGAGTCTTCTGTTCTTTTTCCCGTTTTAATGCTCTGGACAACCTCTCTCCATCTTCCAACTCTATATATAATGGCACAACCACATCTTTTCCAAAATATGTGACAATCTGCTCATAGCCTTCTAATGTATTGATTAAAATTACACTTTCCTCCCCCGTAAACTGCGAATCATTTACGGTAAAGTAACTCCATACTCCATGTATCGTATTGTAATCTCTCCACTCGATTACTTTCTTTTCCTTTTTCATTGCCTCATAAGTCGCACAATCTACAAAATGATATTCCACTCCTTCTTGTTCCCCCTCCCGAATCGGACGGGTCGTATATGGAACTACTGGTTTTATGTCGAGTTCCTTTCTTTTTAACAATTCTTTATAAAGTGTATCCTTTCCAGTTGCA
>FR899690.1:0-23480 GCA_000437275.1 Clostridium sp. CAG:411 | reverse complement strand
CTTTCCCATAACAACAAAAATTTTTCTCATAATTTTCCTTTCTAATCCTGTACAATCCAAATAGTTTCCTCTTTTATGCCTTTCACAGACAATCCCTGTGCCTCACACGCTTGTACATAAGAAATCATTTCTTCTGTAATTTCCTCCCCTGGTACTAAAAGAGGAATGCCAGGTGGATATAAATAAACATAATCCTTTGCAATTTTTCCAGCAGCCTGCAAGAAAGAAATTTTTCTTCCCGCTTTTTGATCTGCTTCATAGGGAGATAATATATATTTATTTTGCTTATCTGGTGGCCGCATACTGTGACTTGCTTTCAAATTTTGTCCCATTTCTTTTCGTTTTATAGCTTTATCATTAATATCTTTTGCCGCTACAAGTAACCGTTCCAATCCCTCTTTTGTATCCATAACACTGGTCATAGCAATTACATAGGACATAGATGCCATTTCCATTTCCAAATGATGCACCTCTCTAAGATACGAATACAATTCAGCACCCGTAAACAAATTATCCTTCACACCAAACACAATTTTTCCCATATCATAATCAAATACAGCCGCATCTTTCGCTTCTTTCTTTCCATCGTACAATACAAGCATTGGCAATTGTTTTAATTGTTTACGCAATTGATACAATTGTTTGGCATACTGAGAAAATGCATTTTTCCTTTCTTTCTGGCAATAGTCCATACACCAAGCAATGCCTGACATCATTACATAAGAAGGGCTGGAAGTTTGATAGATTCCTAAAAATTGTTTTAAACGACTTCGATCCACAAGATTTCCCTGTACATGTAGCAGTGCAGTCTGTGTAAATGCTGGCAATGTTTTATGCACACTCTCCACAACTAAATCTGCCCCCTGCTCCAAAGCCGACTTTGGAAAATCCTCTTGCATCCCAAAATGAGCGCCATGCGCCTGATCCACCAAAAGTGGGATTCCGTGAGAATGTACAATTTTTGCTATGGATTCAATATCCGATACTACACCTTCATAGGTCGGAGATGTAACAACAACTAATCGAATCTTCGGATATTTTATCAACATTTTCTCAATATTTTCAGAAATAATTCCACAATTTATCCACAATTTATCCGAAATCTGTGGATAACTATAATGGGGACACAATTCATTTAGAAAGATTCCATGATATACTGCCTTGTGGCAATTTCGGGCTATGAGTATTTCATCTCTATGGCTGACACAAGCACTAATTGCAGACAATAACCCTGCAGTAGTGCCATTTATCAGTAAATAGGATTCTTCTGCACCACGAAACGCTGCTATTTCATCCATCGTATCCTTTAAAATTTCCTGTGCATCATGCAAGTTATCAAATCCATCTATTTCTGTAATATCCATGGCATAAGGATTCCATTTTGGCATAACATCAATTCTTCTTTTATGTCCGGGCATATGAAAAGGATAGGCATCCGTTTTTGCATAATAATTTAATTTGTCATACAATTTCATTTTATCCAACTATTTCCCCTCTAAAATCTTTTCCTTTATGGCAGGATCAAACTCACCACTACGAAGCATGGCAATTTCCCACTGATAAGGAGGAAAAGATTTCTTTTTATTTTCAAGCATTGGAATATATGGTGTTTCCAATATCTTAGGTATTTCTTCAAAATCTGGTGCATATACAATCTTTCTTAATGTATCAAAACCAATGGAGCCAAATCCGATATTTTCATGTCTATCCTTTCCTGCTCCCAGCTCATTTTTACTGTCATTAATATGAAATACCGCAATTTGGTCTTTGCCGATTATTTTGTCAAACTGTTCCATTACCGTATCAAAGTCCTGCACAAGGTTATATCCTGCATCATTCGTATGACAAGTATCAAAACAAACACGCAATTTATCAGAATGCGTAACACCATCATAAATGCGGGCAAGCTCCTCAAAGTTTCGTCCAATTTCACTTCCCTTTCCTGCCATTGTCTCCAAAGCAATATGCACTGGTGTATCTTTTGTTAATACAGTATTTAATCCCTTTACAATCTGCTCAATTCCAGCATCCACCCCTGCTCCCACATGAGAGCCAGGATGCAGAACTAATGTGGTACTTCCCATAGCGTTAGTCCTATCAATTTCCTTTGCCAAAAACTCCACTGCCAACTCATAGGTTTCTAGTTTTACTGTATTGGCCAGATTAATAATATAAGGGGCATGTACTACAAATTCATCAATTCCATTCTCACGCATGAGTTCCCAACCTTCCTCTATGCGTAATTCTGATATTTCTTTTCGTCTTGTATTTTGAGGTGCACCCGTATACACCATAAAAGTGTTCGCACCATAAGAAATGGCCTCTTTTACCGAGCCTAAAAACATTTCTTTTCCATTCATCCCTACATGAGAGCCGATTTTTAACATAATATTTCCTCCTATATAAACATTTCAATTATGAAATCTTCTATCTTATTTTAATTCCCATTTTAGTATATCTGATTCCCTCAAAAGTTTCTACCTAAATTCCGTTCCCTTATTGACTTTTATACTGCACTTTGATTATAATGGAATTTAGCTGGTGTGAGGTGCATATATTGTACCATTCGGTACTTTTCAGATATGTAATAACTTTATGCGAGCTACTTTTATGCCCTCATAGTTAAATGGATATAATAAACCCCTCCTAAGGGTTAGTTGCAGGTTCGATTCCTACTGGGGGTGCTCTTTTATTAAGCAAACTGTATTACAAATATTATAAACCAACGAAACGTACCCATTTTTAACATTCTGTTTTAGATGGGTATGTTTTAGCGTGTAAAGATACTATCTGTTTATAAAAGTACAATACAATATACAAAATGAGGGGTATTATAATGAAAAAAGGAACAAGCTCGCGCAAAATTCTTTTGTGCACACTACTTATTTCCTTAGCAGCTATTCTTCTATCCTATCTTGGTTTTGTCATTTATTTTTCCAACCATTTCTTATTTCATACAGAAATAAATGGAATTGATGCATCTGGCATGACAGTAAAAGAATTAGAAGATGTATTTGCTCAGGAAGTAGCTACTTACACCTTGCAGTTGCAGGGAAGAAATGATGTAACAGATTCTATATCCGCTAGTGATATTTCTATGAAATATACTACAAGTGATGAAATCTCAAATCTGTTAAAAAAGCAAAATCAATTTCTTTGGCTTGGCTCTGCCTTCCACTCAACCAAAAAAGACGTGACACATTGCGTCTCCTATGATGAGCAACAACTAAAAGAACGTTGCAAATCTCTATCCTTTCTCAAAAAGGAAAATATAGTTGCTCCTAAAAATGCAACCATTGCCTATTTGAAAAACCAAGGATATTGTCTGGTAAGTGAAAATGCAGGTACGAAAGTAAATAAAAAGAAATTACTGGAACAAGTGAAAGAAGCCATTCTTACATTAGAACCTACTCTTTCATTAGAAAAAAAAGACTGTTATGTAAAACCTGCTATTACAAGCGAAACACCTGAACTAAAAAATCTTTATGAAAAAGTACAACGCTATGCCAGTGCAGAAATCACTTACACTTTTGGCAAGAAAAAAGTTGTTGTAGACCATAAAAAAATTCATAATTGGATTACCATTCAAAATAAAAAGTTCAAGGCTAAAATAGACCAGGACAAAGTAAGAGCCTACATTGATACGCTGGCATCTACTTACAATACATATGGCAGAAGCCGTACCTTTGCCGCTTCTACTGGCAAAACAGCAACCGTTACCGGTGGAGATTATGGTTGGTTAATGGATAGAGAACAGGAGACATCCTCTCTAATGAAACTGATTAAAAAAGGTGCGAAAAAGAAAAAAACACCTGTCTATGCGCAAACTGCTGTATCCCATGGCAAGACAGACTGGGGAAACACTTATGTAGAAATCAATCTTAGCCAGCAACATCTTTGGTACTATAAAAATAAAAAACTTGTAGTCGATAGTGACTTTGTATCTGGTAATATAAGCAAAGGATATGATACACCACAAGGTGTTTACAGTATTATGTATCTAGAAAGAAATGCGATTCTCGGTGCTCGTTCCAATGCAGATTACCGTACTCCTGTTTCTTATTGGATGCCATTCAATGGTGGCATTGGTATGCACGATGCAACATGGAGAAGCAAGTTTGGTGGTTCTATTTATCGTACAAACGGTTCACATGGTTGTATTAATTTACCAAAAGCGGTAGCCGCAACCATTTTTGAAAATATCAGTTCTAAAACACCTGTTATTTGCTATTTTGACTCTTAAAAAAAGACCTCAATTCAAATTGTTTGAATTGAGGTCTTTTTCGGGTTGGGCTGTTTTTAAAAAACAGTAACAGCTCGTAGGGGAATCGAACCCCTGTTTCCGCCGTGAGAGGGCGGCGTCTTAGCCGCTTGACCAACGAGCCATATCAAAAACTGACGAATGTCATTCTATCATAGATTTCTACAAAATGCAACATTTTTTTTCTAACAACCTAATGTAATATTTTTAATATGATACTCCATTTAACGTACATCGCCCTGCATCCAGATATTTCCCTTAAAACGCGCTCCTATCATAGGAATACCCTGTAAATCTTTTTGATTCATGCAAAGATTAAACACCATCTCATTGCAACAAAGAGTCATGGAATACAAATCCTCACCTGTAAGAAAATTTTTAATTGCCTTCCATTCCAAAATAGTAGCAACAATGGAATAATTATCCGATTCTGAACCGTATGGAATCAAACTGGTATCTACAATCGAATATAAATCCTCGCTGTGAATCCTTCTGGAAACTCTGGCATACGTGTCAATATCATCAATTGTCAGACTGTCTATCGCTTCCTGATTTCCACACTTTGCTTCCATGATAAGCTTTTTCCGCATCGCTCTCTCTTCCCTTTTATGACGAAGCTGTATATCATTTTGCGTGATTCCCAAAATGATCTTTCCTTCTATGGACAACGCAGATAAATATACTCTTCCACCTTTCGCAACTGCCTGCAACATCTTTCCATCTCTGATGAAATCACAAACATTCTTCAGATAAAAAATCATAGACACACCAAACCGTAAATCGTCGCACATCCCCGTATACGCATCCGTATCTACTCTTTTATTAATACTGACATCCTCTTTCGTGCTAATATAGCATCCCTTGCAATACGGAAAATAATGCCCTAAATAAAAAAAGCCTCTCTCATCATATTCGCCTACGATTCCAATTCCTACGTCCTTCATAAATTCTTTTTTAAATTCCGCTAACCGAATTTTGTTTCCCAAGTCTACCATATGTCGCTCTGTAGGTTCTTCCATCACCATGCCCACAATCTTCTGAAAATCTGCACGATTTTTCACATCACTAAAACCAATTGCTCTCAAATAACTATGCACCAAATCACCTCCTCATATATTAATCCTCGTTTTTTTTAATCTGTTTTTTCCACTTTTTCCGAAATCTAAGCAAATCTACGCATTTGCCATTCTTACTACTATTATAAGCAAAACAAAATAAAGTAGCAAGCAAAAAAACACTGTGTAAAGACTCCTCTACACAGTGTTTCTGTTTATAAATTTTTCTCCAAATTGATACTATCACTCATATTAGCTGCCTTTGGTAATCGCAAGATTGCTTTAAAGAGATCTCCATCTATCTCTACATAAAATTCTCCATTTTGAAGCTTTGCAAGACTTTGTGAAATATCCAATCCTAACCCGCTTCCTTCTGTATTTCTAGACTGATCACCTCTTGTAAAACGTTCCATCAATTCATCTGCACTAATATTTAGTTCCACATTTGAAATATTTTTAATTGTTAGTTCTACAAAGTTTTCCTGGTTGGTTGCATCCACATATACACGGCTTCCTGGTAATGCATACTTTGAGACATTTCCCAGAAGGTTTTCTAAAATACGCCATGCACGTCTGCCATCCGCCTTAACAAAAAACTGCTTTTCACCAATGTTGTTACGAATATCTAAATCTGCCTTTTCCAATTTTTCAGAATATTCTCCTAATGCTTGATTCACCAAAGAACCAAGATCAATACTGGAAATATCCACAGACATCGCTCCACTGGTCGCTTTTGCTGCTTCAAACAAGTCATCCGTTAATACTTTCAAACGCTGGGATTTTTGATCTAATACCTCAACATACTCTTTTACCTTATCTGGCTGCACATCTTCCTTCTTTATCAAGTCTACATAGGTAATAATAGAAGTTAAAGGCGTTTTTATATCATGCGATACATTGGAAATCAATTCCGTTTTTAGTCGTTCTGACTTTAACATTTGATTTACGGATTTTTCTAACCCTTCTGATAAAGAGTTAATATCTTTTGCCATATCATTCAACATATCTTCTTTTCCATCCGTAGGAATCTGATACGTTATTTCACCATTTTTTACACGCTTTATTCCTTCGCGGATTGTTTGCAACTTACCCAGATGACGACTTAACACAATGGCAACAGCAACCATAATTGCTACCATAACTAATTGCATGAATGCCAGTAAAGTTAGACTATACGTTAGAAATCCAATAAGTTCTATAAACAACCAGACTCCACAAATGACTACATATAGAATTATAACAGTCTTGTTTGCCTTTGATTTTACAATACATCTATTTACCGCACAAATACCTCTTCCTAAAATAGACTGTCTTAACAGGATTTTTCCTTTTCCTTTTCTAACAAGTGAGCATAAAAATTGTACAACAATTATAACACAAAGTGCAATTAAAGCTAATCCTCCCCATATTGCTACTGCATGATCATCATAAGTATCTGTTGATGTTGAGCCTATAAACTCACTCAAAACTCTTGCTTCAGTGACGAACAACATACATCCACTTATAATGCAGGTTATAATCGTTATGATTTCAATTTCTGTATACCAGCGGTCTATTACCAAATATTGTATCTCCTCTGTTCCTGCCTTTCGTCCACATACATAGAATAAAAGGAACAAAATAAAGATAAACACGATTCCAACCGCAACCATAGTAGTTACCTGTCGTTCTGCAATTTGCATGTGAGCATCTTCCTGCTGCTTCTGCTTGTCATACTGTTTCATGTACACACCTTGGGTAGTATTATATAAATCCTCACTCACACCTATATAAACACTATATTTGCTTGGTGTATTAAGCACAGCCGAAACAGGAATAGAAATTTTATTCTGCGTATCCGTACTGTCATATCCTTCATAAAGCACTTTTGTAATGAAAGCATTCAAATACTCTTTTTCCTTTTGGGTTAGTTTCTGATTATACAGTTTCTGCAATTTTGTTTCTTTTTGCTGCTTTTCCTTGTTCGCAACATATTGATTATACTTCGTCGTATCTCCACTATCAAAACTTGTATTATTATCTATGTCATAATACACAGCATCATATTCGTCATAGACTAATCCTGTGCTACTGTCATACTCTAACGCATCATAGTCCAGACCCTTTTTATCAGCAAATTCTTCTAACATCGTATCAATAAGATTGCTTTTTAAGTCCTCTAATTCCTGACTGTCATATAACTTATACAAAATCTGCTTCATTGTTTCCTTATTTTTTGAATCCTGCAAATACGAACTATACAATCCATTCTGTATATTCTCCTTATATACACTTATGTGATTCACCATATTTTGTGCTATATACTTTGCATATGTTTGATTCCCTTTGCACAATTTCTCAATAATAGAATTTACAGACAACCAGCTAAAATTGCTTTCTTCTGAATCATCCTCATCATAAAAATCTACAGTCTCTTGCGTATAGGAGTCAGACGCTACTCCCTTTTCATAAGACATCACTCCATTAAAGCCATATTTACTCGTATACTTATCTCCATAATAATTTTTCCACTGTTTTATATAAGTATCTCCACTCAAATATCCTTTATATAATGCATAAATTGGAATATTTTTTATATCGTCTGTATCCTGTTTACTATTGGCAATCGTTGTTTCTTTTCCCTTTTCATCACTCCTTATAATTTGATATTGAAAGTCACCCGCTCTACTTTCCATTTCCTTCTTTTTTTCTTTTACCGTTTCACCACTTTGACATTGGCTGGCAATTGCATAATCTAAAACAGAAGACAAACCTAATTGAATCTTATTTGTTAATTGTTGATTTCCAAACAAATCAACATAACTATACCACATTGGTACCTCTTTGTTTCCTGAATATTTTTGCAATGTCTTGACCGTAGCCATGCCAAGCACCATTTCTACAATAATACATACCACCAGTAATGCATTTAAAACAATTCTTACTGGCACGCTCCTACTAAATCTTTTCCACTTTGTATCCAACGCCCCACACCACCTTTACATATTTGGGTTCTTTTGCATTAATTTCAATCTTTTCTCGAATTCTTCTAATATGTACGGACACCGTATTTTCCGCATTTACACAAGGCTCTTTCCAGACCTTCTCGTAAATCTGATGAATTGAATATACTCTTCCTGCATTTTCTGTTAAAAAGGCTAATATTCCAAACTCCACTGGTGTCAGTTTTTTTTGCTCACCATCTACCCAGACCTCATGGGTGTCTAAGTTTATTTCCAAGCTACCCGTTCGCACAATATTATTTTTTTCCTGTTCCTCCATACTGCCTAAACGAGTATAACGCCTTAACTGACTTTTTACTCTTGCCAACAATTCCAATGGATTAAACGGTTTTGTCACATAATCATCTGCTCCCACATTTAACCCAAGCACTTTATCATAATCTTCTCCCTTTGCTGACAAAATAATGATTGGAATATTTTTTTCTTCTCTAATGTGCATGGTTGCCTTAATTCCGTCCATTTTCGGCATCATAATATCCATTAAAATCAGATGAAGTTCTTCCTTTTTTACAATTTCCAATGCCTCGATTCCATTTTCTGCCCGAAGCACTTCATAACCTTCATTTGTTAAATAAATCTCCAGCGCATCCGCTATGGATTTTTCATCTTCACATACTAAAATTCGATACATTTTTTACCTCTTTCTTTTTGTGGATTTCTTGCTAGCATTTTTTCTTCCTTCCACACTATATACTATATAATACGATTCTTAAGAAACAACATACTAAATTCCTAAGAAATTCTTAAGATTGTTGTGAATGCTCAAAAATTGCACCTCTCAGTATTTTTTCTGCAAGTTTTAGCAAAAATCCGTTTCTTTTATCTTAATTTCCTTGCCAATCCAAATTCCTTTTGAATCCTCTCCATGCCCGATGCTCTGTGTCTTTGCAATTGGTATTTCTCTCTGTTTGCAAAATGGCAATATAAGTTCCTTTATTTTATCCTTACCAGACTGTTTTTCTAACTGCGAAAACGTTCCAAGTAAAACTCCCGCAACCTTTTCAAACGCTCCCATTTGTTCTAATTGATTTAGATAAGTAAGCATCAATGTAACATCCCCACTTCTTGCCTCCAACAGTAACAACTTATCCTGCAAATTTGGAAAATACTCCGTTCCTGCCAACTTTAAAAAACATCGAGTATTTCCACCTACAACAATACCTTCCATTTCCTTTCCCTGATAAAATGTCCAATTATGCTTCCATGGTTTTTGTTCTATAAACTCCTGCTTCACATACCTCTCCTGCTCTGCCTTATCCGCATACAACAAATTACAAACCTGATACAACACTCCAGGGTTCCCTGTTTTTGTATAAATAGCATTCAATATTACGGTTAAATCCGAATACCCTACAAATGGCTTTTTGCATTCCTTTATTTTATTATAATCTAAATACCTCAAAATTTCATTGGCAAGATTTCCACCACTCACATCAAAAATACAAAAGTTATCCACATCCTCATAGCTTTTCATTAACATTTGGGCACGTTCTTTTGGTGTACCAGAATGCCCATCTCCCCTGTCATATAAGCACTCTCCTGCATCTGCCAAAATACCTATCTGACTTAACTTTTCTATTAAAAGCTGTATCTCTCCTTTCCGCTCTACTCCAATCCCATCGGAACAGGCCGTTAAAACAGTTCTCTTCCCTTTCTCCTTGCACATTCATATTCCCTCCCTTTACTAAACTATATAAATAAAATCCTCTTGTATTGTAGTAAAAGTTACCACTTCTATGCAAGCCCTCTTTTTTATTTTTCTAAAAAAATAAACACGTTCTTTTCCCTTATGTACGCCAATACATAGTATTTAGATTTTTTTCTAAATAGATATTGACTTTTTACTTACGCAGAACTAGAATGTATTTAGAAAATTTTCTAACTACTTTTTAAGGAGGTTGCCATGAGTTTTGCCAATACCTTTAAGGCTTTATCTGATCCAGTGCGGAGAGATATTTTAATGCTTCTGAAAAATAAACGCTTGTCTGCTGGTGAAATCGGCAGCAATTTCAATATGACAGGAGCCACGATTTCCTATCATCTTCGGATTTTGAAAAAAGCAGATTTAATAACAGAAGAAAAAGAAAAGAACTTTATTTACTATCAATTGAATACTTCTGTAGTGGAAGAAACGATGCTTTGGCTTGCTCAACTGCGTGATAATTGACCAAGTTGATACTCTATTTTTTACTACAATTAAGTACGATTAACTTTAACATCCTACTATTTACAAAGCAAACAAGACAATAGAATTACAACCAAACCATCTATTATAAAATGAAAAAAGGTTGTATCAATAAATATTTTTTAACAAAACAACTTCAAAAAGGAGGTTCATTATGAAAAAATTTGAAAAATGGAACACATACAAAAAGAATATTATCCTAACAAGCATTTTAATTTTATTGCCTATCCTGGCAGGACTTTTATTTTGGAATAAACTTCCCGAACAACTTCCTACACACTTTGCCGCAAATGGGAAACCTGACAAATACAGTCCAAAGGCACTCACTGTTTTTGGGTTACCTATTCTTGTGTTGGTGATTCACCTATTTTGTGTTGTATTTACATTCCTTGATCCAAGACACAAAAACTTGAGTCCAAAAGTATTTAAGCTAATACTTTATATTTGCCCTGCGGTGTCACTCTTATGTAGTTTTTGCATTTATGGTTCTGCACTTCACAATGGAGTAAATACGAAACTAGCTACCCTTCTTTTTCTTGGATTGCTGTTGATTTCCATAGGAAATTATCTTCCGAAATGCCAACAGAACAACACCATTGGCATTCGAGTTCCGTGGACTCTGAACAATGCAGATAACTGGTACCATACCCATCGCCTGGCTGGCTGGATTTGGGTATTCGGTGGTTTTATTACCGTATTTTGTTCCTTGCTTGAAGTCAAACACCTATACATTATACTAATAGGAGTGTTTGCACTTATGGTACTGATTCCTATCTGTTATTCAGGTGTTTTATACTATAAAAAGAAATAAAAAAACACAATGGAAGCACCTTTGATATATGTATTAACTTGACTGATTTATTTAAACAAAAGGAGCAAGCCTTATATCTATTGATGTAAGACTTGCTCCTCTTTCTATTCAAACACGTTTTATTGCATTTTTTATTCTTCTACTTTATCTACCCTTTTGAGCAAATAAGATGTTGTCTAACGATAAGAAACACACCTTGTACATTTCAATGGAAGGATTAGTCTCTTCCAGCAATTACCTCGCGACCATTCATGTATTTACGAAGTGCTTCTGGAATTACAACAGTTCCATCTGCCTGCTGATAATTTTCCAAGATTGCTGCGGTTGTTCTACCAATAGCTACTCCACTACCATTTAAAGTATGAATGAATTGTGCCTTATCCTTTGCACTATCTTTGTACTTGATATTTGCACGTCTTGCCTGGAATGCTTCAAAGTTTGAGCAACTTGAAATCTCTACATATCTACCATAAGATGGCATCCATACCTCAATATCATACTTCATTGCTGCGGTAAATCCTAAGTCTCCCATACAAATCTTTACTACACGATATGGTAAACCAAGAATCTGTAATACTTCTTCTGCGTCTCCTGTCAAACGCTCTAATTCATTATAAGAATCCTCTGGCTTACAAAATTCAACTAATTCAACCTTGTTGAACTGATGCTGACGAATCAATCCTCTTGTATCACGACCTGCAGAACCAGCTTCAGCACGGAAACATGCTGTATATGCACAATGCTTGATTGGAAGTTTTGTTCCATCTAAAATTGTCTCACGATACATATTTGTTACAGGTACTTCTGCAGTAGGAACAAGGAAATATTCCTTTCCATCACCTGTTACCTTATATGCATCTTCTTCAAATTTTGGTAACTGACCTGTACCTGTCATACTTGCTCTACTTACCATAAAAGGAGGGAATACTTCTTCATAACCCTGTTTTTCATGTACATCAAGGAAGAAGTTCATAATGGCTCTCTCAAGCTTTGCACCTAATCCTTTATAAAATGTAAAACGAGCACCACTTGTCTTTGCACCCATTTCAGGATCTAAAATGTCTAAATCTTTACCAATATCCCAATGTGCCTTTGCTTCAAAATCAAATTTTGTTGGCTCACCAAACTTACGGATCTCTACATTTTCTTCATCGCTTTTTCCTGCTGGAACAGATGGATGAGGGATATTTGGAATTGTAAGCATCCATGCATCTAATTCTTCATCTACAGTACGAACCTGTGCATCTAAATCTTTAATCTTATCTGATAACTGTTTCATTTCTTCAAATAAAGCAGTTGTATCCTTTCCTTCTTTTTTCATAATAGGAACTTGCTTTGATGCTTTGTTTTGTTCACTCTTTAAAGCTTCTACTTCACCAAGTAATGCTCTTCTCTTGGCATCCAAATCCTTAAATTTGCTTAAATCAAATTCCTCATTTCTTGTAGATAATGCTTTTTCTACACCTTCAAAATCACTTCTCAATAACTTGATGTCTAACATGTTTTTACTCACCTTTCTTATATAAAATAATATGAATTTCAATTGTTATACCATATTTCGCCCCTATAAAACCGTAAGGTAACAATATAGACTAAATACGGTCTTTCCATGCATTTTTGCTCTATCGGACACACTTTCCTATAAAACAAAAAAAGAATTCACTTTCCCCCTGCTATGGGACGAAAGGAATTCCGCGTTGCCACCCAAATTGTCTTTTCTCCGGAAAAGACCTCTTGTTAGTAAGATAAAGGTTACCACCCTTCCGGTTCCTCACCGGCTTATGACGGAAGTGGAACAACAGGTTTCCTTTATCAACTTACACCAACCGTTGACTCTCTGCGAAAATCCACCTATCTTAGCTTCCCAATTTTTTCAATATTAAGAATAATCTAAAATGACAATTCATTTTTGCACCTATTATTTCCTTTTCTTCCTTCTTTTATACTTATAAAACAAAAAGAAAAGGCTGTTGATAATACAATTTATCAACAACCTCAATTATATCGCAATACTTTACAAATTGCAACTTAAATTCTATATTTCTTCTACCGTATCTTCAATAAAAATATTTAATTCTTTTAATAAATCCTTCTCTAACCATTCTTTGCAAGGCTTTCCCTCTGAATCCTTTAAAATACGGATTACTGGTCTGGTAGGCTGTTCTTTATTCTGTCTTAGAACAATGCCTGTTTCCCCATAATTTGTAGTAACTATGGTTCCAGTCGGATAGGCTGCAATACTGGTATTAAATACTTTGGCAACCTTCAAATCAAACTTTATGCCTGCATTAGACATAATATATTCAATTGCCTCATGCACCTTCATACATGGAGAAAAAACACCATAAATCAATCGGTCAAACGTATCGCATACAGCTACAATCTTAGAACCCATTCGCATTTTTTCACCATCAATATGCATCGGGTAACCTGTTCCATTTACATATTCATGGTGATGCAATATAATGTCCTTTGCAGTATTGGATAACCATTTTTCATTCTCAATGGCAGTATAACCATAAATAACATGCATTTGCATTTCTTTTTTTTCTTTATCAGAAAAATCGGTATACTTTTTATCCTTGATTTCTGTATTAACATAAGTATAGCCAATATCATGCAACAAACTGCCTACTGCAATTTCTCGAATCTTTTCTTTTTTTAAATTCATTCGCAATGCAATAAAGACTGCCAATGCTGCAACATTAATCGAATGTGAATACGCACTTTCCGACTTTTGTCTCACTCCACTTACATTAAACATAATTTCTGGTTCTTCCAAAAGGTCTACAATAATTTCTTGCGCAACCTCCTTTAAAACCTCCAGTTTACTGTTTCCACAATAAACAAATCTATCTAATGTCTCCTGTACTTCTTTTTGACATTGCTCTTTGATTTTAATTTCTGTAATATCTTTTTTTTCAATTCCCTCTGCATACGCATCATCTACATAAATATGTTGAATTCCTAATTCCTCTAATCTATGCACATACTCTTTTTTCAAGACAACACCTGCAGACATGAGTAACGTATCATAATCGCTAATAATATCCTGCGCCAGTATTTCGTCACCTTTTATCGCTTTTATTGCTACTTTTCTCATATCCCGACACTTCTCTCCACTTATACTATAATGACATTCCGCTTCTTACAGTTTTGAATTAAGAGCCATCTCCAAAGCTTCTTTTTCTTCCTCTGCTAAAATCACAAAGGATTCCCCTTTAATTATCTCTTTTACATATGTATAGCATCCCTCTCTTGTGCTATGCATAGAATTAATAATAAATCCATCGTTCTTATCATTTAACATTGCTAATGCAAAACTTAACTTTCCACCCATCTGGAATGCATCGTATCTTACAACTCCGACTTTCTGGTAAGTATATAACAATGTCTCATCAATCTTCTCTAAACGCGCATCAATCTGTTTTGTTTTTTCTATCAATGCATCTACCTGCCCAAATTTTCCTGCAAATGCTTTTTCCAAACTGGCAGCATTTTCTCCCTGCATAAACTGTTCATACTTCTTTTTCAATCGACTATTCTTACTAAATAAAACAATAATCAAAATGAGTAATAATAATGTTACCGCAGCCAGTCCAATTACAACAAAACTACCATCTATTCCTATTGTATCAAATAATTCCATTTTTCTCTACCCATATCCTTTCTTATTTTTCATTCTTTTTTAGCATATGTATTTCAACTACATATTTTATTTTTCTATCGACATTAACAATTCAATGATACGTTCCAAATCTTCTGGAGAATAGTATTCAATCTCTATTTTTCCTTTTTTCTTTGATTTTTTCTGTATAGAAACTTTCGTTCCCATTACATTCTTTATTTTCTCTTCTAAATCTTTATAGAACAACTCCATTTTGTCTGTCTTTTTTTCCTTTAGTTCTTTTGGCTCTTTTTGGAGTTTTCGTACCAATGCTTCGGTTTCACGTACACTCATTTTTTCATCAAAAACTTTCTGTGCAACAACCTCCTGCTCTTTTGCATCCTCAATTGGAATCAATGCTCTTGCATGTCCACTGCTAATCATTTCTTCAATAAGCATTTCCTGAACCTTAGGACAAAGCTTTAATAAACGCATAGAGTTTGTAATTGCAGTTCTGCTCTTTGAGATACGCTCTGCCAATTCATCCTGTTTTAGCTTGTATTCACTGATTAACTTTTGATATGCCATTGCTTCCTCAATGGGATTCAAGTCTTCTCTCTGTATATTTTCAATAAGTGCAATTTCAATTACTTCCTGAGAGGAATAATCTTTTACAATAGCAGGAACTTCTTTTAACCCTGCCATTCTGGCAGCTCTCCAACGTCTTTCTCCTGCTATAATTTCATAGCTTTTTCCTTTTTTCTGTAATAGTAACGCCTGCAATACGCCATATTGTTTAATCGAATCAGCTAATTCCTGTAAGGAATCCTCATTAAATTTTCTTCTTGGCTGTTCTCGATTAGGTTCAATGTCCGTAATTTTTATCATTGTTTCTCTGGACATATTTTCTTTTGACACTTCTTTACTACTGCTTTTCATTGGTTCTTTGGAAATTTTTTTGGGAATCATTGAATCTAATCCCTTTCCTAATCCCATTGATTTTGCCATTTTTAAGCTCCTTTCCAGTTCTATTTATATAATTATAACTCTATTGTCTCTAAATCTTTTGGAATATATATGTCCCCACTAAAATAACATTGCCCCTCTTTTTTATATAGTTCCTTGCGGTCTTCTATATTTTTATCCTCTGTATGGTAAAGTAATACATTTTTAACTCCCAATTGTTCTGCAATCTGACAGGCATCTTTTACAGTAGAATGCTGTTTTTCATAAGGATGAAATATATCTGCCTCTGCATGTAAACAAAATGCTTCATGCAACAGCCACTTACTTCCTTTGATATAATCCATTCCTTGTCCATGGTATGGTTCATCTCCACAACAGGTCAACTTCTCACCGTTACCGATTTCCATGCAAAAACCAAATTGTTTTGCCTTTACCGAATGAATATCAAAAAAACGAACCGTATGTGTTAAAATTGTTTTCTCCTCTTCATCTTCTACAATGACAAAATGTAACCTGTCATCAAAAAACTGGGTTTCTTTTTTTAACAGCAACTTATTCGTTATTTCTTTTAGTAATCCAATTACTTCATCATGTGCATAAATAGTAGCTTCTCCTTCATAGGTATTATGAAGCATCCCCTGACAAATCATTCTTATCATCCATACAATTCCTAATAAATGATCAATATGTTTATGGGTAACAAAGATATGTTTTATTTGTTTCCAATCAATTTTTGCTCTTTCTAACTGCTGAAGAAGTTGATTTCCACCTCCCCCATCAACCAGAAAATAATCCTCATTTTCCTGTAACACAAAACAAGTATTATAACATTTCGTCACAATAGCATGTCCTGTTCCAAGCATTGTAAGTTTCATATGATTCCTCCATACATTTTCATGAAAGATTGCCTATTTATGTCTGAATACACTAATCACAATTACCAAAAGTATACACCATGATAAAACCACAGGTATCGAATAATACCATTTCTTTGAAAGTCTTTTATTACTCATTTCTTCTGCTTTTAATCTGCTTGTTTCTAAAATAGCTTTTGGAATAAGCTTTACAGTCAAAGCAATTAGCAATGGCAATAAAATGAAATCATCTAAATATCCAAGAATCGGAATAAAATCAGGAATAAGGTCTATAGGTGAAAGTGCATACGCCACTGTAATACCTGCCATTATTTTAGCAACAACTGGAGTTTCTTTCTCTTTTAAAGCAAAAAATAAAGCGGGTATATCTGACTTTATTTTCTTTACACTATTCTTCCAGTTCATGCCTTACCTCTTCAAACCATTGCACCTTATTGGGATTCTGTTCGTGTTCACCTATATGCTTTTCCATCCAAACCATATTGTACCAACGATTAAACTTGTAACCACATTTGTAAAATTCACCGACAAATCTATAACCTAATTTTTCATGAAATTTTACGCTATCCTTTGATAAATATTCATCCTCCACAGACGGATATGCAATACAAGCATTTAGATTTAAAATATTTTGTTTTTTCAGGTATTTTTTCAAAGCATCATAAAGAATTTTACCAATTCCTAATCTCTTTTTATCTTCTTTTACATAGATGCTGGTTTCTACCGCCCAATCATAAGCAGCTCGTTCATGAAAAGTGTTTGCATATACAAATCCCACGATTTCGCCGTCCTTTTCTGCAACTAAATAGGGATACTGCTTTTCTATTTTCTTTATTCGACCTTGAAATTCTTCTATGGAAGGTACCTCATATTCAAAAGTAATTGCTGTATTTTTTACATAAGGAGCATATATGTTTAATAGTTCTTCTGCATCCTGTTCAGATGCCACTCGAATTGTTATTGGCTGTTTCACTTCTTCTACCTCCAAACATAAGTCCCTGTTACTTAAAGTTATATGGAAAACTTATAGCAATGTTTCACGTGAAACATTTTTACGATTCCATCTCCGCATTTTCAATTACTTCCTCTGCCAAATCTCGATACGCCTCTGCTCCTGCTGATTTTGTATCATATAATGTAATTGGCTTTCCATGACTTGGTGCTTCAGCTAGTCTGACATTTCGTGGAATAATGGATTTATAGACTGTTTGATTTAAATTTTCCTTGACATTTTCTACAACCTGTAGAGAAAGATTTGTTCGTGCATCATACATAGTGAAAACAACGCCCTCGATTTCCAAAGTTGGATTTAAACGTTCTCGAACTAAGTTGATTGTATGAATAAGCTGGGATAAACCCTCTAAAGCAAAATATTCACATTGAATAGGAACCAATACGGTATCCGCTGTTGTCATAGCATTAACAGTGAGCGTATTTAAAGAAGGTGGACAATCAATAATAATAAAATCATAATTATCTCTTACTTTTTCTATCTGCTTCTTTAATATAAATTCCTTATCTTCAATTCCAATTAACTCAATTTCTGCTCCTGCAAGATTGACATTAGAAGAAAGCAAGGAAACATTTTCTAAAACATTTTCAATAATACAATCTTCCAGACTACTTTCTTCCAGAATAAGCTCATACACCGTATTTTCTACTTCGTTTTTATCAATTCCTAGTCCACTTGACATATTTCCCTGCGGATCAATATCAATTGCCAATACCTTTTTTCCTTTTTCAGCCAAACAGGCGGATAAATTCGTCGCAGTTGTTGTCTTTCCTACACCACCTTTTTGGTTTGCAACAGCAATAATTCTACCCATAAACCACTCCTCATTTCTTCATTAAGTCCTTATAATATGTAATTGCGCTACTATTTCAAGCCTTAATCTAAAACCTTTATATAGCCATAAGTATAAAACAAAGCACTTTACTCTGTTAAACAAACTGTCCTATCGAACAAAGTGGACAAATTTACGCTAAATCCTATATATTCCTCACTCATGAGAGATTTACACTACTTTGCGTGCTAAATTCCAAAGTTTCATGCTTTTACAGCCATCTTTCTTTCGTATCTTTGTGCATCCCGCAAAACGTTTTACTCTATAAGACGCACTTTCCTATAGAAAAATAAAAATGTTTCACGTGAAACATTCAAAAGCAAGAATTCACGCAAACATTATTATAGCACCTTTCCATATCTATATCTATATAAATAACGGATTTTGTTACAACTATTTTAAAAATCAAAATACAGATAAAGAATTTAATAATTCTATACCTCCTTTATTTCTCCTCTTAGTAATTAATTTGCAAATTTTTATAGTAAATAAATCCTATCAAACACTTTGCACACCTCTTATCTCTTGCAACAGATGAAACAATGAAACACTGAAGCTTACTTATAAAAATAAAAAAACCTGTAGATGAAATAAGTTTCATTTACAAGTTTTTATCCATGCATTATATAATTTAAAGCAAACCACTTTATAACTTTATTTTATTTCCTAAATTTCCACAAAACCACTTTTTATAGCGTAAACGGCTGCCTGTGTTCGATCTGACACATTAATCTTACGAAAAATATTAGAAACATGATTTTTTACTGTTTTTTCGCTTATAGAAAGCTTATCTGCTATTTCTTTATTAAACAATCCCTCTGCTATTAATTTAAGCACTTCCATCTCACGCTTAGTAAGACCTTCTTCATTTTCATCTACGCTAGAATCCAATCGCTTCATAAGCAACGGTGCCAAGGATGGCTGAATATAATTTTCTCCATGATATACAGAAAAAATAGCCTTTCTTAATACTGCAAGCTCTGAATCCTTTAGTACATATCCATTTACTCCAATTTCGATTGCTTTTAATAAATACTCCACTTCATTATGTATGGTTAAAATAAGAACTTTACGTCGAATGCCAGTCTCTTTCATTTTCTGTAACATTTCAAGCCCATTCATCTTTGGCATATTTACATCTAACAAGATCACATCGGGGTCCGTTTTCTCCACAACTCTAATTCCTTCTTCTCCATCACTGGCTTCCCCAATGATTCTAATGTCTCCGTCCATTTCTAATAATTGCTTTATTCCTTCTCGAACCATAACATGGTCATCCACAATTACAACCTGTACTTGTTCCATGTAAAATACCTCCCTCTTATTTTAACAACCCCAAACAATATCACTAATTACTAAACTTTTTCTTCGGCATTTCTTCCAATACACTATACGGAATAGAAACAACCACTTTCGTGCCGTTTCCCGGACTACTATCAATTGAAAATGTTCCCGACAACAATTGCGCTCGCTCCTGCATAATAGACAAACCAAAGCCTGAACTTTTCTTTTCATCTCCATTTCCAATCTGACTTTTATCAAACCCAATTCCATCATCTTTTATGGAAACTTCAATCTCATCCTCCCAGTAGGCAATTAATATAGAAACATTTTTTGCTTGCGAATACTTAAATATATTATTACAAGCCTCTTGAATAATACGAAAAATAGTCAATGTTACAACAGATGGTAAATCAATTTCATCACTTTCAGAAGTCACTCGAATCTGGAACTTCATATCTTCATGTTCTGCTTTATTTTCCTCTACAAACCTCTGGATCGTAGGAACTAAGCCTAAATCATCTATGGACATCGGACGTAAGTCATAAATAATTCGTCTCATATCGTCAATAGAATCTCGAATATTCTCCATCATAGCTACCAGCTCTAATTTAACTTTTACCGTATCTTTATCAATCATTTTACTGCAATATTCTGTTTTGTGGACAATATTGGTCAAACTCTGTACAGTAGAATCATGCAAATCTCTGGCAATTCGTTTTCGTTCCATTTCCTGTGCTTCCAAGATGGAAATTCCACTGGCTGTAAAATTATCCTTTACAACTTCTTCTTCCTCTTCTTCTTGATCAGGATTGTGTTCCTTCATAAATAACACAATCTTTCCCATTGTATTTATTCTCTGGTTAATCTCCTTTAATTCCGTTTTTATCCGTTCTGTTTCTTCCCGTTCATCAATAATACTTTGTGTAATTTCTTCCAATTTTTCCCTATTTTTAGCACTGACAGGATTAAAAAAACTTATATTATCTTTTAACTTTTCTTCAATTACGACTTTCTCACGACAAAGAGATTCAACCCTTCTGTGAGAATCCTCTAACTGCCGTATTACTTGATTCTGTTTACCTTCTATCTCCATTAATATTTCTCGCAGAAATATTTCCATCTCCTCATGCTCTGTCAAAATAAAACCTCCCAGGAAAAATCAGCTTTTATACTATATATCGGCATATTACGCCAATTTTTATACCTATAAATTATTATATATTACCACTTAACATTTGTAAAATAAATTCCCCTAAAATTTATTGTAACTATTCCATATTTTGTTTATAATAAAATAGATACGTTAGAAACTACTTGTAAAATTAGCATTTCTATGTACATGCAATTACGTATTTTCCTTGACGCTCTAGGTCAAGGCTCAACTTTATTATGAATTAAAAATGGGAGGGTTATTATGAAACGGCAAAAGAAAACATTACTGGAAATCGTAGGTAGTATTATTTTTACCTTATCATCTATCTATGCATTGAATCATATTATATTTTTCCTTGCTACCAAACGCGAACAGCTTATCACTAAGAACGGTGACTTTTATAAGCATCACCATGGTAAAATGTACTATGAAAAAAGGGGGCATGGTTCTCCAGTCCTTTTACTGCATGATCTAAATTGTTGCAGTTCCTCTTATGAATGGCAGGAAGTTGTACATTCCTTTGCCAAAAATCATACTGTCTACACAGTGGATTTGTTAGGATGCGGACGTTCAGATAAACCTCGCATTACCTATACCAGCTATTTATATGTACAAATTTTATCTGATTTTATTCATGAAGTTATTTGCGATACACCAGACGTAATTGTAACAGGAAACACGGTTCCTATTGCTATCATGTTAGAGAAACTTCACCACAATAGTTTTTCACACATGATTTTTGTAAATCCATTAGATTTTGATAAAGCAAGTAAATTTCCAAATACAATCGACAGCTATAAAAAGGATTTATGGAATGCACCAATCTTAGGAACACTAGCTTACTGTATTTATACCTCAAAATCTGCAATTTTAAAACGTTTTCGTTCTGAGTACTTTGCTTTCAGATCTTCCAAAGAATTGCGCTACCTTCGTAGATACCACGAAGCTGCTCATTTAAAAGGAAGTTCCAGCAAGTTCTTACATTCCAGCATTCGCTGTCATTATTTGGGATGCAATGTAACAGAGGTATTTACAGAACTTGATGTATCTGCCTGCGTTATTTTAGGTGATGGAATGGAATACGCAACAGATATTTCAGACTGGGCTGTTTTCCTTAACCCAAGAACAGAAGTAGCTATTCTTCCAGATAGTAAATACTTGCCTCAGATTGAAGCGGCAGAACAGTTTGTTGAGATTTGCGAAACATTCTTTACAAATAATACGATAGAGTAATCACGAAAAGAGCGTTGAAAAACGCTCTTTTAAATATTATAGCAAATCCCAATATACTCTTTTTTTATTGTATTTTTTGCATCTAGAACCGTCCATTATAACAGATTATACATACATAAGATAGGATGTTATTAGGATACCTTTCTCAAACCTGCAAGGTTTAGTTGTCAAGTTTTTTCTTTCGTTTACCTGAGGGCAAATTTCACCCTCATTAATCAATTCCTCTACGGACTTATATCATACTTGAAGCACATTAATATTAATGCTTTCAGCAATCGTTAGTTCAGTAGATTTAATTATTTTTTACTTTTGAGTCCTAAAGTATAACACTAATAAATATTAATTTACGACCTATACTAACGCTTCTTTTATTTTGACAAGTTTTTGTATCAAATTTGCTTTTAATAAAATGGAATTATTTTTCTGAACTTCTTTAATGAATCTTTCTATATTCAATATAATTTCATTACACCATTCTTTAATAGTCATTTTCTCAGACCAAATAACTTCATCTGTATTAGTATTAACAAAACTTATTAATAGGTTATCATTTTTCTTTAAAATTATTTTAGCCATATTCATGGAAAGTAATCGTATTTCATATTCTTGACAAACATTCAATTGAATAATTCCATCTGACAATTTAGTTAACCAATATAAAATATCTTCATTTCCTTCCTCGCCAGCTAATAATTCTCTATCTGGACAAAAGCCTAATACATGATTATTAATACATATTTCAAAATAGCCATATATCCCATCCCATTCTGTATCAAATTCATTTAAATCAACATCATTAATTGAATCTGTAATTATCCATTTAATTTTTATCATTTTACTCGCCTCCTAACAACTTAACTAATTCGTCATATGTATAAACATAATCACCATAACCAGTTTTTAATATGCCATCTTCTAAATAAACTGTAACATTTTCGCCTAAATACTTAAATGAATATTTCTCTGTTATAACACCACTATTTAATGCTTCTTTATAACCAAAATTTAATGCTGCTCTTACCTGCTCATCTGTCCAATTTGAATTAAAAAAAGTCTTATAGTTTAAATATTGTTCTGCCCCCTCTTTACTCATATATTGTAATTGCTTTGCATATCTTGCTGGCATATGGTCGTTCATAGGATGTTTGACTGCCTTATTACTTAAATCTGATATTGTCTTACTACCACTCTCACCTCTACTCCA
>FR899689.1:46605-50496 GCA_000437275.1 Clostridium sp. CAG:411 | reverse complement strand
GGAGAAGGCTATGGTGGAAGTGTTAAGGTAAAGGTTGTAATTAAAAAAGAAAAGATAAAAGAAATTACAATTGTTTCGTCTGCCTATGAGACACCGGAGTATTTTGCAAAGGCTAAGACAATTTTAGCTGTAATGAAGAAAAAACAGACAGCAGAAGTTGATGTAGTAAGTGGGGCAACTTATTCTTCGAATGGAATTATTGATGCTGTAAGAGAAGCCTTAAATCATTCGATTGAGAAGCAGAAAGAAAAGGCAGGAAAGCACAAGGCTACACCAAAACCAAAGCCTACTGTGGCACCAACCAAGAAACCACAACCTACCAGTTCTACTACGGAAGATACGACAGAGGATGGAACAAAGGTAGTGGAGAAGGTTACGAATTATGAAAAACAAGTAACAGGGAATGCCACCTGTTATCCAGATGAGGATGAAGATTTTGAGTCTTATCCGATTAGCCTTTTGGTCAATATAACAGGACAAAAGCTGACTCGCACTACGACGAAAGATGGACAGGATACCGTAGAAGAAACAAATACTTATAAAGTGGATACTATTGCATTTACAGAGAAAACAAAAACATTGGCTGCAAGAGAAGGCAATTGGTTTTATTTAAAACGAGCAGCAGATGGATTTGGTAAATATAAGGGTGTATTTGGACAGCTATTGCTCCCAAAAGAAGTTGGGCAGGTAGATGTGGTAAGTTCTGCGACCTGTTCTTCTGTTGCCATTTTAGATGCATATAAAAATGCAATAGAGCAATTAGAAAAATAGTATGCTATGTCAGAAACGTAAGAATTGGAGAAATATATGAATCGATATTTTATAGCCAGAATATTAGGTTGTATTCTTGTATTGTCTGGGTTGTTTGTCTATCAGGGAAAAGCACAGGAGTGGCAGAAGGCAAAAGAGGAAAACCAAAAACAAGTGGCTGAAGTAGAAAATTATAATAGACAGATTGAAAAAGAGCAAAGAGCAAAAAAAGAAGAAGCTTTGTATAAAGATGGAAGCTATGAAGGAACTGCAAAGGGATTTGGTGGCGACATTGTTGTGTCAGTTACGATCCAATCGGATACCATTACGGCTGTAGAGGTTGTCAGTGCAAAAAAAGAGGATTCTGCATATCTGTCCATGGCAATGGAAATGCCAAAGCGGATTATGGATGCGCAGTCTTATGAAGTAGATACCGTTACAGGAGCAACCTACAGTTCTACTGGTATTAAAAATGCAGTAAAGGCGGCATTAGAAAAGGCAAAGTAAAGAAAATATAGCAGTTCAGTCAGGGCATTCATAAAGTGCCAGAAGATATAAATTGATAAAATATGCTTTTTGACTGGACTGTTAGGAAAAAAATAGAAAGGGATACATACATGGCGGAGAAAAAACAACTCACCGTTGCACAGAAGAAACAGCGGAAAAGAAAAATACAAAATCTGGTGCGGAGAGGAATCCAGTTAGCGTTCTTTTTGTTTCTACCATCTCTATTTAGTGAAGCGTTTAATGGAGTAAAGGGAATTTTTCGTGCGGTAGGACAGGGAGAAGTGCTTGCAGTCAATGATTTTGTAAAGACATTTATTATCATTTGCGTCATTACATTAGTATCTGGTAGATATTTTTGTGGTTACGCGTGTGCCTTTGGAACGTTAGGTGATGCGGTACATGGGATTGCCAAATGGATACAGAAGAAACTAAAAGTACGTTTCCCTAAAATACCTGAAAAGGTTTGTATTCATTTGCAAATCATAAAGTATATTAATTTGCTGGTAATATTGATTACCTGCGTTTTGGGAGTTTCTCAAGTAATTGAATCGAATAGTCCATGGCAGGCATTTTCAAGAATACGGATGCTGGATTTTAAAATAGCAGGATATTGGATTGGATTTGTGTGTTTCATGCTTATTATAGTAGGTATGTTTTTTGAAGAACGATTTTTCTGTCAGTTTTTATGCCCTCTAGGAGCTATTTTTTCCTTGCTTCCTATCCTACCATGGGCAAACTTAAAGAGAAAGGAAGGACAGTGTATGAAGGGATGTAATGCTTGTCAAAAACAGTGTCCGGTACATCATAAACTGGATGGAATTAGTGTGCGTTCCAATGAATGTATCCAGTGTGGCAGATGTAAACTTGTCTGTCCGAAAGGAAATATTTCACTTCGAAATGTGAAACAAGAAAAAGTAAAGAAAGATATTGCGTAGTAGGATTGTAAATGTGACAATTCTCCCCAAAAAGAAGAACAGTAGGATTCTTCTTTTTATTGCCCTGGATGTTAGTGCAGACTAATATTTGTGGGATTCATTAATTGTCATTTTGCATATAGAGAAACTAATAACGATCCATCTTAGAGATGGGCAAAAAAGAAGGAGATTTTATTATGAAAAAACCTATGAACAAAATTATGCCATTTTTAATGGCAGCCGCTATTGCAGCAACATCTGTGCCAGTAAGTGCAGCAGAGAAAACCGTAGCAGCCGCAGCAGAAACTTCAGATTACTATGCAGTAAATATGAAGATTTCTTACAATGATTTTTTTCAGTTGTATGGCGTAGACACAAAAAAGGGAGTAACTTCTGCCAATTATGTAGATGCAGTAACTTCTGCAACTATGGGAAAACCAGCTAAAAACGGAAAAGGGGAATTAAATCAAGGTTCTTATTATACGACAAATGAAGATAACACATTACAATATATTGAAGGTGTTAATATTCCTGTTGTAGTTTCCGCAGCCGATAAAGCAGCGTTAGTAGCGGCTGGTACTTATGTGGATGCAGATTTCTCCCCAGTAAAAGATAATGTTATTACAAAGACAACAACAGATACAGATGGAAAGGTTACAACAACTACGGAAGCAGCCATTGTGCAGGGTTCCGTTGTAGACGCAAGCAAGGTGGTTTCCTCAGCCGCAGTGAATGCACAGGGAGTAAAACTTTCTGCAACTACGAAAGCTAGCACTACAGTAACAGATGCAACCGCTAAGTTAAACACAAATACAAAATGGGGAGATTACGAGTTTGATTTCTCAGGTGACTTATTTGACACCACATTAAGCATGGCAAATAACGCAATCTATGGTGTTATTGTAAACACAAAAGAGGGTGGCCAGTATGCTATGTATACACAGGAGAATATTTGGAGAAACTTTGAGGTAGCTTGGTCTGTTGGTGGAAAGACAGAAGCAAAGGGTTGCCCGCTTCGTTCAGAAGTGTATGCAGCTTCTAATGGACAGACTGTAACAGACTTTACATTTATCACAAGTGCAGGCCTTTACAATGTGGATATTGCGGACACTTATTTACCAGTAAAAACCAATGCTTCTGTAAAAGTTGCAGATGTTACAGTTGATAGTAAAAATATATTAACACCAGAATTTACAAATCTTCCAGAGAATTTTGTACCAGCATACAGTCTTGCAAAGGCAGAAGGAAGAAAGACAACACCGGTAGATGCCGTTGTTTCTACAGGTGCAGCAGTTACGGTTGCGGATTTAGTACCTGGAAGTTATAAGTTGACTGTTGCAGATGTAAAGGGAAAATATGCAGATATTTCTGCAAGCTTTTCTGTAAAAGGTTCTACCGTTACTTTTGACGGTGCATTAAAGATGGATGCGAAGGGAAAAGATAGTCTTGCAAATTATATAGCTGAAATTTCTTCCGTAGATGTTACAAATGCAGCAGGGGAGACTACGACTTATTATACAGCAAATCAAAATAAGGAATTCAAAAAAGCAACTCTTTTCCGTGCAGATGGAACTTTGGATACAGCAGCGGAGTATGAAGCATTTACCATTACAGGTTCAGGAAGAGATGCTAAGGCAGTTTCTGTAGGAAAAGGAAAGGTTTTTGCACCAGGTACTTACACAATTGCAATCAAAACAACAAACTATGATGTTGTAACAGC
>FR899689.1:0-46573 GCA_000437275.1 Clostridium sp. CAG:411 | reverse complement strand
CGGTTGCAGACGCAGTTGTACCAACCGCACCTGTCACAGAAGCGCCAGCTACACCAGAACCAACCACACCAGCTACAACAGCGCCAGCGGAACCAACCGTAACACCATCCATTGCACCAACTAAGAAACCTGTTAGCAAAAAGACAATCAAGACTTTAAAGCTTACAAGTTATAAAAAGAATGCAAAGAAAATAAAAGGAAAAACAGAAAAGACAGCTACTGTAAAAGTAAAAGTTGGTTCTAAGACTTATACAGTTAAGGCCGGAAAGAATGGTGTATTCAGCGTTTCCTTAAAGAAAAAATTGAAAAAAGGCAATAAGATTGTTGTTACCGTTACAAAGAGCGGATATAAGACTTTAAAGAAAACATTTAAGGTAAAATAATAAAGTTTGTTTCGCTGGTTGACATTTGCTGGGAAATAGCATATAATTTTTTAGTAAAATGGCTATGACAAAGAGAAGTAGTACAAATTATCGTTTCCAGTGAGCAAAGGATAGTGAGAACTTTGTAAAGTGAATTTGTATGAATAACACTTTCGAGCTGCAATCCGAACGAGTTTTTTAGTAGGTGCGACGTAGTTGCGCGTTAAGCAACAGGTTTAAGACCAATGAGTGACTGTGAAACAGTAAATCGGGTGGTACCGCGGACATAGATAAGTTCGCCCTGAATACATTTAAGTATTCAGGGCGTTTTTTTACTTTATAGGGATATAGAGAGTTGGCCACTTTGTTTTAAAGAAAGGAGATATAAAATGGAAACAAATACGAACAATCAGTATCGTAATCGTATGTTGAATGAAATTACAGAAAAAGACGTTGACCAGACACTTCGTGTCTGTGGATGGGTAGAAAATATCCGTGACCATGGTGGAGTATCTTTTATTGACTTAAGAGATATGTATGGAGTATTGCAGGTTGTTATTCGTGATGCAGCTTTATTAGAGGGAATCAATAAAGAAGACTGTATTTCCGTAGAAGGTTTGATTGAGCATCGTGATGAAGAGACATACAACCCAAAGATTCCAACAGGAACCATTGAGTTAGATGCAAAGACTATTGATGTATTAGGAAAAGTATATACACAGCTTCCATTTGAAATTATGACATCAAAGGAAATTCGTGAGGATTTGCGTTTGAAATATCGTTACCTAGATTTGAGAAACAAAAAAGTAAAAGACAACATGATTTTCCGTTCGAATGTCATTAGTTTCTTACGTCAGAAAATGTCTGAAATGGGATTTTTGGAGATACAGACTCCAATTCTTTGTGCATCTTCTCCAGAGGGTGCAAGAGATTATATTGTTCCATCAAGAAAATACAAAGGAAAGTTTTATGCGTTGCCACAGGCACCACAGCAGTATAAACAGTTGTTAATGGTATCTGGTTTCGATAAGTATTTCCAGATTGCACCATGTTTCCGTGATGAGGATGCCAGAGCAGACCGTTCACCAGGTGAATTTTATCAGTTGGATTTTGAGATGAGTTTTGCAACACAGGAAGATGTATTCCGCGTGGGAGAAGCCGTTCTCACTGCAACATTTGAAAAATTTGCACCAGAGGGTGCGACTGTTACACAGGCACCATATCCTGTTATCAGTTATAAGCAGGCTATGTTAGAGTTTGGTTCTGATAAGCCAGACCTTAGAAATCCATTGCGTATTATTGATGTAACAGAATTTTTCCAGAGATGTACCTTTAAACCATTCCATAAGAAAACGGTTCGTGCCATTAAGGTACATGCAGATATGTCAAAAGGTTTCCATGAGAAACTTCTTAAATTTGCACAGTCAATTGGAATGGGCGGTTTAGGATATTTAGAAGTAAAAGAAGATTTATCTTACAAAGGACCAATTGATAAGTTTATTCCAGATGACATGAAAGTAGAAATGAGAGAGCTTGCAGGATTGGAAGTTGGAGATACGATTTTCTTTATTGCAGATACAGAGAAGAAAGCAGCCAATTATGCAGGACAGCTTCGAAACGAATTGGGAGCACGTTTGGATTTATTAGAGAAAAATGCATATCGTTTCTGTTTTGTAAATGATTTCCCAATGTACGAATATGACGAAGAGGAAAAGAAGATTATCTTTACACACAATCCATTCTCTATGCCACAGGGCGGATTAGAAGCTTTGGAAAACAAAGACCCTGAAGAAATTTTGGCATACCAGTATGATATTGTATGTAATGGTGTGGAATTATCTTCTGGAGCTGTGCGTAACCATGACCTTGCTATCATGATAAAAGCCTTTGAAATTGCTGGTTATACAGAAGAAGACTTGAAAGAGAAATTTGGAGCATTATACAATGCATTCCAGTTCGGCGCACCACCACATGCAGGTATGGCACCTGGTATCGACCGTATGATCATGCTTCTTCGTGAAGAAGAGAACATTCGTGAGATTATTCCATTCCCAATGAATGGTAATGCACAGGATTTGATGTGCGGAGCACCAAACGAAGTGTCAGAACAGCAGCTTAGAGAAGCACACATTAAGGTACGTCAGTAAGATGAAATGTTATTTTGCCCCTATGGAGGGGATTACCACGTATTTGTACCGACAATTACATTGGAAATATTTTAAGGGTGTAGATGTATATTTTACACCCTTTCTTTCGCCTACCATGCATGGGCCATTTACACCCAAAGAACGAAAGGATATATTGCCGGAAAATAATAAAGGCATTCCAACGGTGCCGCAGATTCTGACAAATCATGCAGAATATTTTTATGAGGTTGCAAAAGAGTTAAAAGAATATGGCTATAAAGAGATTAATTTAAACCTTGGTTGCCCTTCCAACACAGTAGCAAAGAAGTGTAAGGGCGCAGGTTTTTTAAGCGAAACCTATCGACTGGAAACTTTTTTGGATGCTATTTTTGAAAAATCGCCCCTTCCCATTTCGATCAAAACACGAATCGGACGGTATGAAGAAGAAGAGTGGGAAGAACTGTTGGAACGATACAATCGGTATCCCATCAAGGAGTTAATTGTACATCCGAGGGTACAACAGGATTTTTATAAAAAGCCGATTCATTGGGACTGTTTTTTGCAAAGTGCTAAAAGCATAAAAAGTCCATTATGTTATAATGGAGAACTTCATACAAAAGAAGAAATCAAGGCTTGTAAAGAAGCTTGTCCATCGATTCAAAATGTTATGATTGGCCGTGGGCTTCTCACAAATCCTTTTTTATTGGAGCAGGAGACGCTTACTTGGACGAAGGAACAAAAAAAGCGTTTTTGGCAATTTCATGATGAGTTGTTTGAAGCTTATTATGAGGAAATTGGAAATAATGCACTGTATAAGATGAAAGAATTGTGGATATATATGGGAAAATTTTTTCCTACGGTGGATAAAAGCGTAAAAAAAATAAGAAAAGCAAAAAACTACGAAGAATATAAAATAGCGGTCGAACAGATTCAGGCGGTCTGTTTTCCTTAGAAAAGAAAAGGTTATAAAAATACCGATTTCCAAAAATTAGAACAAAATCTAACGATTGGAGGTCGGTATTTTTATAAAAGAGCAAGAGTAGTATTAAAATATTATAATGGTAAATCCTGCAATTTCGACCAGGTGATAGCATGTCCCTTGGAATTGTGTTTGATAAAATACAAGGCCTCATCTGCGTGGGTCAGAGCGTGTTCAATATCTGCCTGTGTAGTGCCGCTGTATTCTGTAATACCGATGGAGCAGGAAAGACGTTTGTTTTCTGGAATTTCAATTTCTTTTTGTAACTGCTCTGAAATGGCAGCCTTACAACCATCTTGTATTTGCGCAAAAATCTGATTTGACAAATTCAGTCCATAAGCTTCTGTTTTGTCTGGAAGAACCATGACAAATTCGTCACCGCCATAGCGGATTGTATAACCATCTTTACCAACGAGCGAGGTAAAAAGATTTGAAAAATGTACCAGAAGAAAATCACCAATATCATGTCCAAAAGTATCGTTATAATATTTAAAGTTATCTAAATCAATATAAAGGATTAGAATGGTTCTACCTTGCATCTGACTAAGCTTATTAGCAATAATATCACTAAGGCCATGTCTGTTATACAGACCAGTTAAATAATCCGTCATAGAAACCCGCTCTAAAGTTTCGTTCATTTTGCGAATCATAATATTAGACTTTATTTGTTTAATGGCATCAATAAGCTGACTATAAGCAAATTTCAGTGTTACTAAATTTTCATCCGTAAGTGGTGTACGATTGTTTTTAAAATTTCGTTGTGCATTTACGTGAGAAAGTAAGACATATTCGACATCCCCATTTGAAATTGGGATGCCTAACATTGTTACCACACGATTTTTCCCGAAAAGTTCAATAATCGGCATAAACTGTAAAAAGTTTTTATCGGTACGATTGGTTAAAAAGCCACGTTTATACTGTCGGAAAAAGCGGAAAATATTATGCATTTGGTGTTCGGATAGACTAATATTACTGTTGTTAAATAGAACACATGAAGTATCTTTGTCCTGCTTTAGCATAATAGCATCGCTGAGACTGTAGCTTTTTTGCATGATGGTAATGGCGTTTTCCACCAATGTATTTATGTCGCTTTCTGCACGATTCAAATTTTCCTGCCAGATTGTCAGAAAGGCAATGTCCTTTTCACGATATTTTAGTTTATTTTTTGTGCCTTCATAATTGGCAAGTGTTAATAATTTATCAAACCATAAATCAGGTTCATTGAATGGAATAACTACTTTACTTGGAGTGTTTCCATTTTGAATAGCGATTAGTTTTTTTGCACATTGAAAAAAGCCCTCCCTTTTGTAATAAGTAATGGCGTTTTCAAATAGGGCAGTACGTGCTTCTAAATTACCGCATTTTTCATATAAGTTTGCCTGTGCAACGGTATAAAGAGAGTAAGTATAAAAAATAGTTCCAGGCAACATCCATAAAAACTTGTGTGAAAGTGTAAGTTCCTTCTGGCAAGCCGTAAAATTATTTTCATGTTCATATAAGAGAGCTTTTATATAGTGATACAAAAATAATTCTTCTTCCCAATAGGTGTAGTCCGTTTCTTCATCCTCTTCTAAAAATTGGCTCATGTTAAGTTCCATAATCCCAAGGAAATGATGGGTATTATAGTAATCCTGCAAGTGAAAATAGGACAGTGCAAGCATACCATAAAGTTTTGCAGAACTACATACCATAAGGTGTTGATAGTCTAAAGAAGCGAGCATTTTTTGTAAAATATCAATACAAGGAATGACAGCTTCATAATCCTCTACCACAAAATAGTTCATACTGATATTGTATAGTGCATCCATACAATCATCCGCCTTGCATTCGTTGGCAAGATTGTGTAGAGCATTTCGGAAATAGTAATCCGCTTTTGTATATTTTTCAAGAATGGTACAGTTATAGCCAATACCTAGAAACATATGTGCCTGTAGGACTTTATCAGAGCTGTTGACGGTGTCGATCCGTTTTTTGTGCATTTGATATACATATTCATGAAAACCTGCATCGGAGTACAGTATGATGTTTTTCATGTATGCCAGCATTAAAAAGTCAGTATTGCCAATTGCCTTTGCCAGTTGCACACCTTTTGTAAAATAAACAGAGTTTTCTCTGCCTTCTGCAATCGCTCGAATGGTGTCCTTGTCGTTTTCAAATCCCATAGTGTATAAATATGCCAGATGATTAAAAAATTTGTAAGTTTTACACTGTTCGACCAATTCATAAGGGATTGGAATACGGAAATCGCATAAAAATAAATCCTTCCAACCTCCAAATTGTGCCATGCAATAAATTAAGTTGGCACGAAAAACAGAAAAATCATCCCCATATTGTTCTGCGATTGAAATACAATTCAGATAGGAATTACGAATAATTTCCATATGACCAGAAGAAAACTGTGTTTTAATGGAAAGGTAATTATAGTCGTAGGCTACCTGAGGAGAAGTGACGTAAATACTTAAATTTGTAATTAATTTGCATGACAAAATTGCCGCTTCTGTATCGTCTTGACAAAGACTTAATAACGTATAGAGTTTTAATATCTTATAGGCATCCTCTTCAGGGAGAATACTTGGATTATGTTCAATCTTGTTATAAATATCAACGATATAATATTTCAAATCCTCCAACGCAAGTGTGTGGTACATATTGTATAAATGCGTAATATTCTGGAAGGTATGTGTGGTATCAAAGACATAATCTTCGGAGGAATGCATAATTGTGTCACTTTTAAAAGTATCAAGCTCCAGAGGAATTGTAGTTTCTTTGATATAAGAAAGTAAACGATTCCACTCGGTTTCAATATATGGTTTTGGATAATATGCATCATTATAAATAAGTATAAAATACAGATTAGGAATCCGTTTTTTTAAAATGGGCAATAAAATGGAAACACTGGAAAGTGGTGCCAAGTGAAAAGCAGATAGAATCAAAACAAGCTTGTGTTCAGAAGCGATATATTCAAATATGTGAATAATATCCGTAAAGAAATTGCTTCGTTCGAAATTCAATTCTGTATACATGATTTCTTCGGTACGGGTACAAGTACCGGTTTGAATGTAGCTGGAAAAAATTTCTCTATGCAGCGAATAAATGTGGCATGTTTTCAGAAAGTGTTCCAGAGACATATGATCCTGATAAAAATTAACATAAAAAAGACGAATCCAGTCTAAAAATGGTTCGTAAGCTTCGTATAAAGAATCAGGCTGGTATTCGTGATAGACACAGGATGCATCCGTATCATTAGGAAGTAATTTTAAAAAGTCGGATTTGCTCGGTTGCTGAACATTATAATGTTTAATCACTAAAACTGGCTTTGACAGCGTTTTTATAAAGTTTTCTATCATTTGCTGGATATAGACATTGTATGCCATAAACCGAACTCCCCCTCTATTTGCATTATTGTGAATATGCGCAATAAAATACATAATTTTCCATATTGCTTTTTCTATTTTATCATAAAAAATAAAATAGGTAAACAAAATACTTCCATTTTGTAGAAAAATTCAGCATACTTGTGTATACTATAGTTACAATGCATAAATATGTGGTTTTGCGTAGGAAGTTTCGTAGAAACAGCTACATAGGATATGCGATCAAATAAAAATTTGATACATAAAAGAGTAACAGAAAAAGAATGGAGGATGTAACATGGAAGGTTCGATGATAGGGAATGTAGTCGGGATTAGCTACTTTTTCCTGTATCAGATTTTAGGTGTTTTATTTGCAGGATTATTCCTGAAAAAGGAACGAAAAGAGTTTCAATTACTGATAGGAAGTATTACAGGAAGTGTGGCGTTACATTGGTTACCAACACTGACATCTCTTGTTATGGGCTTCACAGTGTTGAGTCATTGTGTAGGACTTGGAATTTTCATTTTGCTGTTTGTGGTTGTTATGTTTTTAAAGAAACCAAAGCAGGTTGTTTTTGGAGAGAATCAAAAGGGTGACGGTGTTTCTGCTAGTGTTGAAGCCTTTGGTCTGGAAATAAAAGAAGCTCCTGTGTATTGGATTTTGATGGGAGTAACCTTTTTGTTTTTTGTGGTGCTTTTAATGTCCCATACGATTGTACCGGAAAGTAATGGAGAAATCCGAACAGGACAATGTACATACGGTGATATGAATATGCATCTGGGATTTATAACAAGTATTGCAAATCAAAAGAATTTCCCACCGGATTATTCTATTTTGCCAGGAGTAAAACTTGCATATCCATTTTTGTGTGATAGCATTTCTTCCAGTGTGTATGTGTTTGGAAGTTCTTTACGAATTGCATATATACTTCCAATGTTAATTGCAATTTTGCAAGTATTTTTGGGATTTTATTGCTTAGGAAAAGTTGTTTTAAAAGATAAAATAAAATCATTGGTAGCTTGGTTTTGCTTCTTTTTTAATGGTGGTTTTGGATTTATTTACTTCCTTGATATGGTTATGAATAACAAAGAAAATTTTACCCGTATTTTTTCAGGCTTCTATACAACACCAACGAACTTGGTGGATAATAACGTACGTTGGTCCAATGTGATTGTGGATATGTTACTGCCACAAAGAGCTACCTTGTTTGGTTGGGCAGTTTTATTTGGAACATTAGCGTTATTGTATAGGGCGATGGAAGAGAAGAATGTGAGATACTTTGTATTAGTTGCTGTATTTGGAGGCGCACTTCCACTTATACATACCCACTCCTTCCTAGCATTAGCTATGGTTTGTGTTGTATGGGTTACTGGGTATATGTATGAGATGGCAGGCGGAAATATGGAGCCACAAAATCGAATTGCCAAGTATTTAGTCCCTGGTGGTCTTGTGTTGATGAGTTTGCTTCAAATATGTACACCATTTAAGGATCATATTAAAAAGACCGGTTTTGTTATGGTTGGTCTTATTGTATTGGTTGCAGTGGCTATCATTATTTATTATCTCTATAAAGTTTGCAAACAGGGAAAATGGAAAGAATTATTTCAAACTTGGGGAGTGTTGTTGTGTATTGTACTTGTTCTTGCATTACCACAGCTCTTTAATTGGACATTCCAGCAGGTAGGAAGTGGAGAATCCCTTCGAGGATCTTTTAACTGGGCAAATGAGCAGGATCAATATATCTGGTTTTATATTAAAAATATCGGTTTAACTGCTTTGGTTGCCATACCAGCGTTAATTTATGCGAAAAAGCGTAAATTCTTTATGGCAGCACCAGCGTTGCTTATCTGGTCGATTGCTGAATTTATGGTATTTCAGCCAAATGTATACGACAACAATAAGCTTCTTTATGTAGGATATATGTTACTGTTGTTCTTATGTGCAGATTTCCTTGTAGACATTTTTAAGCATATTTATAGCTATAAAAAGCTCGGAGCAATTTGCTGTGCAATTGTTGTAATTGCAGTTTGTACAACATCTGGTATCCTGACTATGGGAAGAGAGTATGTTTCTGGAGAGGAATATGAACTGTATAGTGCAGATCAAGTTTCTTTATGCGACTATATTGAGAAAAATGTAAAAGCGGATGCGGTTATTTTGACGAATTGCAGACATAACAACGCAGTAGCATCCTTAACAGGAAGAAATATTGTGTGTGGTGCAGGAACCTTTTTGTATTATCATGGATTGAATTATCAGGAAAGAGAAGCACAGGTTGGACAAATGTACACAACACCGCTTCAGTGCCAGAATTTATTTGACGAATACAATGTTTCTTATGTTTTAATTGGACCCGATGAGAGAAGTTCCTTTAGCGTAGATGAGGCTTCTATCCAATCTATGGGTGAGTGTGTATTTAGTCAGAATGATGTGCAGCTATATAAGATTAAATAAGAAAAAATAGAAAATGAAAATAGTAGGATATAAGCACATGTAATGTGTTTAACGATTGAAAAAGGATTGCCAGATTGTGTAAAGTTAGTGATAACGAAAACACAAAATTGGCAATCCTTTTTTATATGTTAAATGTTATTGTAGTTTATACCCAACCCATATTTACAGCAATAGTACCAACTACATTGAGGGCAAGTCCCAATGCACACAAAGCCATATGTAGTGGATAAGTGTAGTCTGCTAGTGGTGCATCAATTTCTGGCTTATCTGTAGAACTAACATCAGATGGGGTATCCATATTGTTTTCTGTAACGATTGGTTCTATGGTTTCATCACTTTCCTCCAGATTTAGCATCGTATCCTCTTTTGGTACTGGTATTGGTTTCTTTTCCTTGCCTCCTGCAAATACAAGAATACTCCAATATAAATAAGGCAATACATCATTGATATAGCGATGTCCAAAATGAAACCCTCCCATAGTTCTGTGTGCACATAATCCTACGATATGAAGGATGATGATTGCTGGAAGAACAAAGGTAAAAATAAAACTAATCTGTTGCTTTTGTATCCAACTTCTAATCCAATAAATCAGATATGATACAAATAATGGAATTACCAAAAAGATACAATTTCCATCAAATTTGTAAAAATTGAGTAATCCATTTTCGCCCTTTGTTGGAAGGCGGAACAGGCTTTTTAAGTTATTGGCAATATAGCTTGGGTGGAATTGTCCGTTCTTTTCACGGGTAAATTCTGGAAGATAATTATGTCCAAACTCTATTGGATTGCCAAAACGTGCATAGTTTAAAATCATATAGGATAAGGCAATTAACAGTACAGGAATTGCCCAATAATATTTTTCTTTTATCATGGATAATAAAGTGCGTTCTGGTTTTTCTTTCTTTAAATTTTTATATAAGATATAAAATAAAATTGGGAAATATACAATCTGGAGTGGTCGACATCCAACGGAACATCCCCAAAAAAACAGACTGAACCCACCTTTATTTTCAAGGGCATAAAAGATTGCCATAAGAGATAAGGTCAGTGCAAAATTTTGTGCAATAAACCAAACACCTGCATCCAGTGTAATATATAATACATTTGTTCCTATGTATAAAAAGCTTGTCCAAAAGACAGCCTTGGCACCACAACCTAAATATTTCCAAGCAATGCGTAAGGCATAAAAGGCACCTAAAAGCATGGAAAAGAAGGCAATCCATCCTTCTGGTGTTTGTCTCCCTAAGATTGCAACAAAGGGAAGTAAGACATAAGAAGGAAAGGGAGGAAAGCTTACATAGAATTTATTGTTAAAAATGGCTAATTCCAAATATTCATAATTTTGTCCCAAATCTAGTCTGCCTTGTAGCCATGATTCTGCTTGAAGTAGGTAGGAATTGTAGGCATTTCCTGACCAGGGCCATTTTCCATTAAAAGCACCAACAACAAAATGTACTGCCAGGATAATGAGTAGAACACCCAGAAGGTCCATCGTTTGTTGGATTCGTTTTTGTTGATTGTTCATGATTAATGCTCCTTTCTAATTTGTAAAAATGTCAAAGTATTTGGCAGGAGGGTTAGAATACTTGCTTCCAGCATAGAAATGCCCACATATAGCAGGTAAAGAGCATGGAAAAGATGATAACTACACCAGTCCAAAGCTTTGGCTTTTTATCTAAAAACTCTGCCAGGATAAAGTAAAGTGGCAAAGCAACTGTCATATATCTGCCAGCACTTAAAAGCCAACTTGGCATATAATTCATAACCAAATACAACAGTAAAAAGCAGGTGTATTGTGGCTTATGTTTACGAACACCGTAAATCAAAACGATACAGGTGAAAAAGAATAAAACTAATTCAGGAATCCAAATTGCAATTTTTGTAAAATCCACACAGGAATTTGTCATAGCTAAATTCCAAATATTTTTTATCGTAGTTCCGAAATATTGTGCATGTTGTCCCCAGATTGCCTGCTGATATTCTAAAAACTTAAAAGGATCTCCCGTCACTCGGTAATTTTCCCATAAATAGATAAGTGGACCAAAAATCATAAGACACATCCACAAAAGCTTTGTTGCAAACAATTTGATAAAGGATACTACCTTTTTCTCTTTTAAAAGAACAAGTGGTTTATAATATGCAAGCCACTCGATTGTTGCAGGTATGATTAAAAGGATTCCCTGCATACGTGAAAGTGTTGTAAGAAAACCAAAAAGTGCAGCAAGAGGCCATTTATGCTTCTTAATATAGTAAAAGCAAGCAGCACTCATAAAAAAGAAGGTACTTTCAGGCATCATACCACCAAGAAAGAAGGAAAAAGGAAAAATGGAAATCAGAATGATCGTTTTCCAAGCAATGGTTTTTCCGTATTCCAGCGATACAAAACCGAACAAGTAAATACAGCCTGCAATAAAACAAAGATAAGAGGCTGCTAATGCTGCAATTCCTTCATTTGCAATAAAGAGTAGGAAAAAGCGAATAAGCCAAGCATATAAAGGAAAAAATACGAGAGTTGAATACATGCCCTCTGTTTGATAGCCTTCATAGCCTACTGTGGCAATACGGATATAGTTATTTGCATCCCATTTAAGCCACTGCTCGACTACATTTCCAAATGCATAGCCATTCTCATTTGCATTGAAGAAAAAAAGCATAAGATAACTAAATAGAAGAATGAGTATACGAAATCCCGCCGCAAAGAAGAAAATCTTTACAAAATCAAGTTTGGTTGGCTGATAGGTTGGATAAGTGACTTGTTTTCTACCAAGAAAAGAAAGTTTAGATGAAAGAGTTGGTAAGAGACCACTTTCAACTAAAATTTGAATACCACATACAAGAAATAATCCCCAGATTATGACAGATGATATTACGTTAATTAGCATAGAATTTTCCTCCATTAAGTATTTTTGTTTGATAGTAGATAAAAAGGTACCTATTAAAAATAGGTACCAGAATCAAAAGAACCTTCTTTATAGTATCATGGATAGACAGAGATGTCAAAAATGAAAACAAGGAAAAGAAGATTATTTTTCCGCTTTTGACAAAGCTTTTTTTACTGCATCTAACAAAAGTGTTTGCGTGTATTTATTGTCCTCCGTCGTTGAGATATTTTCAATGGCAACATTATTGCACAGTTGTTTTTCAATATCTGTTAAGGTAGGCTCCAATAATGGGTACATGGCAGATACACTTTCGTCAATGTTTTCAAAAGAAACAGAATTTACATGACTTTCATCTACGACAACCTGAACATTGAGAAGGGTATCATTTAAAGAAAGTTCGGTCGTATATACACCAGGAGTATATTGGGCAGTATCCTTTCCTTTCTTTTCTTCTTTTCCATGGAACATGAATACAAATAAAAGAATAAAAAGAAATCCAAGACCGATTAGAATGCCAGTATAGATCAATTCCTTTCTTTGGAGTACAACAATTTTTGTTTTTGACAATGGGAAGCAACCTCCTTTCTTTATTATGAGTAATAGTGTGTGCAGCTATGATGTAAAATACGTTTGTACCGTATGAAGAATAAAAAAATGCTTTATATAATTTATGAAAAAAATCTGAAAAAATAACTCAAAATAATTTACAAAGTTGGGACAAGCAATCCCAAACGCAATTGTGAAAAAGAACGAATTTCTAAAAAAAAGAAAGGCAATATTTTCCAAAAGAACAACAGGCAAATCTGCTGAAATTAGCAGAAAATAGCATTGGAACAACGAAAAAAAAAATTGCAAGCACAAATACAAGATATTGTTTTGGATAAAAAAGGTAACACAAGATATTGTAGACAATACCTGTGTGGTGTGCTATAATGGGGAAAGTTTTTAGATTAGTGGGAAAGGATGAGAACAAATGCAGGTAGTCAAACGAGATGGGAATTTAGTGAATTATGACAGAAATAAGATTATTGTTGCAATTCGTAAAGCAAATATAGAGGTAGATGATGCAGAGAGAATCTCCATGGGGGATATTGAGGGGATTGTGGCTGCCATTGAGAGCAGAATGAAAGATGAGACAATCCAAGTAGAAGAAATCCAGGATATCATTGAGCAAAAGCTTATGGCAGCAGGAAAGTTTGTACTTGCAAAAACATATATTGTATATCGTTATTCCAGAGAACTGGTTAGAAAATCAAATACTACAGATAATTCCATTATGAGCTTGATTCGAAATAACAATAAAGATGTAATGGAAGAAAATTCAAATAAAAATGCAGTCATTGCTTCTACACAGAGAGACTTAATTGCAGGAGAAGTATCAAAAGATTTGACAAAACGTATGCTTTTGCCAGAAAAGATTGCTAAGGCACATGAAGAAGGGGTATTGCATTTTCATGATTCGGATTATTTTTTACAGTCTATTTTTAACTGCTGTCTGATTAATCTTGGAGATATGTTGGAAAATGGAACTGTTATGAATGGAAAACTAATAGAGTCACCTAAGAGTTTTCAGGTTGCCTGTACTGTTATGACACAGATCATATCTGCGGTTGCAAGTAGCCAGTATGGTGGACAAACAGTAGATATTAAACACCTTGGAAAATATTTAAGAAAGAGTCATGATAAATATTTAAAACACTATATAGAAAAGTATAAAGGAAAGATTTCAGATGAATTGATTGAACAGTTTGTAGATGACAGATTGCAGGACGAATTAAAATCTGGTGTGCAGACAATTCAGTATCAGATTAACACATTGATGACTACAAACGGACAGTCACCATTTGTTACATTATTCTTAAATTTGGAAGAAGATGATCCATATATTGAAGAAAATGCGATGATTATTGAGGAGATTCTTAGACAACGTCTGGAAGGAATTAAAAATGAAAAAGGTGTATATGTAACACCTGCGTTCCCTAAGCTTGTATATGTGTTAGATGAGCATAACTGCCTAAAGGGTGGTAAATATGATTATATTACCAAGCTTGCTGTAAAGTGTTCGGCAAAACGTATGTATCCAGATTATATTTCTGCAAAAAAGATGCGTGAGAATTACGAAGGAAATGTATTTGGACCAATGGGATGTCGTAGCTTTTTATCTCCATGGAAGGATGAACATGGAAATTATAAATTCGAGGGTCGTTTCAATCAGGGAGTTGTCAGTATCAATCTGCCACAGATTGGTATTCTTGCGGCTGGAAATGAAGAAGAATTTTGGAGATTATTAGAGGTTCGTTTATCGTTATGTTTTGAAGCATTATTGTGCAGACATAAAGCGTTGGAAGGTACTTTGTCAGATGTAAGCCCAATTCATTGGCAGTATGGTGCGATTGCACGATTGAAAAAAGGCGAGACAATTGATAAACTGTTACATGGTGGCTATTCTACCTTATCTTTGGGATATATCGGTCTTTACGAGGTGACAAAGATTATGACTGGTCATAGTCATACAGAGCCGGGTGGAATTGAATTTGCCAGACGTGTGATGGAGCGATTACGTCGTGCTACAGATGATTGGAAAGAATCCACAGGAATTGCGTTTGCATTATATGGAACACCTGCAGAATCCTTGTGTTATCGTTTTGCACGTATTGATGCAGAAAAGTTTGGAATTATTCCAGATATTACAGATAAAGGATATTACACAAACTCATATCATGTGGATGTCCGTGAGAAGATAGATGCTTTTAGTAAGTTTTCATTTGAAAGTCAGTTCCAGGTGATTTCTTCTGGCGGAGCGATTTCTTATGTGGAAATTCCTAATATGCGTAATAATCTAGAAGCGTTAGAAGATGTTGTCAAGTTTATTTATGATAACATTCAATATGCAGAGTTTAATACAAAATCAGATTATTGTCATGTATGTGGTTTTGATGGAGAAATCATTATCAATGACAATTTGGAATGGGAGTGTCCACAGTGTGGCAACAAGGATCAGAATAAGATGAACGTAACCAGAAGAACTTGTGGATATTTGGGAGAAAATTTCTGGAATGTAGGTAAGACAAAGGAAATTTCGGAAAGAACCTTGCATTTGTAAAAGAAAGAAAAGTATTTTTCGTATTTTATTCATAAAATTTAGGTTATGCCCATGTTAATTTACATTGAAAGAAGTGATGAAAAATGAAAGGGAAAAGTATAGATATTCCATTTCAACAGTGGATGCATATTATGCGTTATGAGTATGATTATTCCCAAGATGAGAAGGAGTTTTTATATAATGGTTACGCAGATATTATAGGAAAAACATTTCAATATGCAGTAGAGTGCCGTTATGACTTTGTTCCTTTTGTCAATGCATTTCTTGGTAGTGACATTTTTGCATATTTTGAGCAAATGCTTTCCGCTTATAGTCGGTCGCCGTACCATATTTTAGCTGCCTTTGACAACGAAATGATAGGGCAGGGAAAGCGGATGCAGCATCTAGAACAGGAGCAGACAGAGTTGGAGGAAGTATCCTATTGGTTGGGATATGTGCTTATGCAATGGAAATTCTTGGATGGGATAGATGGCAGTGAATTGGCAACACAGTATGATGTACAATGGATGATGGAACAGTATGAAAAAGGCGAATTTCAGAAATGTTCTGTACGAAAAGCAATTCAGAGTACGAAGGCGAAATTTAACTTTAAAGTGTTGTAGGATAATTGAATTTATCAAAGAAAAGCGTATATGCCTGTGTAGCGGTATATACGCTTTTTTGATAAAGTATAATTCAGCAGGAAATCATTTGCTGGAGGCATCCCTGTTATTGCTAGGTGATTACAATATGAGTAAGACAGTAGAACCTGCTTAGATGGGAGAATGTTGTACTGATGGATGGAGTAGGAGTATATTATTATAAATATGAAGTTTATAATAGCAAGAATAAAATGGTAGCTTCCAAAAAATATGCAGAAGGTATTACCTCTTATAATTGGAAAGCAACGAAAGTTGGAAAATATAAGATTGTAGTAACGGTAAAAGATGCCATAGGAACAACCATAGCAAAAACAGTGAAAAAAGTGATTGTAAAATAGAATAAAGAAGAAATAATAAACAAGAAGGAAGACATTTCAATGGTTGAAGTGTCTTTCTTTTTGGGCTTTCGAGTTGATAAGTAAAATGCGGTGTGTTAAACTTGTTCATAGAATACGAAAGATAATCGTATGTAGTTGCATCCTCACAGCAAGTTGTTTTATGCGGTATAGTGAAAGGGATGCAGGATAATTGGAGGCAGGTAGCTATGAATTATGCAGAGATTAAGCGCGTAGATGTGGCAAATGGACCAGGAGTTCGAGTTTCTTTGTTTGTGAGCGGATGCACCCACAGATGTAAAAATTGTTTTAATCCAGAAACCTGGAATTTTAAATATGGAAGTCCTTTTACTGTTCATACAGAGGAGGAAATATTAGAATATTTAAAGCCGGATTATATTAAGGGAATTACACTTCTTGGAGGAGACCCGTTGGAACCGGAAAATCAGGAGGGCTTATTGCCTTTGTTGCGAAAGATAAAAGAACGGTTCCCTGAAAAGACAATTTGGTGTTTTACTGGCTATCTCTTTGATGAGGATATCCAAGGAAAAATGTGGGAAGAATGCCCGTATACAAAGGAATTTATGAGTTATATAGATGTTTTGGTAGACGGAGAATATATTGAGGAGCAAAAGGACTTGGGATTGAGATTTAAGGGTTCTGCCAATCAGCGTACGATTCTTGTACAGGAGTCTTTGAAGGAAAATAGAATTGTAGAGTATGACTTAACAAAAGATACATTATAAAAAGTAACTTGTTTATATTTGAAATTTATACAGATAAAAGTAAGAGATGGCGTATTTTAAATGCGCTAAGAAAAGGAGATAACAAAATATGGAAAAACAGATTGTAAATGTAAAAAAATTACATGAGGAGGCAATTGTTCCAACCTATGGAAGTGATTATGCGGCAGGTGCAGACTTATATGCGTGCTTAGAAGAGGCGGTAACGATAAATCCTGGAGAAATCTATCTTGTAAAAACAGGGATTGCCATGGAAATTCCAGTAGGATATGCAGGACTTGTCTATGCCAGAAGTGGACTTGCTACAAAGAAAGGATTGGCACCTGCCAACAAGGTAGGCGTGATTGATGCCGATTATAGAGGAGAAATCATGGTTCCATTGCATAACCATAGCAAAGAAGCTGCTACCATTGAACCAAAAGAACGTGTGGCACAATTGATATTAACACCATATCTGACAGCACAGTATACTACTGTGGAGGAACTAAATGATACAGCTCGTGGAGAAGCAGGATTTGGTTCTACAGGAAGATGTTAATGGCTAATTTAGTGGTTGAATAAAGGAGATGTGGGAAAGTGATAGAACCATATGAAAGAAAAACGAATTATTATGAAACAGATCAGATGGCAATTATACATCATTCAAACTATGTTCGTTATTTAGAGGAAGCAAGACTTTATTATATGGAACAATTCGGTTTACCCTATCGATATGTGGAAGAACAGGGAATTTTAATTCCGGTATTAGGAGTATCTGTAGAGTATAAAAAATCAATCGTTTATGGAGATACAATTGTAGTACAGCAATGGATTGATAGCTTTTCGCCAGTAAAATTTTCTATGTGTTATGAAATACGAAACAAAGAGACAGGAGAACTTCATGCGACGGCTACCAGCAAACACTGTTTTGTAGATAAAAACTTGTCTCCAATACGATTGCGGAAAGGATATCCACAAATTTACGAAAAATTTAAAAGTGCAGCGGAGCAGGATAGAGAGGCATTAGATAGAAGAAAAAAAGAACAATAAAAGAACAATAAAGGTTAGGAGGTGAATCCATGTCTTATATGGATATAGTAAAAGAAAAGAATAGCCAGGTGCAAGAACGTTATGAATTGGCAATGGAGCGTATTGAAGGAATTTTGTATGAGCAAGATACAATACCAGCACAATTTAGAATGTATTTTAAAAAGACGGCAGAGTTTTTGATGCAGGTGCGGGATATTATAACTATGATGGAAGCAGGAGAATGGCAGGATGTTGGTTTAGATGAATGGAAACAAATAAATTTTGATTTGTATGAAGATTTATTTCCGAAGAAACGTTCGAGTCAGGAAAACTGTACCTGCTATGAAAATAGTTACGCCAATCCTGTATATGCAAATGAAAAACTGGGAGAAAGTTATGGTCCCTTGTTATGTTTTTTATATACAGAATTACGGGGTTGCGTAGCATATGCGTTTGAACAACGTCTATTTGATATTACGATTGGTCTGGAATTGTTTATTCAGATTTTTAATTTGTTGGAGGATACAGATGAAAATACCTGCAAGGAAATGAAACAGGCAATTTATTACTATGTCAGTGATTATTGTGATGTGACGATTCCTACTCGTGTAAGGGAAATGCTTGATCCAGAATTTTCCTTTGCAACAGATATTATTATGAAACAGGATTTGACGGATTTAAGATATTTGTACTTATATGGAGAGTATATCAGTGACAATGAAATAAAATTGGCACAGTATTTGAATTCACTTTCTCCTGATAAAATACAGAAAATGGCACGTACTTATACAGAAGGATTTCGCAAGGGATTTGAAGCAGCAAGAATTGATTTAAAGAAAAAGAAAACGGTAAATATCCGTTATCAGATTGGATTTGAACGAATTGTGAGAGAAGCTGTATTACAATTTCGTGAAATGGGCTTAGAACCAACGTTTTACCGTACTGGGGTAAGTAGTATTCATAAAAAGATAAACAAAAATGGTTTTTATGGAACCAGTGTCAATCGACAGTACGACTATGACCATCGTTTTGATCAAGCAATTTATCTGGATAGACCTTTAGCAGAGCGAAAACTTGTAAATCTTCGACTTGCTTATGAGCAGATGGAGAAACTTGCTAGTGTATATGCAGGACCAGCGGTAATAGAAACCTTTGGAGAGAAAAAGTTTGAGCCTGTCAATAAAGAAAGTGCACCCAAATTATCGGAAAAACAGCAAAAAGTATCTGTGGAATATCAGCGAGATTCTGGTTTACTTGTAAATGAATTTATTCCAAGCGACCAGTACAGTTTTACAATTATAGCCTATCCAATACCGGAAATCGGGGAACAATTTGAAGAAATTTTTGCAGAAACGGTAAAAGTAAATACGTTGGATATGGAGCAATACAAAAACATACAGCAGGCAATGATTGATGTATTGGACAAAGGGGATTACGTTAAAGTAATCGGAAAAGGAAAAAACAAAACAGATATAACTGTACAACTTACGCATCTTAACAATCCAGAAAAGGAAACCTTGTTTGAAAACTGTCTGGCAGATGTTAATATTCCAGTAGGTGAAGTATTTACCTCCCCTAAATTGGAAGGAACCTATGGTCTGTTGCATGTTTCAGAAGTTTATTTAAATGGAATGCGATATGAAGACTTGGAATTAGCATTTGAGGATGGAAAAATAAAACGATATACCTGCAAGAATTTTTCGAAGGATGGGCAGGCGGATACCTCGGAAATTGCAGAGCAGAATGCGGCAATTATAAAAGAAAATATATTGTATCAGCATGAGACACTTCCAATCGGAGAATTTGCAATTGGAACCAATACAATGGCATATGTGATGGGAAAAAAATATAATATTTCAGATAAGTTGCCAATACTGATTGCAGAAAAAACAGGGCCTCATTTTGCAGTGGGAGATACTTGTTATAGTATGAGTGAGGAAAATAGACTCTATAATCCGGATGGAAAAGAGATTATTGCAAAGGATAATAGCTGTTCACTGCTTCGGAAAACGGATATTACCAAGGCATATTTTAATTGTCATACAGATATTACAATTCCTTATGATGAATTGCAGGAGATTAGCGTATATACAAAAATGGGAGAAAAAACTACCTTGATTCAGGATGGTCGTTTTGTGCTTCCGGGAACAGAAGAATTAAATGTACCGTTGGATTCATTGATGGCAGAGCCGTAAAAAATACTTTCTTTATTAGGAAAGCTATGCTATAATATAATGTATCTGTTTAGGGAACAGTAAGAAATAGAACACCTGTCAGAATGCAGGTCATTCGGCGTGATTTGATTAGGAGGATAAAAGATGGATTACAAGAAAGCAGGCGTGGACATTGAAGCTGGTTACAAGTCAGTGGAATTGATGAAGAAACATGTACAGCAGACAATGCGCAAGGAAGTTATGACAAATCTTGGAGGATTTTCAGGAGCATTTTCTATGGATGCTTTTAAGAACATGGAACATCCCACATTAGTGTCAGGAACAGATGGCGTTGGTACAAAGCTTAAGATTGCATTTGAGATGGATAAGCATGATACCATTGGTATTGACTGTGTTGCAATGTGTGTAAACGATATTGCATGTGCAGGTGGAGAGCCATTATTCTTCTTAGATTACATTGCATGTGGAAAGAATGAACCAGAAAAGATTGCTACCATTGTCAGTGGTGTTGCGGAAGGTTGTATTCAGTCCGGAGCAGCTTTGATTGGTGGAGAGACTGCGGAAATGCCAGGTTTCTATCCAATCGATGAGTATGATTTGGCAGGTTTTGCTGTAGGTGTGGTTGATCAGAAAGATTTGATTACAGGTAAGGATGTAAAAGAAGGAGATGTATTGATTGGTATTGCATCTTCAGGTATTCATAGTAATGGATACTCATTGGTTCGTAAAGTGTTTACCATTAAGTCACAGTATTTGAATTTACCATTTGAATCATTAGGTGGAACACTTGGAGAAGCATTACTTACACCAACAAAGATTTATGTAAAGGCATTGAAAGAAATTAAAGCAGGCGGCGTAACTGTTAAGGCTTGTAGCCATATTACAGGTGGTGGCTTCTATGAAAATATTCCAAGAATGTTACCAGAAGGTATGCACGCTGTAGTAAATAAGGGAAGTTATGATATTCCTCCAATCTTTGGTATGTTACAAAAAGATGGAAATATCGAAGAAGAGATGATGTACAATACATATAACATGGGTATTGGTATGATGATCGCAGTAGATCCTGCCGATGTAGATAAGACATTGACATTGATCAAGGCCGCTGGAGAGACTGGCTATGTAGTCGGAGAAATCAAAGCTGGCGATAAGGGTGTTACATTAGTATAAAAAGAAGTACAGAAGGTACTTTATAGAGATAGATAGAGAGGGTGTCGTAAAACAATCAAATGAGAAGAGATGGTTTTGTGACACCTTCTTCTGCTAAGAGAACAGGAGGTCTTTATGTTAAAGGTAGCGGTATTAGTTTCCGGTGGTGGAACAAATTTACAGGCCATTATTGACAAAATAGAAGATGGAGCCATTCAAAATGCGAAGATAGAAGTGGTAATCAGTAACAAGCAGGATGCATATGCGTTGGAGCGTGCCAAAAAACATGGCATCAAAGGAGAGTGCATTTCTCCAAAAAGTTATGATAGCAGAGAAGCATTTAACCAAGCATTGTTAGAAGCATTGCAACAGCATGATATTGATTTAGTTGTTCTTGCTGGATATTTAGTGATTATTCCGAAAAATGTAGTAGCTGCATTTAAAAACCGTATTATCAATATCCATCCATCCTTGATCCCATCCTTTTGTGGAGACGGATTTTATGGATTGCATGTGCATGAGGCAGTGTTAGCAAGAGGTGTGAAAGTCACAGGAGCTACGGTACATTTTGTAGATGATGGTACAGATACCGGACCGATTATCTTGCAGAAGGCAGTGTATGTGCAAGAGGGAGATACTCCGGAAATTTTGCAAAAGCGTGTGATGGAAGAAGCAGAATGGAATATTTTACCAGAAGCTATCAACCTAATTGCAAATGAAAAAATCGAGGTTATAGATAATTTAGTACATAGAAAGTAGAAAAGGAGAAAAAAGATGAAAGTTTTAATCGTAGGAAGCGGCGGAAGAGAACATGCGATTGCAGCAAGCGTGGCAAAGAGCAGTAAGGTAGATAAGATTTATTGTGCACCTGGAAATGCTGGTATTGCTGAATTAGCAGAATGTGTAGATATTGGCGCAATGGAACTTGAGAAGTTGGCTGATTTTGCACAGGAAAAGGCAATTGACCTTACTATTATTGGTATGGATGATCCATTGGTAGCAGGCGTGGTAGATGTATTCGAAGAGAGAGGTCTTCGTGTATTTGGACCTAGAAAGAATGCTGCTATTCTGGAAGGCTCTAAGGCATTTTCAAAAGATTTGATGAAGAAATACAACATCCCAACTGCTGCATATGAGACATTTACTTCATCTGAAGATGCACTTGCATATTTGGAGACCAGTGAGTATCCAATCGTGTTAAAGGCAGATGGTCTTGCTTTAGGAAAGGGTGTATTGATTTGCAATACAAAAGAAGAAGCAAAAGAAGGCGTTAAGACATTGATGTTGGATAAGCAGTTTGGTTCTGCGGGAGATAAGATTGTAATTGAGGAATTTATGACAGGTAGAGAAGTATCTGTACTTTGCTATTGTGATGGTACACACATTGCGCCAATGACAAGCGCACAGGATCATAAGAGAGCCAAAGATGGCGACAAGGGATTAAATACAGGTGGTATGGGAACTTTCTCACCAAGTCCGTTCTATACAGATGAAGTGGATGCATTCTGCCATAAATATATTTATCAGGCATCGATGGATGCTATGAAGGCAGAAGGAAGAGACTTTACAGGTATTATGTTCTTTGGTTTGATGCTTACAGAAAAGGGACCAAAAGTATTAGAATACAATGCCCGTTTTGGTGATCCAGAAGCACAGGTGGTACTTCCTCGTATGAAGAATGATATTATTGAAGTAATGGAAGCTTGTATTGATGGAAAATTAGATCAGATTGATTTGCAGTTTGAAGATAATGCAGCAGTTTGCGTGGTACTTGCATCCGACGGATATCCTGAAAAATACGAAAAAGGAAAACTTATTTCTGGATTAGATACCTTTAAGGACAAAGAAGGATACTATGTATTCCATGCAGGAACAAAAAGAACAGCAGAAGGAATTGTTACAAATGGAGGACGTGTACTTGGTGTAACAGCAAAGGGCGCAAACCTCAAAGAAGCCAGAGCAAATGCTTATAAGGCAACCGAGTGGATTTCTTTTGAAAATAAATATATGAGAAATGATATTGGTAAAGCAATTGATGAGGCATAGGTAGAAATATTGACCTTGCAAATAAAGGAAAGCAGAGGGGGATGTAGTAGTCCCTTTCTGCTTTCTTTGCCTATTGAAAAGCAGTCTTTAAGTATGGTAAAATAAATGTTGAGTTTTGTAGATAAAGATTTATGAATTAGTTTGGAGGAAGAGAAATGGGTAAGGTTTTTAAGTTCCAGCAGGATGTGGATACGGATCAGATTATCGCATCGCAGTATCTTTTGTTTTCTACAATTGATGAGATGAAAGCATATACATTTGAGTCATTAGACCCAGAATTTGCAAGCAAAGTAAAGCCGGGAGATTATGTTGTAGCATCTGAAAACTTTGGATGTGGTTCTTCCAGAGAGCAGGCTCCAAGTGTACTAAAGGCATTAGGTGTAAAAGCTGTGGTTGCAAAGTCCTTTGCTAGAATTTTCTATAGAAATGCAATTAATATTGGATTGCCGGTTATTGTATGCAAAGATTTACATGAAAATGTAAACCCTGAAGATGAGATGGAATTATCTATGCAGGAAGGTGTTGTACGTGTAAATGGCAAAGAATACGAATGTACAAAGCTTCCAGAATATATGCAGGGAATTTTGGACCAGGGTGGTCTGATTGCATCATTAAATAAGGAGGATTAAAAGATGGGAATGACAATAGCAGAAAAGATCATTGCAGCAGCGGCTGGTGTGGAAGAAGTAAAGCCGGGAGATATTCATACGGTAGAATTAGACCGTCTGATGAGTAATGATGGAACAACGCATCTTACCATTGATATGTATCATAAATTAAAGCATCCACGTATTGCAGACGTGAATAAGCTTGTTTGGATTGTAGACCACAATGTTCCTTGTGATAGTGTAAAGACAGCCGCATCCCATAAAAAGATGCGTGATTTTGCAAAAGAGCATGGAATTACATTTTACGAGGGTGCAGGTGTCTGTCATCAGGTAATGATGGAAAACCATGTAACCTCTGGAGAATTGATTTTTGGTGCAGACAGCCATACATGTGCATATGGTGCAGTAGGTGCCTTTGGTACAGGTGTTGGATGTACGGACTATTTATATGCCATGGTAACTGGAAAGTCATGGTTATTGGTTCCAGAAACATTACGCTTTAATTTGACAGGAAAATTGCCAGAGGGCGTATATGCCAGAGATTTAATCCTTACGATTATTGGACAGATTGGTGCCAATGGTGCAAATTATATGGCAATGGAATTTGGCGGAGAAGGTCTAAAGACATTAGATATGAGTGCGCGTATTGCTATTTGTAATCTGTGTGTAGAAGCAGGTGCAAAGACAGCATTGATGGAAGTAGATGATATAACTCGTGCGTACTTAAAAGAACATGGAAGAAAGCCAAAACATGAGTTTACAAGTGATGCGGATGCAAAATTTGCGAAAGTGTATGACATTGACTTGTCAAAGATTAAGCCAATCGTTGCTAAGCCTCATTTTGTAGATAGCGTGGTTGATGCAAGAGAGTGTGTAGGAACACATATTGATGAAGCATTTTTAGGTTCTTGCAACAATGGTCGTATTGAGGATTTAAGAGTAGGAGCTGAAATCCTTAAAGATAAAAAAGTGCATCCATTGGTACGTTTCTTGGTAGTTCCTGCCAGTGCTGCTGTATATGAACAGGCATTGGAAGAGGGATTGTTAAAGATCTTTATGGATGCAGGTGCAATTGTTATGAATCCAAACTGTAGTGTTTGCTGGGGAAGCTGTCAGGGTGTCATAGGCGAAAATGAAGTGCTGATCAGTACAGGTACCAGAAACTTTAAGGGACGTGCAGGACATAAGGATTCCTTCGTATACTTAGCAAGCGCAGCAACGGTTACAGCTTCAGCGATTAAAGGTGAGATTGCAACAGCAGATATGGTTTAATAGAAAAGAAACAGACGAAGTAATATTCTTTTGTAAATCATAAACATAACGTGAGAAAGAGGTAAAACCATGGATAAATTTAGTGGAAAAATTTGGGTGCTTGGAGATGATATTGATACAGATATTATTATTCCAACAGAATACCTGGCATTAGAAACTGTAAATGATATGGCGCCATACGCATTTTCACCATTGCGCCCTGAATTGGCAGGTCAGATTAAAGAAGGAGACATTATTGTAGCAGGAAAGAACTTTGGATGTGGTTCTTCTCGTGAACAGGCACCAGAGATTATTAAAGCGTTGGGAATAAAATGTGTCATTGCCAAGTCTTTTGCGAGGATTTTCTTCCGCAATTCGATTAACAATGGATTGCTTTTGATTGAAAATGAACAATTAAGAGATGTGGTAAAAGAAGGCGATGAAGTGACCGTAACACTCAATGAAAGTATTGAATATAAGGGACAGAATTTTCCGATTGCTTCCCTTCCTGACAACCTAATGGATATTATTAATGCAGGCGGTCTTGTAAAGGCAATGCGTAAATTAAACGGTTTGGATTAGGAGGTTACTATGGGAGCAACAATTATTGAAAAAATTATTCGTAATAATGTAGGTAAAGAAGTAAAACCCGGAGAGATTGTTACTGTAAATGTGGATCGTGTTATGATACATGATATTTTCATTCCATTTGTAGCATCTAAATTTGAGGAGATGGGATTTAAAAAATTATGGGACCCAGACAAGGTAGTATTGATTTACGATCATTTAGTACCAGCCAGTCAGGTAGACGATACGAGACATTTTCGTGTAGGAAATGAATTTGTAAAAAAATATGGCATGAAGAATATTCATCGTTCTGATGGTATTTGTCATCAGCTTATGACAGAAGCAGGATATGTTAAGCCTGGAAATATTGTATTTGGTACAGACAGTCATACAACTACATATGGATGCGTGGGTGCCTTTTCTTCTGGTATTGGTTACACCGAGATGGCAAGTATTCTGGGAACAGGAACTATGTGGGTACGTGTACCAGAAACTATTAAAGTGACAATCAATGGAACATTACCAGAAAATGTTATGGCAAAGGACATCATACTGAAATTGATTGGAGATTTAGGTGCAGATGGTGCAACATACAAAGCATTAGAATTTGCAGGTGATACGGTAGAAAATATGTCTGTTGCTTCCCGTATGTCTATGTCAAATATGGCAATTGAAGCTGGGGCAAAGTGTGCATTATTTACCCCGGATGAAAAAACAGCAGAATATTGTGAGATGGAACTTACGGATAAGGAAAAAGATTTAATCGGTGACAGTGACGCGGTATATTGCAGAGAAATTGTTTACGATGCAAAGGATTTTGTTCCGGTTATGGCATGTCCATCCAACGTGGATAATGTGAAACCAGTATCCCAGCTTGTAGGAAAAGAAATTGACCAGGTATTTATCGGTTCTTGTACAAATGGCCGTTTGGAAGATTTGATGGCAGCAGCCGAAGTCTTAAAAGACAAGAAAGTGGCACCATTTGTAAAACTAATCGTGACACCAGCCAGTCGAAAAATCTATAAGCAGGCAATGGAAAATGGCACCATGGCAATTTTAGCCAAGGCGGGAGCGATTATCACACATCCAAGTTGTGGACTTTGCTGCGGAAGAACTGGCGGCATTTTGACCGATGGTGAAACCGTTGTGGCAACGAATAATAGAAACTTTTTGGGAAGAATGGGAACTTCTAAAGTTGGAATTTATCTCGCATCTCCAAAAACGGCTGCAACTTGTGCTGTGGCAGGAAAAATTGTAGAACCAGAATAACAGAAGATGCCCTATTTTGGGATGAAAGGACTGAGAAGGATGTATAAAAAGGGAAAAAAGATAATGGCGATAGTACTATTGCTTGTATTTACCGCTACATGTGTTGTTACAGAAGGATTTGGAATTGGAAGAAGTATAGCTGAGGCAGCAGCTACAAATTCAAAAACAATTTCAGGGCTAAAGATTGGAGCTAAAGTAACTGCAAACTCTTTGCGTGTGCGTACCAAAGCAAGTATTACTTCAGAACAGCTTACTTATGAAGGGGAAAATGTTACCATAAAGAAAAATAAAAAAATAACCATTACAAAACAAAAATTGGTAAAGGGTGTCGTTTGGTACTATATTACCTTCAAGTATGAAGACACAACCTTACAGGGATATGTACACAGTGATTATGTAGCATTAACTTTTGCCTCAGCAGTAGAGGGAACGATTACAGCCAGTGCAAAAATAAATGTTCGTAATACACCTGGTGTCAGTGATGATTATTTAACTTACAACAATACAAAGATAAAAATATCCAATGGGAAAAGTGTAACAGTGAAAAAAGAAGCCAATGCCAACGGGAAAAAATGGTTTAAGGTATCTTTTACTTATAAAGACAATGTTTTAAGTGGTTATATTTTAGCAAATCAGGTACTATTTAAAGCAGAAAAGAAGGTTACAGTTACAGCTTCACCAAAACCAACGGTTACGCCAGAAGTAAAACCAACGAAGGCACCAATACAGGGAACGATTACGACTCCAGCGGTTGCCACAGATGGAGCAGCGACCATTGAAACTGGAACTGTACAGGCAGAATTATTAAATGTACGTCAATTGCCAGGCTTAGATCAGGATCGTACTCAGATAGATGGGAAAAATGTGCAATTGAAAAAGGGAACACTGGTATACATTTTTGGAAGATTAACGAATGACAATGTAGATTGGTGTTATGTGGTCTTTTCTTATGATAATGTAATGTTGAGTGGCTATGTTATGGCACAATATATTCAATAGTCGGTAAAAAGGATAGAGGAAACAGTTATGAGATATAGAATAGGAATTATATTGAGTTTTTTCCTTTTCTTATTCTTATCACTACATGGAGAAGCAATCTATGCAGCCAGCGCATCGGTTGCTTTTTCTGTAGCGGGTGATGAATTTGAGGAGGGAGAAAGTTTTGTTGTAACAATTACAGCACAGTCTGCTGCAGGTGTGGGGGGATTCCAGACATATGTTGCTTATGATACGTCAATGTTAGAACTGGTAGATACGGGAAAACATGTAACTGGAAGTGATGGACTGATTTATATTAGCGATATGAAAAAGGGAAACAAGCAGATGCGAGAGTATCATGTGACCTTTAAAGCCTTACAACCGGGAGATACCGAAGTATATATCAGTGATGAGGTATATATGTATGCCTCTACTACAAACGAGCAGATGTCTGTATCAAAGAACACATTGCAATTGCATCTTGCAGAAAAAAAGCAGAAAACGACCAGTCAGGTTGGTTTGACTTCGTTGAAAGTGAATGAAGGAACATTGACTCCTGAATTTGACCGAAATATAACAAAATACACGTTAGATGTTTCCTCTGCTACCGATATGGTATATATTGATGCGAAGGCAAAATTAAAGACGGATACGGTTAAGATTGTAGGAAATGAAAGCCTAAAAGAAGGGGAAAACATTGCAACAATAACAGTTACCGCTAAAAATGGAACTACAAAAACCTATACGCTTCAGATTAACAAAGCTACAAAGCAGGAAGAAAATTTAAAACAAGAAGAACAACAGGTGAAGGAAGCGGAGAATACAGAGGATGAAAACCAAGATAAATCGGAAGCTGCTCTTACCATTTATAAAAATGGAGATACTACACATATGAAAACATCTGTAGATATTGAAATTGTTCCTATCCCTAGTTCTTCGGTTATACCTGCGGGCTATAAAGAAAGTTCTATTGTGATAAACAGTACACAGATTACGGTGTATGCAAAGCAAGATGGGCAGGATGTTGATCATGTGTTAATTTATGGAAGAATTGGAGAGGGAGCAGCTAAATTTTACCGATTTGATCGTGTGGGAGAAACTTTGCAAAGATATACAGAAACAGAGGATGCAACAGGTAGTACGAACAAACAGCAAGCTTCTGGTGGAAATGGAATATTGTATTTTGTCGTATTTTGTATGTTGGTCATTATACTGGTGCAGGGAATTCGCATCATACGGTTAAAGAAAGAACGTATGTATGAGGAGGACGTATTTCCAGAAGAAAGTGAAGAGGAAGATATAAATTATTACGACAAATTTTGAGGATTAGACAATGAATAAAAGAAATTATCAAAAAGAATTAGAAAAAATCATTTTAGAAAATGAAAAAGAAAATAGAGTGCCAACATTATTATTGCATAGTTGTTGTGCGCCTTGTAGCAGCTATTGTATTTCTTATTTGTCAAACTATTTTCATATAACAATTTTTTATTATAATCCCAATATTACGGACAAAGAGGAATACGTAAAAAGAGTGGAAGAACAAAAACGATTTATTTCTATGTATCCTGCCAAATATCCTGTGCAATTTTTGGAGGGAAATTACCAACCGGAATGCTTTTTTGAAATTGCAAAAGGATATGAGGATGTGCCAGAAGGAGGAGAACGGTGTTTTCGTTGCTATGAGTTGCGATTGAAAGAGGCTGCTAAAGTAGCAAAAGAACAGGGATTTGATTATTTTACCACTACACTTTCAATTAGTCCTTTGAAGAATGCGCAGAAACTAAACGAAATAGGGGAGGAGCTTAGTAAGGAGTGGGCAGTTTCCTATCTATATTCTGATTTTAAAAAGAAGGATGGATATAAAAGTTCGATACGTTTGTCTAGTGAATATAATCTGTATCGACAGGATTATTGTGGGTGTATTTTTTCTAAAAAACAAAGAGAACAGGAAAAGCAGAAAAAAGAGCAGCAATAAAATTTATTTTGCATTTTTTGGATAAAGAAATCACGGTTTAGCAATTTGGAGCTAAACCGTTTTTTTTCTTGTATAAATTAAACAAAAAAAATAATTGAAATTTGATTTTTCTTTTATTGTGGATAATGTTATAATGAAAGCAGTGTGGAGTTTTTCACAATGCTTTAAAAAAGGAAAGGAGAAGGCAATGAAGGTAAGTAAAAAACTAAAATCGATAATCAGTGCAATTCTGGTAATTGCAATGGTTATTACACTGTTGCCAAATGGTCAGATTATCAAGGCAGCAGAAGGAATGAATATAAACATTCATTTCTATGACAAAGATAAGGCATATGCAGGTAAAGTGTATATGCAGTATTGGCAACCAGGAACGGCAACTGTTTCGACCAAGAAAGAACATTTTGACAGTTGGGATGTAGACCGTTATCCTTTAGAAGATGAGTCCGCAACACAGGGAGAAGACTGGTACGGCTTAAATCTTCAGGGAAGTGTACAGGGTTTCCAATTTTTAGACGAAACTGGTAAACAAAACACAAATGGTACTGTATATTTACCTGGTATGAAGGAATATCAGGGAGATTTATACTATATGGATGGTAAGTGGTATACAGAAAACCCAGTAAAAAATAAAGATGCAAAAGAAGCAGACCTGAATGTAGAAGCAAAAGAAGTATTCTATCTGGTTGGTGACATTGCAAAAGCAAAGTGGGAAGCAACAGATACAACCTATCCACTTACAAAAAATGCAGATGGTACTTACAGTATAGTTTTAAAAGATATTGCAGCAGGTAACTATGCATTTAAAGTATTGCAGGACCCTGAAAATTTTGCTTGGGATAAAGCATGGGGCGGTGAAGGCTCTGGTGGAAATTACGAACTTACCGTAAAGAGTAAGAGTAATGTTACGATCACAATGGACCCAGCAGATACGACACACAAGCTTACTGTAACAACAGAGGCTGCAGAAAATTCTGATGTAAAGAGTCCAATTTATAATGGGGATGGAACAATTACATTTCAGTATGTTTCAAACACTTCTGGAGCATCCATTGGTGTTCGCGGAAATGTAAAGACAACAAAGAAAAAGAGTGTAATTAAGGCACAGCAGATGGAAACATTAAAAGACGGAAGTTATTTATATGTTGCAACCTCTGCAGCAATTACAGAGCCAGGATTGTACCGTTATAATTTCTATGAATTAACAGATAAAGGGGAATTAGGAAAAGAATTGGGAGATCCAAATTCCACTACATTATATTCAGGTACAGGTGCTTTTGTTCGTAATCCGGTTATCAGCAGTATTGGATTGGTAACGATTTATTATCCATATGATGGAAAAGATGCACAGGTTTATTACAAATCTACATCTTCATCAAATAAAGAAGTATTAAAACCAGGAGATAAGGTTACAAAGACAACTGCAGAAGAATATGGATATACAGTCGTAGATATGAAAGAAGATTCTGATTTTAGCGGTGGTGGTATGTACTCTGCTAAATTCTACGACAAAGAAGATACATATAGTTATGTATTAGTAAAAGATGGTGTAGTAGTAGAAGATGTTTGTAACTATAATGGCAATACATTTAAAGAGACAAACGTTGACGAAATTGCATTGACAGTTGACAGTCCTGTTGTAATGGAGGACGGAACTACTGTTAAATTTATGTACTATGATAAAGACTTTACTTCAGGCACTTTGAGTGTAGCAGGAGAGTTTAACAACTGGACAAAAGATGTGGACATGATGACTATGGACAAGGATGCCAAGGGTGTTTGGTCTATAGAAAAAGAAGGTTTCACACCTGGTATATATCAGTATAAGTTTGTACAGAATGGTTCAAACTGGATGGCAGACCCACTTGCAAAAATGAGTGGAACAAGTGATGGAAACAGTGCTTTTGTTGTTCCAGGATTTGCACCAAAGACAGCATTACAGGTACAAAAAGGAAAAACATTAACATTGCCAAAGACTGTATTAAAATATACAGCAAATGTTAAAAAAGCAGAAGAAGCAGAAGTAACGTATCAATTAAAAGATGAAACACAAAAGGGTGTTTCGCTAAAAGATGGTGTACTTTCTGTGGATGAAGATTACAAGGAAGACAGTATTCAGTTGATTTTAACAGATGGAAAAGTATCTTCTACTTGTACTGTGGAAGCAGTAGGAAAGATGTATACTTATACCATCCACTATTATGCAGAAGACAATTCAACATACGCAAATAGAGATTTGTGGATTTGGGAACAGTCAGGAAAAGCATACAACACTGGATATACATTTAATAAAGATGATTACAAAGATCCAAAAGGAAGAACATGGGCAACAGCAACCTATTCTTTCCCAACTAACGCAATCAATGTGATTGTACGTTCTAAAGGAGAATGGAGCTACGAGGAAAGCACAAGAGCAATTACATTGCCAGAAGGTCAGGAAAGTGGCGAATTTTGGATTTTACAGGAAGGAAACAAGGCATTTTCTGAATATGCAGATGAATTTGATACAGGTGTAAAACGTTATGTAGTGGTAGAATACGATAGACCAAACAAAGACTACCAGGGTTGGAACTTATACACATGGAATGCATCAAAAGCATATAATGAAATTTCTAATTTCTTTACAGAAGTAAATGGTAAATACCAGACTACCTTTACAATTGATGAACTTACATCAAATGTAGGATATTTATTGCGTAGTGGAACACCAACGGATTCATCATGGAGTGGAATTGAAAAGGATATGGAAGGTGACCGTTCTATTCAGACTCCTGTGGATCAGAAAGTAATTAAAGTAAAATTAAAACAGGGATCATTAGAAGCAGAGTATCTTCCATTTAACAAGGGATACGAATTAGACCCTGATAACAAGCAGATTAAATTCTATTACAGAGATGATGATTTATACTTAAAGGATGAATTAGAGACCTTAAAATCTGTAAAACTTGAAGTTGCTGGTAAAACAGTAGATATGACATATAACAAAGACAATCAGAGATATGAGTATACGTTAAAGAATGCAGTAAATGGTACTTATGAGTATTGTTATGATGTAACACCAGCTAGTGGCTCAGCGGTTACAGTTTTGGATGCATTTAACAGCAACAAAAATGAGGCTGGAACAAAATCTGTTTTAGTATACAAAGACTTAACTACAAAGGTAGCAGTTACTTGTACAAACAGTAGTATTTCATATGATGAAAACACTTTGATTGGTGTTTCTTTAGACAATTCTGAAGTAAAAGTACAGGAAGCATATGCAGACCTTACTGCATTAGGTGGAAGTGCAAAGACAGAAATTGATACAACCCTGCTTACCTTATCTATTGGTGTTAAGGATAGCGTTTCGGTAGGAACAAAAACGGTACCAGTTTATGTGAAAGACCAGTATGGAAAGACACATAAAGGTTCTGTAAAGATAACAGTAAAACAAAGAATTAAAACAGATGATAAAGATTTTGACTGGGATGAGTCTGTTATTTACTTTATGGTAACAGACCGTTTCTGTGATGGAAACAAGGTAAATAATGATGCATATGGAGTAGGAGACTACGATCCAAATGGACCAAGCAGTTATCATGGTGGAGACTTTGCAGGTGTAACTTCAAAACTTGATTATTTAAAGAATTTAGGTGTAAATACAATCTGGATTACTCCGATCGTAGAAAATGTATTAGAAGCACAAACAGCTACTGCCGATGGAAAAAATGTACCATCTTATGGTTATCATGGATACTGGGCAAGTAACTTTGAAGCTTTAAACAAACATTTAGGAACCGTAGATGAATTCCATACATTGATTGACGAAGCACATGCAAGAGGAATCCGTATCATGGTTGACGTAGTATTAAATCACTCTGGATATGGAACAAAAGATTCTAGTCAATTCGCAGGCATGTATCGTGAGAATAATGTAGAAGGAAACGACATTTTAGGTGAGCAGGATGGACTTCCTGATTTTGCAACAGAGAGAGAAGAAGTACGCAACAAGTTAATTTCATGGCAGAAGGCATGGGTATCTGAAATCGGTATGACAAGCAAGGGAAATACAATTGATTACTTCCGTGTAGATACTGTAAAACATGTAGACAAAACTACATGGACTGCATTTAAGAATGCTATGACGGATTATTCTTCTAAGTTTAAGATGATCGGAGAATACTATGGAGCGTCTGCAACAGATGACTTTGGTATGTTGCATGATGGAAAGATGGATTCTTTATTAGACTTTAGCTTTAATGATATGGCTACCTTATTTGTAAAAGGAAAATTAGAGTCTATAGAAGAACAAATGGAAACAAGAAATAGTACAATGGATAATGTGGGAACCTTTGGTAGCTTCTTAAACTCTCATGATGAAGATGGATTTAAGAGCAATTTACAGCAGAGCTACTCAGAGGAACAGGCAGATGCACTTTCAAAAGTAGCAGCATCCTTGAGCATTACAGCAAAAGGACAGCCAGTTATTTACTATGGTGAGGAAATTGGACTTACTGGTGAAAATAACTATCCATATCAGACAAATCGTTATGATATGAAGTTTGACAACTTAGATGCATCACAGCAGGCAATGCTTACACACTATCAGACTTTATTAAAGATTAGAAATGACTATAGCAAGTTATTTGCAAAGGGAAGTCGTAGTTATGTAGCAGGAAGTGACAAAGAACAGTATATGGCATTTAAGCGTTCTTATAAGGGCGAAAGTGCAGTAGTTGCATTAAACATTACAGATAGCAGCAAAAAAGTAACTATGACTGTAAAAGAGTTTGCTGGACAGGTTGTTACAGACGTATATTCTGGAAAAGAGTATAACGTAGATAAATTAGGAAAAGTTGAAATTACTATTCCAGCAAATAGCAATGGAGGAACTGCAATCTTAGTAGTAGCAGGTCAGAAGGCTACAGACAAGATTACAATCGCAAACCTTACAAAGGCAAAGACAAATGGAGTTTCTCTTATCGCAAATGGTAAAAATGAAAAAACAGGAGATAACAACATTAGTTGGACATTCTCTGCAAACGATTTAAAACTTGCTAGTACATCTGCTTTAAAAGACATCAATGTAACAGCAACAGTTAGCAATGCATCAAGCAATGCAAAGGTAGCAGCTATTCTTAAAAAGGATAGTAAAAATAAAAATGGAGCACTGATTTCCCTTGCACATACTGGAACATTGGGAGTGAATGCAAAAGTAAAAGTAGACGTAAGTGCACAAAGCGAGATTGCATATGGCAGCAAGGTATATGTATATCGTGTATCTGGATCAAAATTGCAACAGATTGTAAACGACACTGCAAAAGTTACAAAAGATGGATATGTTACTCTTTATGTAGGACAGGGCGGAGATTATGTATTATTAGCGAAGAAGCCATCTAGTGCAGTTATTACAACATTGCCAAACCAGATAAAAGTCACAGCAGCGAGCAGTGTAAAAGCTGGTAAGAAGACGAGTATTTCTGTAGCAGTACCATCTGTTTCCATGAAGAAAGTAAGTGCTTTCAATGAGGATTCGATGAAGAAGTTGCAGTCTGCACAGGTTGGTGTAAAAGTAATCTATGCTACATCTAATAAAAAAGTTGCAACCGTATCTTCAACCGGTGTTGTGAAGGGAGTAAAGAAAGGTAAGTGTACGATTTCTATTACCATTCGTACCAGTGATGGACAAAAGAAAATTGTAAAGAAAAAAGTTGTAGTAAAATAATTTAGAAAAAACGTCGCAAATGCGGCGTTTTTTCGTTATAATAGAGATTGAGTAAAATATTTAATGAAAAGTTCCGATATAAATAATAAATGTGCAAACAAAATCGACGACTTTTCACAAAACAATGGAAATAGAAAGGAAATGGAAATGTTTTATCCAGAAGAAATTATTGAAGAAGTAAGACAGCGAAATGATATAGTGGACATTATTTCTTCTTATGTAAAACTGAAAAAAACGGGAAGCAATTATATGGGCTTGTGTCCGTTTCATAGTGAAAAGTCTCCATCTTTTTCTGTTAGTGGCAGCAAACAGATGTATCATTGTTTTGGTTGCGGAGTTGGAGGCAATGTATTTACTTTCGTGATGGAATATGAGAATTATTCCTTTGTGGAGGCGGTACAATATCTTGCAGACAGGAGTGGAGTGCAGTTACCTAAAGTGGAGATGACTCCAGAGGCAAAGAGACAGGCAGATATTCGTAATCGTATTTTAGAGGTAAATAAAGAAGCTGCAAAATATTATGTATACCAGCTTCATACAAGACAGGGGCAAAAAGCACTTGATTATTTAAAAGGAAGAGAACTATCAGACGATACCATTCTAAAATTTGGATTAGGTTTTTCTAATAAATACAGTGATGATTTGTATCAATATATGAAAAAGAAAGGATTTGACGATAGCCTTTTAAAAGAAACGGGACTTTTTACCATGGATGAAAAAAGGGGAGTCAATGACAAATTCTGGAATCGTGTTATATTTCCTATTATGGATATGAATAGTAAAGTAATCGGTTTCGGAGGAAGAGTTATGGGGGATGGAAAGCCGAAGTACTTAAATTCACCAGAGACAAAAGCCTTTGATAAAAGTCGTAATTTATATGGATTGCATTTGGCAAGACAAGCAAGAAGTCGAAGCATGATATTATGTGAAGGGTATATGGATGTGATTGCCATGCATCAGGCAGGCTTTTCCAATGCGGTTGCCTCTCTTGGAACCGCATTTACTGGTTTACAGGCAAACCTTTTAAAGCGATTTGCAGATGAAGTGTTGCTTTTATACGATAGTGATGAAGCAGGAATAAAGGCTGCTTTACGTGCGATCCCTATTTTAAAAGAAGCGGGATTGCCAGCAAAGGTTGTCCGCTTGAAGCCATATAAAGATCCAGATGAATTTATAAAAGCACAGGGAAAAGAAGCATTCCAAAAACGTCTGGATGAAGCAATGAATAGTTTTTACTTTGAAATAGAAGTATTAGAACAAAACTTTGATTTGCAGGACCCGGAAGGAAAGACAAAATTTTTTAACGAGATAGCTAAAAAATTATTACAGTTTACAGAAAAATTGGAACGAAATAACTATATTGAGGCAATTGCAAGAAAATACCGCATTGCTTATGCAGACTTGGAAAAACTGGTAAATCATTATGGAGCACAGATGGTTATGGTGCCTGATATGGAAAAGAGGGTGCAACGAGAACAGCGTAATCAAAAGAAAGAAGATGGATTGCGGGAAGCACAAAAAATATTTTTGACCTGGCTGATAGAAGAACAGGAATTGTTTTATAAATTGAGTGAGTTTCTTTCAGAAAAAGATTTTATGGAAGAACCATATCATACAGTGGCAGCAGCACTATTTGAACAATTTCGAGCAAAAGAACAGGTAAATCCAGCCAAGATTATCAATCAGTTTGAAAGTAAGGAAGAACAAAGTGAAGTGGCATCCATGTTTAATCGGGATTTAAGCGAGGAATTAACGAAACAGGAAAAAGAGAGGGCGCTAAACGAAACGGTTTTGCGAATAAAATCCCACAGTCTGGAATACAGAAAAAGCCACGCAACGGATATCAGTGAATTACAAAATATCATTAAAGAACAGGCGGAATTACAAAAATTGCATATTTCTTTGTAGATAGTACATGATAATAAATAATGGGAAAGACACCAAAGTGAGGGAAAGGACGTGACATACCATGAAAGATGCGACAAAATTTCAAGAAAAACTAAAAGAACTGCTTGTATGCGCAAAGAAGAAAAAAAATGTTTTAGAAAGTCAGGAAATCGTAGAACATTTTAAGGACATGGATTTAGATGTCAGCAAGTTGGAAAAAATATATGATTTTCTGGAAAAACAGGGCATTGATATATTGCGTATAAAAGAAGAAAAAGAAGCAGATGATATTTTGCTTGAGCCAGATGATGCTGATTTAGATGAGGAAGAGGAAGTAGAAGATATTGAAAATATTGACTTATCTGTTCCTGATTCAGTAGGTGTGGATGATCCTGTCCGTATGTATTTAAAGGAAATTGGTAAAGTACCACTTTTAACATCAGATGAAGAAGTAGAGTTAGCGAAACGAATTGCGGATGGAGACGATGAGGCAAAAAAACAGCTTTCAGAGGCAAATCTTCGTCTTGTAGTTAGTATTGCAAAACGTTATGTAGGACGAGGTATGCAATTCTTGGATTTGATTCAGGAAGGTAACCTTGGATTAATTAAAGCAGTAGAAAAATTTGATTATACAAAAGGATATAAGTTCAGTACCTATGCTACTTGGTGGATCAGACAGGCAATCACAAGGGCAATTGCAGATCAGGCAAGAACCATTCGTATTCCAGTGCATATGGTTGAGACAATCAATCGATTGTTGCGTACACAGCGTCAGCTTGTACAGGATTTAGGACGAGAACCGACCGTAGAGGAGTTAGCAGAAGAATTGAAGCTTCCAGTAGCTCGTGTTCGTGAAATACAGAAAATATCCCAGGAACCAGTTTCTTTGGAAACGCCAATAGGAGAAGAGGATGACAGTCATTTAGGAGACTTCATTCAGGATGACCATATGCCAGTGCCTATGGATGCAGCAGCAGCAACGTTACTTCGGGAACAATTGACAGAAGTGATGAGTTCACTGACAGAGAGAGAACAGCGTGTGCTTCGTTTACGATTTGGAATGGACGACGGAAAAGCACGTACTTTGGAAGAAGTAGGAAAAGAATTTGACGTTACAAGAGAACGAATCCGTCAGATCGAGGCAAAAGCGTTGCGAAAATTAAGACATCCGAGTAGAAGTAGAAAACTAAAAGATTATTTGGAGAGCTAGGATAATAAAATGGAGAAAAATATGCAACTTTCAAAGAGATTACAGGCAGTTGTAGAGTTGGTTACAAAAGGAAAGCGTGTTGCAGATGTAGGATGCGACCATGCGTATATATCCATCTATATGATGGAGCATCAAATTGCGAATAGGGTCATTGCGATGGATATTAATAAAGGTCCTTTGGAGCGGGCAGCAGCAAACATTGAAAAATATGGATATAAAGAACAAATAGAGACAAGACTTTCGGATGGGTTAGAGGCATTAAATCCTGGAGAAGTGGATACCGTGCTGATTGCTGGCATGGGAGGCCCTTTGATGCAGAAAATACTGCTTGGGAAAAAGAATGTGATTGAGCAGGTCGACGAATTGGTGTTGCAGCCACAGTCGGAGGTAAGGGATACCAGAGTATTTGTAGAGCAGTTAGGATTTCAGATCATACAGGAAGATATGTTGATAGAGGATGGCAAATTTTACGTCATGTTAAAAGCAAGAAGAACAACAGAGCCGCTTTCGCAAAAAAAAGAAATATATAATTTATATGGAGAATATTTGTTGGTGAACAGACATCCCGTATTAAAGAGTTATTTAGAAAAAGAAAAACGACAAATAGAAACAATCATAGAAAAATTAAAGCAGACCCCTTCTGAAAAAGGTCGAAAAAAACAGAAAGAGTTAGAAGAAGATATGGCATATTGTAAGGAGGCGCTTACATATTATGAAAGCAGCACAAATCATTGACAAGTTGGAACAACTGGCACCCGTTGCTTATGCGGAAAGCTGGGACAATGTAGGACTTTTAGTAGGAAGTAGGGAACGGGAAGTAAAAAAAATTATGGTGGCATTAGATGCAACAGACGCGGTAATTGAGCAGGCGATTGCAAAAAAGGTGGATATGATTATTACGCATCATCCAATGATATTTTCAGCAATGAAAAGGGTGACGGATGAGGATTTCATTGGAAGAAGAATACTCCGTTTGGTCAAGCATGATATTTCCTATTATGCAATGCATACAAATTGTGATGTTTGCGTGATGAATGATGTAGCAGCAGAAAAAATACATCTAATAAGTGAAGATATTTTGGAATTGGTATCTGAAAAGGAAGGCACTCCAATGGGAATTGGAAAAGTAGGTACTTTGCAGGAAGAAGTAACAGTAAGGCAACTTGCCGAACAGACAAAAGAAGCCTTTGATTTGGGTGAGGTAAGAGTTACTGGTGATGTGGAAAAAAAGGTAAAAAGAGTGGCCATTTCTACAGGTGCTGGAAAAAGCATGGTAAAGTATGCACTCCAAAAACAGGCACAGGTATTAATTAGTGGAGATATTGACCATCATACAGCGATTGATGCATTGGATTGTGGATTGCAGATCATAGATGCGGGGCATTTTGGCACAGAACATTTTATGGTTTCCTATGTTTCTGAGTATTTACAAAAGATATATGATTCAGAGATAGAAATATTCCAAGCCCAGGAAAACACACCATTTTTCACAATATAAGATAAAAAAATGATTTCTTGTATAGATGAAAAATAGTTAAACGGTGTGTAAGAGTGTGAATGTCCTAACGCAGAAAAGAAAGTGAGGCAGAGGTATGGGGGATACAATAAGTATTACAGTAGATCAGAAAAAAAAGGAATATAAAAAAGGAACAACCTATTTAGAAATTAGTAGTGATTTTAAAGATGCATATGCAAGTGATATTATATTGGCAAGTGTGGATGGCAGATTACAGGAATTAAACGAAAAAGCAGAAAAAGATGCAAATGTAGAATTTATTCAGGTAAGTAATCCGGATGGGTATCGTACGTATTGTAGAGGATTAGTTTTTGTTATGTTGAAAGCAGTGTATACTGTATTGCCGTATAAAAAACTTGACAAGGTTTCTGTTCAATTTTCAGTAGGAAATGGAAGATACTGTGAAATTGAGGGAGATGTGCAAGTGACAGAAGAATTATTGAAAAAAATAGAAACAGAGATGCGAGAAATAATTGCCCAAGATATCAAAATTCGAAAATATTCCATTAATACAGAAGAAGCAAAAAATATGTTTGAATACTATGGAATGATGGATAAGAAAAAGCTATTTGAATATCGTCGAGTATCTAAAGCTAATATATATGATTTAGATGGATTCCGGGATTATTTTTATGGTTATATGCCTCCAAGTACGGGAATGTTATCCTATTTTTCTATGGAATTATGTGACGAAGGATTTATCTTACAACTTCCTGAACGGATGGAGCCAACCAAGGTTTCCAAGTGGGAAAACCGTCCAAAATTGTTCCAGACATTACGTGAATCAAAAGATTGGGGAAAGATGATGGAAGTAGATACGGTGGGAGCATTAAATGATGTAATTGCCAGCGGTGACATCCAGAATCTTATCTTAGTGCAGGAAGCATTACAAGAAAAAAAGATGGGAGAAATTGCACAACAGATTGCGGAAAACAAAAAGAAAAAAATTGTAATGATTGCGGGTCCATCCTCATCTGGAAAAACAACATTTTCTCATCGGTTATCTGTACAGCTTCGTGCGCATGGTTTGAAACCACATCCAATTCCGGTAGATGATTACTTTGTAAATCGGCGGGAGACACCGAGAGATGAAGATGGAAACTACAATTATGAATGTCTGGAAGCGTTGGATGTAGAGTTGTTCAATCAGAATATGACCGATTTATTAAAGGGAAAACGGGTGGAACTTCCTTCTTATAATTTTAAAACAGGGCAAAGAGAATACAAAGGAAATTATAAACAGTTAGGAAAGGACGATGTATTGGTTATTGAGGGGATTCATGGACTAAATGACCAATTATCCTATTCCCTTCCGAAGGAAAATAAATTCAAAATCTATATTAGTGCGTTGACACAGCTAAATATTGATGAGCATAATCGAATACCGACCACAGATGGACGTTTGATTCGAAGAATGGTCAGAGATGCAAGAACAAGAGGAACCAGTGCGAAGGATACCATTGCTATGTGGCCATCTGTAAGAAAGGGAGAAGAACAATATATTTTCCCATTTCAGGAAGAGGCAGACGTAATGTTTAATTCGGCATTGATTTATGAGTTGGCAGTGTTAAAACAATATGCCGAACCAATTTTATTTGGCATACCAAAAGATTGTCCAGAATATACGGAAGCAAAGCGATTGTTGAAGTTTTTGGATTATTTTATCGGAGTTAGCACAGAGGATATTCCTAAAAATTCGATTGCTAGAGAATTTATTGGCGGAAGTATTTTCAATGTATAAAAAGATAATTTTTTTGGATACCACATTAAGGCATCTGTATAAAAGTAGTTGAAGAACAAAGTGTTTTAAAATTCTATGGCTAAATGAATTTAGAATGCTTTGTTTTTTGTTAAAAAAATCAAAAATTTTTTTTGTCGCTGAAACTTTTTAAGGCATAAGGTTATCTAATAATATGAAAGCAAAGATGGTACCGGAAATGCTTTTAATCTTGCAAGAAAAAATGGTATAACGAGGTGAGAAAGTTGGGTTTGTTGTCCAAAAATAAAAAGAATGAAAAGATAGTGGAACAAATATTGCTGGAAAATTATAATAAATATTTCCGTTTAGCATATAGCCATGTAAAAAATGAGGAGGATGCAGCGGATATTGTGCAAAACGGAGCGTATAAAGCAATTTTAAATAGTGATCAATTAAAAAAGCCCGAATTTGCAGCAACATGGATTTATCGTATTATGTTGAATGAAATAAAGCAACAATACAAAGTAGTAAAATTCCAATCAATGGAAGAAGTGCCTGAGACCGGAAAGCAGGATGTATATGAAAATTTTGATTTGAAAGAGGCGATGGATCAATTAGAATTAGCTGACCAGGTAGTAATTCGTTTGCGCTATTTTGAAGACATGAAACTGGAAGAAATTGCACAGATTCAAAACGAAAAATTGAGCACTATAAAAAGCAGATTATATCGTGGACTGAGAAAACTACGAGTGCAAATGGAAGAAGTGTAAAAAATTTTTGGACGACAAAGAATGGAGGAAGCAAAATGGGTAATGAAGAAATAAAAAAAATAAAGGAAGAATATATGAAGGTAAAAATGTCCAAGGAACAAGTAGAAGCAATGAAAGAAAAAATAGAACAGGCAAAGAAAGATAAACGGAAAGAAAGGAGAAGAAATATTGTAAAATATACAGCGGGAGCTGTAACTGCCGCGATGGCAGCGTTTGTAATCTTGCCAAATACTTCTCAACGTGTGGCATTTGCGATGGAACAAATCCCTATAGTGGGAGATGTTGTACATACAGTGACATTTCGACAATATTTATATGAGGATGATCGCAATTATGCAGATGTAGAGACAGAAAAAATAAAGACAAATGGCAAGAACAAAAAACTAGAAAAATCTTCAGAAAAAATTAATGAAGAAATTGATGCAATCACAAAAAAACAGGTAGCAGAATTTAAGGAGGAATTGAAAGAGAAGAAGGGTTACCAGTCTATGACAATAAAAACAGAAGTTGTAACATCCAATGAGGAGTATTTCACCTTAAAGCTAATGTGTTATCAGGCAGCAGGAAGTGGTTCTGAAAAAGATTACTATTATACAATTGACTTGAAAACAGGAGAACGTTTGCGGTTAAAAGATTTGTTTAAGGCAGATGCGGATTATAAGAAAGTAATTAGTGATAATATCAAAGAGCAAATGAGAACCGAAATGAAAAAGGATAAGAATGTAAAGTACTGGTTAGATGATGCGGAAGCTGCAATGTGGGAGTTTGATTCCATAAAGGATACAACATCTTTTTATATAAACAATAAAGGAAAACTGGTAATTTGTTTTAATCAGGGAAAGGTAGCACCGATGTACATGGGAAGTGTAGAATTTGACATACCATCGACAGTAACCGAGCCATTATTAAAGTAAGAAAGATAGTATAGTGCAGAGGTGGTGTATCGTTTCCTTTGTGTTATAGTGATAAAATGTCTGCCTCATTTTGAAATCAAGGGGCAGATGTTTTTCTCTAGGAAATTGTATTTATAAAGCAGGTTCTTTAGAAATGAAAAATTAGAAAACAGATGTGGAATTGTCTACTTTGTTCTATTATAGGAAAGGTACATTTTGTAGAGAAAAATCTTTGTGAAAATGTGTAGTTTGTGGAAGGCAGAAGCTTTCAATAAAAAAGAAAGAGAAGGTACAAACTGTGAGTTTTAGTGATAATATATTTATTTTTCGATTTTTAGCAGTTTTTTTGATAATTTATATTATTTGTCCTAGAAAATATAGAAATCTGTGTATTTTATCAGGAAGCCTGCTTTTTTATTGGATGAATGATTCAAAATATCTCTGGTTGTTAATAATATCATTGGTATTTAACTATCTGGGATTAATTTTTGTGCATAAGGAAAAATCAAAAAAAGCATTGATTGTAACAATTGTGTTTGATGTGGCAACGTTGTTTGTATTTAAGTATTGGAATTTTGGTGTAACAAATATAAATACTATGTTGCATCATAATCTGTTGCCGGTATTGCAGGTAGCCTTGCCTTTGGGAATTAGTTTTTATACGTTTCAAAATATATCTATATTGATTGATTGTTATAAAGAGGAGAATGGGAAGAAAATTTCATTTTTGGAGTATGCTATGTTTATAACAATGTTTCCACATATATTGTCAGGACCTATATTTTCCTATCCAGATATGCGTCAGGAATTAAAGTGTAGAAATATATCTATGGCATCTATGAATCAAGGATTTCGTATGTTTGTAATGGGGTTGGGAATGAAGGTATTACTTTCGAATAAAATAGAGACTTTATGGAATTCTATTCAAATGGCAGGAACGATAGGAATTTGGGCGCCAATTGCCTGGTTAGGTGCAATTGCATATTCTTTTCAAATTTACTTTGACTTTGCTGGATACTCATTGATGGCAATTGGGATAGGAAAAATGTTAGGATTTCACTTTCCAGAAAACTTTCGATATCCGTATTGTGCCTCAAGTATATCAGACTTTTGGAGAAGATGGCATATCACATTGGGAAAATGGTTTACAAAGTATATTTACATTCCACTGGGAGGAAATCGAAAGGGAAAGCTTCGTACCGTATTCAATATATTTGTTGTGTGGAGTTTAACTGGAATTTGGCATGGAGCAAGCTGGAATTTTGTTTTGTGGGGATTATTATTTGGAATTTGCATCGGATTGGAAAAAATAGTAATTGGAAAACTTTTTGAAACATACAAACCGTTAGGACATATATGGGTTATTGTATTGTTACCAATATCATGGATGCTTTTTGCGAATACTAATTTGCAAGCATTGCTTCAATATATAGGCTGTATGTTTGGAAAAGCAGGAGCTACACTCTATTTAGGACCAGATAAATTTATATTTTATCTGAAACAATATTGGATTTTGTTGTTGATTTGTATTTTATTTTCAACCCCATTGCCTCAAAAATGCTTTCAAAAAATAGAAAATAAACCAATTAGTACATTGGTTATTCTTTGTATTTTCTTTTATTCCGTATATCAATTGATGCAGTCGGGAAGTAATCCGTTTTTATATTTACAGTTCTAAATATAAGCATGAAACGGGAATTGCCTAGTAAAGAATCAGAAAGTATATATAAAAAGGTAGTAGCAATTAGAAAGTGCAGGAAGAATGCATAATAATAAAAAGAACGAGGAGAGAAAAATGATGAAAGATAGCAGACAAAATAAATGGAGAAAACAAGCACCAGACATATTTTGGGCATGTATGGTTACAATAATAGTAGGGGCATTTGCATTAGGAAAAACTGTAGGAGAAAATGGGCTGACATTTGCTTATATAGAAAAGAAACTTACTTCACCTTTATGGCAGGATGCATTTGCAGAAGAAAATACAAGCGATCCAGTGGGAATGGGGGGAAATGCGGAGGAAAATCAGCAAACAGAACCAACCACTTTGGAAAAGAAAGATGAAGCAGAGAAAATAGATGAAGCAAAGACAGAGCAGCTAAATGGAAAACAGACAGAAGAAAAGAAGAAAACAGAAAGGAAAGAAGACATAGGAGTTACTAAGTTTGATAAGTATACTCCTGTAAAGATTAACTCTCCTTATTATTCAGATCGAGGAAAAACACCGCTTACGACAGAATATAAGTATAGTAAAAAAACTGGAAAATCTTACTTTAACGATGCTATGTTTATTGGTGATTCCAGAATGGTTGCTTTTTATGATTACCTTGACTTAAAAGATACGGCTGATTTTTATTGTCAGGATGGTTATGCGTTATATGACTGGGTACGAGGTAAGTCTATATTGTGTAAAAATACAAATCGTGCAGAAAACTTGAATCAGGTATTACAAAATAAAAAATATGGAAAAGTATATATCATGCTGGGAATGAATGACTTAGGTTATGGAAATACGGCAATTTTCAGAAAACGTATGGATTCATTGATAGAAGAAATAAAAAAGACACAACCGAATGCAGTCATATATTTAATGGGAATGTTGCATTTTTCAAAAGGAAGAAGCGACAGTAGCGATGTATATAATAATATCAATATAAACGATAAAAATGTGGAACTTGCAAAAGCAGCAGATGGGAAACAGGTATTTTATATAGATGTAAATCCATTGTTCACAGACGAAAAAGGATATTTAAAAGAAGGATTGTCTGCGGATGGTTGTCATATGTATGGTGTATATTATGAAAAATGGTACAAGTATTTAAAAGAGCATGTAGTAGTGAAAAAACAAGAAAAAAATGCAGGCGAAAGATAGGAAGAAAAGGGGAAAATA
>FR899688.1 GCA_000437275.1 Clostridium sp. CAG:411 | reverse complement strand
TCCTCTACTTATTTGTTTCAAACTTGGCCTCCTACATCTATCTAAAATTTATGTTTATACAAACTGAAAACATGCTCTCTACTCTATGCATTCTCTTTCATAAGTAGCATCCTACCATTTACATCATATCTGTCTTAACTTATCTATTATAAATGGCTTTTTCAAATTTGCCAAATCTTTTCCCATCTTTTCTAGAATTTTTTTATTTCTTTCTTGATAACTGCTCTTATCTGACATAATAAAAGCAATCCCCATCTATTCTATCACAAAATGAAAGGAAAAAACGAGCCTATTGTATTTTTTTTCATACTTTATTGACTTTTTTTTTGCAAAAGAGTAGGATAAAATGCAGAATGCTTAGGATAAGGAGAATAGATGTATGGAAAACAGTTTGTATACCCCATCTGAAGTACTTGATAACAATATTAACGGAGAGGTTACAAAGGCAAATCTTCCTCTTGGAAAAATGATTTTGCTTGGTCTTTTAGCGGGGGCATTTATTGCCATCGGTGGTGCCGCAAGTAATGTTGCTGTACACGATATTTCAAATGTAGGTCTGGCAAGAACACTGGCAGGTGCCATCTTCCCAGTAGGATTAATGTTAGTTGTATTGGTAGGCGGAGAATTATTCACAGGTAACTGTCTTATGCTTATGGCATATTTTGACAAAAAAATCAGTGGATTATCTTTTATAAGAAACCTGGTTATCGTTTACATCAGCAACCTTGTAGGTGCACTGATCATTGATGCTTTACTATTTTTCTCAGGTCAGTTTAACTATACAAATGGCGGTCTTGGTGCTTACACGATTAAAGTTGCAATTACCAAAACAACGATTTCACCAGGTGCTGCGATTGCAAGTGGTATTTTATGTAACATTTTAGTATGCCTTGCTATTTTAATGGCAAGCGCTGCAAAAGATGTAGCTGGAAAAATTTTAGCAATCTTTTTCCCTATTATGGCTTTTGTAATTTGTGGATTTGAGCATTGCGTTGCAAATATGTTTTATATTCCAGCTGGTATGCTTGCTGCCACAAACAGTTCTTATGTCGAACAGGCAAAAAATTTGTATGGCATTACCGCACAACAATGTGAACAGCTCTTATCTGTTGCCAGTACCAAATGCTTTTTCTTTGTAACATTGGGTAACATCATTGGCGGTATGGTATTTGTAGGTGCAATTTTTTATGCCATCCATAAAACACATTGGAAAAAATATCAATAACATTTTGCTACTTGCTTTCTAATACAAATTCATGTATAATTATAGATGAGTAAGTTTGCGAACCAACACCGATTACGAGGAGGTAATAAGCGTAGTCGGTTTTTTTATATCCATACGTCTCACAGTATAGAAAACTATCACAATACTTTGATTATGGATTAAAAAGTTTCGCCAGCACGGATTTTTACAACGGTATCTTTACTTGTACCTGTAGAATAAACGGGTTCACCTTAGAGATACTTTGCTACAGATAACATCTGTTCCTTTTCTATAAGTATCTATTTTTACCCCAATACAATTTATATACTTCAAAATGGAACGTGATAAAATATAAGGAGGGTTATACCTATGCCAACAAGAAGAATTATGGATGTAAAAGATACAGGTGAATTACGAAAAAACGTAGATCATCTGGAAGAAACACTTATGAGAAATCACCGCATTGATCCGGATTTATATGAGAAATACGATGTAAAACGTGGTCTACGCGATAAAAACGGAAAAGGTGTATTAACAGGTCTGACAGAAGTTTCCGATGTTTGTTCTTACAACACCATAGACGGAAAACACGTACCAATTGACGGTGAGTTATATTATCAAGGAATCAATGTGATTGATTTAATTAATGGATTAGATGGTAGAAAGTTTGGTTTTGAGGAAACCTGCTATCTCCTACTATTTGGTAAACTTCCATCCGATGCAGAATTGAAGCGTTTTCTGGATGTCTTTTTTGAAATGCAGACTTTGACCGGTCACTTTGTTCGTGATGTTATCATGAAGGCCTCTAATCCTAATATTATGAATGCTATGGAACGTTGTATTTTGACACTTTACAGTTATGATTCCTGTCCGGATGCAATTACACCTAAAAATGTATTTCGCCAATCTTTGGAATTAATCAGTAAGCTTCCTTTGATTGCCGTTTATTCTTATCATTCTTATCGCCATTTTCGTATGAATGATACTCTTTTAATCCGCAATCCAAAAAAAGGACTTTCTTTAGCAGAAAATATCCTGCTCATGCTTCGTCCAGATGGAAAATATACAGAATTGGAAGCAAAAGTATTAGATATTGCTTTAATTCTTCACGCTGAGCATGGTGGTGGTAACAACTCTACGTTCACTACACATGTAGTTACTTCTTCTGGTACAGATACCTATTCTTCTTTAGCTGCTTCCATTGGTTCTTTAAAAGGACCAAAACATGGTGGTGCAAATTTAAAAGTACAGGAAATGTTCAAAGATATGAAGAAAAATATCAGTGACTGGAGCGATGAAAGCGAAATTTCTTCTTACTTAAATTTAATTTTGGATAAAAAAGCTTTCGACCACTCTGGTTTGATTTATGGTATGGGACATGCTGTTTATACTTTATCTGACCCAAGAAAGGTTATTCTGAAGAAATTTGCTAAAGCACTTGCTGCTGAAAAAGGTCTTACGCACGAATTTGACTTTTATGACCGTATCGAACACCTTGCGAGCGAGTTAATTATGAGCCGCCGCAGAGTCTTTAAAAACGTTTGTGCAAATGTAGATTTTTACAGCGGATTTGTTTATACAATGCTTGGTATTCCAGAAGAATTATTTACTCCTATCTTTGCTATTGCAAGAATTTCCGGATGGAGTGCACACCGCTTAGAAGAGATTCTAAATGGAAATAAGATCATCCGACCAGCTTACAAATATGTTGGAACACATGTTGCATATACACCTTTTGAGGAGCGTTAAATAGCTTTATATGGTTTGTTTTCACCTATAAACACTTCCATAGATTTATGAATATTTTATCTCTATTTTTGTAACAGTTCAGCCGGACAGAAATGATTGTGGAAATTGCACATGACTGCTAGCAGGCTAAGTGCAATTTCCACAATCATTTCTATTTGGCTAACGCCAAACATGAATACACATTGAACACTTGGCGAAGTATTTTTGAGCCTAGTGAGAAAGCGTACAGAGTGAAGTGTCCAGCCAAAAAGGATATTTTTAGTCATGTTGTATATTCTGGCACTTTATGAATGTACCCGGCTGAACTGTTACCTATTTTTTAAGAGATTCAAAAAAATGGTTATCTTGCTAAACAAGATAACCATTTTTGTTTTTTATATTTTATTGATTTTCGTTTCTATACTGCGTTGGTGTCACTCCAAATTCCTTTTTAAACACTCGGATAAAATGCTCTGCATTTGGATAACCAATTGCATAGGATATATTTTCTACCGTCATATTTCCATTCTTTAATAAGGTTTTCGCTTTCTTTAATCTTACATGTGTCACATGTGCACCAAAGGTCTTTCCTGATTTATCTTTGATATACTTTGAAATATATGGTGTAGATAAATGGAACGCATCGGCCATATCTTCTAATGTAACAGTTTGATAATTGCTCTGAATATAATTAATCATTTCCATCAGGCGATCATCTTTTCCAGCTTCCGTATCCTGTACTTCAGGAATTTTATTTACCGCTACTACTAATGCATGAATAGATGCCTTGATGATATCCTCATCAATACCAGCTCCCCAATAAGATACTCCATTGCAGTTAATACCAACATAAGCCATAGCTTTTGAAGAAGAACCTCTGGATAACGCATGTTCTTCGTAGGTTGTCAATTCATAGCTAATTCCATAATACTGTTTAATCGTATTGCTTACTGCATCTAAACGACCATTTCCATTTGCATCCACAATCGTTTTCTTTTCACCAGAGCAGATTGTTGCTTCTGCCATAATTCCATTGTCCTGTTTAAAGTGACAATCTGAAATTGTAAAGTTAGGTGTATAATCTAAAAAGTTCTCTTCAAAAATCTCATATACCCACTTTGGTGATAACTCTTTATGTTCCTCATCGGAAACCTGTTTTACCGTATATCCTACTGCCTCACGCATTTTTTCAGGAACAACAATTGAGAAGTTTTCTTTTAAGATATAAGAAATACCACCCTTACCAGATTGACTATTGATACGGATTACATCTGCATCATAGGTTCTTCCTACATCTACTGGATCAATTGGTAAATATGGAACCGTCCATGTATTTAACTTTTTCTCTTCTCTCCAATTCATTCCTTTTGCAATGGCATCTTGATGTGAACCAGAAAAAGCAGTAAATACCAAATCACCTGCATATGGCTGACGATCAGAAACTTTCATTCTTGTAAGACGTTCATACACCTCTCTAATCTTAGGCATATTGGAAAACTCTAATTCTGGATCTATACCATACGAATACATATTCATCGCAACCGTAATAATATCTACATTTCCTGTTCTCTCTCCATTACCAAATAAAGTACCTTCGATACGGTCAGCTCCCGCTAAAATACCCATTTCTGCATCACAAACACCACAACCACGGTCATTGTGTGGATGAAGACTTAATACAACATTTTCTCTGTATTTTAAATTTTTACTCATATACGCAATCTGTGAAGCAAATATATGTGGCATTGCAGTCTCTACGGTACCTGGTAAATTGATAATTGCCTTTCTTTCCTTAGAAGGTTTCCAAACATCTAACACTGCATTACAAACTTCCAATGCATATTCCACTTCCGTACCATGAAAACTTTCTGGACTATATTCAAAGGAGAAATCTCCGTCTGTCTCATCCGCAAGTTTCTTTAAAAGTTCTGCACCGTCTACTGCAAGCTTCTTAATCTGCTCTTTATCTTTCTTAAAAACCTGCTCTCTTTGTGCTACAGATGTGGAATTGTATAAATGAATTACTGCATGTGGTGCCCCCTTTACCGCTTCAAAAGTACGTTTGATAATATGCTCTCTTGCCTGTGTCAATACCTGTACGGTCACATCATCTGGAATCATATTGCGGTCGATCAATGCACGCATAAAGTCAAATTCGGTCTCTGATGCAGCAGGAAATCCTACTTCAATTTCCTTAAAACCAATGTCTACTAACATTTTGAAAAATTCAATCTTTTCTTCTAATCCCATTGGCTCAATCAATGCCTGATTTCCGTCACGTAAGTCAACAGAGCACCAAATTGGTGCCTTTTCAATATGGTCCTTCTTTGCCCATTCTAAATCTAATACTGGTGGCATAAAATATTGTCTTGTATATTTTTCTACATTTTTCATGGTATCATCCTTCCTTCTATTCAACGTTCCTAACTATAAATTTTTGTTTTTTGAAATAAACCGAACTCATATAGTTAAATTATATCAATTTTTATGATGTTATTTTAACATAGTATATGCATAAGGAACATGATTATATTTAATCAGTTTGGTTGATATTTTTTAACATCTTGCATTTTATCACAGAATTCTTCCCTTGTTCCTCCTTTTAAAGCTAATGTACTCTCGGAGTCTCTTTGTGCCTGATTTTGCAAAATGTTTTTTTGTCAGATATGCACAAATTTATGAGGCGTACGTGGAGCGTACGTTGATTAAATTTGTGTATAGCTGGCGGAAAAACAGTCGCAAAAGTGGGTGCAAGGGAGATTCTGAGAGTACATGCTACACTATCTCATCCATTTTTATGTAAATTCAGCCTCATTTCATAAAGCAACAAAGTGTCATACTTATCCTTATGCATCCGTACGACACTCATTCTTCTGCTTTCTTTCGTTCCAACACTGTTTCCTTCGCCGCACAATATTTGTCAGCAATACAAACTAATACACTTTCCTTATACGCTGGCAATCTAAGATTTAGTGGAAACATATGCGTTCGTATAATATCACGCTCTACCCTGTTTAAATTAAAATCCCTAACCGCATTTTTTAAGGCAATTTCCGCATGAATAAATCCATGCCACTTGTGTTCTTCGCTCGGTTCATGCCAATCATACAAAAAGTAATCATGTAATAATGCTCCCCGAACAAGCGTCCTCTCATTCACCCGCCATTTCCATTTACGGGCAAGATACAGACTTGCAAATGCTACATTTAGGGAATGCCGATATACCGATACCCTTCCATGTTGCATGAAGCCCCGTTCTGACTTCATACTTTCTGTTGCAAGAATATCTTTTCCATATTCGAACACAAGCTTCCAGATTTCTTTTTCATCCATGAGCTTTCGCCCCTTTTCCTCAAAACTTAGTCTATCCAAACACCTGCATTTTATTCTGCTTTCAAAAAAGCCTTCAATTCATCCAGTTTGCGAACAGCCGTCCTGCGGCCAATCTGATAAACACGCTCTAATTCCTCAGGATTTTTTTCCGTACCTCCGATATTTAATGCTCGCGGTGGTCGAATCACAAACACTTCACCACGCAATTCCTTCTCACGAATATATTCTATTGTTTTGTTATAACGAATATGTCTGTTCTCCATTGCCTCCAACATCTTTGGATATTTCCTCAATGCAACATTTGCCACTGGCATATATTTATTTTTCTCCTTTATATAATTAAACGGCTGCGTCAAAATTACTACATTTCGATTATAACCCAATTTTTCAAAATGACGAAGCGGTATCGAATCTCCTACGCCTCCATCTAACAGCTTGTATCCATCAATTTCTACAATTTGAGACACCAACGGCATAGATGCAGATGCCCGCATCCATTCTGTATCTTTTCCTGTGCCATCTTTACAAAGATGATACACAGGTTTTCCTGTCTCTACATCTGTACAAGTGACATAAAATTCCATAGGATTCTTACGATATGTCTCCACATCCCATAAATCCAATTCAAAAGGAATCGTATTATAGCAAAATTCCACACCGTATAAATTTCCAGTCTTTATGAGAGATTCAAAACTGGCATAACGTTTATCCTTGCAATATGCCTTATTATAACGTATGGCTCTTCCAACTTGTCTTGACTTATAATTACAACCAAATACTGCTCCTGCTGACACACCAATTGCCCCATCAAACGTAATGTCATTTTCCATCAATACGTCTGTGACACCACAGGTAAACATGCCACGCATAGCGCCGCCTTCCATAATCAGCCCTGTTTTCATCTGTTTCCTCCATCTTTTATTCCTATTAATTCTTAATTAAGTTTATTGTACCATCATAAACACAAACGGGCAAGTCACACCTACATGTAACTTGCCTCTTGCCATAATTATTTAGAACTGTTGTTGATAAAAACAATTGCTCAAAATAGAAATCTCATAAAATTATTGTACTGCCTTAAATGCCTCACTTAAATCCTCGATAATGTCATCAATATGCTCTGTACCAATGGATAAACGAATTGTATTTGGCTTAATTCCCTGATCTGCCTGCTCTTTTTCATTTAACTCTGCATGTGTAGTAGATGCTGGATGAATAACAAGTGATTTTACATCCGCAACGTTTGCTAACAAGGAGAATAATTCCAAGTTGTCAATAAATTCCTGTGCCTTCTTTGCATCTCCCTTAATTTCAAATGTAAAGATAGAACCACCACCATTAGGGAAATATTTCTTATATAATCTCTGCTGCTCTGGATCATCAGATACAGAAGGATGGTTAATCTTTTCTACTAATGGCTGTGTCTGTAAAAATTCAATTACCTTCTTTGTATTTTCCACATGACGCTCTACACGAAGAGATAACGTCTCCAATCCCTGTAAAAAGATAAATGCATGAATTGGAGAAAGTGTTGCACCCATGTCACGAAGAAGAATTGCACGAATTCTTGTAACAAATGCTGCTGGACCTGCTGCATCCACAAAGCTGATTCCATGATAACTTTCGTTTGGCTCAGTAAGCTGTGGAAACTTTCCAGATGCTTTCCAATCAAATTTTCCACCATCAACGATAACACCACCAATTGTAGTACCATGTCCACCGATGAACTTTGTTGCAGAGTGTACCACAATATCTGCACCGTATTCGATTGGACGGATTAAGTATGGTGTACCAAATGTGTTATCAATTACCAATGGTAAATTGTGCTTATGTGCAATTTCTGCTACTGCTTCGATGTCGACTACTTCTGAATTGGGATTTCCAAGAGTTTCAATATAAACAGCCTTTGTGTTTTCCTTAATTGCACCCTCAATTTCACTTAAATTCAATGGGTCCACAAAAGTTGACTCAATGTTATAATCTACTAATGTATGTGCCAATAAGTTATAAGTACCACCGTAAATGTTCTTTGCAACTACTAAGTGGTCCCCAGCCAATGCTAAATTCTGAATTGTATATGTAACTGCTGCTGCACCAGAAGCTACTGCTAAAGCTGCTACACCACCCTCTAATGCTGCAATTCTACGTTCGAATACATCTTCTGTAGGATTGGTCAAACGACCATAAATATTTCCAGCATCTTTTAAGCCAAAACGATCTGCAGCATGCTGTGAATTGCGGAAAACATAAGATGAAGATTGATAAATTGGTACTGCTCTTGCATCTGTAACTGGATCTGGAGTTTCCTGTCCCACATGAAGCTGTAATGTTTCAAATTTGAAGTTTCTATCTTTTCTTTCTAACTTTGCCATATGCTCTACCTCTTTCTGCGAATATTCCATTCGACTTATATTTTTCTGTTCGTTTCTTTTTCCTAGTTTTCATATCGGATTTAATTTATGCTCATATTATACTTTACAATTCCTATTATGTCAATAGGTTTTTAGAAGTTTTTAAAAAAGTCCGTTATTACAGGAATTACGGACTTTTTCACTACAATGTATCCGTTCTATAATCATGTGCATTTATTATATACACGCCCACTACAACGAGCAATCCTGCTACAATGTAACGTCCATAAAATGGTTCTCTCAACATCAAACAAGATAACACTGCACCTATAATAGGAATAAATGCATTAAAAATAGAAATTTCTCCTATTTAATACTCTTTGTATACATCACTGCTTTATACTTCCGTAGGCAATACTTTCTGAATACTTCCATTTATATAATTTACCATATCGCCCACGTCAATATTCTGCTCATATAAATATTTATCTGCGACATTCAAAGTTTGCTTTTTATTTTCTGCATTTTTTATGGTTACCTTATCCATTCTCTCCATATGTTCTGGCAACCCTTCACAGCCAAAATCTGGTTCCTCTATATCCACTACTTTATATAAATTTGACATATCTTCCCCCTATCTAAAGTGTAACTTTAAAGCATCTGCCAACACTTCTATTATTATAGCACTAGAATATAGATTTTCTCAACTTTTTATTTTTAACTGCCCCCTTGACGATAACTCTCCCTATAGTATATCATACACTTTATCTAACAGTTGTCCCCAAAAAATTTGGACATTGACTCACTCTTTTAATTGTAATTCTATAGGAAAGGATTTTTATAATTATGAATAATAAGATCGGTCGTACCTTTACACCATGGACTCTTTTAAAATTTGCTGCACCATCTATTGCCATGATGATTTTCATGTCACTTTATACAATTGTAGATGGAATCTTTATTTCCCGTTTTATCGGAAGTAATGCACTTTCTTCTTTAAATATTGTATATCCTATTATAAATATTGTCATTGCAATTGCTACAATGCTTGCTACTGGCGGCAACGCTATTATCAGTAAATACCTTGGACAGGACCGTAAAAAAGAAGCAAACGAGTGTCTGACACAGTTTGTAATCATTGGCTTATTCGTTAGTATCGTTATCTTAATTTTAACGCAATTTTTTCTGACGCAAATTGCCTATTTTCTAGGCTCTAACGATGTTCTTTTGCCTAATTGTAAGCAATATTTGTCCACAGCTATTCTTTTTGCTCCTGCGTGTATGTTGCAAACACTTTTTCAATCCTATTTGGTTACTGCTGGGTATCCATCCCTTGGATTACTGCTTACTGTAGGAGCAGGTATTTTAAATGCAGTATTGGACTACCTTTTTATCGTTATCTGCCATTTGGGAATTGGCGGTGCCGCACTCGCCACTGGAATTGGACAATCCATCCCTGCCATTGCTGGACTATGTTTCTTTTTCTTTTCAAGAGAAGGCTTGCATTTTACAAAATTCTCTTTCCATGCAAAAGAACTTGTCCTAGCCTGTTATAATGGTTCCTCAGAAATGATAACGCAACTTTCCAATGCGATTGTTACTTTTTTATTCAATATTATACTAATGAAACTGGCTGGCGAACACGGCGTAGCTGCTATTACCATACTTCTTTATGGCCAATTTCTATTTAATGCATTTTACCTTGGTTTTTCCATTGGCATTAGTCCAATCGTAGGATACCAATATGGTGCTTGCAACAAAAAGGAATTAAAAAACACCTACAAAGTTTCCTTCCTATTTGTCGCAATCTCCTCTATAGTCCTTACTGTTCTATCGATTGTTTTATCAACACCTTTAGTAAATGTTTTTACGAAAGATGCTAAAACCTTTGCCTTAGCAGACTTTGGATTTAAACTATTTGCTATAAACTTTTTATTCAGCGGACTAAATATTACCAGTTCCGGCTTTTTTACCGCCCTATCAAACGGCAAAATTTCTGCTATTATCTCTTCCTGCAGAACCCTGGTATTTACGGTACTGGCACTTCTAACTTTACCTAACTTTTTAGGAATCAATGGTGCCTGGATTGCCATACCTGTTGCAGAACTTATTACACTGCTTTTGTCTTTTCGTATGCATTTGAAATACTTTATATTAGCTGGAGAGAAAAATTATTTGGCATAAAATTGAAATAACCTTAACCAAAATAGAGGAGTGTGTGACACATTTCTTTTTACAACAAAGATTTTTTTGCTTCTCATCCTGATATTGTTATTGAAAAGAAATCAGAAGAGTCGTGTACCCCTCCTGATGCAAGGAAGTTCCCTGCCTCATACAACACTTTTACAATTTCCTCTTTTTCTCCCATATTCATGCGATAATATGGAATTAACATCGCTGGTAACACTCCACAGGAACCAGCCGTTGGAGCTGCCACAATTCGTCGCATACAAGTATTGGATTCTGCCATTTTCAAAGCAATCACCATCGCTTCCCCCATAAAATTTCCACAAAGTGGTGATTGTTTTCCATTTTCTTCCACTTTATCCACACTTTGGGTTCGATATTTCTCTAATTTTCCACTTTCATCTCCAACCAATCCACTAGCAGACATACGTCCCGAACGATAGGTATCAATCGTTTCGCACATAACTGTAAATGTTTTTTCCATCGCTGTCATAGACTGATCCGTAGAAAACCCTAATATTCCCGCAACCAGTGCCTTATCCGTTCCATGTCCTTTTCCTGTTGTTGCAAAAGAACCATGCAATAAAATCTCACCTTTCACTGGTCTATCATTTAATAATTTTCTTGTCATCTGTCCAATTCTAACCGCTCCAGCAGTATGAGAACTGCTAGGTCCAACCATGATTGGTCCTATGATATCTAATAATGCCATTTGCTATACCTCCTTATGATTGGTCGATGTTTTCCTAACTTATGTACTTTTTTCTCAAAAACAGTGCGTTTATTTTGTTCCTGCTAAGTCAGCAACCACCAC
>FR899687.1 GCA_000437275.1 Clostridium sp. CAG:411 | reverse complement strand
GAAAGGTTCAGGTGCTTCAAAACTTCTTTTCAATTTGGTTCAGGCAGATATTATTGAGCCGGTATCTGGTCACGGAAAAGGAAAATATAAGTTCAAAAAGTAATTAGAAGCAAGGAATATATACAAGAGCATTCCGCACTACTATTTATAAAAACTTTAACCAAGATTGGCGACACGATGTGTCGATAATGTGAAAGGGTAAGAAAGCCTTTTTGGGAAAGTTCAAAATAACTCAAAAACTTGACTTTTAACATATGCCAAGTTAAAATGAAATAAATTGAGTTAAAAGGAGAATGAGAAATATGCTTACAAGCGTATTCGGAATTTCTATAAAATATGAAGCATGGAATCATCGGGATTCTTTGCCTGTTTATATTGCAGGCAGTTATGATTTTCACACAGCCTATGTTGGGAACAAACGTTGTATAATGCTTATTCCAACAGAAGAACTTGCAACGCTTCCGGCATTGAAAAAACAAATTGCAAAAATACAGCAGATTGATAATGTGCCAGTCATATTTGAACTTGCAACGGTATCAAATTATCGAAGAAAAAGTCTTATAGAAAATAATATACCGTTTGTTACTGATAAACAGGTTTTTCTTCCTTTTATCGGAATAATGCTTACAGATGAGAAAGAACCCCCAAAATTGACGGGGAGGTTTGTTTACTCTACGCAGCAGTTATTTTTGTTTTATCTGTATAGCAAGAAAAAACGATTGTATATTTCAGAGGCCAGAAAAGCGCTTCCGTTTACTGCAATGACATTGACCAGAGCTGCAAGACAGTTAGAAGCGACGGATTTGTTTCTTGTAGCAAAGGATGGTGTTAATAAGTTTATTGAGTCAAAATATAGTCGATATGAATTGTTTGAAAAGGCAAAAGTATATTTGACAACGCCTGTCCGCAAGGCAGGATATATAGATAAGACGCAAGT
>FR899686.1:36037-38581 GCA_000437275.1 Clostridium sp. CAG:411 | reverse complement strand
GTGCCAATGAATACTTGACACAAACAAAGCACATTCCTGCCTTGTTTTTCACGCTGTTTTTACGGTATAATACAAATAAATTGATTGGTTTCAATACTGGTTACCCGCTTGCCAACTATAGCACGAACGAGTAATTGTAAACTTACACAAAGAAAAGAGGAAATACGATATGACTAAAATTAAAATATGCGGTCTAACTGACCCCAAAGAAGCGGTTTATCTTAATAAACATCAAGTAGATTATGCTGGTTTTGTTTTATTTTTTCCTAAAAGTAAACGAAACCTTACGATAGAACAAGCAAAGGAAATCATGCGTGCCTTAGATACAACCATTCAAAAAGTTGCAGTTGTTGTGTCGCCCACTTTAGAACAAGTGCTGGAAATTGAACGTGCTAATTTTGATATTATTCAAATCCACGGTACACTTCAAGATGATGTTTTGGAGGCTGTCTCTATTCCTATTTTTAAAGCCTTTAATATCACAGATATGGCGCATTTTCCTACTTACCAAAAATGCGAAAAAATAAAGGGATATGTATTTGATGCGCAGGAACCTGGAAGCGGAAAGACATTTGATTGGAAACTTGTAGAAACCATTCCAAGAGATCATAAATTACTTTTATTGGCTGGCGGATTGAATCCTGATAATGTATCTCAGGCAATTTCTGCCCTCCAACCAGATGGTGTGGATGTTTCTTCGGGAGTGGAATTTTCAGATAAACAAGGAAAAGATGCCGTAAAAATAGAGCAATTTGTAACAGCGGTACGCCAAAACCAATAGCATAATGAATATGCACTTTCGTAATTTTACAACTATGTAAACTTCGCCCTGCTCAAGCTTCTTTCTCATGCTTGCAGGGCGTTACCTTTTACTTTCGGGCGCAAGCATTTGCATTGTGACCCTTCACCCCTTGTGCCATATCATAGTTTTTTTGATTTTCAATTACGCTGTGTATTTGTGCTTTTGGTCCACATACCTTACAATGTTTGGCTGGTGTAGGAAATGGTACTATGCGACTGTTTCCTGTCATGCCATCAAAGATATACATTTTTCCTGCATATAATGGTTCTAATGCAAGCAAACAACGAAGCACTTCCAATGCCTGCATACTACCAATAATTCCTGGTAATGCACCTATCACTCCCGCCTGCGAGCAGTTAGGAATTGACTCCCCTTTAGGTATCTCTTCATAAATACAACGATAACAACAGGTCTTGTCAGGAATATAGGTAAACACCTGTCCTTTCCAGCCTAATATCCCTCCATGCACAAAAGGCTTTTTTTCCAATACACATGCATCGTTAATTAAAAATTTTCCTGCAAAATTATCGACACCATCAACAACAATGTCATATTGTTCCACCAATTCCTGTGCAATCTCAGGCCGAAACATATCCTCATACACGATCACTTCTACATTGGGATTCAGTGCATGTATGGTTTGTTCCGCAGAACGTGCCTTATTTTCTCCTATCCGACTGGTACTATGTATCACCTGTCTTTGTAAATTGGAACAATCCACCTGATCTCCATCTATTATTCCAATCTTTCCCACGCCAGCGGCCGCAAGATACAAAAGAACAGGCGAGCCAAGCCCTCCTGCTCCAACAACTAACACGCTGCCTGCCTTTATTTTTTTTTGTCCTGCCACACCAACATCCTGCAATACAAAATGTCTTGTATAACGCTCTAATTCATCCTTGGAAAATACCATTTTAAAACCTCTTTACTACTTAATAATTTATTTAGTACCAATTTAATCTGCAAGCATATTCTCTAAATACGCATAATAGCCACCTGTCACACTGTATGCCTCATACCCTGCATCCTGCAACAATTCCTGTGCCTGTATACTAAGTTCTCCCTTATGACAATAAAGGTAAATCTTCTTTTCTTTCGGCAGTTCAAACAATTTGTTGACATCTTCAATAAAAGAAATGGCCATAGCACCAGGAACCATTCCCAATGCAGAATGTTCATATTCCCTTATATCTATCAATAAATAAGAATCTTTTTCTTGTGTTTTCACATCATCCCATGTAATTTCCATCTTTGCTCCTCCATTTTAGATTAGCCAGAAATCTATCTTTTTTATGGCTTATTTTTCCCGTTCTCCCATTTCTTATACAAATAAGCCATTTAAGTTTTTTCTCTACTGTACTTTCTATGGTCTATTTTATATGCACTTCTTACAAACCTCTGCTACACAGCATCTATCACAATATGGTGTCTTTGTTCGTGCCGTACAAACTTCCCTTCCGTGGTAAACCAGACGGTGGCAAAAGTCACTTCCCTCCTCTGGAGGAATTATCTTCCACAATTCCATCTCCACTTTTTTAGGGTCCTTAATTCCATCTACCAGTCCCATTCGATTTGTAAGGCGGATACAATGGGTATCCGTCACAATGGCTGGTTTTCCGAATACATCACCCATAATAAGATTTGCACTTTTCCTTCCTACACCAGGGAGTTTCAATAGTTCTTCTAATGTATCAGGAACCTGACAATGATACTCTTCCTTCAGCATATGCATACACGCACTA
>FR899686.1:27983-35959 GCA_000437275.1 Clostridium sp. CAG:411 | reverse complement strand
CTCTACAGGGGCCTCTGCCAACGCCTCTATGGTAGGGCATTTTTCATACAACAATGGTGTAATTTTGTCCACTCGCTCATCCGTACACTGTGCCGCCAAGCGTACACTGATGAGTAACTTCCATGCCTCATCATAATCCAATGTACAGTGTGCATCTGGATATTCTTCTTTTAACAACTCAATAATGGCATGCGCACGTTGCTTTTTTGTCATAGTATCACTCCTAAATGCAGTAATTATTTCCTTTTTGCTGTTTCCACTCGATTAAATCAGCCAATGTAACATTATCAACCACATCTTTGATTGCCTGATCCATACGTTTCCACAATTCTAAGGTTACACAATCTGTCTGTCTCGGACAATCATTTTTTTCATACTCAAGACAGCTTACTGGTGCCAAGCTTCCTTCTGTCAATCGTAAAATATCACCTACCGAATATTCCTCCGGTTTTCTTATCAATCGATATCCACCCTGTGGTCCTCGAATAGACTTTAAGTATCCAGCCTTATTTAATACAGATACAATCTGTTCCAAATATTTATCTGACATTTCCTGTCTTTCTGCAATTTCTTTGATTCGAACCGGTCTTTCCGAATCATTTAATGCGATATCAAGCATCAAACGTAATGCATATCTTCCTTTTGTCGATATTTTCATAATTGTCACCAATCCTATTCTAACTTTCAACTGTTTTCCCACTAACAAACTAGGTATTCTATTCTTTATCATACACGTTTAAAAAAATTTCGTCAATGCCTTTTCAAACATCTTTTCCAGAATCAAAAAGGGTAATAGTTGCTCCCAAAGGAACTCTATCACCCTATTTTTGTTATAAAAAGGATACACATTCGTTATTCTATCCATACATATTTTCCGTCTGTGCGTTTATTTGTATTCATTAGATTACATAATCATATCCAACGGTACTTTGATATTCTTTCTGCAAATCTTCCAGAGTTATATGATCAATTACACCATTAATTGCCTCATCCATTTTTCTCCAGACATTAGAAAGAATACATTCCTCCACTGGTGCATCAGGCAAGTGATCTGTAATTTCCACAAGTGATAAGTCTCCCTCAATTGCACGTAATACCATGCCTACGGTAAACTTGGAAGGCTCTCCTGCCAGACGGTATCCACCTTTGGCACCTCGAACACTTTTTACATAACCACTTCTGGATAATAAATTCATAATCTGCTCTAAATATTTTTCAGAGAGATTTTGGCGTTTTGCAATACTTTTTATCGTGATATATTCTCCAGTGTCGTTGATTGCTAAATCCAGCATCATCTGAAGTGCATACTGTCCTTTGGTTGAAATTTTCAACTTTTCATCTTCCCTTCTGCTAATTTTGTTGTGTTGATTCTCCTGTCACTTTTTTCCGCTGTCCACGCAATAGATGAGCTATTACATAGCTAATTATTCACTAAATAATGCAGTAGATAAATAACGATCACCTGTATCTGGTAATAACACAACAATGTTTTTACCTTTGTTCTCTGGACGTTTTGCAAGAATTTCTGCTGCATGAAGTGCTGCTCCTGAAGAAATACCTACTAAAACACCTTCTGCTTTACCAAATTCTCTTCCTGTTTCAAATGCATCTTCATTTTCAATTGCAATAATTTCATCATAAATTTCTGTATTTAATGTTTTTGGTACAAATCCAGCACCAATTCCCTGAATTTTATGTGGTCCTGCTACACCTTTTGATAATACTGGTGAAGTAGCTGGCTCTACTGCTACTACTTTTATATCTGGATTCTTTTCTTTTAAAAACTCACCAATACCAGTAACAGTTCCACCTGTACCTACACCTGCAACAAAGATGTCAACTTTTCCATCTGTATCGTTCCAAATTTCTGGTGCTGTTGTTGTCTTATGTGCATATGGATTTGCAGGGTTTTCAAACTGACTAGGGATAAATGCTCCCTCTGTCTCTTTTGCCAACTCTTCTGCCTTTTCAATAGCACCCTTCATACCTTTTGCACCATCTGTAAGTACTACTTCTGCACCGTAAGCTTTTAAAAGATTTCTTCTTTCAACACTCATTGTCTCTGGCATTGTAAGAATGATTCTATATCCTTTTGCTGCTGCAATAGATGCTAATCCAATTCCTGTATTTCCACTGGTTGGCTCAATAATAACAGAACCTTCTTTTAATTTTCCGTCTTTTTCAGCCTGTGCGATCATAGCATAAGCAACACGATCCTTCACACTTCCTGCTGGATTAAAATATTCTAATTTAGCATAAACATTAGCGGAATCAACTCCTCTCTTCTTTGCAAAATTCTTCACATTTAAAAGTGGTGTACCACCAATCAACTCTGTTACGCTTTCATAAATCTTTGCCATAATAAAAATCCCCTTTCTATTCACATATGATTATTGTTACGCTGATACCTATTTTATACACATAAAATCATGTATAATATAGCAGTTTTTTTTACGTTTGCAACTATTCCTTGTTTTCATACTAACTTTCTAGGAATAACGTTATATTAGCATTATACACCTTTTTCCTATTTTGTCAATAGGAATTAAGGTTTTTTATTTGCAATTTTTTCTTTTTATATCTGACACAAGTCTTTTACCACTTCAGAAGCAATGAGCAAGCCCGCTACAGAAGGGGTGAATGCAATGGATCCTGGTGTTGGTTTACTTGCATTTTCTTTGTTTTCCAACTTGAATTTATGCTCTACTGGTCTTTCTTTTGAATACACAACTTTTAATTTTTTTACGCCTCGTTTTTTTAATTCCTGTCGCATTACTCTTGCTAATGGACATACCGATGTCTGATAAATATCTGCAATTTCAAATTGCACTGGATTCAATTTGTTTCCTGCACCCATGCTGCACATAATTGGGGTACCTGCCTCCTGTGCCTTCATTACAAGAGAAATTTTTCCTGTTACCGTATCAATTGCATCTACCACATAATCGTACTCTTTAAAGTCAAATTGATCCTCTGTCTCTGGCAAATAAAAGCAATTGTGTACCGTAACCTGACAGTCTGGATTGATATCTGCAATCCTTTCACGCATAACCTCCGTTTTCAGTCGTCCTAAAGAGGAATGGGTTGCGATAATCTGTCGATTTAAGTTACTAATATCAACCGTATCACTATCAATTAAATCTATCGCACCTATACCACTTCTTACTAATGCCTCTATTACAAAACCGCCAACTCCACCAACTCCAAATACCGCAACTCTGGCATTTTTTAACCGTTCTAACCCTTCATCCCCCAAAAGTAATCTTGTTCTAATAAATTGTTCCTTCACAGCGTTCACCTTTCTTTTTTCTTTTTCATATCTGTTTACTATGAATTATAGTGGTTGTTTTATTTTCTGTCAAGAAAAAAGGTGTTACAGCAAGCGAATCTCTCTTATCATACAAAATAAGAAATCTCCTTTTGCTATAACACCTTTTTCTATTGGAATTACTCTCTACTATGTAGTCTTAACTCCATGTATCATCTTGTTCTAATTCTGTTTTCGTGACAATATGTTTTTCTCTATTTGCAAGAATCAATTCTTGATTTTTGATACTGACTCTCGTTCCTGGCTCTATTGACTTTGTAACAAAAGCGTTTCCTCCAATGACAGAACCTTTTCCAATCACTGTGTCACCACCTAAAATAGAAGCTCCTGAGTAAATAACAACATCATCTTCTATCGTAGGATGACGCTTTTTCCCTTGTAATTTTTGTCCACCACTGGTAGATAAGGCGCCAAGTGTCACCCCTTGATAAATCTTAACATTGTCACCAATTATGGTAGTCTCTCCGATTACAATTCCAGTTCCATGGTCGATAAAAAAGCTCTTTCCTATCGTTGCTCCCGGATGTATATCGATTCCTGTCTGCCAGTGTGCATGTTCCGTCATAATTCTTGGTATCAATGGTACTCCCAATAAGAATAATTCATGCGCAATACGATTTACCGTAATTGCATACACTCCTGGATAAGATAAAATAATCTCCTCGCGATAATATGCTGCCGGATCTCCATCATAAGCCGCTTCTAAATCTCCCTCTACATATTCTCGAATGGTAGGAATCTTTTTGAAAAATGCAACTGCAATTCGCTGTGCTTCCTCTGTCACTTCTTCCTCTGGTGCCTCTTTATACTCTGGTTTATAACGCAATACTCTGTCTATTTGCTTATTTAGGCAAAACATTGCATCCTCAATCTGTACTGCAAAACCATTTTCTACATTATAAAATTTGTAAGAACGATCTCTGAAATAGCCAGAGTACACAATGCGCAATAGTTTTTCAATAATATCAATAATACTATCCTTCTGTGGTTGATTATAAAGATCCAATTGATCAATTGTACGTTCTTTTTTATAATCTGACAAAATGACAGACACAATCCCTTCCATTTCCTGTTCAATTATATTTTGCATGATACGTCCGTCCTTCCTTTCTTACTCACTTTCTTCGCAACAGTTTACGCAAACAGAACTGACTATTCCTGTCTAAACTGTTCCCTTTATTTCTATCTATGAGGCAAGTAAAAAAAACATGCATTCTTTTTTACTTTAAGAAGCCATTGATAATCCATTCCTCTGCTTCTGTCTCTGTAAGTCCTAATGTCATAAGCTTAATAAGCTGTTCCCCTGCAATCTTTCCAATGGCAGCCTCATGAACCAGTTCTGCATCCACATTGTTTGCATCTAGCTGTGGTACTGCAATCACGCGAGCTTTATCCATAATAATGGCATCACATTCCGCATGTCCATGACATACATTATTTCCTTTGATACACGCTTCAAATTTCTGTGTAGATGTATCTCTTGCTACCGAACGGGAAATAATATCCGTACTGGCATTTTTACCATTTAGCTCCACCTGATAATCACTGACTGCGTTTTGATTTCCATGGGTCATCAAACGTTCATGTACGATAAGGGTGGCTCCATCTGCCAACTCTGCTTTGTTCATACGATAAGTAGAGTCCACGCCCTTAATCTGCACCATTTCCATTTCCATGTAACTATTTTCCTGTTGATACACTTCTGTACCCGGATTTAAAATACGCTTTCCTGTTCCTTCTCCCGCTCCGTAATGTTTTTCTACATATTTAACTTTTGAATTTTTTCCAACATAAAAGCGATGGATTCCATCATGCTCCGAATCATTGCTACCAGAATTGTGAATCCCACAGCCTGCAATAATTGTAACATCGCAATCCTCTCCGATATAAAAATCATTGTATACCATTTCTTTCATACCACTCTGACTCATTACAACTGGTATATGCACACTTTGCTTTTTCGTACCATCCTTAATTTTAATATCAATTCCACTTTTATCTGTTTTCGAAATAATATCAATATTTGCAGTGGTATTTCTGGCTGCCATCGCTCCATTGGCACGAATGTTATATGCACCTTCTGGAACATCATGCAGGTCAGCTACTTCCTCTAACAATCTTTTCTGAATCTCATCTAACATTTTCTGCACCTCCTATAAAAGCTTTTCACATGGTGACATAGCAGACGATGTTCCTAACAATTTCGGCAAAATGGCATCTTTACTTCCCTGTTCAGCAACCTGTCCATTGCGAATCACTATAATTTCATCTGCAATATTTAAAATACGCTCCTGATGCGAAATAATTAAAACAGACCCTTTAATTGTAGCACGCATATCCTCAAATACCTGAATCAAGTTCTGAAAACTCCATAAATCGATTCCCGCCTCTGGCTCATCAAAAATAGAAAGTTTGGTTCCTCTCGCCAATACCGTTGCAATCTCTATTCTCTTTAATTCTCCACCAGAAAGACTATCATTTACTTCACGATTAATATATTCTCGCGCACATAAACCTACTTTAGATAAATACTCACAGGCATCTGCCACAGATAGTTTTTCTCCTGCTGCCAGACGAATCAGATCCAATACCTTAATCCCTTTAAATCGTACCGGTTGTTGAAATGCAAAACTGACACCAAGCTTAGCCCGTTCTGTTATACTCATATCTGTAATATCCGTTCCATTAAAATAAATCTTTCCACTTGTAACCTGCTTAACTCCCATAATCAATTTGGCAAGTGTCGATTTACCACCACCGTTTGGTCCTGTAATTACAATAAATTTATTATCATCTACCTTTAAATTTAAGTCTTTAATAATTGTTCGTGTACCAGTCTCTTCTGATACTGTAAAGGATACGTTCTTTAACTCTAACATGGCTCCTCCTTTTGTCTTTGCTTCAAATCTATACCTGTGAACTCTATTGTAACAGTATCCCTATCTGTTTTGCAAGATTTAAGTTCGTTTTTGCAATTTTTATATCAATCAATTGCTATTTTTTGCATATTAATATCATTTCTTTCCTTTTTTCAATAAAAATATACCTATTCCCGCTAAAAAAATGGCACAATCAAACAAAAGAAGATAGGTTCGCACGCCTGCTTTTTCTGCACTTATTTGCAAAAATGGCAGCATACGTTGCACACTTTTAGGAAACGCTAACATACAAACCGCCAGCCCATTGTTACAAAAATGTATTGTCATGGATGTAAAAATGCTTTTTGAACAATGCACACTATATGCCATTACACATCCCAATATCCAGATTGCCAACAACTGCACTATATTCATATGATAGACACTAAATAGCAATCCTGATAAAAGAATGGCAACCCAGCTTTTCCAATGCTCTCGAAACGTTCCATATAAAAAGCCCCGAAACAACACTTCCTCACAAATTGCAGGTAATACAGCCACTACCAAAAACAAAATACCAAATGGTTGATTTTCAAACCACTGATTTGTTTGTTCCAAGGATGCCGCACTCTCTGGAAACCATTTTGCTATCCCGTCATTTAGCGGCAACATCGCCAAATACACTCCCGCCCATAGCAAAATAGCACCAATCAAACTGGACAATTGAGGAAGTCTTACAGAAAACAGACGTTTCCAGTCTACCTTCATGTACCAGGAAAATCCCGCTACCAATAAAAAGAACATGACCTGTTGCATTGCTACTCCCATAAATCCCCAGCGCAGCAACATATAACTTCCAAAGTAAAAGTATAGCAATAAGGAAATTGCAAGAAGCAAAAAAGCATCTCCCAATCCTGGCATTTGTCCCTTTTTGATATTGGAACGCTTTTCAAATATTTGAACACTTCCTCCCTCTCCAAATAATATACTTTCACTATTATACATTTTACTCATTAGAAAAACTGCCAAAAAGCTATATGCCAGATTGCTGAATAAAACCAAACAGATATTTCCAAAGTTCACCTGAAAAGACAATATGTTTTTTATCAATAAAACAATATTTGCTACTGGAAGCACTGCAAATATACTATCTAAAGAAATGCTAGGAATAAAACCAATGTATCCTATGATTAGCACGATTAAAACCAATGGTGTACTATAATTTTGTGCCTCCTTAAAACTTTTCGCAAACATACAAATACATAAACAAACCGCCGAAATAAACAATGCAAACACGGCCACACACAAGAAAAGCAACAAGATTGCCGGTATAAAAGCCACCATATTAACCGCTATATCCGCTGTGGACCTTAATAAAAGCATATGATAAAAAATTCCGCCAAATACCATCATAGATAAAAGATTAAGAATGGCAGATACTACCGCCACTGTAGATACTGCCAAAAATTTACTGAGAATCAATTGCAAATTCGTAACAGGTAATGTCAGCAGCGTTTCTAATGTCCCTCGTTCCTTTTCCCCTGCCGTCGTATCAATCGCAGGATAAATAGCCCCCATTAATATACTGGTAATCAACAAAAACGGTAAAATTGACCCTACTATACTTCCTGCACTTTCTTCCTTTGAGGAGTGATCCACCTTTGATGCAGTAATCGGATGCAATACCGTCTGTACATCTAATCCGGCTTTCTCCACTGCTTTCTTTTGCAATATTTTTTCATAATCCGACAATATTTCTTCCATATGAGAAGCGGCTGTAGCGGACGCCG
>FR899686.1:0-27975 GCA_000437275.1 Clostridium sp. CAG:411 | reverse complement strand
GGCTGTAGCGGACGCCGATACCGATGATAAATATTGTATCTCATATGCAATTTGCTTTCCTTTTTTCTTTTGCAAGATGCATATGTCTATATTTTGTTTCTTGAGTTGTTGTTCCCAGTCTCCAGTATCCTGTACCGTTTCAAAGTAATAGCCAAGTTCTTTCTCCCCTTCCTTCATAACAGATTCAATTGCCGATTGCTCTGATACATCAACAAACACCACCCGATAAGTAGCAGATTGCTGATTGGATACTACCATGGAAACAGCAAGTAATCCTCCTAAAAACAACAAAGGATATAAAATAAGAGGGACCAATACTGTAATGAGCATTGTCTTTTTATCTCGTAAAATATCCAATATTTCCTTTTTATACAATGCCTGTACCATGATTTGTTTCCCCCTTTATCAATTGCATAAATGCATTTCGCAAATTATCTGTATGTGTCTCTTTCATCAAGCTTGCTGGCGTTCCCTGTGCAATAATCGTTCCTTTGTGTAGCATATAAATGCGGTCGCATAGATATTGTGCCTCTTCCATATAGTGTGTAGAATACACGACAGCCTTTCCCCGCTCTTTTTCCTGTTTCATAAAATTCACAATAGATTCACTGCTTATAACATCCAATCCCAGTGTTGGTTCGTCAAAAATATAAATTTCAGGATTATGTAGCAAACATCTGGCAATGGAAGCTCGCTGGGTCTGCCCCGTTGATAGTTTTCCAATCCGATTATCACAAAATTCTTCCATATCTAATACTCTAAAAATGTCTGTAATCCTTTCTTTTGCTTCCTTTCTATCTATTTTATAAATCTCTGCAAATAATTCCAGCATTTCTCTTACACTTAATCTCTGATATAATTTCGTATTTTCCGATAAATATCCAATTTGCTTTTTGCATTCCACCAAATCTGTCAGCTTTTCCCCCTGTTCATTGAACAATGTTACCGTTCCACTGGTTGGTTCCATCAAACAACCTAACATCCGAAGCAAGGTTGTTTTTCCTGCACCATTGGGTCCCAAAATTCCAACAATTTCCCCTTTTTCTACCTGCAAAGACAAATGATCTACTGCGTAAAATTCTTCTTTCGTTTCTTTATTTTTTTTACCATTTTGTCGTTTATTACGAATAAACACTTTTGAAAGTTCTTCCACTTGTAACAATGTTCTTCCCCCTTTTTGTGTCAAAGAAAATTTTATGCACAAAACTCTAGTGTGCCCTATCCTTACACAGTAATCAACTTCTTGCACGATATGACACACTTTTATCCATTCATAGCTTTACAGAGTAATTTTTCAAAACTCTCCGCAAATCGAATATCATCTTCTTCCGTCCTTTTTCGTGGTCCTTTTATATGATTCTTTTTCTTACTTCGTCTTGCCTTTTTTGCCATATGTCTCTCCATCAACATTTGGTCGATATTTTCATTGGTATACCATTTTCCCGACTGATGAATGGCATAAGCTCCCTTTCCAAGTGCCATTGCCGCCACTCCATAATCTTGTGATACTACAATATCCCCTTTCTGGCATATACTAATTAACTTATAATCCACTGCATCTGCTCCTGCACCTACCACCAGCACTTTACTATAGTTAGAATGTAACATGTGATTTGTATCGCAAAGTAATGTAACCGAAACATTATATTTTTCCGCCATCTCCTCAATAATACGAACAACAGGACAGGCATCTGCATCTACAAATATTTGCATTTTTCCAATCGCAACCTCCTTTTTGATCCATTCTCTAAAGACTGCTATCATTAGTCAGGCGGATATTCACAATCCGCTCTGCTACTTGCTCGTGTTAAAATCTATCTTATCATACCAAGTCAGTAAAGTCACTTGTTTTATCCAAAACAGAGTAGACAAGCCCATATAAAATATTTTTATTTTATGCTATAGAACACACTTTCTGATAGCATAAAAATAGCAGTCAATTACGCTTTGTTCTAAAACATAACTGACTGCTACCGTACAAGTTTCTATAGGCTGTTATCTCATTCAAATCTTTTCTTTAACAATCCCCAAAACTAATTCCTAAATCTCTTGTTTCTTGTATAATATCCGCTTCTGGATTTATTTTTTTCAATTTTCCCGCTACTTCTTCTAAAGGAACTGCTACTACCTTATCCTCTACAATTCCGACCATATTTCCATAATTTTTCTGTAAAATCAAGCCGGCTGCGGCTGCACCTAAACGGGTTGCAAGAACACGATCGTAAGGGCATGGCGAACCTCCTCGTTGCATATGCCCAGGAACTGTGATGCGAATTTCCATTCCAGTACGCTTTGAAATCTCATCTGCAATTTCATAAGATACGGATGGATATGTTGTCCGCTTTTTCTTTTCCTTTAACTGCTTTTTCGTCAGCATAGCATCTTCTTTTGAAATAGCCCCTTCCGCTACTGCCAAGATAGTAAAACGCTTGCCTTTGGCATTTCTTTTTTCAATGGCTTTTACAATTGCATCAATATCATACGGAATTTCTGGGATTAAAATAATATCTGCACCTCCTGCAATTCCTGCATGTAACGTCATCCACCCTACTTTATGTCCCATAATTTCCACTACAAATATTCTTCCATGAGAGGCGGCTGTTGTATGAATACAGTCAATCGCATTAGTGGCAATATCCACGGCACTTTGAAATCCAAATGTCATATCCGTTCCCCAAATATCATTATCAATCGTTTTAGGTAAGGTCACCACATGAAGTCCTTGACTGCGAAGCAAATTAGCAGTTTTATGTGTTCCATTTCCTCCTAAGATTACCAGACAATCTAATTTTAATTTTTTATAATTGTCTTTCATTGCCTGTACTTTATCCAGTCCGTTTTCATCCGGCTGTCCCATTTTTTTAAAGGGTTGTCTGGAGGAGCCTAAAATGGTTCCTCCAAGTGTTAATATTCCTGAAAAATCATGGTCTGTCAATATTTCGTAATTTCCATAAATCAATCCCTTATATCCATCCTGAAAACCATAAATTTCTACTTCCTTTTCTTTTTGATATAAGGTTTTTACGACTCCACGCATCGCTGCATTTAACGCCTGACAGTCGCCTCCACTTGTCAACATTCCTATTCGAAGCATTCTTTTCCCTCCAAAACTTATTCTACACTACCACATACGACAACCCTTATATGCGTTCTGCCGCCTCATATGCTTTCTCATAAAATAATTCTTGCGAATTAAGCGGTGTTTCATTTATTTTTCTACTATAATATTTGCCATCTGCATGTTGCTCTTTTCCCTTTTCATCATCCAACATCATTGTGTCAAATATATTTCTGATTTTTTCTCTGCTTTCCCTGTCATAAATAGGAGCTGCCACTTCCACTCTTCTAACCGTATTTCTTGTCATCAAATCTGCTGAAGAAATAAATATTTTTTCTTCTTCCTTTACTCCGAAACGATAAATACGGGAATGTTCCAAAAATCTTCCAACAACACTGATGATTGTAATATTTTCCGTATATTCTGGCAATCCAGGGATCAGACAACAAATTCCTCTTACGATTAATTCTACCTTTACTCCTGCCATAGATGCATCGATTAATTTCTTAATAAGGACTTTATCGGTGAGCGAATTGATTTTTATACCAATATAGGCTTCTTGTCCGTTCTCCGCCTTCTTTATTTCTTCCTCTATAAAGGTAATTATTTTATTCTGCAAACAATGTGGTGCTACCAACAAATGATTGGTTTCCTCAATGGTCTCGCCAAATAGCAATGCCTGAAAAATAGCTGCTACTTCTTTTCCAATCTGTTGATTGGCTGTCATAAGAGATAAATCCGTATAAAGTGTTGCTGTTTTTTCATTATAATTTCCTGTTCCAATCTGTGTTATATAGGAAATTCCCTGTTCTGTCTTTCTGGTAATCTGACAAAGTTTGGAATGTACTTTGTAATTTCCTAACCCATAAATAATTCGGCAACCTGCCTCTTCCAATCGTCTTGACATTTCAATATTATTTTCTTCATCAAAACGAGCACGAAGTTCTACCAGCACAACAACCTCTTTTCCATTCTCCGCCGCTTGTACCAACGCCTCAATGATTTTGCTTTGATGTGCTACACGATATAAGGTCATCTTAATCGCAACTACTGTTTCATCTTCTGCCGCCTCACGAAGCAAATTTAAAAATGGTTTCATACTTTCGTAAGGGTAGGATAGCAACATATCCTTTCTCTGTATCTGCGCCAACATACTTTCTTTTGCATTATAACATGCAGGCTGTCTTGGTGTCCTCTTTTCATAAAAAAGTTCCTCTTTTTTATCGGAATGGTCTCGCAAATAATTTTGTATCTGAAATACATAAGATAAGTCAAGGGGTGTTCCCACCTGTATTACATGCTCCTTTTTTAAATTAAAGTAAGAACAGATTTCTTTTTTTGCCTTTTCATTGATTTCTCTGGACAATTCTAAGCGAACAGGACTCAATCTGCTTCTCTTTTTTATCAAATGTTCCATAATATCACGATAGTCCAAATCTTCGTCATACACATCTGCCGCATCTATATCCGCATTTCTTGTGCATCGCATAACTGCCTTTTCTTTAATCAGATAATGCGGAAATAATTTTTCCACAAAGTGCAAAATCAATTCCTCAGACAACATAAAATTTCCCGGTCTGGTTGGAATTTCAATCAGACGCTTAAATACACTATTGGAACATGGAACAATTCCTGTCTGCTTTCCATTTTTTCCATCTAATACAACAATTGCATATAATTCTTTATTGTTTAAAAAAGGAAATGGCTGTTGTTTATCTACTAAAATCGGTGATAGAAAAGGCATAATCTGATGGTCAAAATAGGTTTCCAGCACTTTTCCTTCCTTGTTTGATAATTTATTAAAATTGATAATACGAATACCGTAAGGTTCTAATTCTCCCATAATCTGTTCATAAATTTTTGCTTTTTTCTTTTCCAGTTGTTCTGTCCGTTTCAAAATTTCTGCTACCTGTTGTTTACTGGTCATTTTTGTTTTATTTTCTTTTATTTTCTCTTTGGCATGCATCTGCACCATCAAAGTACCTACACGCACCATAAAAAATTCATCTAAGTTTGATTGAAAAATAGATGCAAATGTCAATCTTTCTGCTAATGGAACATTGGGATTTCCTGCTTCTTCTAATACTCTTTCATTAAATTGTAACCAGGATAATTCCCGATTTGCATAACAATTCTTTCTTTTCATTTTAAAATCCTCCACCTTTTCTTATGTTTTGGCTTTTTGACACCAACATCAACACTATATGCCAGAATACTTTTCTTCTAGTTATAGTTTTCCTTTTTTTTATTTGTTCCATACATAGAACTTTACAAATATTACCCTTTAAAGCATAACATTTTCCAGTTCTATCCTCTATCATAATCAGGTAAATTATTTTTAAAATGTATGTAAAATGCTATTGTAAATTTCATACTTTGGTAGATTGACAATTCCTCATATCAGTTTTAAATATTGCGCCCAAAGTGGTGCAAATGCTGCTATTTCCGGAGATATGCTGACTACGGACGGTATTACTGTAGAAACCGATATGGAATTGCTGAAAGGCATCGGATATGAAGTAAAATTAGAAGCGTAACGAAAAAAAGCCCCATTCTTGGGGCTTTTTATATTACTGTACAGATGTTACCGTATAATCCTGCTCCTCTACGGCTTTTGTAAGTTCTGCATCAGAGATTTCTTCTGCAAGTGTTACCACTGCAGTTCCCTTCTTATGGCTAACTTCTGCTTCTGTCACCTGTGGCAACGCTTCTAATGCTTTCTTTACTCTTGCTTCACAGTGTCCACACATCATTCCTTCAATTTTCATTGTCTTTGTCATAATCGCATCCTCCTGTTGTTTCTGATTTCTTTGTTTTCTTTTTCTATCTTTCTTTGTATCATAAAGCCTGCACAAATTCAAGCGTAAGGCATTGGTAACTACGCAAAAGCTGGAAAGACTCATTGCGGCAGCTCCAAACATAGGATTTAATTTCCATCCAAATATTGGTATCCATATACCTGCTGCCAAAGGGATTCCAATGACATTGTAGAAAAATGCCCAGAATAAGTTTTCGTGTATGTTTTTTAAGGTTGCACGACTCAAACGAATGGCAGCAGGCACATCAAGTAATCTACTTTTCATCAATACAACATCTGCTGCATCTATGGCAATATCCGTACCTGCACCAATGGCAATTCCCATGTCTGCCCTTGTAAGAGCTGGTGCATCGTTAATTCCATCTCCAACCATAGCAACCTTTCCCTGTTTCTGTAATTGCCGTACAACCTGTTCTTTTCCTTCTGGAAGTACATCTGCAATTACCTGATCCACACCTGCCTGTCTGCCGATTGCCTTGGCTGTATTTTCATTGTCACCGGTAAGCATTACCACACGAAGTCCCATATCTTGTAACTGTTTTACTGCTCTGGCACTATCCTCTTTGATTACATCTGCCACAGCAATAATACCCAAAAATGTTTTCTCCTTTGCAAAAAATAATGGTGTTTTTCCTTCTTTTGCAAGCATTTCTGCCTTCTGTAATATGGTATCCGCAATCGTAACCTGCTTCTGTATCCATATCTGATTTCCGCCAAAAAGTTGCTCACCTTTTTGTTTTGCTGTCAATCCATTGCCAGGAAGGGCTGTAAATTCTGTTACCTCATCCATCTGTATGTTCTGCTCGCCTGCATACTGTATAATAGCAGAAGCTAATGGATGTTCACTTTTACTCTCTAAAGAAGCCGCATATTCCACTAATGCTTCTTCTGTAATACCCTCCCCAGGTATAACATCTGTAACCGTCGGTTCTCCTTTGGTAATTGTTCCTGTCTTATCAAGGGCAATCATATCCATTTTTCCTGTTTGCTCTATTGATTCTGCTGTTTTAAACAATATGCCGTTTTTGGCACCTACTCCATTTCCTACCATAATCGCCACAGGCGTTGCCAATCCCAGCGCACATGGACAACTGATTACCAACACAGAAATACCTCTGGCAAGGGAAAATCCTACACTTTCGCCTGCCAATAGCCATACCGCTATGGTAAGTAATGCAAGCAAAATAACCACTGGAACGAATACTCCTGAAACTTTATCCGCAACTTTTGCAATAGGTGCTTTCGTTGCTGCTGCATCACTAACCATTTGAATAATCTTCGATAAAGTGGTGTCCTCTCCGACTTTTGTTGCTTCACAAGTTAAAAATCCAGACTGATTGATCGTAGCTGCAAAGATATCGTCTCCCTTTTCTTTATCTACCGGGATACTCTCTCCAGTGAGGGCAGATTCATTGATTGCACTACTTCCCTCCACAATAACACCATCTACAGGTATATTTTCTCCAGGACGTACAACAAATAGATCTCCTTTTTTTACCTGTTCAATAGAGACTTCCTGTTCTTTTCCATCTTTTAGAATAACTGCTGTTTTCGGTGCAAGCTGCATCAATCCTTTTAAAGCATCTGTCGTTTTTCCTTTTGCGTGTGCTTCCAGCATTTTTCCCACCGTAATCAAAGTCAATATCATGGCCGCGGATTCAAAGTAAAACTCATGCATATAATGCATTACTGCATCCATATCCCCTTTTACCTGTGCATCGGTCATGGCAAACAGTGCATAGGTACTATATACAAATGCTGCACTTGCTCCCAATGCCACCAAGGTATCCATATTAGGAGCTTTATGAAAAAGACTCTTAAATCCACTGATAAAAAACCTCTGGTTAATTACCATAATAATAACAGTCAACAACAGTTGTAATAATCCCATCGCGACATGATTATCCATAAAGAATGCGGGCAATGGCCAGTTCCACATCATATGCCCCATAGATATATACATTAAAATAATTAAAAATATAATGGAAGAGAATAATCGTTTTTTTAATACGGGCGTTTCTCTATCTTTTAATGACTCTTCCTGCTCTGATACGGACTGTTTCTTTTCTTTCCCTTTTAAACTTGCACCATATCCAGCCTCCTCTACCGCTCTTATGACAGTCTCAGGTGCTACATCTCCCTCTACTCCCATAGAGTTTGTTAAAAGGCTAACCGAGCAGGCACTGACACCCTCTAACTTTGTTACTGCCTTTTCTACTCTGGCACTACATGCAGCACAACTCATACCAGTTACATTATATTGCTTCATAGATACCTCCTTATCTAGATTCAATTCCAGTTACCGTAAAGTCCGCATTCTCCACTGCTTCCCGTAATTGTTCTTCTGATACCTCTCTATCTAGCGAAACAATAGCAATTTTCTTCTTTAAATTTACTTTTGCTACTGCACCATCAATTTCATTGATATGTTTCTCCACACTGTTTTTACAGTTTTTACAATGCATCCCTTCAATATGGATAATCTTTTCTCCTATCTTTTCTCCCGATAGTTTCTTCTTTTCAGGTTTCTCACTGCTTCCACCGCAGCATCCACCTTCCCCTTTGAAATGTTTCAAGCTGTCCTTGCAAGCAAATGCAATGATAGCCAAAAGTACAACTACTACTCCTATTGTCCCTGCGTTCATATTAATTTCTCCTTTTATCTTGTACAAAACTATTCCTTCTGATACCTAAATTTCTAATCATCGTTCATAGGCATACAAACGATGATAGTTTCTACTTCATAAGTTTTTGTAGTAAAGTTACTAACTCATCTACTGTTTCTTCTTTTCCTGCCTTAATATCCTCTGTTACGCAAGTTTTTATGTGATTTGCCAGCAAAACCTTGGTAAAACTGTTTAATGCCGCATTGGCAGCAGAAACCTGTACTAATATATCTGCACAATAGGCATCTTTTTCTAACATACCTTTAATTCCACGAATTTGCCCTTCAATTCGATTCAAACGATTGCATAAGTCTTTATATTCCTTCTCCGATCGCTCTTTTGTCTTATGGCAACAACAACATTCTTTTTGTTCTTCCATATCGATTCTCCTTTCTTTCTGTCAATCGAATTTCTACTATCCTTGGCTTTACTATATACCCCATAGGGGTATGTGTCAAGAGATAAAATTGAAAAAGAATCGCAAAAAAGGACAGGACTACCATGTCTTAAGGTAATCCCATCCTTTTTATCTGTCTTTTGTTATCTCTTGCACAAAACCGTTACGCCTTTATTTTCAAGTTTTTATTTTTGGTTTTATTTTGAAATTTGATTTGTTTATTTGTCTTTGCAAATGCCTTCTTACCTACTTTGCTTAGATTGCTTGCTTTTACAACCACCTGCTTTAAGTTTGTATCGTTATAGAATGCCTTTTCTTCAATTGTCGTTATATTTTTTCCGATAATAACTTTTTTCAGTTTCTTCTGGTTTGCAAAGGCTTTCTTTGCAATCACAGTTACTTTGTAAGTAATTCCGCCAAGCTTGACAGTATCCTTTATAGTCAGATTTTTAATGTTCTTATCTGTAGTTCCCATAACGGTTACTGTTTTACTCTTACCTTTATTTACTTTATATTTGATACCATTGACCGTATAAGTTTTTCCTTGTGTAACTGTAATCTTAAATGTCTTTGTCAATGTACCTTCATACGTACCGATACCTGTTACAATAATTTTTGCTGTACCTACATTTTTATTATTTTTATAAGTTACTTCGTAATCAACACCTTTTTTCAAACCTGGAATAGAAACGACTGGCTTAATTGCCTTTCCTGTCCAATTATAAGTTGTCTTAGAAATTTTTATTGTATAACCCTTTAAAGAAGTCAATCCTGGTTTTACATCATCACCTGGCAATTTATCTGGATCTTTAATTTCAATTTCATCTGGTGCCTGACTTGGAGTAGCTGTTGGTACTGCTGTTTCAGGTGCCTTTGTTACTACTGGTGTCTCTGTTACCACTGGTGTCTCTGTGATTACTGGTGTTGCTGTTACCTGCTCTGTTGCTTCTGGTGTTTCTGTAATAACTGGCTGTTCTGATCCTTCAGGCATGCTTGTTGGCGCTTCTGTTGGTGCAGCCGTTGCATCCTCTGTATCTGGTGTCTGTGTTGCTACAATTGGTGTCTGTGTTGGCTCAGCCGTTTGATTGCCACTTGGATTACTTGGTTGTCTGGTAACTGGTGCGGCTGTAACTACCGGACTAGCGGTTGGTGTTACTTCCTCTCCATCGTTTGCAAATACTACTACACCGTTCTTTGCTGCCCACTCATTTAAAGGCTGACCTGTATAGTAATTGCTGTGTGTCAAACTTATTGTTGACAAGTGTGCATTGATTTCAGCATTGATTGCACTGCTAGAAGCCATATTGACAGTAAGCTGTTCTGCAAACTCTTTGCTTCCAATTTCTTCTTTTGTTTTCTTTTCTACTCCTACATTCATGCAACCGGAAACATCCACACCAGCCGCTTTTACGTCAGATACTAAAGTATTTCCATTCTTCTGTGTCGCATCTGCATTGAAGTAGCAATTATAATTTACTGCAATACCTGTTGTTCTACCTGTAACACCTCCAATATCTGTCGTTGGTGTCATTGCTGTCTGATTCCCTCTTGCATAGCAGTTAATCATAATACCACCGTTAGAACCTACTAAACCTCCAACGGCTGACTTATTACCCTGTGCAGAATTTGTAGTTACATCACCTAACGCATAGCAGTTTACTAATGTTGCGCGATTTGTAGAAGATACAAGTCCACCTGCGTATACCCATGATTTATTGGTTTCTCCATAAACTTCCACATTTGCCCATGTATTTGTTACACGACCACGTAATAAATATCCAGCCATTCCGCCAGCACGACAAAAACTGTCTGCTGTTGTAATAGACATCTTTCCAGTTACACTACAATTGTCAATAACAATTCCCTGCTGTCCGCATCCAAGTAAACCACCACAATAATTTTGACCTTCTGTTTTATTGTAGATAGAAATATCTCTTAATTTCACATTTTTAATTTCTACATAATTTTTTAATGGGTCTATATTATTAAGTGAATTATCTTTATTGGTAACTCCAAAGAAGCCGGCAGTAAACATGTTTGCTGGTTCTTCTTTTGTTCCAATTGTAAGACCTTTTACTACATAATTATTTCCATCATAATTACCAGCAAATGGATACACATTTCCATCCTGATAACCATGTCCGATTGGTAACCATTGTCCATGCAACGTAATGTCTGCTGTCTGTACAAAATATACATCATAGTAATTTACGTCTGTATTAATGGATTCTGCTAAATAACGAAGCTGCTCTTCTGTAGCAATTTCATATGGCTCTGTCTTTGTTCCTTTTCCGCCGTTAAATTTACTTGCATCAAAAGCTTCATATGTTGTCTTATCGCCTAATTCAGCCTTAGCCAATGCTTCCTTTACCGCATCCGCTACATCTCCCTGTGCACTCACCTTCTGTGTTGACAGTAATTCCGCAATAACACCTTCGGTATCTTCTGCAGTTCCTGCAATGATTTTTGCATCTGTAACTACATTATTTGCAATTTTAATCTGCACTGTAGCTGTTTTAGACTTATTTCTTCCATAATAGGTTCCATCTACATAAGAAACGTTGTCTCCACCGTCATCTACAAATTCTACAGATGGTTTTTCATACGTTACCTTTGCTGCATTGTCTGTTACAACAACACGCTGCTTTTCTGCATCATAAGACCATTCCTTTAATGCAGTATCTGCTTTTAATCCCCAACCAGTAATATCAATTGGGAATTTCTTAAAGGTAGCATTTAATTGTGCAGCAAGCTTTTCACTTTGCATATCCTTCTGACTCATTGGATCGTTTGCATAAATAAGACCACCAATATATTCTTCGCCTTCTTCATTGGTTCCACCACTTACTACTGTTCCTACTGCAATAATTGGATCTGGCGTTAAAGTACCGATTTTCATAGTTGCATTTTGATTGTAGAAATTGCAGTATGCCTTTCCAATTCCTGTTACCCAACCGGAAACTGCACCAGTATAGTAAGAATAATCATCTGTCTCATTATCTCCCATGGCATAACAGTTCACCAAAGCACCTGCCTGTACACCAACCAATGTACTAATACTAGCCATACCTTCTTCTTCACGATTTGCACTTCCATACACATTTCCTAATGTATAGTTATTTGCAATTAAACCACGGTTATTTAAACCTACCAGACCTCCTGCTTCTGCAATCGCTCCACCCTTTGTTGTAGAAGAAACATAAGCGTTTGTCCAACTGTTTATAATATAACCATAGTACATAAATCCAGCGATTCCACCTGCAAAGTTATTGCCCTTATCTGCAACGTTTACAAGTTCACCAGAAACAGAGCAACCATCTACAGAAGCTCCTTTATACAAATATGCTGCAATTCCTCCTAAATAAGAAGATGCTTCACGATGTGTATACATTGCTACATCTGAAAGATGTAAATCTTTTACAAGTGCATGTTGACCAAGTAATCCAAAGAAACCATTATAGATATCCTGACCAATTTCTTTTGGCTCCTCTTTGGTTCCCATTTTTATTCCAGAAACCGTATAACCTTTTCCATCAAAGGTTCCATCAAACATATAGTCACTTCCTCCGATCGGATTCCATTCCTGATCAGATAAAATAATATCGTTTGCTAACGCTACATAGGTACCAAAGTAGTCATTATCCTCTGCAAGGGAGGCCGCAAAATCACGCAACTGCTTTTCATTGGAAACCAAATAAGGATCTTCCTTTGTTCCTGTACCACTAGCGAAAATCTTTCCATTCTGTCTCTCCTCGTAAACTTTTCCAGAAAGTGCTACCTTATTTCCTGCTACAGACCAGCTCTGTAAAGCTACATCTGTGATAGACGCTTCCTCTAATTTTTTGTTTACCTTTGCAATATTACTATTTAAAGTGCTTGCAAACTCAGTCGTACTAAAGTATGCCTTTTTAAATCCTTCACAATTTTCCAATGTACCCACTTTTGAAACTGTTCCAGTTCCAACTGCCTGAAAAGCTTCCAATGCAGTATTGTTAATTTTTTGTACACTTTCTGTATTGTAATATCCATAAACAGCATATCCGTCTGCTACGCTTCCTGTCAATTCACCATCAATTGCTCCAACCCATTTGTGTGGAGAATTATTATTGGTAGTTTCCATATTTCCTGTGGCGTAAACGTTATACTGTCTTCCTGCCTGCATACCTGCGATTCCACCTGCCATACCACCAAAATTCGTATTGTTTGATGCTTCTGCCTTACAATTACCTGTTGCATAGCAGTTAGCAACTAACGTCTTTCCGCCTGTCATTCCTGAAATACCACCTGCATAAGCAGAAATATTTCCACTTGCAGAAACACTGTGTACTTCTGCATCTGTTCCACTATTTACTACATATGCATTTGTCATCTGTCTTCCCAGAACTCCACCCGCAAAACAAAGTGCATCACCAGTTGTTTTTGCTTCAACCGTTCCTTCTACCGAACAACCATCAATAACCGGCTTCACAGAAGCATTTCCTGCAACTGTATCCCCTGCAACTCCACCTGCACGAAGAACACCTGTACCTGTAACTGCAATGTTTACATTTGTAAGCTTCACATCCGAAACCTTTGCAGCTCTTCCTAGTTTTTCAAACAAACCAACATTTGCTTCTTCTGTGTATTCTTCTTTGATAGTAAGTCCATCAATGGTATGTTTCTGTCCATCAAAAGAACCATTAAACGAATTTTCTTTATTTCCAATGGCATTAAAATTCTTCTCTGAAAGTGAAATATCCTTTGTTAATACCACATATTTTCCTTCATAAGTTTCGCCTTCATCAACCGATGTTGCAAAATAATTAAGCTGTTTTGCATTGCTAATCTGATAAGGATCTTCCTTTGTACCATTTCCACCAGCAAACCCATCGTTCATAGCAGCCTTTGCCTGACTCAATCCATCTTCTACTGCTTGGATAATGCCCTTTGAACTATAGGTCGCGCCAGAAACCGTATCTACTTCTGTGCTATTCTTTTCCACTATTTGATCAAGAATAACCTGTGCATTTTTATAATATCTTGATGTATCTCCGTGAGAAATCGTCTCAAGTTTTACAATTTTATCACCCTTGACAGTTACTGCAATTTTTGTAGTTGCATTGTCATAACCTGTTCCTGTACCTTCGTATGTACCATCATAATACACTTTTCCTGTATTTGCCTCTGAAGCACTTACTTCACTGGCATATGTGTAAACAGGCATTCCTTGTACGCTTGTTGTTACCGTAGCAGCAACCGCAATCATTGCAATCCATTTTTTCCATCTCTGTCTGTTCCGACGAACTTTTACCATACTTAACCTCTTTTCTTTCTCGCTATCCTACCACTTGTTGCTGTCCATGGTTTGTGTTTTTTATCTGTTTGAAACATTCCCCGTATCTGTGCACTGGATACGGAAGCTTTTCTACTATAGATATCTTCTATAGCATAAAAATGGAGAGGTTCTCCCTCTCCTATTCGCCTTTGTAGTATTTCTAAGACACAATCCATATAAATCCCCGATACACCCTTCTTTGTTAGTCTATACTAACAAGTTGTATCATAGCAGTTTTTTTTGAAAGAAACAATAGATTACGCTGATAATTTTTTTCACTATCCCTATGCATATCTGATATTTTTTTCATAATCTCTAAAATATGTTCTATTTTTGCATCTTTACCCGTTTCCAAATTTCATCATACTGTATATACATTTTTTGTACTTCATTTTCTAATAAATAGTAATGTCCTATGTAAGGAATTAACAATACCAAAAACAACACACACAGTGCCATAACAGGCAGAAATGTAGTAAGCAGCAAAATTGCAAAGGATAATAATGTCAGAATAGCAAACACCACTGTAACAATTAAATGTATCAAACGTTCATGTTGAAAGAAACCAATCTGAATCAGATGTTCTTCCAAAATTTCGTTCCAATTTTTTTCTTCTGTATTGTCCTCTAACAATGCATCCACCCGTTTTCGATAAGAAAGAATCCTCTTTTTCATTTTCTTACCTCCTCTCTTTTGCCTCCTGCTGATTGTACACATATTGTCTTTCTAGTTTTTCATAGGCTGCCGTTTTCTCAATAATGTTTTTTACCAATTGCTCCAATTCCTGTCCTTCTGAATAGTCCGCAGAAGCATAATATCGAATTCGATTGTCATTCATCATTTTATATACTTTGGTTTTATCCTGTGTTGCGGGATTGTAAACACCAATCGAATGTCCACCATATGTATTCACCAGTTTCATGCAAGGAATATCCGTATCACTATCTCCAATATACACCATATTTCGAAAAGGTACTCGCATATGCTCTGGCGCAAAGTAATCATTTACACCAGAATCATTAATATCTAGTACACCCTTTTCTATTCGAAATAAGAACTGTGTTTTACTTGTATAATTGACTACCTGCGCAGGCCATCTGGCAACCCCACGAGCATCAAAATAAAAAGAACTGGCATAAATCTTTTTAAAAACACCTTTCTTCGCAATGGACGTTCCTTCTATCATTTCTTTTAATCCAGAGGAAATAATATAATGTTCTACTTCCACACCACAACGCTCTCCATATTCCTTAATCCGTTCAAACCAGGTATCGACTCCCGGAAATAATTTCACTTTAGAGCCATATTCCGCAAGACTTTTTCGATTAAAGACAATTTTCCCTTGCGATTCTTCCACCATCTTATACATATATGCCAAGTTGGTATCCATGTCATTTTCCCTTGCTAAACGGTCGGACTCATCCCAAAATTCCCGAATGTCATACCCTACCGACTGAATATACCCCTGTGCCTGCATATCATCTGGAGATAGGGTCTTGTCAAAATCATAACAAATTGCTAATACTGATCTTTTTTCTTTTTTTTGATGTTCAAGCTCCATATTCTCAACTCCCTCAACCAATGTTCCTTTCGTTAGCATGAAACATTTCCAAAGAGATTGGCATACGAATACATTTTCAAACTTCACTTTCGCTTAGATGCAGCGACAAAAGTACAGTCTATGCCTTTTTGATAATACCAAACCCAATTGGATAAGGTCCTGTATGCACCCCGATTGTAGCACCAATCTGATACAACTTAATATCTTTCACGCCATACTTTTCCAGCTTCTCCAATGCCATACTCTTAAATTCCTCTGCTTCTTCATAAGAATATCCATATCCAATGCATAAACGATAGGTATCCATATTTACGTTACACTCATCCATATAAGCTATCAATAATTCAATAACCTTTTGTAAGGATTTTTTTCTACTACGAACAATACCAGAAGAAAAGATTTCCCCCTCTTTTAATGTAATCAGCGGTTTTACATTCAATAAAGAGGCTGCAATTCCTGCTAATTTTCCGATTCTTCCTCCATGTTTTAAATAATCAATATCGCCAATCGTAAAGAAAATACGACCACTCTCGCGAATATTTAATAATCGCTCAATCGCTTCCTGATAGTCTACTCCTTCATCACGCAAACGACATGCTTCTAATACATACATTCCCTGTAATACTGTATTAATCTGCGAATCAATTACTGCGATTTGTGCATCTGGATAATCCTCCAAAAGCATCTCCTTTGCATTATTTGCTGACTGCATGGAAGAGCTGAATTTCGTAGAAATACAAATGCAGATAATTGGAGTATTCTCTTTTACATACGGTTCAAATGCATTATAAAAATCCTGTGCGGATGGACAAGATGTTTTTGGAAATACTCCCTTTTGATCTACCATCATCTGATAAAAATCACGCACACCAATTTCTACTATTTCTTTTTTATAATTTTCCGAATCAAACGATACATAAAATGGAACTACCTCTATATTTTTTTCTTTTGCTAATTCTGGTGATAAATCCATAGAACCATCACTTACAACCTGATATTTCATTTTCTGACCATCCTTTCTTACCCTCTATCTTTGTCATACTATCTACCTAAAAGTATAACAATTTTACATAACCTTATCAAGCGGTTTTTAAAACCACTTATTTTAACAGTGCAACATAAAACAAATGTTGCTTTTTGTAAAAAAACAAAGAGAGACAACATAGCAATCATCCTACCTTGTCTCTCTTACTACTAATCTTCTGTCATTTTTTCTACTAACCAATTACACTTTCCCTGTTTTTTCACTTCATAGAGCAATCTATCACTTTTGCGATAAAGTGTCTCATAATTACTCTCTACCCCTTTATCAACGATAATACCACCAAGACTGATGGATAAACGAATGGATTCTTTTTCTCCCACTCGACAGTCACGCACCTGTTTAAAAAGTCTCTGGATTTTCTCTTTTGCCTCTTCTATGTTCGTAACATATGGCAAAAAAATACCAAACTCATCTCCACCAAGTCGCATAAGAACATCATTATTTTGAACAATTTGCTTCATACACTCTGCTAAATTTGCTAATACTTTGTCTCCCACAATATGTCCATATGTATCATTAATTTGCTTAAAATCATCGAAATCGACAATACAGAACACGCCTCCGACTTTTTCCTGTAAATATACTTCAATCTGCTTTTCACCAGTTCTTCGCATATATACTCCTGTCAAAGTATCAATTTCTGCTAACAATTTGTTGCGATTTGCCCTACTGTTTTCATCACGCAAACGATTGACAACCGTATTGCACACAGGAATCATAGAAACATAAATCATACACCGTGGCAACACATAGTAAAGTGTCAAATTTACAATCGGATTATCATTAAATCCATGGTTTACTAATTCGGTTCCCTTTACATAATAATCTTTAGATGTCACAGAAAGGAACACCATGTTTAAATCACATATACCATATTTGTATCCTACAAAAACAATAAAAATGGTACTAAACACCGATAAAATCGTAGTATAAATAATCATCCTTTTTGAAGAATATAACATAGAGTACATAATCGGAAATACATTAATTAACACTGCATGATAAGTAAAAAACGTTCCCATCATAGATACGGATAATACTAGAAAACCTGTAATTACATACTTTATATATCCCTTTTTCAAACCGAAAATCTTGCAAAAAATGACACACAAAAGGAAAAAAAAGACAGATAGAAATACGCCTTTCCCTGCAATCCTTTTATCCACAATAAAAATATTCAGTTGATTTAAAATCCACACCGTAATCACTACAATAATAGTGACCATATAACAATGCAATGCCTTCAGATTTGTTACGTACTCTTCATTATCCTCATTGCCCTTTTGCTGAAGTTGCACTTCATTCACCTCATATCTTTATAGAACACAATTTTCTATAGAAAAATGCTTTGACCAGTATCCTTTTAAACGAAACTGTTCAAAGCAAACATATTTCATCTCTTTTAACACCTTATACCATTATAATGTAAAAATCGACATAACGCAACCGATTAACTACATTGGTGTTCTATACAATCTTTACTCTGTAGTCTTAGCATTTGGATAGATTTTTTTCATCTTCTCATCATTATAATGGACATCCATATAAGACTTCCAGCCATTGTCTGAAGGAACTCCCTTTGACCTTTCATCATATCGAATCAATGCAAGACAACTAACGATCACATTGGCACACATAAATAACAATAATAACCATGTTATGACTTTACCAATTTTTAACGGTATCTTTTCAATCCAGTCTGATAGATTTTTATATAGCACTTTAAACCACACAACCGCAGCTATTCCCCAAAAGAAACAATACAAAAGGTTAATCCTTCCTCCCAGGTTAAATGGTATCGCACTGTAATCCCAAAATACTTTTCCGAATACGATTTCAGTAAATACACTGCAAAGATATTCAAAAGCCCCTCCAAGAGCGGTCCCAAGCACAAAGAGAAAACTATCGCTTCTTTCTCTGTATTTATATAAAAGCAAGGTAGCTCCTGCTACTCCAAGTCCCCAAACGATACTAAATTGTCCCCAAACAACACTACTTCGGCTCATCCATACGCCTACTGTAATTCTACAAAATATGGTTTCCACAATATCCCCTAAAAATGCACCGATTAGAAACAGTAATACTATTTTATAAAAACTACAACCATATGCAAAGATTGTTCGGTCCCGCATTTCTGCGTCTACCTTTTCTGTTTTTGGATAGGCTTTATGTAGACGGTTTCTTACATGCTTTGCAATCCAATTTCCAAGCTTTCTACTGACTACGGAAAATTTACTATTTGCATCTTCAATTTTCTGTATATTTTTTGGTTTAATCTTGATAATTATTATGGATAACAGCATATCTACCACAAGCAGTCCCAGCAACACTAATAATAAAACCTCTGCCAAGGTTCTTGGAAATAAATCATACAACTCAAAAAGGAACTTATTACAAAATCTTACAATAAGATAACCTAATATTCCCCAAAGAGTCGATGTGGAAAGGCACACATAGCCACCAATATTAAACCTTTTATTTTCATAATTCCACCATCTCTCATGGCAAATTTTCTCGATAATCCAGCCGCCTGCCCATTCAACCACGGATGCATAGATAGCCGAAAAAAGAAATAACCATATTCCTGTCAGTTCTCGCAAAGTTACAGAAATAATGATAGCTCCTACTCCGTATAATACGCAGTAAGGGCCATTAATTAATCCTCTATTTGCTATCTTTCTTTGCTTTATTGTGGCAAATATTGTCTCAATAATCCAACCGACAAAAGAATACACCAGAAACAATAACAACAGTTCATAGATTGACATAATCGTTCTCCCTCATTGGTACTTTATTTTTGCTCTTTTATTTATAGTACAATACTCCCATTATACCACAACCGAATAAATAAAACAGTCTAAAACCTTCGTAAAACAATTTTGCAAAACATTATTTTTCTTCCCATTCCCTGTTTTCATAAATAAAAAGCGATATTTTGCAAACAATATAGGTATTCGGAACAGGTGGTTTGCATCTTTCCAGTTAAAACTATATTTTAAGGAGGTATCATTATGTCAATGATTAACAAAGAAATAAACGAATTTTGTGTACAGGCATACCAGAATAATGCATTCAAAACCATAACCAAGGCAGATATTTTAGGACAATGGAGTGTATTTTTCTTTTATCCCGCAGACTTTACATTTGTTTGCCCAACAGAATTAGAAGATTTACAAAATAAATACGAGGATTTTAAAAAGGCTGGATGTGAAGTATATTCGGTATCTACAGATACCCATTTTACGCATAAAGCGTGGCACGATTCTTCCGAACGTATCGGAAAAATTACCTATCCTATGTTAGCCGATCCTACACATACACTATGCTATGATTTTGAAGTGCTGATTGAGGAAGATGGTCTTGCTGAACGAGGCAGTTTTATTGTAAATCCCGCTGGCAAAATCGTTGCCTATGAAGTAAATGCCGGAAACATTGGACGTAATGCAGATGAACTATTCCGCCGCCTACAGGCAAGTCAATTTGTTGCCGAACATGGAGATGAGGTTTGCCCTGCCAAATGGCAACCTGGCTCCGAAACTTTAAAACCAAGTCTTGACCTGGTAGGAGTATTATAATGGGGGCGTCAGATAAACAAGAACGCTTTTATGATGTCGTAATCGTGGGCGGTGGTCCAGCAGGACTTTCTGCTGCCATATACCTCGCTCGTGCCTGCTATCGCGTTCTTGTAATCGAAAAAGAGCAATTCGGTGGACAAATTACCATTACCTCAGAAGTGGTTAATTATCCTGGAATTGCTTTGACAGACGGCAAAACCCTGACAGAAACCATGCGTCTGCAAGCCCAAAAATTTGGTGCTTCCTTTTTATTAGCAGAGGTTACTGCATTGGAACTAAAAAAAGAAATTAAAACAATCACCACCACCCAAGGAGATTACACCTGTTTTGGTGTCCTGTTAGCCACAGGCGCACACCCACGTATGGTGGGATTTAAGGGTGAGAAAGATTGGCGTGGACATGGCGTTGCCTATTGTGCCACCTGTGATGGTGAATTTTTTACAGGAAAAGAACTATTTGTGATTGGTGGTGGATTTTCAGCGGCACAAGAAAGCGTATTTCTTACAAAATATGCCAGTCACGTTACGATACTGATTCGGGGAGAGGATTTTAGCTGTGCAAAATCCACCGCAGATACCGCTAGAAATCATCCAAAAATCACTGTATTAACCAATACAGTTTTGGACTTTGTGGATGGTGACTCTGTCCTGCAAACCATTCAGTATCATAATACGAAAACTGGTGAAGTTACAAAACGAGAAACGGATGCAGAAAATTTCTTTGGTGTTTTTGTCTTTGTAGGTTATGCACCTGCAACGGAATTATTCTCTAAAGAAATTGATTTGGACGAAAAAGGATACATTTTGACAGACCGCTCTCAACAAACAAGTTTACCCGGTGTTTATGCGGCTGGAGATGTGTGTCAAAAAAGTCTGCGACAAGTAATTACTGCTGTTGGGGATGGTGCGACTGCTGCCACAGAATTAGAAAAATATGCAACAGAAATGACAAAGAAAACTGGTTTAAAACCAAATGCCAAAGAGCAAAACACAAAAAAAGATAAAAAAACACCTACGAATGCAACTTCGAATCAATCAGGAACGGTTCAAAAAAATAGTTCTATTTTTTCCGAAGATGTTTTAGCACAACTAGATTCTGTATTTACTAAAATGGAACAAACTTTATTGTTGGAATTGCATCTGAATGACAAACCAGCTTCAAAGGAATTACAACAATATATTACTGCCATGGCAGATTGTACGGACAAACTAAAAATAACCATATCGAACGCTGCCACAAATACAAGTGAAACACCCTGTGTCCGTATTCTGAGAGAAGATGGTACCGATTCTGGGATTGCATTTCATGGCGTACCCGGTGGTCACGAATTTTCATCCTTTATTCTTGGACTTTACAATGTAGCTGGTCCCGGACAGACCATTGATGAAACGCTCCTAACACAAATCCATTCTATTTCAAAGCCAAAAAGATTACAAATTTTAGTAACTCTCTCCTGCTCTATGTGTCCGGAATTAGTCGTAGCCGCCCAGCATATTGCTGCAAAAAATCCACTTGTAACCGCAGAAGTTTACGACGTATTACAATTTCCCGCACTCAGAGAAAAATATAATGTGATGAGTGTCCCTTGTCTAGTAATAAACGATACCCAAGTTTCCTTCGGGAAAAAGAATATGGAACAACTATTAGAACTGCTCAAATAAGGCTAATGCATAAAAATACGGGATATAGAATATGCCACAAACATATTCTATATCCCTTAAAATTTTCTCTCTGCTACCGCTTTTTTATTCCCCACAGAAACGTATGCACTAGATTGCAGTCAAATCATCCCTGCATTACAATAATTTTGTTGGATATATTTCGTACAAAAGGAATCTTTCCAATTACCCGATAAATCGGCATAAACACCATTGTTTTTTTACTCTTATTTCTATGTCGTACCAATAAAAGCGTTACATTTTATGCAACGCCTTTGCCTTTTAATCTAACAAATAATAATGTGGTATGATGTCCTCATACGTGCCATCATCCTTCTGAAAACCTCCTGGAATTACACCTAACTTTGTAAACCCTAGTTTTTCATATAAATGCAATGCTACCTGATTACTGCTTACTACTGCATTAAATTGTAAGATACGAAATCCCAGTTCTTTTGCTTTGCTCATACTATGTCTGACTAAAGCCTCTCCTATTTTCTTTCCACGCATATCACTACGAATCGCATAACTTGCATTACAGATATGTCCACATCTACCCACATTGTTAGGATGTAGAATATAGAGTCCTACAATCTGTCCTTTTTCATCCACACCAACTCCAGTAAAGGACTGTGATTGAAAAAATTCAAGTCCCTCCAACGCAAGCAGTGAATTTTTCTGCGGAAATGCTTCTCCTTCTTCTACTACATCATTCCATATGTCTATCACTTCTTCTATATCATTTGTTTTAAAAGATCGAATCGTAATTTCCATAGCTATCCTCTTTTCTCAATTTCTATCTAACGTATTTATAGTGTATTCCAAAAATTATTTCATATTCTGCCCTAACTATCGAACTGGCTACATTTTATTTAATATTTTAACATGTGGCTTAATGATAGAATAATACTGCATCCCCTTTTCTTTTCCATATTCTTTTTGCAATGCAGATCGGAAAGAATTTAGATTTTTTCTTTTATCCTTTGCTTTGTATACAAAATTAGAAAAGTTTTGTGGATACTGTTCTTTTTGTTCACTATGTTCGAATACAAGCTGACAATACACATTGAATTTTTCCTGTATTTTCAACGGTTTCTCTGTACAGAAATCTTTTAAATTTCCCTTCACTTGCTGATAAACTGCCTTCCCATCATTTCCCAACAGCATAGTAAGCGCATTATGAATCTCTCCACTATTATTCACTCCAAGGCAGGATACCAGTTCCTTCAATAACTCATCCTCCCCGTCAACTTTTTCCACCAATACTTTATTGGCAACTATTTCTTTTTTGTTTTTGCTCTCCCTTTTGTTTTCTTTTTGATTTTCTTTTTTACCAGTTTTTGTATTGATTACTTTTCTTTTTCTTTCTGGTTTTATGGTGTTATCCTCTTTCAAAGAAGCCTTCTTCTCTTCCTCTCTAGCCGATGCACCTTCATAAGGATTCATAAATTCTGCTTCGTATAAAATCTCCTTAGCAGTCTCCACAACAGAACTTTCCTTGCTTTTTTCCTCAAGTTGTTCACTTGTTACTTCCGCCTGCTGCGGTTCTTCTATGCCAATTTTCTGCCTCTCCTGCTCTACACACTTTTGATTGTACAAATTCTGACAATAACGTGCATTGTATCTTCTTACTGGTTTCTTTTTATTTTTCCAATATTGCACAACTGCATCAAATCCAGTATCATTTGTAACCATGATATATTCGGTTTCTTCTTTTTCACAACCGATGCGGTATCCAAGCTCCGTCACAAGCTGGAAATCCAATGCATTTTTTCCCTCTACACATTTCACAAAATCTACTTCTCTTCCATCCGCAAGAAGTTTCCGAATCGTATCATATCCCATATGTGGTGACTTCTGCGTATAAAATACGATAATCTCATCCTCTGGTTTTGCCAATGCCAAAACATGTGTCACCCATAAATCTCCCACATTTTCACTATCTACTAAATATATTTTCTTTGAAATTATTTCTTCCATATTAATACCCCCAGTTAGAAAAACTTCTGTTTTCTAACAGCAGATACCTTTCATATGTATATTCGTACCATAGGTATCTACCAAACAATCCTTTCTTTATTTAATATAAGCATTACAAACTTTTAATCTCTTACATCTATCATAGCACATCCACCACTAATCTGCTACAACATCTTTTTCTCTTTCCTTTCTATTGTAGATGAAACATAAATTTTTTACTTCTGTAATGGAACGCAAATACGGATTCGGCTTCCCAACTCGGTCCGTGACAATACTTCAAAATGTCCTCCATGTTTTTCTACGATCCATTTGGCAATTGATAATCCTAAACCAGTTCCCTTATACTTTCTAGCATCATCTGCACGATAAAATCGTTCAAACATATGTTTCAAATCTTCCATTTCCATTCCAATTCCACTATCCTGTACTTGCAGATATGCCTCGCCTTGTTCGGTCATACCCACTGATAAAATAATTTCTTCCTGCTCTTTCGTATATTTTGCTGCATTGTCCACCAAAATGCGAACTGCCTGTTTTAACATTCCTCCATCTGCTATTACCATAATAGGATTTTCCCCTGCCCGAAAACGATATATATGTTTTTCATCAATTAAAAGCGATTCTTCATACACTTCCTGCATACATTCTTTTAAAGAAATCTCCTTTAATTCCAACTGTGTTTTTCCACTGTCCCCGCGTGCTAAAAACAACAATTGCTCTACTAAATGCTTCATGTGACCAGATTCTCTTTGCAAAGCAGCAATGGATTCCTCCAATACTTTCTCATCCTCTGTTCCCCATCTGGCTAACATATTTACATATCCTTCAATTACCGCAATCGGGGTGCGAAGTTCGTGGGAAGCATCATTTACAAAACGTGCCTGTTGCTTATTTACCTCACGCATTCGGTATAATAAATTATTCATTGCCGCTTCAATGCCTTGCAAATCCTTGTCCCCAAAAGAAATCTCCTCTTCTGGCTGCAATTTTGAAATCGCATCCTCTATCACCTGATACTTTTCCCCCGTAAATTCCATACGACTCAATTCATCCGCTTTTAACGCTATTTCATTAATCGGATGAAGCATACCTCGGATTTTCCATTCTTCTTTCACAAACAATGTAACCACTGCTATCAATTGAAAAAAGAATACAATCCCCATACATATTCCCAGTACACATAACCCATTATACAAAGGTAGCTCCAGCAATTTTTCCCCCTGCTTATTTTGTACAAGATAACACCATTTGCGAATAGTTCTTACATGTATGATTTTTCGGCTATTATAAATGGAAATCGTTCCCACTTGAACATATTCCCGATCTAACAACCAGCCAACAGCAAGTAGAATACAGATTAATACATCCATTTTTATGTACTGAAAAAAAGCTTTTCTAGCCATATGCCATTGTAATTTTCGTACAATAGAAGTCATTTTCTTCGTTTGGGTATTTCCTTTCTTTTCTTCCCTACTCATGCCTACTCCTCTCCGCTTTATTCATACATTTTAATCACATATCCCACACCACGAACCGTTTCGATCATTTTCACTCCATATACTTCGTCAATTTTAGAACGCAAGTAACGGATATATACATCCACTACATTAGTTTCCCCAACATAATGATATCCACATACCCGTTCCAAAAGTGTTTCTCTTGTCAACACAATATCCACATTTTCCAACAACGTCTGAAGCATTAAAAATTCCCGATTTGTAAGTATGATTTCATCTGTACCATACCATACTCGGTGTTTTTGTTTACAAAGCTTTAACTCTCCCCAAGATAGTTCTCCCTCTATAGCTACTGATGTATTTCTGATACTATTTTGGTTTCCATGTAATTTTAGTGCCACACGAATTCTCGCCAATAATTCTTCAATCGCAAACGGTTTTGTAACATAATCCACTGCACCTGCATCCAATCCTGCAACTTTGTCCATTACCGCATCTCTGGCCGTCAGTAAAATAATTGGCGTATCTTTTTCCATCTGAAGCCTTCTCATAACTTCCAAGCCGTTTAGGCCTGGAAGCATAATATCCAGTAAAATCAAATCTAAATTCTCATGTAATGCACATTCCAAACCTTCACGACCATTATCTTTTTTTATAATTTCATATCCTTCATGGGATAATTCCAATTCAATAAAACGAGCCAATCCCTCGTCATCCTCCACAATCAATATCTTACTTGCCATATTTGCTCCTTTTCTCACACAAGAAACTCTACTTCATCATCCAATATGATCTTTCCAATCGACATTGCTCCTTTATTTCACTTTCTAGCAATGTAATTATTTTTAACAACGACTATAGCTTATTATATTCATCCTTTACCTTATCCGCAAAAGCACTCGCCTTTTCCATTGCCTCATTTACCTTTCCTAAATCATCTTTCCCACGAAAGAAATAATGACACTCAAAAAATAATGCAATAATCATGGCTGGAAGCACGATATGCCAAGCAAGCAATAAAATAAGTACAAAAGCCCAAACTGGTACATTAAAAATTTCTTTTTCCCGTCTGCTTACTACAAAATCATTTTCCTTGCTCTTAATCCACAGCTTTTTCAATAATCTTGCCAGCTTTTTTCCAAAGCTTTCCTGCTCTTTGTATTCGCTTTGCTTAATCATATCTTGCACAGAAAACATTTGCTCCTCATTTTCTGTCTGTGTAGAATAGCTTTCCTGCTCTGGTGCTGAAACTTTTCCTTGCTTTTCCAGCCAAATCATGGCATCTAATAAATCCCAATCATTTGCCTCCAGTGCTTCTTTTGCTTCCTCATAACTAATACCCGCTCTTACTCTTAATTTTTCTACTTTTTCGAATTGTTCCATATTTTTCACCTTATTCCTTTCTTTTTTGTTCTCGTATATTTCTTATTTACAAGAACTACTATAACAAGGTTTTCTTAAAGCCTCTTTTAAGAAAGATTAAGTTTAGATTAATAATACCATACTCCCCTCCAAAAAGCAGTAATGCTTTTATTTGCAATTTTTTCCGATTTGCTATAAAATAAACATGTTTATTACGCTGGCATTAAAAATAGAAAAATGGCTTACCAAAGCATAGTCACGTAATAACACCTTAATACAAAAAAATCCATGAAAAATTAAATAGGAGGCTTTTTTATGAAAAAAAATTTGCCTGTTCTTATCCACTTGAATATGGCACTGATTGGCGGTTTTGCTGGTGGCTTTGCTATTCTCAACCACAATGATCTGTTTGGTTCTGCCCAAACTGCAAATATGATTTCTTTGGCTCTTGATTTTGGTGGTCGTAACGACAATTTATGGTTGTACCGTCTACTCGGTGTCTTTGTTTATATTGCCGGATTAGCTTCTACTGTATTGATTCCCAAACTATTTTCCAATTATCACTTAAAAATAATCAGCATTTTGGTAGATATTGCCGCATTTATTATCGTTGCGTTTCTGCCAGAAGATACAAATATTCTACTTTCTCTCTACCCTCTATTTTTTGCTATGGCAATGCAATGGTGTAGTTTTTCAGGTGCGGAAGGATACAATAGTGCAACCATCTTCTCTACCAATAATCTACGACAATGCATTACATCTTTTACCGAATATTTTTATAGTAAAGATCAAAAAGCATTACACAAAGGTATTTTTTATGGCAGAGTTTTATTATTCTTTCATATAGGCGTAGTCATCTCCTGTATCGCCAGTTTTTCCTTTCAATCACTAGGTGCTTTGATTGGTATTCTTCCTACGCTTCCAGCCCTTGGCATTGTTTGGTTGGAAGAACATGAACGTGCAAATATAAAGGAGCTAATGACAGAAAAAGCAAAGTCAGCTTAAACAGAACCTAGTGCTGCTTCTAGCATTATTAACTAAATATATACATTTATTTACGTTAGTGTATAATTTTTATTGGCAA
>FR899685.1:492-8419 GCA_000437275.1 Clostridium sp. CAG:411 | reverse complement strand
TACTTTATAGGAAAATGCGTCCTATAGAGGAAAGTATGCGAAATTTGTCTGATTTATACGAAAAATAGGATATAAAAACAGTAGTTGGAAAAAATTTACACAAACTATGACGGGAAGTAGCCAATTATATCTTATCTATTGAAAAAAAAGCTAGAAAAATGATAAATTAAATATAGTAACCCAGGAAAGTACAAGCTGTAAGATGGAAGGGAGAAAACAGAAACGATGAAAATGGAAGAATCGATGTTGAGCGGATTGTACCAAGAATTTCAAAAAAATGAATTGGGAAGAGCAACTGGAATGAAATTTATGTTTTTGTTTAACGATGTAGAGGTAAGTGCTTATTTTGATGGTTACGATGAAGAGATGCCGTTATTAATGTTGATATTAAAACGAAAGACGGAAAGTGCATTTGTATCTTTAAATGTCAGAGAACTTTCAGAAAAGAGTGTGGAAGATATGGAACTTTCGAAAGAAATGCAGGAAGCACTTCTGAGAAAGGGAAATTATCATGCGTTCATTGCCAGATTATTTCGAGAACTGGGAACACAGGAGTATGTATTCCGAAGTTATAAGGCAGATTTGCCGTTTAAGCGATTAGAAAAAGCGGAATATGTAAAATGTGGTATCCATCCTTTTTTTGGAGGATTTGAACCGGGGATTATGGAAGAAAATTATGAAGAGATGTTATATAAACGGCTTACCATGTCAAAAGAATTATTGTTACAATTAAAAGAAAAAGGAATGACGGTCAAAACCGTAGAGAAATGTAAGGAGCGGAAAAAGTTAGCAAAAGAACTTGCAAAAATGCAGTTAGAAATGGAGAAGTAGCATGATAAATACTGCCATTTGTGGAAATGACAGATGGATAAGAATACAATTGAAGAAAAGAATAGAAATGTTACAACCAAACTGGAAACTATTTTTATATTCCAGCGAAGAAGAATTAGAAAAGGAAATGTTAGAAAAAAATTTTTCTATTTTCTTTATAGATGTAAAGGCAGGATATGAATTTTCAAAAACAATTCGAACATATAATGCAAATGCAGTAGTTATCTTAATTTCTGGTTATGAAACGGATGTTTGTGAGGAAGCTTTTGAAATAGATGCAATACGTTTCCTTAAAAAGCCATTTGATAACGTAAAATTGGATGAGGCAATCCGAAAAGCGAACCAGATTATTTCTAATCAAAACATTTATTTTTCCTATAAGAAAAGAGGAGTTGTGTATCGAGTACAGCTATCCAATGTATATTTTTTTGAACGGAAACAAAGAACGTTGGAGATGCATCTCGTTTTCGGAAAAATAGAAAAAATATATACAACCCTAAAAAGCTTGGAAGAAAAACTGGACGCAAAATACTTTGTAAGAACACATGCCAGTTACATCGTAAATGTAGCGTATATTACGGCGATTAAAGAGAGCGTTGTCATATTAGAAAATGGAGAATACATACCAGTAGCAAGAACAAGAAAACAGGAAGTCCTAAATGTATATTCTAACTATTTAAGCAGATAATGGAAAAGATATGCGGAGATTTTTAATGAAATCTTTGTATATCTTTTTTTGAATCTGTAGGGGGCGAAAAGTGCAAATAAAGCGCAAATATCCTTTGGTTGTTTTTTTATTAAAATTTGCTATAATGTAAGAAGTCAGTTTTGTTAGAAAGATAGGGGAAAAGGAGGACACATCTTAGATGGATATGGAAGAAAAGGTTATGTTTAAGGGGAAAATTGAGGCAAAAGATTTGTATCGTTTTTTCCTGGTTTACAATTATAGAAGTGTAAGTGGAGTATTGTGTGTAATTGCAAGTTTGGCGAGTTTGGTTTTTCTAATTGGAACATTTCAGCACAATGAATCTCTTACCAATGGCATACTGTTCTTTATCGCATTATATTTTACCGTATTTCGTCTATTAACATTACGTCAAAAGGCGGAGCTTCAGGTAAAAACAAATCCGGGATTTCAGGACGAATTAGAATATGAAATGAATCAAGAAGGGATTATTATTCGACAAAACGGAGAAGAAGTTTGTGTTTCCTGGGAGCAAGTAGTGCGTGTATTAGAGACAAAAGATTTAATCTTAGTCTATACTTCTCGTGTAAATGCATTTATCTTGCCAAAGGAGCAGTTTGAAGCATCTGTTTCAGAGGTAAAAGAACAGATTGAAAAAGGGGTAGCGAAGAAAAAATGCAGATGGAAGAAGGTGCGTATATGATAATAGAAAGTCTGAAGGCAGCAGATACCTTTCAAGCTGGTTATGAACTTGGGAAAAAGGTAAAAGCAGGGCAAGTGTATTGTCTGCTGGGAGATTTGGGAGTCGGTAAAACAGTGTTTACACAAGGGTTGGCAAAAGGACTTGGCATTACAGAACCAGTTTCCAGCCCTACTTTTACGATTGTTCAAACTTATGAGGAAGGAAGACTTCCTTTTTATCATTTTGATGTATATCGTATTGCGGATATAGAAGAGATGGAAGAAATTGGATACGAAGATTACTTTTATGGAGAAGGCGTTTGTTTGGTGGAATGGGCAAATTTAATAGAAGAAATTTTACCAGATAGCTGTAAAACGATTACCATAGAGAAAGACTTGGAAAAAGGATTTGATTATCGTAAAATTACCATAGAAGAATAGAAAGATAGAAAAGCTATTTTCTACGGGCAAATAAGAGTATCTTTCAGAAGAAAGGAGAAACTAAATCATGAGAATACTTGCAATTGACAGTTCGGGATTAGTTGCTACAATTGCAATTTTAGAGGATGACAGTATGCTTGCGGAGTATACGTTAAATTACAAAAAGACCCACTCGCAGACGTTACTTCCTATGCTGGATGAAGTGGTTAAGCGAATGGACTTTGATATGAATACAATAGATGCGATTGCGGTTGCAGCAGGACCTGGATCATTTACAGGATTGCGTATTGGCTCAGCTACGGCAAAAGGCTTAGGATTAGCATTGGATAAACCTATTATACCAGTGCCAACTGTGGATGGTCTTGCCTATAATTTATGCGGAGTATCAGAAAATGTGTGTCCAATGATGGATGCCAGAAGAAATCAGGTTTATACAGGGCTATATAGCTTTGAGGCAAATAAAATGAATGTATTAATTCCGCAAAAAGCAGTGGCAATCGAAGAAATCATATCGGATATCAATAAAAATGGACAGGCAGTTATATTCCTTGGGGATGGTGTTCCTGTGCAACGAAAGACAATCGAAGAGATGGTGAAAGTGCCATATACATTTGCACCACCACATATGGCAAGACAAAGAGCAGGTGCACTTGGAGCATTGGCATTTGTCTATTACAAGGATGGACGTGTCGAACATGCCAGAGACCATAAGCCAGATTATCTACGTCTATCCCAAGCTGAGCGGGAACGTCTGGAGAAGGAAAAGAAAAAGGCATGAATATAAGAGAGATGTGTCTGGGCGATTTAGAACAGGTATGTATACTGGAGCAAGAGATGTTTTCCTCGCCATGGAGTCAAAAGTCCTTTGCAGATGCGATTGCAAACCCATCTAATATTTATTTGGTAGCAGAAGAAGAAAAAGATATTTTAGGCTACTGTGGTATGTGGGGGATCGCTGGAGAAGGTCAAATTACAAATGTAGCAGTAAAAAAGACTTGTCGAAAAAAATGCATTGGAAAACAGATGCTAGAATTTCTTTTACAAAAAGGAGAGAAAAATGGCATTGTTGCATTTACATTAGAAGTGCGAGAAAGTAATCATGCAGCAATCGCACTATATGAAAAATTCAATTTTATAAACGCAGGTGTCCGTAAAAATTATTACGAAAAACCTACAGAGAACGCGGTAATCATGTGGAAAAATCAGGAAAGGTAAATGGTTCCTTTGCATACAGTTTTTTCAACTATACAGAGAAAAATGGCTATCGTATAATAAAGAAAAATGGCTAGTTTAGTCATATAAGAGAGCTGTTTTAGTGTGTAGCTTGCCTTGTAACATTTTGTTTTGTGCAAATAGAAGATAAAATTGATGGGAGGATTGTTATGAATCCGAATATAAGATGCAATGCCTGTGAAAAGCAAATAAAAATGGAAAATGGAATCTTAAAAGAAGATGTATTTGCGGGATATAAAGAATGGGGCTATTTTTCAAAAAAAGATTTGAAAGTGGACCGTTTTTACTTATGTGAGGAATGTTACGAAAAAATCATTAAGAGTTTTGCCATTCCGATAGAAAGAATAGAGAAAGTAGAGGTATTATAAGGAGTACCTTTAGAAAGGGAAATTAATGTTAGATGTTTGTTTATTAGGTACTAGTGGAATGATGCCATTACCAAAAAGATGGCTTACAGCACTTATGACTAGATTAAATGGAAGCAGTCTTCTTATTGACTGTGGAGAAGGAACACAGATTGCTATACGTGAAAAAGGATGGAGTTTTCATGATATAGATACCATTTGTTTTACCCATTATCATGGGGATCATATTAGTGGACTGCCTGGATTATTATTATCAATGGGAAATGCAGATCGAACAGAACCCGTAACATTGATCGGACCGAAAGGACTGGAACGAGTAGTAAATGCGCTGCGAGTGATTGCACCAGAGCTTCCCTTTGAATTGAAATTCAAAGAAATTACAGAACCATATCAATGTATACAAATTAATGGATATGAAATAGAAGCGTTTCGTGTGAAGCATACAGTGACATGTTATGGATACACGTTACATGTGCGACGGGGTGGAAAATTCATATTAGAACAGGCAAAACAGCGTAATATTCCTCAGAAATTATGGGGAAGATTACAAAAAGGAGAGACGATTCTTACAGAAGATGGTATTACCTACACACCAGATATGGTGCTGGGACTACCAAGAAAAGGAATTAAGGTGACATACTGTACAGACACCCGCCCGTTGCCGATTATTGCAGAGCAGGCAAAAGGCGCAGATTTATTTGTCTGTGAAGGCATGTACGGAGAGCCAGAGAAACAAAAAAAGGCGAAAGAAAACAAACATATGACATTCTATGAAGCTGCGGAATTAGCAAAAGAAGCGCAGCCAGAACAGATGTGGCTTACCCATTATAGTCCTTCGCTGACGTATCCAGAGCAATACAAAGAACAAGTTCGAAAGATATTTCCACAGACCATTATAGCTAGGGATAAGAGAAGCGTTACCTTAGAATTTGATAAGGACGAATAAAAACCAGTGCCTATATTTTTGTCCTAAAGAGCCGATATAATAAATAGAAATAGAAGGAATAACCTATATATTCCTGAGGCTGAGAGAATAAGGAGGGCAAAATATGAAAAATAAGAAGCAAAAGACGATGCTTACTGTATTTGTCATGGCAATCGTGGTGGTAGCAGCAGCTATCATTTTCTGGCAGATCATACAGAATAGACATAACCAGAAAGAACTGACAAATAGTAAGAATGATGAAATACAAGTACTATTGGATAAGGACTTTAAGGATGGATATCCGGGAACACCTCGAGAGGTGTTAAAGATGTATAGTCGTATTACCAGTTGTCTATACAACCAGTCTATGTCTGATAAGGAGCAAAAAGCATTAGTAGAAAAAATGCGCGAAATGTTTGATAGCGAATTACAGCAAAATAATACATTAGAAGAACAACTAGAAGACTTAAAAGCAGATATACGGGAATACAAAAAGGCAAAACGAAGTATATCCAGCTATATGATAGACAAAAATAGTTCTGTTGTAAAACAAAAAATCAAAGGAAGACAATGTGCATCTTTATATGCCTCCTATTTGATACAAGAGGGAAATTCTTATAAAAAAAGCAATGAACAATTCCTATTGCGTCAGGATGAAGACGGAAAATGGAAAATATTAGGATGGGAATTGGTTTCTGGAGATAATGAAACAACAGACGAAGAAAAGTAGGATAGAAAAGGCAGCGAGATGTGTACAAACGCTGTAGAAAAGAAATAAATTGGAATAGAAGCAGAGGAAACAAAACATGGAAAAGAAAGAAAAAGATGTACTTATACTGGGAATAGAGTCTTCTTGTGACGAGACAGCAGCAGCAGTGATTCGAAATGGAAGAGAAGTATTATCTAATATTATAGCATCCCAGATTGAATTACATAAATTATATGGTGGAGTTGTACCAGAGATTGCGTCCAGAAAACATATCGAAAAGATTAATCAGGTAATAGAAGAAGCATTAGAAGAGGCGGATTGTACATTAGATGATTTGGATGCGATAGCAGTTACCTATGGACCTGGTCTGGTGGGGGCACTTTTGGTTGGCGTAGCAGAGGCAAAAGCAATCTGTTTTGCTAAAAATATACCATTGGTAGGAGTCCATCATATAGAAGGACATGTATCTGCAAACTATATTGAGCATCCTGACTTAGAACCACCATTTCTGTGTTTAATTGTATCAGGAGGTCATACGCATTTAGTTCTGGTAAAAGCATATGGAGTTTACGAAATTATTGGCAGGACAAGAGACGATGCGGTTGGGGAAGCCTTTGATAAAGTAGCCCGTTCGATTGGATTGGGTTATCCAGGTGGACCTAAGATAGATAAGTTAGCAAAAGAGGGAAATCCAAAGGCAATTCGTTTCCCAAAGGCAAAGATAGAGGACGCTCCCTATGATTTTAGTTTCAGTGGGGTAAAATCTGCTGTATTAAATCATATAAATGGATGCAAAATGAAAGGCGAGGAAATCAACGAAGCAGATATTGCAGCATCCTTTCAAAATGCAGTAGTAGAAGTATTGGTAGAAAAGACAATGCTGGCAGCGAAAGAATATAATATGAAAACAATTGCAATTGCGGGAGGAGTTGCATCGAATTCTGCACTTAGAAAAGCAATGAGCGAGGCCTGTGAAAAAGAAGGATATACACTTTCTTATCCATCGCCTATTTATTGTACAGACAATGGAGCTATGATTGGTGTTGCAGGATATTATGAATTTATGAATGGTACGAGACACGGATGGGATTTGAATGCAGTACCAAATTTGAAAATCGGACAACGATAAAAAGGGGCCTTTTGTATCAGTGATGCAAGAGGCTTCGTTTATATGGAAAAGAAAAAGGATTCTATAGGTATGGTATGGAAAATGAACAAGTAGTATCATAACGAAAAGAATTGCTTTTATAGGTAGAAAAGAAAGAGGTAACAATGAAAATAAGAAAAAATGCAGCAATTATTTTAGCTGGAGGAAAAGGAAAAAGAATGCATACAAGGGTTCCTAAGCAGTATTTAGAGTTGCAGGGGTATCCTGTTTTATACTATACGATAAAAGCCTTTGAAGATAGTTTTATTGACGAGATTATTTTGGTTGCTGGAAAGGATGAACTTCAGTATTGTAAAGAACAAATTGTTGAAAAGTATAACTTTCAAAAAGTAAAGAAAATTGTTTCTGGTGGGAAGGAACGGTATCATTCTGTATATGAGGGATTAAAAGCACTTACTTCCGATACGGATATTGTGTATATCCATGATGGTGCAAGACCTTTTGTGGAACAAGAAGTGTTAGAACGGGTAAAACGAGAAATGGAAACCAGTGATGCTTGTGTAGTTGGTATGCCGGTAAAAGACACCATAAAGATAGTGAATGCACAAAATTATATCAAAGAGACACCAGATAGAAATTTTGTATGGCAAATACAAACACCTCAGGTTTTTACCTGTGCATTGATAGAAGAAGCATATATGAAGTTGATGCGCACGGAGCAAAAGGGAATTACCGATGATGCAATGGTTGTAGAAAAGATGCTGAATCGACCGATAAAATTAGTACAAGGCAGTTATAAAAACATAAAAATAACAACCCCAGAGGATTTAGAAATAGGAAATTTATTTTTGAAATAAAAAAAATTAAAAAAAGTGTTGACAAACGGTAAGTGAAATGTTAAACTAAATGAGCAAGTTACGGAGAGGTATCGAAGAGGCCATAACGAGGC
>FR899685.1:0-480 GCA_000437275.1 Clostridium sp. CAG:411 | reverse complement strand
ACGAGGCGGTCTTGAAACCCGTTTGTCCGCAAGGACACGTGGGTTCGAATCCCACCCTCTCCGCTTTTCAAACCACCAATGATTATTGGTGGTTTGTTTTCTGCTTAGGAGAAAACTGGAGAAGTACCCAAGAGGCTGAAGGGGCTCCCCTGGAAAGGGAGTAGGTCGTTAATAGCGGCGCGAGGGTTCAAATCCCTCCTTCTCCGTTTGTCATGCGTATTTTGGACAGATGCTTTTATATTTTTTTAGAAAGAACCATCTTCGTATGAGTGAATGATAAAAAATAAAAGCAATGCTCCATATAGGTGCCAGATTGTCAAAGAAAGAGAACAGGTGTAAGACGTTTATAACGCAAGTATGCTTGGATATCTTAAGAAAATGATGATTGGAGCAGCTTGAAAGAAAAAAGTTAAAAAAATTAAAAAAAGTTGTTGACTTTTGAAAAAACACATGATATACTAAACAAGTCGCTTGGGGGTG
>FR899684.1:12157-21256 GCA_000437275.1 Clostridium sp. CAG:411 | reverse complement strand
GCTCTCTCAAGATTCCGAGAGATCATCTATTTTTATATTTATAACCGCAAGAATACGCTTGTTTTAGAAACACGTTCATAGTAAAATGGTATCAGTTCTTATTATAGCTTATTTAACTTTAGCTTTATTATTAGATTAGGAAGGTGATTTACCATGAAATATATTGATTTACATGTACACTCCACAGTCTCTGATGGTACTTTTACACCAACAGAATTGGTAGCAGAAGCAAAACGTTGTAATCTCTCTGCCTTTGCGTTGACCGATCATGACACAGTCCGTGGTTTTGAGGAAGCAAAAAAAGCCTCCGAAGGTAGTGGAATAGAGGTCATTCCTGGTGTGGAAATTTCTGCTGCCTACAAGAAAAAAGATATTCATATCTTAGGCTTGCTTATTGATCCTAACTACGAACCTTTAAAACGTTCTTTAGATGCCGCATTACTTGAAAGAGATCAGCGAAATGCCAAAATGGCACAAAATCTTGCAGCAGGTGGGCTGGATATTGATATCGAACGACTAACAGCCGCTTTTTCGCCTGGTACCGTACTTACAAGAGCACATTTTGCCAAATTTTTATTGGAAACAAAACAAATAAAATCCATGAACGAAGCATTTGAGCATTATCTAAATGCGGATGGCCCTTACTATGTCCCAAGAGAATACATTTCCCCTGAAAATGCCATAAAACTGATTAAACAAGCTGGTGGTATCCCTGTTTTGGCACATCCATTGGTATATCATTTGCCTGAAGAAGAATTAGACACTTTAATTGCCCGTTTAAAAGATGCAGGATTAGAAGGGTTGGAAGTATTTTATTCCTCAAATACAGGTTTTGACGAAGGAATTGTACGCAGATATGCAAACAAGTATCATTTAATCATGACTGGTGGTTCTGATTTCCACGGAGCAAACAAACCACACATTTCGATGGGAAGCGGTAAAGGCAATTTAAAAATTCCTTATTCTGTATTAGAAAATTTAAAAGCAGCATTAAAGTAAAAATCACATGATACTTATTAAATCTAATCATTCGTACTTGCTTTACAACTATGGCAAGTATAGAAATACCAGAGAGGGGTTCCATGTAAACATGGAACCCCTCTCTGGTATTTTACTAAATTAAAATGTAGCACAAACTGTTCTGTCAAACTAAACATATAAGTAATTGATAGACTCTTCAACTTCCATCTCCGTACCATCTCATTTTTTCATATGGACTTAAATATTTACAATTTCCTTTACAGTTCCCGCATCCATCACAATCTTCTGATTGAAGAATTGCAACACCTCTGTTTGAATCATATGCGCTGCAATTACAATTATTTTCCCGCTCTCTTTTTCCTTTTCCAATTGCTCTAACATTTTATTGTAATTCTTTTCATCCAAAGCATTAAATGGTTCATCTAATAAAATAACCTTAGGATTTTCCATAATTGCCTGAATAATTCCTAAACGCTGTTTCATTCCAAGGGAATATTTTTTTACTTTCTGATCTTTCGCTGAATATAAATCAAATTTTTCCAGCATACCATTTATTTGTTCATCACTGATTTTCTTTTTTACGCTTGCAAGATATTTCAAATTATAAAAACCAGTCTTTTCTTCTATAAAACTTGGATTTTCAATCATTACTCCATAATCATACTCCACATCATTGCAAACCTCTCCTGAAGTTGGAGCAATCAATCCGCACAACATTCTCAATAACATAGTTTTTCCACAACCATTATGTCCCTGCAACAAATACATTTTTCCTTCTTCAAATTCTAAATTTATATCTTGTAACACGAATTTATCTTTCAATTTCTTTGATACATTTTTTACTCGAATCATAAATCATACCCTCTCTATCTTTCTAATTTTATTCTTTACTATTGCCCCTAACGCACTAATGCATAGCAATCCGATTCCAATTTCAATATATTCTACACTATAAAAATGTAGCACAATCCAGTTATGTAATAAAATATGTACAAAACATGTAAGCAATACGCAACTTCCTATTATATTTGTCATAGATAATCTTCTTACAAAGTAAAACATAAAAAGTCCTATTGCAGAAATCAATATAAGCATTATCAGAAAAAATACTAGCACAGAACCATACATTGCAGACCATAAATTATCTTTAAACATAAGCATCAAAAAACAATCTGCAACCAGCTTTCCTACAAATAACAAAATCACATTTCTCAAAAGTTCTAAAACTTGTATTTTCAGAAATGCTTCATTGTCTTTCACTCTGCTCCGAAGCATATAATATAGCGCTCTCTGATTTCCAAGTAATCGATCCACCTGTAGCACTACCCAAAAATAAATCATAAAGTGCACCAATATAGTTAAAATTGTATATTCTCCTGCTTTTGTTCCAAAATACAACACTTCCATAATTTCTTTTAATGTTTGACAATTTCCCATAAAATATAGAAAAAAAGACATACCTATAATCCCAAAAAATATACTCATCTTATATATTCCTTTTCCTTCAAATCTTTAAACAATCCAATCGAACACAATATTCCAATCAATAAGAATATGAAAAACCACGTACCCATTTGAAACGTAATCGTATCACAGAAATAGAAAACATAATAATGTATAGCTAAAAGTAGAATAAGTATAATTGCCATTTCAACTACAAATGCAAAATTCCTATTTTTTATTGATGATACATAGTAAAAAAATATACTAAAGCCATAATTAATCTCCAAAAAAACAATTCCATATTGCAGTATATCAAAAATTGTACTCATATCGAACTCTACAACTGATAATCCAGCGCTAAGTACAAGTAGCAATACCAAAGCAGAATATAGACAGCTATATTTCACAACCTGTTTTATTTGAATAAGAAAATTTTGTTTTTTTGCTCGAACTACATATTCCTCTCGTTTATAGTTCTGAATCGTCACCAACAACCCAAACAACAAACACATAGCATTATTAAAAAGTATCTTATGGTAATTAAACAGCGCACTCTCCAAATACTGTGTCATACTTACTTTTCCCTGTAAATTTTGACATACATCATAGGCTACATAATACCAAAAAATCAACAATATAAAAGACATAACAATCGGCTTTATACTAAGTTTTTTCATAGGTAGTTTTTCTTCACTCCTTTGCAATATAACTTGGAAACCGACCATATAATCAGAATATACAAAAGCAGAAAACCAATTTCATTTATAACAGAAAACTCTTTTGTCGCATATCTGGTATATACACTAAAGAGATAACGATCTGGCACGATATAGGAAACAACAACTCCTATTTTAGTTGAAATTCCAGAAATAATTGTACATACAAATATAGGAACAATGTATACTGCTGCCAAAAATACCGTTGAAACATACTTGTTATCAATAAAATAGGAAATGACATAATTTAAAATGATACTTCCAGAAACAAATATACACAACTTTAAAATATACTCAAGCTCTAGCCCCAAACAAACTCCTACAGAATTTGTCTCAACTGGAATATTCAAATTAAAGATTTCACACGGTGTAATCGGCGAAAGAAGCAACATAAAAACGGTTATTGCTACAAAAAAAGTTATAATCATAACATTCGCTGCAATAATCTGTGCTGCAATAATTTTTGCATTTCCTTTGCAGATTTCAATTCGAGTAAATAACATATTACCATTTCCTGAATTTCTAAGTTCAAATTCTCTCTTTCCATAATTCATTCCGAATAAAAGCAATAACACTAAAATAAAAATCATATAAAAGTCAGCAGAGGCAAAAAAATTCAATATATAGGAGAATGCATTTGTTCCCTTGTAAAGTTGTTGTGCATACTCTAGATTTATATCTATTGCCTGTTCACTTATATCCCTCTTTAATTGCATCTTATCAATATATGTAAAAATAAAACTTATACAAACAGGAAATAAACAAAATACATAAGTCAGATAATTTTTTATTGAACATATATTTCTCTTTAATTCGTATTTAAACATTTTGCCTCCTCTCGATGCCACAAAGCATCCTGTACAGAACGCTTTGTGGCAATCAATGAATTTTCAGAAGTGTTTTTTTCTCAAACTATATTTTTCAGGCATTCTTCATGATGAAATCACAAATCATCATAGAGAATGTCTTTTTTATTCTTCCACAAACTATCCTTTTATTTATCTTGTTCATCTATATAAAAGTAGTTCTAAGTAAAAGAAATGCTATTCATTTTCACGCGCTCAAATTTTCACATTTTTCATTTTACATAATATGCATATAAATGTTAATAATTATCTTGTCGATTAATGACACTTTTTCTCTTTTTATTTTTATATAAGGTGTTTTTATACCATATCTTTTTGTTTTGTTTATCAAAAACAAAACGCAATTTCTCATGATATTACTTCAATCACTCTAACAAAAAAAATGCGAAAAACATCTCTACTGTTTTTCGCATTTTTCTTTTCGTTATCTCTTATTTTTTATTTGCTTTTTCAACTTCTGAAATATGTTCTTTTTTCATAGGAATACGACAATTCTTATTACTACCAAATTCAACAATTACGATTTCATCTGTCACATCCTGTACAACACCATAAAATCCACTACTTGTTACAATGCTATCGCCAGCCTCTACTGTAGATACCATTGCATCATGTTGCTTCTGCTCCTTGTTCTGTTTACGGAACAATACTACATAAAATACAACCATGACAACCAGTAATACTCCGATCATCACAAAATCATTTCCTCCTGCGTTTGAAGTTAAAAATGGAAAATTCATCTTTCTTACCCTTTCCTTTCTTTTTATTAGAACTATTCTGAATATTATTATCCCGAATATGTCTATCCATTATGCTATACGCCACGCTCAAATCCAGCAAGTTTCTCTGCCTTATATTCTTTATAACGGTTATCACGAATAGCCGCACGGATTTCTTCCATCATTGTATTGTAAAAATATAAATTATGCAAGACTACTAAACGTAATCCAAGCATTTCTTTTGCTTTTAATAAGTGACGTATATATGCTCGACTATAATGTTTACATGCTGGACATTGACATCCTTCCTCAATTGGCTTTCCATCTGTCTCAAAACGAGCATTCAATAGATTAATCTTTCCAAAATTTGTATAGGCATGACCATGTCTTCCATTTCTACTTGGATATACGCAGTCAAAGAAATCAACGCCTCTGTCTACTGCCTCTAAAATATTAGCAGGCGTTCCCACTCCCATCAAGTAAGTTGGCTTTTCTAATGGCAAATGTGGTACAACTTCATCCAAAATACGATACATTTCTTCATGACTCTCACCTACCGCCAAACCGCCGATTGCATATCCATCTAAATCCATCTCTGAAATTTTCTCTGCATGTGCAATACGAATATCTTCAAATGTACCACCCTGATTAATACCAAACAACATCTGCTTTTTATTAATTGTATCATCTAAGCTGTTAAGTCGCGCCATCTCCTTTTTACAACGAGCCAGCCAACGTGTTGTTCGATCCACTGAATTTTGCATATATTCTCTTGTAGCAGGATGCGGAGGACACTCATCAAAAGCCATGGCAATTGTAGATCCCAGATTGGACTGTATCTGCATACTTTCCTCTGGTCCCATAAAAATCTTTCTTCCGTCTACATGAGATTGAAAGTAAACACCTTCTTCTTTAATTTTGCGTAGTCCCGCCAAGGAAAATACCTGAAATCCACCTGAATCTGTTAAAATAGGCTTGTCCCATACCATAAACTTGTGCAAGCCACCCATCTGTTTGACAATCTTATCTCCTGGTCGAACATGTAAATGATAGGTATTTGATAATTCAACCTGTGTATGTATCTCCTGTAAATCCTGTGTAGATACCGCACCTTTAATTGCTGCTGCCGTTCCCACATTCATAAATACCGGCGTTTGTATTGTGCCATGAACCGTTTGAAATTCTGCACTTTTTGCCTTTCCGTCCTGATTAATCAGCTTATACATTACATTGCTCCTCTATCCTTTTCTCTCTATAGCAGACAAACCAACAAATCTCTTCCTGTAGCTAAAAAGAAATCATCTACTTCGTAGGATTCATCTCCATAATTCTTATCTGCAAATCTCTTGCATACGTTTTCATACGTTTCTTTTGAAAATTTTAATTGAAAGACCTTTGCCACATCCACAAATTGTATTGGGCTAATGGCATATCCCCATGTACTGTTATCATCTACGAAACAAGCACAGGAATATCCTCTAGGTGAAATATACTCCTTCTGCTCCCCGTCTGTAGCATACAATCTCATAAATCCACTTTCTTCTGCTTCTTCAAAATCTAGTGACCATGTATAAGAACTACTTAAAACACTTGCCAATGCTCTAACTGTTCCTAATGCTTTATGATTACCTGATGGCTTCTTACTATAAGTACGCATCATATGAATCAGTTTATCAATACTATCCTGACTCAGCACCTCACTATCAACATTGTCACTTGTCTCTCTTAAAAATTTGATTAACGTATCAATTTCTTCCTGTGTTAATAAAGAAAAATTTACCTCTGACATAATTATCCCCCTCCATCATACTTTTAAAACTCACCCATATGTATATTTAATGATAAATCATTCCTTTAAAAATGGCAAGCCTTTTCTCCTCTTTGCTTGCCATTTTACTGCAACAATGCTATAATAAAACATACGTTTGGATTAATTTATTACGGAGGTACATATGAGTATATATGATGGTTTAAATAAAGAACAACTACAAGCAGTTCAGCACAATGAAGGACCGCTTCTTATTCTTGCAGGTGCCGGGTCTGGTAAAACAAGAGTGCTGACCCACCGTATCGCCTATCTGATGGACGAAATTGGAGTAAATCCATGGAATATCCTTGTCCTCACCTTTACCAATAAGGCGGCAAAAGAAATGAGGGAACGTGTGGATTCTCTGATTGGTTTTGGCTCTGAAAATATTTGGATCAGTACCTTCCACTCTACTTGTGTACGCATTTTAAGAAAATATATTAATTATTTAGGATATGATAATAGTTTTACCATCTATGATAGTGATGACCAGAAAACACTGATGCGTGATATTATCAAATATTTAGAACTGGACCCTAAAAAGTTTCGTGAACGTGCAATTTTAAGCCGTATTTCAGCCGCAAAAAATGATTTTATCTCCCCAGAGGCTTATGCACTTGCGGCTGGAAATGATATTCTATACAAAACTTACTCTGCCTGTTATACGGAATATCAAAAACGTCTTATGCAAAATAACGCATTGGATTTTGATGATTTATTGTTTAAAAGCGTAGAATTGTTCCAAAATAATAAAGACGTTCTTGCTTACTACCAGAATCGATTTAAGTATATTATGGTTGACGAATATCAGGATACCAATTCTGTTCAGTTTAAATTATTAGAATTGCTTGCTACTACTACAAATTCAGAAGGACAACCATGCCACAATCTCTGTGTAGTTGGTGATGATGACCAGTCGATTTATCGTTTCCGTGGTGCCAATATTTACAATATTTTAAACTTTGAAAAATCCTACCCTGAAACAGAAATCATCCGTCTGGAACAAAATTACCGTTCTACAAAGACAATTTTAAATGCAGCAAACGAAGTAATTTCCAACAACAGCGAACGAAAAGAAAAGAAACTCTGGACAGAAAATGAGGAAGGCGAAGCTTTGACCTTCTCACAGTTTGATACTGCTTATCAGGAAGCGGAAGCCATTGCCGATTCAATTGCTTCTGCATGTGAAAACGGCTATGACAACTACAAAGAATACGCGATTCTTTATCGTACCAATGCACAATCCCGTATTTTGGAAGAAAAATTAGTACAAAGAAACATACCATATAAACTGGTGGGTGGTGTAAACTTCTATCAAAGAAAAGAAATTAAAGATGTGCTTGCCTATCTTCGAACCATTAACAACGGTAGAGATGATGTATCTGTCAAACGTATCATCAATGTACCAAAACGAGGAATTGGTCTGACATCTATTGACCGACTGATGGATTACTCTATTTCAAATGATACCAGTTTTTATGATGCCTGTAAGCACGCAGAACAAATCCCAGGTCTTTCAAGAGCCGCTGGGAAAATTAGTCCTTTCGTCAGCATGATTGAAATTTTAAAAGGTAAATTGGGGAACCCTACTTATTCTTTATCCGATTTATTTGATGAAGTCTTGGAAGCCACTGGCTACGTGGAGGATTTAGAAGCAGAGGATACGGATGAAGCACGCAGTCGTATTGAAAACATTGACGAACTGCGCAACAAATTAGTTAGCTTTGAAGAAAACGCCGAAGAGGATGCCAGCCTAAATGATTTTTTGGAAGAAGTCTCTTTAGTGGCAGACATTGATAGTCTGGATGCAAATACGAATGTAGTAACACTTATGACATTACACAGCGCAAAAGGGTTGGAATTTCCAAACGTTTATCTATGCGGTATGGAAGATGGTATCTTTCCAAGCTACATGAGTATTACCTCGGATGACCCTATGGATATTGAAGAAGAACGTCGCCTTTGTTATGTAGGTATCACTCGCGCTATGAAACGCTTGCACCTTACCTGCGCCAGACAGCGTATGCAAAATGGTGAAATTCGTTTTAATAAACCATCCCGTTTTGTACATGAAATTCCACGTTATCTGATGACACAACAAGCGACTTCCTCTATTTATACAAGTGGTTCCATGCAAAATGCTTACAACGATACCTCACAAGGTTTTAAAACAGCCTCTTCCAACCAGAATAAGCCATTTCAGTACACAAGTGCCTCTGGTCAAACCAGCTTTTCTAACGCAACCTCTGGAGGCTATGCAAAACGAACCGGAAAAGATCCTTTTGCAAACAATCCTATGATTCAAAAAGGATTTCGTTTTGAAAAACCTTATCAGAGTAAGCCATCTGCGGCAAAGATGCCGCACTCTTTTTCCAAACCAGACTACGAAGTTGGAGATACTGTCTCACATACTAAATTCGGATCAGGCAAGGTATTAAAAATAGAAGAAGGGAAAAAAGATTACGCGGTTACAGTAGAATTTGAAGAGGCTGGAAAAAAGAAAATGATGGCAGCTTTTGCACAATTAAAAAAAATAGATTAGTGTGGTAAAATAAATATTTTTGTGG
>FR899684.1:0-12118 GCA_000437275.1 Clostridium sp. CAG:411 | reverse complement strand
ATTTTTGTGGTAAAATAAATAATATATATACAGATAAGTATATGAGGGAAAAAAAGAAGGGAATGATAACTATGAATCAAAAACTAGAAGAACTTATTGCTACTGCTCATTTAAACGACTTAATTCGTCAAAAAAAGGATGAGGAAAAGAAAGCAAATACAGTTGTCTGGGTACTTGCTGTTATTGGTGCCATTGCTGCTATTGCCGGCATTGCTTACGCAGTTGTGAAATACTTCACCCCAACCTACTTAGATGATGATTTTGATGACTTTGATGATGATTTTGATGATGATTTCTATTCAGATGATGAAATTGTCAATATCGAACCTACAGAAGAAATCAACGAAGAAAAATAATCTTAAGTAAAGAGCTGATACACTTACCGTGTATCAGCTTTTTTTGTCACCCTTTCTTTCCCTTCTCATACAATATAGTATATCTTTTTTAAGGATGGTTTTGTTCTATGGCTCGTGATTTTCTCTCCTACACAATCACCATGATTGGTGGAGATTACCGTCAACTTTTACTATACAAAAAATTTCTGAAAATGGGCTTTTCTGTCTCAGGAATTGCATTGCCAAGCAACACCGATGAGGGAGAATTGCACACAGAAAGCCTAGATTCTTCCGCCAACCTTTTACCGAGTGATATATGGATTACTGGAATTCCTTTTACAAAAGATAACACACATATCTATACGGAAAATAAAAATTATCTCATTACCATTGATTATTTTTTCCAACATTTAAAACAACATCCTCCTAAAATGCTGATTGGAGGGCATTTTCCGCAGGAAGTATTAGATTTTGCAAGGAAATATCAAATTCCTTGCCATGATTTATTGAAATGTGATTCCATTGCGATTGCAAACGCAATCCCTACCGCAGAAGGGGCTATTTACCATGCGATCAAAGCCAGTCCACATGTACTGCACAAATCGCGTTGTCTGATTCTTGGCTTTGGCAAATGCGGAAAAGCTTTAGCCAGAAAATTAAAAGGATTGGATGCACAAGTCACTGTTTGTGCAAGAAAAGATACCGATTTTGCTTTTGCAGAAAGTTGTGGCTATGAAACATTGACATACGATCAGCTTGCCGATCATATCGGAAATTTCTTATTTATTTTTAATACCGTTCCCGTACGTGTTCTTGATAAACACAGACTCTCTTTTATCAGTAAAGATGCTGTTATTATTGACATCGCCTCCATGCCAGGTGGAGTAGATTTTGATACTGCCGAAAAACTCAGCATTACAACCATACACTGCCTTGGTCTTCCGGGTAAATTATCTCCCAAAACCGCAGCCGATATTTTAGCAAAACAGATTATTGTACTACTTAAATCTATGTAAGATAAGGAAAAACAGTTAATTTAATGCAAGCAAACGTAGGCATACCTGTCGTGCAGGTACCATAAAAAAGGAAAGAAGGAATCTCTATGACGCTATCCGGAAAGACAATCGGTTTTGCCATGACCGGTTCTTTTTGTACTTATGAGAAAGCTTTTGAACAAATGAAACTTTTAAAAGAGATGGGGGCAACCATCATCCCCATTTTTTCCTATGTACCACAGGAAATGGAATGCCGTTTTGGTTCCTGTAAATACTTTTTAGAAAAAGCAGAAGAAATTTCAGAACATCGTCCTATTCTTACCATTTCGCAAGCAGAACCTATTGGTCCCAAAGGAATGTTGGATATTCTCCTCATTGCTCCTTGTACTGGAAATACCATGGCAAAACTCTCCATGGCAATCACTGATTCTCCAGTACTGATGGCTGCAAAATCACAACTTAGAACCGAACGTCCTGTAGTTCTATCTCTTGCAAGCAATGACAGTCTTGGACTCAACTTTAAAAATTTAGGAGAACTCTATGCAATCAAACATGTTTTCTTTGTTCCTTTCGGTCAGGACGATTTTTGTAAAAAGCCAAATTCCTTGGTGGCACACATGAATCTCATTCCTGCAACACTGGAAATGGCTTTAGAAGAAAAACAGATACAGCCTGTTCTTCAATCCTATGAATTACATTAACCAATATTGATTAGCAGATTTAGATTACCTATGTTTATACTGACAGAATCATAAATTCCATACCCCAAGAAGGTCAATGCTTGATTCTGTCAGTAGTTTTAAAACTATTTGCAAATTTTCCTTTTCTTCTTTAGCACTGGAAAAATATACAATTTTTATAGTCGTAACTGCACATGATATTTTTCCATCCAATAATTCATTTGAATCAAATATGCATACATCTGTGGTGTTGCCATTAACTGTCCAAACCATGGTTTTCCATAATCCGATGTAGTACGCATCAATCGTTCCAAATATTCATGATTTACCAATTTTGTAATTGGCGCTGCCGAATCAGATAAGACTTCTTTTAGATTTTTCTTTAATAACGCTTCAAATTTTGGATCATATGTCTTTGGATATGGGCATTTTCTTCGGTAAAGCACTTCATTTGGCAAATAGGATCCCATAGCATCCTTTAGTAAACTTTTAACCTGCTGATTATAATACTTGTAATTCCAAGGCATCTGATATAAATACTCTACGAGTCTATGGTCCGCAAATGGTACACGAACCTCCAATCCCTTCGCCATTGTCATTCTATCTTTTCTTTCTAGTAAGGTAGCCATAAACCAGTTCATATTCAAATGAGAAAGTTCTCGCTCTCTACGTTCTACCATTAATTTCCACTGTCTTTCATTTATTTTCGCAAAATCTGACTGCTTCATGGTAAACAATTGATCTTGTTTTATTTTTGCCTCTTCTGGCAATAACGACATTGCCCGCAAACTTCGATCATACTGAGACTGTACATATTCTTCTAATGGTAATGTCTCACACAGTTCACTCTCCAAAACAGCCTTGCGAAATTCCAAATCCCTCGACCATGGAAAACGATTAATAGAGAAACTTTCTTCCGCACGAAACCATGGATACCCTCCGAAAATTTCATCCGCACATTCTCCTGAAAGACATACCGTATGCCTTTCCTTTATTTTGCCCGCAAAGTACAGCAAGGAGGCATCTACATCTGTCATTCCAGGTAAATCTTTTGCATCCACAGCCTCAAATAAGCTGTCATACAAGTCTTCATATGCACATTCTAAATAGATGTGATTCGAACCGATTGCAGCCACCATTTTATCGACATAAGGGCGATCCTGCTCTGGTTGAAAACTGGATGCTCTAAAGTTTTCCTGATTATCTGTATAATCAAAAGAATAGGTATCTAACACAATTCCTTTTTTTTGCTGATATTTTGCTGCTACGGCTGATACAACACTGGAATCCAAACCGCCTGACAGCAAGGTACAAATCGGCACATCCGATACCATTTGCCGTTCAATGGCATCTGTCAAAATTTCCCGAACCCGCTCAACTGCTTCTAAATAAGAATCGGTCACTGGCACTGCTTTTGGTTTCCAATATTGATGCTGTACAAATCCACCATCACTAAAACTGCCACAATGTCCCGGTAGCACTTCATATACCTGTTCGAACACTCCACAGCCAGGCACTCTAGCAGGTCCAATACCAAACAATTCACATAACCCATATTTATTGATTATCGGTTCTACTGCATTTCCCGCAAACAGTGCTTTTATTTCAGATGCAAAATAAAAAGTGCCATTTCTAAGGGTATAGAATAACGGTTTTACTCCCAATCGGTCCCTGCAAAAGAAGGTGGTTCGTTCTCTTTCATTCCATATGACAAAGCTATATATTCCGTTTAATTTATCTACCAGCTCTTTTCCATATGCAATATAGCCATTTAATACCACTTCCGTATCCGATGTAGTAGAAAATACATACCCTAGTTTCACAAGTTCAGTTCGAATTTCCCCTGCATTGTATATTTCTCCATTATAAACAATCACATACTCTTTTCCGTCCACTACCTTTCTCATCGGCTGTTTTCCCCTTGCAGGGTCCATAACCGCAAGCCTTGTATGTGCAAATGCCACATGTTTTCCTACATAAACATCAAAATCATCCGGTCCCCGATGGACAATTGTTTTTCCCATTTTTCTTACTCTGTTCTCATGAAGCGGTCTCTGCTCTATAAAATCATTTTCATAAGAAACATATCCTGCTATACCACACATATACATCCTCCTATACGAATCTTTCCTCAGAAATTTCAAGCATTGTATCCCAGCTATAAAAAAATCCAAAGCGATTATCTATTCTTTAATATATGATAGAAACAAAAAGATATGCACAATAAGAAAAAACCTCTTTAAGCAGATATTGGCAATTTACCATACCCACTTAAAGAGGTCTAATCATTTTATAGCACTTAATATAACAATGACCATTTCATTTTATGTGAAATATACAATTTCTTCTTTTGACTTTTCTGTTCTTTCTATTTTGACTGTGTCTAGTACAAGACCCTCCCCCTCATACTCCGGTGTGTACTCCACTTTTGCCTTTACGGTAATGTCTGCCCAGTCACGAGTCTTAAATTCTGCCCCTTGCGGACAATGACACTTAAATCCAATAAACGTAATATCCTCTACACAACAAGTCATCGCAAATCTTCCCGGTACAATCCACTCTGGTGGAAATCCCTCTGGATGATAAATAATTGCCTTAAATTTGAGCGTCTTGTCTTTATATTTTTCAGGATGGTCGATGGCATCCATATACCAAATTCCATAGTCCTCCTCATTAATCTCAACTACATCTGCATTCAAGTCAAATGGCATCTCCTCTTCCATACCATTTACTATATTTCCGTTTTTATGTTCGTAAATAATCTGTGCACGACGATTATTTGCCTTCACAAGTCGACGGAACGATGGCATTGGTGTATCATCGTCACAACGATTAAATATCACCGCATCTGCATCTGTAAACTGTTGTACAACCATACCTCCCATATTCGCCATATAGGTCTGGAATGTGCTGGCATCAATCGTTGTCAATATCTGTACCATAATCCAATCATCCGGCATCTGCATCTCTCGAAGCAGTTCTGTCTGCCACATTCCATTGTACTCGATAAATACACGATTTGGCTGATATTTTTTGTCTAACTCCTCCAGATAGGCAGGTGTCAGGTCTTCCTGTTCTTCCACTACAACCATGTCAATGCCTACTTTTTTCAAAAGTGCCTCATCGTATTCTACTTCGCCTTCTTCACAACAGATTAAAAGTCCTGTCTCGCCTTTCATAAAATCAGGCTCTTCGATGGTTCCTTGTATCAAACTTGTCTTACCACTTTCTAAGAAACCAGTAAACAAGTATACATATACTTCATTTTCTTCCATATCTCTATCCTCTCTGCTCTTATGCGTGGAATATTTCTTTTAATTTATCTTCCGCAAGCTTTGTACCAATTACACAAATCTTACCTGTAATTTCAGGATCACCTGTTCTAAGTTCGTATTCTCCTGGAACTAAATCATAATAAATCCATGTTCCATCTGCCGCAGGGACAATACCTTTTGCACGTAGAATAATTCCATATTCTTCTGTATTTGCAAGTTTCTCCAGAATACCTTCCATCTCTTCTTTTGTAAACTTATGAGGTGTCTCAATTCCCCAACTTGTAAATACATCATCTGCATGGTGATGGTGATGATCATGGTCGTGGTCATGTCCACATCCACAATGTTCTCCATGCTCATGATGGTGTTCGTGGTCATGATCGCAGTGGTCTTCATGGTCGTGATGATGATCGTGATGGTGGTCATGAGCACAGTGGTCCTCATGATCGTGATGATGCTCATGGTCGTGATGATGTCCACATGTTGGACACACCTGCGCCTCATTCATTAAATCTTCTGTAAAGGAATCTCTCTTTTCCATTGCTTCTACAATCTTCTCTCCAGAAATATCATCCCAAGGAGTTGTAATAATTGTAGCATTTTCATTGTGTTCACGAATCATCTGTACGCAGGCTTCCAGCTTATCTTCTTTCATGTTTTGTGTTCTACTTAGTACAATGGTATTCGCATATTCAATCTGATTATTAAAGAACTCACCAAAGTTCTTCATATACATTTTACACTTTCCTGCATCTGCAACTGTAACAAAACTATTTAATTCAATTGCAGCATCTTCAATTCCCTGTACTGCCTTGATTACATCAGAAAGCTTTCCCACACCAGAAGGTTCAATAATAACACGGTCTGGGGTATACTTCTCTAATACTTCCTTCAATGCAGTACTAAAATCACCCACAAGAGAACAACAGATACATCCAGAATTCATCTCTGTAATCTCCACACCTGCATCTTTTAAAAATCCACCATCAATACCGATTTCTCCAAACTCATTTTCAATCAATACAAGTTTTTCCTTCTGAAATCCTTCTTGTAATAATTTTTTAATCAATGTTGTCTTTCCTGCTCCAAGAAAACCTGATATAATATCTATCTTTGTCATCGTTCATCCTGCCTTTCCTAATTTGTAAAGTAATACTTCACATTTAACTACAGTTCTGTTTTCACACATTTGATGGTTGTGCTTAACTTTTTCTAATCAGCAACCTTTTGTGTAACATTATACTTTAATCTTTCCTTTTTTTCAATGTTTCTATCCGCTTTCTTTTCAAACAAAGTAACAGAGGCACCGCTCACGCGGCACCTCTGTTGTTTTGTCTATTTTACAGTAATCTGTTTACTCAGTTTCTTTGTTGTTGTCTTACCCTTTGCATCCCTTACAGTTATATAGATGGTATATTTTCCTTTTTTACTTGCCTTCCATGTGTAAGTTGTCTTTGTAGAGTACTTTCTTACAACTGTTTTCTTTGCATCCCCCTTCTTTTGTACTGAAATTTTATATTTCACCTTTCCTTTATTCGAAGAAGTTGCTTTTACTGTGATCTTTACTGATTTTCCTCTTGCAATACTATATTTGCTTACTTTAAAGGTTTTTACTTTAATTGGGGATACTACTTTTATTGTATATGTTACATTTTTCACAGCTTTTACGCCATTGGCATCCTCAATTGTAGCTGTCAGTTTATAAGTACCTGCATTCGCTGGTGTCCAAACAACGGTGCTCTTATTTGAGTTTTTAAGCAATGTTGTTTTCTTACCGTTACTCTTTGTAGCTGTAACAGAATACTTATATGGTGCAGTTCCACCATTGGCAATAAGTTGCAATGTAACACGCTTTCCAACCTTTTGAGGAGAAGCAGCCGATAATTTTATTCTTGCGCTTAATGGCTGTGCTGTCTCTTCTACACCTGGTGTTGCTGTATTTTTTGGATCTTCTATACTTGCCGTTGCTGTTGGCTTTACTACTGGTGTTGCTGTACCACTATGCTCTATTACATACTGTTTTTCACTAGAAATCTTATTTCCAGAAGCGTCCTCCACAACAACTTTAATTGTGTGTTTACCTTCGGTGCCATTCCATGTGTATGTTGCATTTTTCGATGCCTTTTGCACTGTTTCTCCATCTACTAAAAATTCATACTTGCAATCTCCACTTGCTCCATATGGAATTGCTTTTAATACCAATTTTGTTGAATCATACTGTGGAGAAGAACGATCTGCACCAAAGTTTACTGTAAATTTCTTTCCAGGGTTACTTGTTGCTACTGGTTCTGCTGTTGCTGGCTTCTTTGTTTGTACAGGTGTTGCTGTTACCTTTGCTGTTGGCTTAATTGTCTGTGCTGGTGTTGTTGCCTTTGGTGTTGCTTTTTCTGTTGCTGCTGGTGTTTTAACCACTTCTGTTTTTTGTGGTTCCGTTGTAGCAGTAGATGGTTTTGGAGTGGAAACATTTCCTCCTGAACCTTCTCCAGTTGCTTTCATATTACCAATTGCTGCAAGTGGTACTGTAATAATATCCGTATCATCTTTTTCATGTGAATTTGTTGGTTGTGCAGCATAATCTCCCATTGTATTATCCAACATAGATGGGTCATGTGGAATACAATCCATTCCAGACTCTCCACGTCCAATTAACTGCATTACTCCTACACCATTATTTTCCACATCGCTTGCTGTAATTCCCAATGCTGAAAATGGTATTTTTACTTCATAAAATGTATCATACTTGTTATCATGGGTTGTAGTATTAAAATCAATCCAAGCAGAATCCATAGAGTAAGATGCCTGGACATCTCCCTGATTATCTTTTACACCCATTATTGTTTTTGGCAAACAACCATCTGCAGATTCCACTTCAATTCCTAATTCTTTAAAGTTCTGACAATTTGCCTTATAATTTGTAGTTCCATCTTCTGTTCCTGTAAAGAAACCAGGTGTTCCTGTATTATCACCATGGAATACTAAAATATTATCCACTCTTGTTTTAAACTCAATTTCCTGTCCCCAGATTCCTTTTCCATCTGATACACGTCCAGTCATTGCATTTCCTTTTCCTGTATTGATAGCAATTGTAATAGGTAAATCGCCAATCTTTCCATTACAACTTAACGGACCACCTGCTAAATCCATACCAGAATCTTTTAATGCATCATCATATACATTAACTAACTGGAAACCAATATATAAGTTTTCATCATCCCATGCACCATACAAAGAATAAGAATCCATTACACAGTTTTCCCACTGTCCCTTAAATGCTGTTGCTGTATCAAAGGCTGCCCCCTGTGCAATCAACATATCATCTGACCAGTCTGAAAAACTTCCATCAATTTCAATACTTGCCTTTTTACCAACTTTACTTCCTGGGTTGGTTGCATAGTAAGCATCACTTTCTGCTGCTGTATTTGCCTGTGCTGCCTCTGCAACCACTTCAAGCAAACTTTGAATCTTTGTAACTGCTGCTGTTTTTACCTGTGCAGTTGTTCCATCAAATACCTTATGATAAGTAAATGTTTTTGTCAGTTCATTTTTTCCTGATATTGCAGTTACTTCTAATGTAACATCTGTATCTGCAATTTTACCTTGTCCGATTGTAACAGTTGCACTTCCCGTAAATGTCTTCACTGGTCCATTATCCACACGATATGTTCCGCTAGTAGCATTCTTAAGTGTAACCTTTACATCCTTAGACTCTGTTGTAAAACTGCTTCCACTATCCAAAGAAACATCAATGCTTACCTTACTTTCAGCAGTCACTGTTGGTGTTGGATTTACTGTTGCCTTTGGCGTTTCTGTTATTTTCGGTGTCTCTGTCACTTTTGGTGTCTCTGTTATCTTTGGTGTCGGTGTCACTACTGTAGTAGGACTAGGTGTTTTTGATGCAATCGTAATAGTAGTAAACTTGTTGCTGGATTTATCGTATTCCATCATTCCATTTACTACAACTTCTGTTTCATTCTCCTGTGTATTTCTCCATCCGTTATTTCCATCGCTTAAAATAACAGTTGCACTATCCATATCATCGCTAGAGAATACATAGTAATCTCCCTCTTCTGTCATCTTTGTACCAGGCCACTTTCCAGCATATTCTTTCGCTGTAGCACCAGAAGAAAATGCATAAATATATGGTGCTGAAGTAAAGTCTGATTTTTTTGCTCTTACAAGGAATTTTGCAACTGGAACATCTGTCATAGTATAGGTAAGTGTCTTTTCAAACGACTCTCCTTCACCTGTAGCTGTTATCTTTACTGTAACTTTGTCTCCAATCTGACATCCCTCACCAATTTTTACCTTTGTTGCCTTTGTAAATTCTACGGCATCACCACCATTGATAGAGTAGGTAGCTTTGTCTACATTAGAAGGTGTCAATGTCAACTCAAATGGTTCAGTAAAAGTTCCACTATCTTTTGACACAGAAACAGTTGGTTTTTTTGCTCCATTATAGATTACAGCAATACCAGAATCTCCTACTGTTCCTGAAATCGTGTCTGCTGTTACTGTCCAGGTGCTTCCTGAAACTTCATCTGTATATGTACCAGGTGCAGTCAAACCACCACCATTTTGAATGGTAACCTGTCCACTTCCGCTTCCTTTTACAATTACGGCACCAGTTTCACGACATACTGCTGCTGCGTCACTTCCTGCCACATAATAATCCTTCTGCCCTACACAAGCATTATGTAAATGATTGACCGCAGCTACTTCCTTTGAAGTAAAATGTGTGCTACCTTTTGCCCCAGCCATAATACTTGTCTTTGCTGTTGCGGATGGACGTGAAAAATATAAGGATGTTGCATCTGCTCGTCCAGCTGCAATGGCATAAGCCCGGTCAACCGCATTCTGACTGATATTCTTTGTCCAACCACCATCACCTTCATCATTAGCATATGTATCATGACTTTCTCCCCAATATACTAACTTGTCAGCACTTACTCCTTTATTAGTCCATATGCCCGATGTTCCTGTAATCTTTCCATCTCTAAAAGATCCACACAAATCACTTCCATAACTATTATCTGTTACAGACATATAATTTGTATATTCCTTCATCAAGCTTTTAGCGGACTCTGAACTAGTGTCATCTGTAGGTCCTCCTAAAATCTCTCCATAATTATATAGCCCAGCTGCCTCTGTGACTACTTTCCAAAAGTTACAATTTTCAGAAGGTAAAGAAATATGCTTTGCTGCATCCCATCGAATACCATCCACACCTACGGACGCTAACTCTTTTACATAATTTGCAACAATATTCTGGACACTACTATTTTCTGAGTTTAAGTCCTGCATACCAATTCTTCCATGTGTTACCTGAAAACGATTTTTCCAATCAATGTTTCTTCCACTATCATAGTCATCTGTATGCCAATAATCAGGATGATTACTTCGTTTCATATTGTCATCTACATTGTTACCATCACCTCTCATATGATTAGCAACCACATCGACAATTACCTTAATTCCATATTTTTCAGCTTCTGTACATAAGGACTGTAAATCTTCTTTACTTCCTAGCGCATTCGTTGCAATAGAAAAACTCTGTGGCTGATATAACATATACCATACCCCATATGAATCGTCTCTTTGTGCTGGTGATGTCTGCACAGACGTAAAACCTGCATCTGCAATATTTTTTAATTCTGCCTTAATATCATTATACTTCCAGTCAAAGCAATGCAAAATAGTACCGTCCTGAATGTTATCCACCAATCCATATTCATTTGCATCCACCTGTTTTTCATCCACTGTTACTTCTGTATCCGTTGTCGTCTTTGCCTTTACAAATATAGACTGATACAGTGCCGAGTTATCTCCTAAAATAGTACCTGTTGTCATCATTGCTGCAAGGGCAATACTTAGGACTTTCTTTCTAACCATATCTCTTCCTCCGTTCCTTTATTGAAACCATGCCTCTCATATTTTTTACACAAGCTTTTTCGTTTCGCCCCTCATTATAACACTTTTATATAAATTTTTCAATAATTTTGTATTTTTTTTGAAACATTTAAACAATTCGTCTTTTAAATTTATTTTCTGAATTTTTATTTTTTTGCCATAAGCTTTTTTCATCCTGTCTATTTTTATACAATTTTAACAAAAGTGAGACAAAACATATTCCTATGTCTTGTCTCACTTTAAAATCCGAAACAGGTATTCATGTGCCTTTTATTTCACAACTACAACAACCTTTGCTTTCTTTCCATTATATGTCTTTAGCAAAATCGTTGCCTTTCCTTTTTTCTTTGCTACCACAACACCCTTACTATTCACGGTTGCAACTTTCTTATTGCTTGTACTGAATTTTATTTGATAACTATAACAATCCTTGGCAAACTTCGGTTTAATCGTAAACTTTTTACCAAGCTTCAAGGTTTTCTTCGTAACATTTGCCTTGAGTGTCTTTGGCGCTTTCTTTACCACTATGGTAACTACTTTACTCTTTCCAAAATTATCTACAATAGTTACTTTTGCGATTCCTACCTTCACTGCTGTTACAACACCTTTTGCATTTACAGTTGCTACTTTTTTATTACTACTTACCGCACTGGTGATTGTGCCGCCCTTTAGCTTAATGGTAACCTTTTCCTTTACTCCCATTGTCAGCTTGCTTTCCTGTAATTTCGTAACATCACCATTTGGTATCGTCGTATCTTCCTTTGGTATTACCGTTTGTCCCGGTGTCTCTAAAGGTGCATTACTTTCCGTCGCAGTAGGAACTGGATTTACGGAGATTGTAGGCTCTGGTACTGGTGTAGGTACAGAAGCAGTTGGTACTGGAGTTACTGGTGCAGGTTCACTGGTTCCCGTAGGTGTAGGACTAA
>FR899683.1:47450-49747 GCA_000437275.1 Clostridium sp. CAG:411 | reverse complement strand
CTGTCAATTTTCCATCCTTAATAGTAACTGCCACTTGAATGGTTCCACCATAACCAGTGGCACTTCCATAATAAGTTCCATCTTTATATCCATTTTCAGGTCCGTTATAAGAAAGTTTTTCTGCCTTCTTTTTTTCTTTCTTTTCCTTTTGGGTATTTTCTACTTCTGGCTTCTCTGATGTAACTGGCACATCAACCTTTTCTGTATCCTCATTTTGAACTAACAGACGGTCAGGTATCTCCTGTAAATCTGGCCCTGCTCCAAGCACTTGTGTTACAACAAGCCCTGTCAAGATAACCCCTGGTATAATCAGTTTTAACCATTCTAATTTTTCTCTCATTGTGCATCTCCTCGTACAATTTCAAACTTATAATCAGAAGAAAAACATTCCTCTAACCCTTCGGTTACATAAATACTGCCATCGTCCTCTACCAAAATAGTGTCAAATTCATCTTTATACTGTCTCCAATAAGCAATTGCCTTATCTTTCCCCATAACAAAAAGGGAGGTCGATAACCCATCTGCTAAGGTACCATCTTCACTTACAATGCTGACAGAAGTAAGTCCACTGTCAGCAGGATACCCGTTTTTTGTATCCAAGATGTGATGATACTTTTTTCCATTTTCTTCAAAATATCTTTCATATCCTCCAGACGTTATGACTGCTTTATTTTTTACAGTTACAACACCTATCATTTCTCCATCCTGATTGTCAGGATTTTGAATACCAATCTTCCATGCACTGCCATCCGTTTTACTTCCCAGCACTTGTACATTTCCGCCAAGAGAAACCATTCCCGAAGTAATTCCCTGCTCTTTCCAAATCTCCATAATACGATTTGAGGTAAATCCTTTTGCAATTCCTCCAAAATCTACCTTTTGCCCTTTTCCAAGTGTAATCGCACCATCTTCTTCCGAAAATTCTATTTTGCTTTGGTTGACATACTTCAAGGTTTCTTTCAGTTGTGCTTTCGATGGCACATGATATTTTCCAGTCGTAAAGCCCCACAAATCCATCAATGGATATACGGTAATGTCAAATGCTCCCTTTGTACTTTTATACAAATCTAAAGAACGGCAAAACAATTCTTTCGTATCTTTTGAAAGAGTACAACTACCTTCTTTATTGAGCGTGGCAACTTCTCCGTCCTGATTTCCCACCGACCACAGTGCATCCAAACGATTGATTTCCGTTACCGCATCCTCAACCGATTTTTTTGCACCTGCACCGTATGCTGTCAAACTCATATATGTATCCATTGCAAATACATCCTGTGTATACTCCGCATTGGCATTCTCCGTCACCTTACTATCTCCAACTTTGTTGTTTGCACTGTTGCACCCTGTCAAACACAGAATTGCGAGCAACATACTACACACGATTTTCTTTTTTATTTTCATATTGCTTCTCATCCTATCTTTCTTTTTCTAATCTAGCATTCCCTTAGGAAGTTTCTGTAAAATAACACTCGTCACTATTCCAATCAACACACCAGTCACAACACCTGTAATACACAATATTCCAAAATACCATACTACATTACTGGTATGTAACACAAACATAGCAACCAGAATCTGTCCCGCATTATGACACACACTTCCTGTCACACTCACTGTAATCAATTGAAAATATTTCATTTTTTTCATTAGCCACATAACCAGAAAAGAAAGCATACCACCTGCTATCGAAAACAGAAAACTCAATCCAGTTCCAAAAGTAGCTGCCACTAAAATAATTCGTACAACATTGATGAAAAAGGCTGCCTTCGCATCCATATAATAAAGGGCTACTACCACAACTATATTTGTCAATCCCAGTTTCATCCCAGGTATCCCAACGACAGGAAACAAGGATTCTATATAACTAAAAACAAAGGCAAGTGCTATACAAAGCCCATACAATGCTACTTTTTTTGTCCTACTCTGCATCAGCATCCTCCTTTATTTCGATTACTACTTTATGAGGAAGACAGATAATGCTCTGTCCAGGATACTTTATTTTTCCCGTATTCACACACACGCGATCCGGACAATCTGCATCTTCCAACCAGACCTTTCCTTCCGCGATACGCAAAATATTAGTTCCCTTTTCACTGGTAATCTTATAAGTAACTGTATCCTTTATAGAAAATGTCTTGACGCATTTACCATCCACTTTCACCAAAATATTTTTTTCTTCCGAAGTATGCAGATAGGTATAAGCCAAAAAAATAATTCCAATGAAAAGGAAACAGCCAATTAAAATACCATCCCGTTTTTTAAATTTTATCCCTTGTTTTGAGGTTTCCATTCTTTCT
>FR899683.1:24716-47444 GCA_000437275.1 Clostridium sp. CAG:411 | reverse complement strand
TTTGAGGTTTCCATTCTTTCTCCTCCTGTTAGTTTACTATAACAAGATTTTTTGTAAACGGTAAGTGTCTTATTGCGATTTTTTATCATTTACATCTTGTTGATATTTTTTTTCATTAGTTACTATTATACTCCCTTTTTTATTGGCTTCCAATATCCTTATTTTCCCAAAACAGGCAAAAACAGCCGCTTTCTCTTGTTTCAAAGAAAGCGACTGCTTTGCTAAACACTATAACCCCATAAATTATTTTATATGAATGGTTGTTTTGCAATGGACATAAACTGGTATCACTTACAATTTTACAAATACCGAAGTCTCTTGACTTAAATCTTCTGAAATCTTCTGGTTCTCGTCCATTCGTTTTACAATTGTATCCATATCCCCTACTAATACCTGTGTACTGTTAGCAACTCCGCTAACACCTTCTACACCATCATTCAATGCCTGTGAAATCGTATCCAGTGAATTAGCAATCTCAGAAATGGACTCTCTTAAGTTTCCTGTCTTGCCAGCAAATTCATTCATAACATTTTCAATATAAGAAGCATTTTCCTCGTATTTTACACCAGTCTTTACAAACTCCTCAAATTCAGGAAGAATTGCCTCATTCATATAAGTAACTAAATTATTTGCATTATCCGCAAGATTGCGAACAGCTTGAATTACATTGCTATTGATATGCTGAATACGGCTTGCGTTCTCTGTACTTGATTCTGCCAATTGTCGAATCTCTTCTGCTACAACTGCAAAACCTTTTCCTGCATCACCAGCTCTTGCCGCCTCAATAGAAGCATTTAACGCAAGAAGATTTGTCTGACTGGCAATATTTAAAATATCATCTGTAAGAGAATTTACCTGCTCTACACTCTTACTTTCTTCAATCGCCTTGTTCAATACTCCTAGGATTTCACTTAATTTCTGTTCTGTCGTAGCAAGGTTATTTCTTGCTGATTTTTCAACCGCATCTGCCTGTTGTTTCATTTCAACAGAGTAATCTTTTAATTCTCCAGAACGTTCTGCAATTGCACGAACCTCTGTATTAACTGTATCCGCATTCTGATTGATACGTTCTACGTTAGAAGATACATCCACCATTGTAGCGGATAATTCTTCTGTCAATGCAGACAAATCACTTACACTATCTCCAGATGTAACAACGCTTTGTGTTACATCTTTTACAACTACATCAATCTTTTGAGAGTTATCCACAATCGTATGGAAAATGCTCTGTAATTTTATAATAAAGTCATTTACACCTGTTGCAAGCAAGTATAATTCTTCTACCGGCACTACATCCAAACGCTTTGTCAAATCTCCCTGACGATTCTCAATGTCTTTTAAAATTTCACTCAATTGTTTCTGCATCTTATGAATTGGCTTAATAACAACCTTGATTACTACGATTACTACAATAATGATAAGCAAGACACTGATAATAATTGTAGTAACGCTGATAAACAATGCCTGTGCTGCTGCATTTTCCAAATCTGTTTTGGCATTTTTTGATTGGTTATGTGCACTTTCATTTAAAGTATCAATACTCTTTAAAATAGCATTTCCGTATTCTTCAAACTCATTATTTGCACATTGATAAGCTTTGGTTGTCTTACTATTCGCACTATATGCCAACAAATCTGCCAATGTGTCTTTGTAAAGTTTATAGTTTTTTATAATTTTGTTATATTCGTCTGCCGTATCTTCTGTCACATACTTTTGATAATCTGTCAGCTCTTTCTCCAGTTCTACCTGTAATTCCTCAATTTCATTTACAATCGTTACCATTGTATCATATTTCGTTGCGATAATATGAGACAATGCTTTTTTATGTATAGACTGTACATTTTCCTGAATCTTGCTCATCTCCGAAATACTCTCTAAATACGTATTTGCGATTTCACTTCCGCTTCGATTTACACTCTGAATACTGGAAAATGAAATTACATTGGAAATAATAGAAAAGATACCCAATACCAAAACCGGAACCATAACAATAAACCGAATTCCGAAACGTTTTTTTTCTCTTTTGTTATCGCTATTTTTCTTCATATGACTGTCCCCCCTCTATTCAGTCGCTGTAATATTCTTAACAAGCTCATCCATAGTTTTCTGTACAGAGAACTCCCCTGTACTTCCCGTTGCCATCTTTGCACCAAACTCTGCCACAGGTTCCCAGTATTTTCCACCAATACGCTGTAAACTACCATAATCCGACTGCTCTAACAGTGCCTTGATTGCCACATTTTGTTTGACGGCATCTGTTTCCGATGCTTTGGCATTGGCTGGACCCTGTCCACGCTTTTCAAAACGAAGTTCCTGATTTTCCCGACTTGTAATCCACTCTGCTAATTTTGTAGCCCAACTTACCTGTTTGGAATTTGAATTTACACCAACCATCTTATATCCTACATAAGATCCTAACTGTACCTGTTTGCCTGCCACAGTATACGTTGGAAGTTTTGTAGCTGCATAATTGCTTCCCCAAGCTTCTTTCAAACGATCCGCAAGCCATACACCACTAACACCTGCAATCACACTTCCATCTTTTGCACCGTTGGCTAATACGTCATCATTTCCCTCTTTGAAACCTTTTGATCTGGCAATCTTCATCATACTCTCAGCAACATCTACACCCTTAACATTACCTTTTTTTCCATTCCATGTACAATAATTTGTAATTCCATCATCATTTAACCCTACTTTTAAACCAGTATTAGCAAAGAAGGAATATAAATACCAACCAGAACTCCAATCCATCGTTACTTTCTTTCCCTTTGCAGACGCCTTTTCAAGCATTTTATCTAGACTCTGCAAATCACTGTCAGAAAAATAGCTCTTATTATAATACATAAAATATCCATTATCTGCGGTCAACGGATATGCATACAATGTATCATTAATAGAAGCCGCCTGTACTGCTCCATCTAAGGAATCTTTTTTAATCTTTTCCGCATCCTTGACAGGCTTTAAAACGCCTGCTGCCGCCAATGCCGTCAACTGATCGTCTGCAAAGGTAAATACATCTGCACACTCGGAAACATCTCCAAGTGCTGCATCTTTACAATCCGCTTCACTTTGAGCAGAAATGGTAATATTAAACTTTGCTTCACCTTTGTATTTTTCCTGAAAGCTGTCCACAATTTCCTTTAATAGTTCCTGATCTTCCTTCGCGCCCCAGACAGTCAGTTCTACATTTTTATCATCGCCTTTCTTTTCGTCTAAACTTGATAATTTCAAGTCCTTCTTTTCCGTACTCTGACTACAACCGGCACACATCATGCCCGCTAAACTGATTGCCAAAAAGCTACAAATCATCTGTTTCTTCATATCCGATCCCCCTTGAAAAAGTCTGCCCCCCTAATCCCTTTTTTATTTTGGGCAAGGCTCTTTTGTTATTAGTAATTTTTACTATATTTTATCTCCGTTCTACATTAATTTCAACTATATTTTGTTAATAATTACCATAAAATTATTACTTTTCCTTTAAAAATTATTTAATTTTTTCTTTATCCTTACCTATCTTTTTCATCTCCTTTTTCTTTGTTATTATGGAAGAAGAAAATGCAAATCAATACGAGCAACACTGCAATTCCTATACTAAGATAAATGCAAAGATCCGTCTTTTGAAGCACCTTTAATGCTTTTGATTTCTGGCTTTCCTTTACCAATACCACCGTAGAAATTTTATCTACATGTACACTTCCTGTAACTTCTTCAATTGGTTCTGTTCCAGCCTTTTCGCCATTGATATATATGCTCCATGTATCTTTGTCTGGTAACGCAATCTCCACATCTTCTGCATTTCCATTGTACACTACCATAATTTCTTCTGCTACTTCTCCATTCAGACTATTTTCAATTGTATACGCAATGACACTTCCCTTTCCGGATGTATCTTGAAAAACCAGATTATCTTGTACATCTTTCGCCTCTGTCATCCGCAAGCTCTTATGTTCCTTTCGAAAAGCAATCAGTCCCTTATAGTATTCATACACATCCTTATGCTCTGAAAGAGTATCCCATTTCAAACTATTTACTGAGTCTGGCAGGTTGTAACTGTTCGCCGAATATTTTTCCTCTTTATTTTTGACAGGCTTAGAACGAAGAAATTCTTCCCCCGCCTGCAAGAATGGCGTTCCCTGCGAAGTAAACGTAATCGCCGCGGCTAATTTATTCATCGCTATTTTATCCTTCTTGGATGCCTTTGGAACCGATACCTGTAATTTATCCCACAAAGTAAGATTATCATGACAGGATACATAGTTAATGCATTGTGTCGGATCATTTGCCCACGCCTTTTCCGATTTGGTTAGCTTTTCCGTATCAATCTGTGGATGTGCAACTGCCCCTACAATTCCAAGCTTTACATCCTCTATGTACGCATTGTTTCCAGAAATAAAACCAGTATCTTTTTCATCAAATACATTTCCCTTTAAGCCATCACGAAAATCATCACTAAATGCAGCAATGCCATCCAATTCTTTCATATTTTCCTTTACTGCTCGAAGTGATTCATCATAAGAAGCTTCTCCTCCAGTCCAACCTTCTCCATAGATTACAATGTTAGAATCAATCTCGTCTAATGCCTGTCTGACCAACTGCATGGTTTCAATATCATGTACACCCATCAAATCAAATCGAAAACCATCTACATGATACTCTGTCGCCCAATATACAACTGAGTCCACAATATATTTTCGCATCATAGCTCGTTCCGATGCTGTTTCATTTCCACAACCAGAACCATTTGAATAGGAAGTTCCATTTTTTCTATAATAATAATCTGGAACAATTTTTTGGAAATTGGAATCCTCAATATTAAAGGTATGATTGTATACCACATCCATAACGACACGAATCCCATTTTTATGGAGACTTTGTACCATCTGTTTATACTCATTCACACGTACATTCCCGTCGGTAGGATCGGTAGAATAAGAACCTTCTGGTACATTGTAATTCTGTGGATCGTATCCCCAGTTATACTGTGCCTTATCTAATTTTGACTCATCAATCGAAGCAAAATCAAAGGATGGTAATATATGCAAATGTGTAATACCTAAATCTACCAAATGATCCAATCCAGTAGAAACACCCTCTGAATTTTTAGTTCCCGTTTCTGTCAGTGCTAAATATTTTCCCTTATTTTCTATTCCAGAACTATCATCCACAGATAAATCACGAAGCTGTAATTCATAAATAACAGAATCTGTCATTCCAATTGCTTTTGGACGTTTTTCTTTATCAAATCCTTCTGGATTGGTCGATTCCAAATCCACAACCATGCCACGTTCTCCGTTGACACCTGTTGTCCTCGCATATGGGTCTACCGCTTCTCTTGTAATTCCATCTACAGTTACACTATAGGTATAATATATATTTTTGTAATCTCCTACTGCTTCATAAGTCCAGGTTCCTTTTTCTGATTGAAGCATAGACTGGGAATCAATGTGATTTTTTCCCGTTCCTTCACTATAAAAATTAATCGTCACTTGGGATGCAGTTGGCGCCCACACACGGAAATCTGTTTTTTCTTTCGTGTAAACTGCCCCTAAATCATCACCAGCATAATAATAGGCGTCTTCAAACGCTTCTGTAGAAAATGCTTCACTTACAGACACTGCACTACTAATATGATTTTTCATATATATAGTATAATGCTTCCCTAAATCTAATTCCTTTTGCAAAATTAGTGATGCACTATTTTCAACGCCTGGATTTTTAGACCAGACTTTTGTTAATGGATAGGACTTTCCACTTTCATCCTTTAATTGAAATTGCCCTACTAATTTTTCATCAGAAGTGTCCATCGTATCTGCAATGGAGAACTTAATTTCTTTTGCGCTGGCAAAATACGCTTCCGAAATAACCGGTGCTTTTGTTGCATCCTTTCTATTATAATAAACTTCTTTATTTCCCTGCACGATATAAACGTCTAATTTATTCTTTTTTGCCTGCGTCAAATCAATGATACGATCCGATTCACAATCTTTAGAACCGTCTGCCAATGTAATCTGCAATCCTGCTGTTTTTGCCTTTTTCTTGTTCATAAGACCAATTTGAAATACGGCTCCAAACTTGTCCTTTTTTTGGACATCATAGGTCCCACCATCTTCTTTTTCCAACCATACATACGCCTGTACTTTTTTGTATTTTTTCTTAAAATCATAATAATGCACATTCAGTTTTAACGCTTTTTTCTTATTATATACAGCCTGTCGTGCCTTATTTTTCTCGTCCAAATTATATTTAGATGCTCCATCTGGTACTTTTGTAGAAACTTCTTTTTCACCACTAGTCAACCAGATTTCAGTCACTCCATTTTTCGTATCTACAAACCGATCTTCCTCTACATCCTTCTTTTCCCAGTCATTCAAACGGACAATAAAACCAACCTTTCCAGACTGTGTCAACTTGCAAACCGCAACTTTTCCAAAGCTGTCCTCCGCAGAAAAATCTACCTGCTTTCCTTCTTTTCCATCTTCCCATACCCATACATTCCATCCATTATAATCGCCATCTTCTCGTCCCCCATAATGAATAATCAAAGTATTTTCTGCTGCCTTAATCGTAGTAATCGGTACGGCATTTCCAAACACAAATGTAATTGTCAATAACATAGCAAGCAGCATAGCTACTCTCTTTTTTCCCATTTTTATATTCTCCTTTATATTCACATTTCCAGCCACTCTATGGGCTACTTTTTCAGATGAAATCATGTGCAAAGTCATAGGCAGGTGTAAACAAATTTTTCGTTTTTTAAACCAACCTATCTCCTTCATCATTCTATTTATTTTACCATATTTTAGATTAAATGTAACCTGTTGTTTCGGAAGATTAGCAACAAGAAACGGGAATCAAAAAGAGGTACCGCAAATGCGATACCTCTATCATTTCTTATAAGGATTTCATTATTTTAATGTAACCTTAGCACCTTCAGCTTCAAGCTTAGTCTTGATTTCTTCAGCTTCTGCCTTTTCAGCACCTTCCTTAAGAACCTTAGGAGCTCCGTCAACTACTTCCTTAGCTTCCTTTAATCCTAATCCAGTTACTTCACGAACAACCTTGATAACCTTAACCTTGTTTGGTCCAACTTCTGTTAATTCAACGTTGAATTCAGATTTCTCTTCTCCAGCGCCTGCTCCGTCTCCACCTGCTGCTACTACAACACCTGCTGCTGCAGATACACCAAATTCTTCTTCACAAGCTTTTACTAAATCATTTAATTCTAAAACAGTCATGCCCTTAATAGCATCGATAAATTCCTGAGTTGTCATAATTAATTACCTCCACTAATTTTATTTAATCTTTTTAATATTGTTTCTTACTGAGAAAGAAATGTAATTCATTTCTATTCTAACGTGATGCTTCTCAAATACCTATAAGATACTCTCGATGCACTTCACATAAATTACTCAGCGGCTTCACCCTTTTCAGCAACCTGCTTGATAACACGAGCAAAGTTTGTAATAGGTGACTGTAAACTTCCAAGTAACTTGGAAATAAGATCCTCTCTTGAAGGAATGTTTGCAAGTGTTTTAACACCGTCCACATCATAAAATGTACCTTCAACAACAGCTCCCTTGAACTGTAATGCTTCAGCTTCCTTAGCAAACTTGTTTAACTCTCTTGCTGGAGCTGTAGCATCTTCGATACCAAATGCGATAGCAGTAGGACCCTCTAACAGATCATCTAACTGTGCATAGTCAGTACCTTCAAAAGCACGCTTTAATAATGTGTTCTTGTATACTTTGTATACAACGCCTGCTTCTCTCAACTGTTTACGAAGCTTAGTATCCTGCTCAACAGTTAAACCACAGTAATTTACGATTACAGCAGATTTTGCCTGTTCAACATGACCCTTAATTTCGTCAACAACTGGTTGTTTTAATTCTACTTTTGCCATTCTGGTTTACCTCCTTATAAGATTAACCGCCGATCTGATAAAAGAAAAACCCTTCTATCCAAAGACAGAAGGGTATAAATAATCAAATTTATATTCCTCGGTAGGCGACACGCTTACACCACTAGGGTACCTACTGTCTTCGGCAGTATTCTGTTACACAGAACAGTAACAAGAATAACATACCTATTACAGTTTGTCAACCCCTCGCAAGCAATATTTTGTCACCCACTTCTATTTTTTTATCTCCAAGATGATTCAACTCACGAATTGCCTCCTCCGTTGTACAAAATTTTTTTGCCACATCCCACAAATCTTCCTGCTGCTGTACACGATAACCTACCATATCTGGTAATTGTTCTATATATTTTTCATCGTAATTTTCTTCTTCTACGCTATCCAGCATATCATATTCCATCATTTCAAATATCACCGTTTCTAACGACAAGGTCAGCTTTACCTCTGCCTTATCCTTTCCCGACAACATAACCGATAATTGATCTAATTGCGGATGTACTTCAAACATCTTATTTTCCTTTTCCCCTACACCTTCTATGATATGAGAAAAAGGAACACTCACTTTAATCTCTCCTACTGGCCATTCATCCTGTTCTCCTACATAAATAATTTTTATCTCCACACTGCCCTCTACCGAAATACCATTATCCTTCCATTCTACCTCGTCTAACTGTATTGTTCCACGGCTATGACAAATCTGCAAAATAGGATTTTTAGGTGTTTCTAATAATAATTGCTCATTAATTCTCTTTTGAGAGGTATTTTTCATGACCAGATGCCGAAATGGTATTTTGATCCGTTTTAATTGTAATTGTTTTTCTAACGAATACATATCCTGCAAGTACCGCATTTGCTTTTCTTCATATAAACAAAAGTCTAAATTCATGGCAAATTCAGCCTCAATGCCGCGTTCTTCCCCATCCTCGTCCTGTTTTATCTGCACATCCTTTGATTGTAATTCTGTATCAATCTGCAATACCATATTTTCTTTGCAGCTTTCACAAGGAATATCACTATAAAAAGATTGCTCACCCTCATAATACGCAATCTGATTTTCTTCTTCCTGCGTACTATACATAACAAATAGAAGCATCTCTCCACGCACTAAAATTTTCCCTTCCTGTGCACGCATTTCGACCCCATGCAAAGAAATATCATAATACAAAATCTGGTTAATATTAGGCTTTCCCGCAGGCAAATGGAAATTTTCTTTTAAACGTAAAATATCTTTTTTCGCTAAAACCAGCTCTGTTACATCCATATCCTGATAACGACAAGGGGCATTTTCACCATCCTCCTTATCTACTGCAACAGGTTCTTCATATTCTTCCCAGGCACAGGCCTCAATTGTAACTAGGGATTTTACACTAATCTTTCTGGAATTAATAAGACTGATATTAATATCCTCTAACTCCCATTTTACCTTGCAATCATTTTCCTCTTGCAGATTATCCATATTTATCATTTCATCAAACTCGATTTTTCCCTGTATACTATGTACGGGAATCTGGCTCTCATGACTAATATAAAGCATATCAAAATGTAAAATTCCTTTTACCAGCAGTTTCCCATTTAACAAATTGGTTTCTGCGATTTCTACTCTGCCTTCTCCTGTAACAATACGCTCTACGTCAGGCTTTGTGTCAGGCACATTAAAATCATCTTCCAAGGTAACCTGAAGCTTACTTTTGCAACTTCTCCTTCGCATGCGAATATTTTGCTTTTTTAAATCCATCCCTTGTCCTCCTAGTTCAACACCGAATACTTTAACGGTTCCAAACCTGTAACCTACTTCCTAAACAGGTTTCAAAATGTTATATATTATTAGTATATGAAATAGGTAATAAAATAGACCAAAAACTGATTATTGATTTAAAAAAGGCAAAGATACTGTTCTCATTACAATACCTCTGCCTTCTCTTATATTCCATCGTGATACCATATATAATGCTTTCCACTAACTGCAAAGCGACAACTCAATCTCCTTTGTAAGAATGTCACAATAACTAAAGGACACCTTTTTCTTACAAAGACTTTCTGCCTTTTCACTGGTTATTACAAATACACTTGGATATGTCTCTGCAATCACGCCATGGGCAATCTCTACTTTTTCTTCCCCACACAATGCACGTACACGGACCTCACTTCCTGTATGTGCTCTTACACTTTTTCTAATCTTTGGAATACTAATCTCCATTTTAAAACCCCTCCATGTTTTTTCTTTGCGCTTCCGTACGCTTTTCCCCTTGTTTCTTAAATGGTACCTTCCTATATCTGCGAAAGCACCTTTTGTTTCGCTTACTGCGATTTCACATATCTATTATACCTTTTTTTACATTAATTGCAAGTATTTTTTAGTATTTTTGCACATTTTATTTTTATTATTCTTTATTTTTTTAATACTTTATACCAAACAACACACAAAACGATACTTTTATTCGCATTTTTCACTTTTTAGCAATAGTATAGTCAAGTGGATATTCGCAATCCGCTCTGCTACTTGCTTATAACACGATTAGCTGCTATCGCAGCATATCAGAAGAGGCTTGTACCGTAGGGGACTTTCTTGATAGTGTTAATATAGAAGCGAACTTTTCCATAAAGCAAAAAAGCGATGACGTATCAAAATACGCCACCGCCCATTATTTTCTTAAATTCATGCCTATGCTGCATGAAATACAAATTTTTCTAACACATGTGCTACACCATCTTCATCATTAGATAAAGTAATAAAATCTGCTGCCTTACGAATATCTATATGCGCATTGCTCATTGCAACCCCTAACCCTGCATACTGTATCATAGATAAATCATTAAATCCATCTCCACAGGCAATCAAATCGGTACTGTCTAAATGTAATTTTTCCAATAAGCTGTCTAAGGATGCTGCTTTATCTACATTCTGTGGTACTAATTCCAAGAAAAAGTCCTGTGAGCGGTATAGATTAATTTCATCTCCCATAGCCTTTCTCACTTGTTCTTCCACATAAGCAACCTTTTCAGGTTCTCCTGTCATAAGACACTTATTTACAGGTGTGGAAACCGCCTTTGAAATGTCCGGTACTTTAACCATTGGCATTTTAGTAATCTTTTTTTCAATTCTTCCATAAGGTTCCTGATCATCTTCCGTATAAATCGTATCTCCTTCATATGTCAGAATATTAATCTCATATTTTTGAGCCAATGCATGTAACTTAGCTGTCTGCTCCATTTTTAATGTCTGATTAAACAACACTTCCCCAGTCTTGCAATCCATAATACGACTTCCGTTAAAAGCTAAAATGTATCCACCATACTTTGCAAGTTCCAATTCCTCTGCCAGTGGTACAATTCCCTGTGTAGGACGTCCAGATGCCAATACAATCCTTCCACCATGTTTTTGAAAAGTAAACAAGGCTTCTTTGGTATCTGGTGTAATAATTTTGTCTGAGTTTGTCAATGTTCCATCTAAGTCAAGAGCTATCACCTTATAGTTCATTCCCGCACATTCCTTTCTCATATATGCAAAATTTCTTCTGTTACAAATTTTTTATAAAGGATTACTTGTTTTCTTCTGCATTATAAATCCTTTTTTTTAATCTGTAAAGACCTTGCTTTTATGAAATAAAAGAAATTTCTTTTTCTATATATTCCATTTTTACTACTATGTATGGATAACTTTCTCCCGAACCCTGTCCCTCCTCTTTAGGTCCACTGAGTGTAGTCTTCATGCAAATCTCATTTTGCGTTTCGTATAATTCCTGCACAGAAATACTGTATCCACCGCCAATCTGTTTTCCATATCCCTGTATAATATATAAATATCCTTCTTCTGCATAAGAAAGTTTAAATGGCTCCTTTTTTCTCTCCTCAATAAGAGTATTCAGCTCTTTTGGAACTTCCTCTTCCTCTAACACTGTAAAATCACAATCCTTCAATTTTTCTTCACCTGTTGTTTTCACCCCGCAACCACCCAAACATAACAACACGCTTAACAATAAAATCAAAATTCCCTGTCTGCTCAATTCTCGTTCTCCTCTCATCCTTTGTGTCACTATATGCTACAAACGACAAAAAAATACCAACAAATCGCATTTATGGCCTGTAAATCTACCATTTCAACCGAACTATTACAATTTTATTAAAAATTATTTAAAAAATCATTGACATAATGTTCTGTTTCTGTTATTATAATTACAGAAAGATTGTTATGCACAAAACCAAATGTCTAATTCCCCTCTCAGATGTTTGGTTGACATATATATCCCGTATATATATACTCTCCCCCTCGAGAACCAGCTCCCCCGCTGGTTCTTTTTTTATTCTATAAAAGACTTTTCAGATCTTATCCAAACATTCCTCCTAACGGATGAACCTATTTTCTTTATAAAACAAAAATACCTCCTAAGTACACTTTGGTTCTTCACCTTGTCTACTTAGGAGGTATCACATACATTTTCTATGTTTCTACAATGCAACTTGCTTTTCTGATTTTTCGTTTAGTATATTTTCTTCCAACAAATGCAGCAACTCCAATTCGCTTTTATACTTATATACAATTCCCGAACTAAGGCACACAAAGTGTCCCTGTAATCCTGCATATTTTCTACCTGTTACATAAAATTGTAACGTCTCGCACTTTCCATACTCCTGTTCAATTTCTTCCATAGAACGTACAATTTTTCCTACTTCTTTTTTGGAAGTATCCTTTTTGATATTAGAAAAACTTCTGTGTTTAAAAACAGGTTCTGGAAATCCACGTTCTTCTACTATCTGCTCCAAGCCAATAAAAAAGGCTACTACGTCTTGAAACACAATAGGATCTTTACAAAAAGGCGAATGGATACTGCCTGAAATGGTATTATTACTTTTCTCATCTAAACAAATACGAATTGCCGTGTGCTCATAGGAATATTTTTCTTTTTTCATTCATTTTACACCTCTTCACTCACAAAGATTTCATATCATAACTTCGCTTACTTCTTTTCTGTTTCCTTTCTTCGCTCCACGATATATGCAATTCCAACAATAGAAACAATCGGTAATAGTAAAATCCAAATTGTAGCAGCTTTATGCTCCTGCATAAGTTTTCCAATACCACCAGTCTGTGGTAACTGTGATGGTACTTCATCTACAACTATCGTCTCATCATCTGGAGTATCCTGATTTCTATTTGAAGTAGTTGGTTTTTTCGTTGGAGCAGCAGTAGCGGTATGCACTGGATTAGCAGGTACATCTTCATCCGGAATAATATCCTCAGGTGCCTTTGTTTCCTCCACAATAGTTTCCTGTGGCAATGGAGGAGCGCCAGGAACCTTTGTTTCTTCTGGAATATCAATTTCCGGTGCTTCTGTTGGTCCTTCGGAAACACTAGGTGTCTCGGTAACATCTGGTGTATTAGCAGGATTTTCTGTATCAACAGGTGTTGCAGTTACCGTCGGTTCCTCTGTTGGCTCTTTTGTTGGTTCCACTGTAACAATTGGTGTCTCCGTTACTTTTGGTGTGTCCGTTGGTGCCTCTGTCACAACAGGTGTGTCCGTTGGTTTCGGTGTCTCTGTCGGTGCATTCGTAACAATGCTATTTGGTGTATTACTTGGAGTCGTATCTGGTGTGGCTGTCACATTTGGAGTTGCAGTTGCTTTTTCTCCATGATTTGTGTATACAACCTTAGTCACAAATCCTTCCTCCAGATCCTCTTTCATTACACCTGAAATCGCATACCCAGAAACTGTCTCTTTCTTCACATCTACAAGCTGTCCGTCTACCTGTGCATCTGGTGTCGTGTAAATTGCTCCCGGTGTCAAAACTTCCACAATCTTATAAGCAGTTCCTTTTGGAATATGATTAAAGATTCGCTCTTCACCATCCTTCAATGTAACATCATAGGTTTCCTCTCCAATTGTAACAACAAAGGTAAATGCCTCTCCATCATAGCCAGCCGCATCTACAAGTTTTTTCAAGGAAAGACTGGTAAATGTGCGATACTTATTTGTAAACTCAATATGACTTCCTTTTGGATGTTCCTGATCTCTCACAAGTACATCAGTTTGTGTTCCCATACCAGATGAAGCATTGCTATCATCTCCAGTTGAAAACCAGCTTGTCGTATAACGGTCCGCATCGGCATTCTCTTTGACCATATAGTATTGACCTAACGCTACATTTGTTCTTTTTATTACTGCGGTTTCATCTGCCTTTAAGGTAATCACTCCAGATGTTGCTTTCCGCTCTCCTATAAATACATTTTCTTTATCATATACTTTGTATTTTCCTGTATATACATCTGTCAGATTGTCTTTATCCTGTCCTGTATATAATGTAAAATCGTAGGTATCATTATTATCTTCTGGTGCATCTGCCACCTTCTTTGTAATACTAATATCATCATTAGTTAAAATTGTAGGAATATTAAATGTAATCTTACAATTTGAGTCATACTCTCCACGCTCCAGATAGAACATAGTTAATGTATGCTCTGAAAACGCATCTTTCTTTATTTCAGGGTATGCATCATAAATATTCTTTACATCTGTTTTTATACCGCCTGTGGCTACCTTTTCATAAGTAACATCTCCTGTAGCAAAGTTGATTTCACCGCCGACTGTATCATGAATACCACCTAAGTCTAATGCTAAATTTCCATCAATAAATACCCATACATCATCATCACCAGAGAAGTTAAAGACGATATCCTGCCCATTAATTTTTCCATCACTGGTCATATTAAATGGGATTTCCAATTTTACACCAAAACCATAGTTTAGTCTTGTAGAATCTCCATCGGCTGCTGTATTATATGGGAAAAATCCTGGCTTGCAGCCATCTCCATCGTCTCTCTTCTGGTCTAACACCTGAACATTTTTATTATATGTTTTATTATATCCAAGATATTCAAGCTGACCATTGCTCTTCATATGTACAGTATCATATTTACTGTCAAACTCATATGTCTTTACGCCATCTTTCTCAACGGTACGGAATGGGAATGAAACATTTTCTGTGACAGAACCCAAAGCAAGGCTTGAATTTTCATGTGTCGTACCATTTAAAAAGCTCTTATTAAAATATGGTAATACTTCTGCGCCATTTGCCTGTGTTACATCACCATTCGCATTTAATGTACTATCTACCAAACCTTGTGTAGCGGCATTTACCTGTGCATGTAATCCAAGCTTTCCGCCACCCTTTTGTGATGAATTGGCACCTAACCAAAAGTTCTTTTCCATATTACTGCTGTCAGAATTTTTATAGTAAAATCCGCCATTTACATCACTGTTCTGATCTCCAAAAAACAATCCGCAATATAATGGATAACGATTACTTACTGCTGAATTTCCATAATTGTACTTATTAAGCAGTACATTGTTAAACTTTACAAATGAATTGTTTGTCGCACGATTGTCTGTGCCATATACACCATCATCAATTGATCCTGGTGTACTTCCCTTTGCACCTTCAACCTGACTGTCTGAGTAGTAATCATAGAACGTAGATTTCACTACGAACATTTCTTCCTTTGTATCTGGATTTACTACTGTAGATAGATTTTTTGTGCTGTCAGAACCATCTGCCTGAGCGGTACTATCTGTAGCTAATGCTAAACCAACACCGCTAATTGATGTTACTAACAAAACCAATGAAAGCACAAAGGCTAAAATCTTCATTGGAGATTTTGTAACCTTAATCGATACTGTTTTCATTGTATTTCTCCTCCTTTTTTTCATCATACCCTTATTTTTTGTTCCTCTATAGAATAGCACATTAGTCCCATTTTTTCAATATTCTCACAAAAACATTTCTATTTTCTTCCTATTTTTGTATTTTTTCACTCCATTTTTTTTCATTTAGCACAAAAAACGCAAAAATGCACAACTCCTTTGTCGTAAATCACCTTTTTTCCGTTATATACTACATAAATTTTTTTTGCCGTTTTTTTTGTACAGCTATTATCACTTTCTGTAACCGTTCTGTAACGCCTATCATCTGGTCAAAACATCATTTAAAATTTGTGCCAAATAGGACATGGTATTTTTAGCTTCCTCCACTGTATTATTCTGGTTTCCTAGTTCTATCAACAAAAATCGTTTGCATAAGTGCATATTATAGCGATACCCCTTCAAATAATTCTTAATCGTTAAATCAGGATAACGTTCCATTGCGCGCAATTTTACCTGTAACCCAAATGCTAAATTATCTTGTAAATTATCATTATGTAAATAGGCAATTTCACCTCTTTTATTTCTACTTAACCCGTTAAATATCATAAATTGAGCAACCGTTTTTCCATCAATTTGTGTCACCCGTTTTGTCTTATTATTTCCTGCATCCCGATGTAGATCAATCACAACCTCTATGGAAGGATTTTCTTCCAATGTTTTCTTCACTCCATCTAAAGCTTTTGTATATGCTTTATTCCGATCCATACTACCATTGATATAATCATATTTTGTTTTATCATGTAATACAGTAAACCCATATTTTTTCTCCAATTGTTCTTCCAATTCCACTCCTACTTCTATAATAGAATTTTTATTCTTTTCTTCTCCGAAAAATTCAGTCCCACCATGCGTATGAAAAATTAAAATTTTAGGTTCCTTTGTTTTTTTGATGGAATAGTCTTTTTTTAACATTTTATCTACCTGAAATACACTTTTATCCACACTGGTAGTAGAATCTACAATGTAGAATTTTCGCAACAAAAAATTTACACTCTTATTCTTTTTTAATTGCTCTACTAATTGATTTGGCTTCTCACCTTTCACATTTTCCTCTGGTAACTCTTGTTTCTCGTTTAAATCACTCTTTACCTGCTCTAAAAACTTTTCTTCCTGTTCCCGCATTTTACTATTTTCTTCCTCTACTAAATCAATGGTACTGGTACTTTTTTCCTCCTTCTCCTCCTTCTTTTTTTCCAACTGCCTCTGTTTCCACTCGTCCACTCCCATCCCCCGACATAAAAGATAAGAAAAGGCTGGACTACTTTCCAAATCTCCTAATAATATCTTTTTTTCCCCTAGACTTTCATATACAACTTCTCTGCATATGGTCTTTTTCATCTCCTCACCCATATCGCAGACATATTTTTTTAGCTCTTTGGCTCTACTTGTCCCAAGAATAATTAAAAGAATTAATACATAAAGTAAGTAATGACAATTTTTCTTCATCCTATCTCCCCTTTCTTTATTGTATTTTTCTTCCATCTAAAATATGCCTGCACAACCGTTTTTATTTCTTACTTTAAAATCTCGGCTCCCGTAAATTGATTCAGGGCGTCTGAAAGTATCCTGCTCATACGTCGTACTTTTTGGTCTACATCCTGTCCCGTCATAAACATTCCCTTCATTTTTTCATTTTTGATGTGCTGCATAAATTGCTTTTTCTCCTGCGCTGTCAAATCACTTTTCTCCAACCCAGCTTCCATATAATCTTCTACAATGGTTTCTGCATCTACAACCGTTGGCACTCCAATGGCAATTACATCCACACCTAAGGTACGCCTATTTAACTCTTTTCGGTTATTTCCTACTCCCGCCCCAGGACTGATTCCAGTATCTGTCAACTGTATGGTTCTTCCAAGCCTATGCATACTTCTAGCCGCAAGTGCATCCACAACAAAAACAATATCTGGAGCTGTTTTATCTACAATTCCTTTTACAATCTCCTGCATTTCCATCCCCGTTTGTGCCATCACTCCAGGGGCTAATGCCTGTGCTTCTGAAAAATGATACTTTTTTTTCATTTCACTTCCAAACTCTCGAATTAAATGTCTAGTAACCAACACTTTGTCTATCGTCAACGGCCCTAATGCATCTGGTGTAATTTCACGATTTCCAAGCCCTAATATAAAACATTTATCATTCTTTCCACCTGATAATTGCTTCATTTGTTGTACTAACTCTCTTATCACCGCCTCCTCATTCTCCTCTTCCAGCTCTACAGTAATATAGGTTCCTTTTTCTTTCCCCATGGTTTTACTCCCCTCATCCGTTCGTATTTCCAAGGTAGCAACTGTTACTCCATCTTTCTCTTCTCGTTTTAAAGCAACCCCTTCAATTTCCTGTTCCCCTTTAATCGCTTCTTTTGCTTCTAATGCTAAATCCGTTCTTTTCATTTTCTACACCTGCCTTTTTCTTTTAGGTTGCCCTCCGTTATCCTCTTTATACTTTTTTCTATTACTATTTTTTTAGAGTTAGCAAAATTATTGTGACTGTAATTAGAAATGTTCAACATCTTCTTGACATCGCTCACATTTTATACTAAAATAATATAGTCTGTTTCAGTAGTCGTCCGTGTCCGGCCTACTGACAGAACATAAGACAAAATTAACGATAATATATTTGGAGGTGTAGGAAATTGGCTAACATCAAATCTGCAAAAAAGAGAATTAAAGTAATCGAAACAAAGACTGCAAGAAATAAAGCTATCAGATCTAAGGTTAAGACTGCTATTAAGAAGGTATATGCTGCAATCGACGCTAAGGATAAGGCTGCTGCAACTGCTGCACTTAAAGAAGCAACTACTGAGATTGATAAGGCTGCAAGCAAGGGTATCTATCACAAGAAAAATGCCTCAAGAAAGATTTCTCGTTTAACACTTGCTGTAAATAAGCTTGCTTAATTATAAACGAAATATTATTAGGTAATTATGCTGCATTACCAAAAAGAGAACGTCGGGTGTGGGCGTTCTTTTTTTATCTATTTTTATAGCGAATTAACAAAAGCTACTCTCCTTTGCAAACCATATGCCCACATCCAACCTTTTGTCTATAGGATAAACTTTTCTATAAAAGAAAAAACAGGCACACTTCACAAACTTGGTTGCATCCTGTGTACCTGTTTCTAACATTTCTATCTTAAACTAAATATATCCATAAGCTGAAAACTCTAAATATTACCAAATTCGCTCAACTGCAAATCTGGATTACGATCCAAGACTGTATTCACACTCCATGGATGTGTAAATATTAACAGTGGATTTCCCTTCAAATCCTTAATCTTCTTCGTATCAGATGTTACACTTAAAGAAGATACATCAATTTCCTCATTCTTTATCCAACGAATATGCTCATATGGTAAAGGTTCCATACGAATTTCTACATTATATTCATTTTCCAAACGATACTTTAACACATCAAATTGTAGTACCCCGACAACGCCAACGATAATTTCTTCCATGCCAGTATTAAACTCTTGGAAAATCTGAATCGCACCCTCCTGGGCAATCTGTTCAATTCCTTTGATAAACTGTTTTCGTTTCATTGTGTCTACCTGACGTACCTTTGCAAAATGTTCTGGTGCAAAAGTCGGAATACCTTCATATTCAATTTTCTTGCCTGTTTTACATAATGTATCACCTATTGAAAAAATTCCTGGATCAAACACACCGATAATATCTCCCGCATAGGCTTCCTCAACATGTTTTCGTTCCTGTGCCATCATCTGTTGTGGTTGAGATAAACGAATCTTTTTTCCGCCCTGTGTATGATACACTTCCATACCTGCTTCAAATTTTCCTGAACAAATTCGCATAAATGCAATTCGGTCTCTATGTGCTTTATTCATATTTGCTTGAATTTTAAATACAAATGCAGAAAAATCTTCACTAAATGGATCTACCTCTCCATCCAAAGCTTTTCTTGGCAACGGAGAAGTTGTCATTTTCAAAAAGTGTTCCAAAAATGTCTGCACACCAAAGTTGGTAAGGGCAGAACCAAAGAACACTGGAGACAATTTTCCATGACTTACTTTTTCCATGTCAAGCTCGTCACTGGCACCATCCAACAATTCAATTTCTTCTACTAAAGTCTCATGATTTACAGTCCCAATTAAATCATCTACTCCTGGATCTCCTAATGCAACTTGCACCGTTTCAACTTCTTTTTGTCCATTATTAGCAGCCGTAAATCTTGAAATAGTCTTTGTTTGTCTATCATATACTCCTTTAAAGTTCTTACCAGAACCGATTGGCCAGTTAATCGGACATGTACGAATACCAAGAACATTCTCAATCTCATCAATCAAATCAAAAGGATCATTTGCCTCACGGTCCATCTTATTGATAAAAGTAAAAATAGGAATTCCACGCATCACACATACTTTAAACAGTTTTATCGTCTGTGCCTCTACACCTTTTGAACCATCGATAACCATAACCGCAGAATCCGCTGCCATCAAGGTTCGATACGTATCCTCCGAAAAGTCCTGATGTCCAGGCGTATCCAATATATTGATACAATATCCATCGTAATTAAATTGCAAAACAGAAGAAGTTACAGAGATTCCTCTCTCCTTCTCAATTTCCATCCAGTCAGAAACGGCATGTTTTGCAGTTTTTCTACCTTTTACCGAACCTGCAAGATTAATTGCTCCTCCATATAACAGAAATTTTTCTGTTAATGTTGTCTTACCAGCATCGGGATGGGATATAATCGCAAATGTTCGTCTTTTTTCAATTTCCTGTTTCATATCAGCCAACGTCGTGTCCTCCTATCCTTATTTAAACCAATTGTCTACCTTTTAGACATAGAAATACGGACATCATGTATGCATGATGCCCGTATTCTTCTATCATTCTTTACAAAGAATTATTTTAAGTCACTCTTTGTAATTGTTTTAATCTTAATCATATCAGCAGGTGCACCTTCCTGTAAAGAACCACCAGCAACGATAACAATAACGTCACCTTCTGCTAATTTTTCTGTCTCAACTGCTTTTTCTACTGCATATGAGAATAATTTATCAGAAGAATCAACTTCTTCAGACTTAATTGGAACAACGCCCCAAGCTAAGTTAAGCTGTCTAGCACCTCTCTCGCTAACTGTAGCAGCGATGATTGGGCAGTTTGGACGATAGCTTGATAAGTTCCATGCTGTCTTACCAGATCTTGTTAATACAACGATTGCCTTAGCATCTAAGCTATGAGCAGCTCCGATTGCAGCATTACAGATTGCGTTTGTTGTATCATTTCCTAACTGTAATTGATGCTGATGGAACCATTCCTTGTAATCGATTGACTTTTCTGTACTCTCTGCGATTTCAGCCATAGTCTTAACAGCAGTTGCAGAGTAATCACCGTTTGCAGTCTCTCCAGATAACATTGTACAGCATGTGTTATCGTAAATAGCGTTTGCAACGTCAGAAACCTCAGCTCTTGTAGGACGAGGATTGCTTGTCATTGTCTCTAACATCTGAGTTGCAGTTACAACTAATTTACCACTTCTGTAGCACTTATCGATAATCATCTTCTGATAAGATGGTAATAAGTGATATGGAACTTCTACACCAAGGTCACCACGAGCAACCATGATTCCGTCAGATAATTCCATAATTTCATCTAAGTTTTCAATACCTTCCATATTTTCAATCTTAGAGATAATCATAACGTCTTCTCCGCCGTTTGCATTTAAGATCTCACGAATTGCTGTTACATCTTCTGGCTTTCTTACGAAAGAAGCTGCAACAAAGTCGATTCCCTGAGAAACACCAAAGATGATATCGCTCTTATCTTTTTCTGTTAAATATGGTAAACGAATTGATACATTAGGAACATTTACACTCTTCTTATCAGAAATCTTTGCTGTATTCTGTACTTTACATACAACATCTGTTCCATTAATTTCAACAACATCTAATCCAACCTTACCATCATCAATCAAGATAAGATTTCCTGGCTTAACATCATGTGCTAAACCTTCATAAGAAAGGCAAACAAAGTCCTTGTTTCCTGGCATATCTCCAACCTTAAATGTAAAAGTCTGTCCCTTTTCCAAAGTCACAGAACCATCTTCAAATGTCTTTAAACGAATTTCTGGTCCCTTTGTATCCAAAAGGAAAGGAATATTAAGACCTGTCTCTTCACGAAGCTTTTTAAGTTTGTCCATACGACCTTTGTGCTCTTCATGATCTCCATGAGAGAAGTTTGTTCTCATGCAGTTCATTCCGTTTAACATCATTTGTTTCATCACTTCATCGTCACGATCAAGAGATGGTCCAGCTGTACATATCATCTTTGTTTTTCTCATGTTTTTATTACCTCTTCCTTATAAATTTTCTATTTACTTTACTAGACAAAACTCTCTTTTTTTGTCCCACGTATCCTATTATATAATATTTATTTGAAATCTACAATACAAAATCTATTATCGTATCTTCCAATCCTTTCCTATAAAACCACTCTTTTTTCGTCAAATTGCCGTATATTTTCTTTTCTTTTCACAGAAGGCTTAAAAATAGCATTTCCCTTCTGAAAAATTTTATTCATTTGTAGCTTTTCTTTGTTGTGTAAAAAATTACATTTGTTTTATGTGCCGTAATTATTTTGCTACATTTCTAAAGACTACATTTCTTCGGATTGTTCATTATTTTTCTATATAAAGAAAAAATGTTATATACCTGACCTTCTAGTGATAAACACCAGAACCATCTGATATATAACATCTTCTCTTCATAATTATATGAGGGGTATTAGGGGTTATAGGGTCTAAGGGGGGACACAATGAATGAACATATGCGACTTGAAAGGAGGGGGTCTTTTCAATATCGCGCTCACTCATTTCCTATGACATTATAATATCACACATTAGTAACAGTGTCAAATACTTTTTTAAATTTTTTTTAATTTTTTTGTAATAATATCGAATTCCCTTTTATTTCCTTATCTTTATATAAGAAAAAAGTGCCGCATATGCGACACTTCTCTAACTCTTAGTGCGGAGCATGGGACTTGAACCCACACGTCTCAGAGACACATGATCCTTAGTCATGCCTGTCTGCCAATTCCAGCAGCTCCGCATATTCTATTTTCATAGAAAGCTCCCCGAGTTGGGCTCGAAC
>FR899683.1:7776-24653 GCA_000437275.1 Clostridium sp. CAG:411 | reverse complement strand
TCGAGGAATAACACTCATATATGATACCATCTTTTCTTCTTATCGTCAAGTATTTTTTTTATTCGTTTCCTTATGTAAAATTGATCCCCTGTCCGCAATGCTTTTACCAAAACTTCGTTGTCCTTATTTCAAAAAAAGGAGCCAAACACCAATTTTACGTGTCAGCTCCTCTATATTTGACTTTTATATTATGCTAATTTTCCCTTAGCAACTTCTACTAAAGCTGCAAATCCTTCTGGATCATTGATAGCCATTTCAGATAACATCTTTCTGTTTACCTGAACTTCTGCTAACTTTAATCCATACATAAATTTGCTGTAAGATAATCCGTTCATTCTAGCTGCTGCATTGATACGAGCAATCCATAACTGTCTGAACTGTCTCTTTCTCTGCTTTCTACCTGCAAAAGACTCTGTTAAAGCTCTCATTACAGACTGTTTTGCAACACGGTACTGCTTAGATCTTGCACCTCTATATCCCTTTGCTAATTTTAATACTCTATTGTGTTTCTTTTTCGCATTTAAAGCACCTTTTACTCTTGCCATTACATGTTCCTCCTAACTCACTAACTAATTCTTACAGATATGGTAAAATCTTCTTCATTGTCTTTACATTTGTTTCATCAACTGTTGTAGCTTTTCTAAGATTTCTCTTAACCTTAGCTGACTTCTTAGTTAAAATGTGTCTCTTGTAAGCTTTATTTCTCTTTAATTTACCTGTTCCTGTTACCTTAAAACGCTTTGCTGCTGCTCTTTTAGTTTTTAACTTTGGCATAATAGTTCCTCCTTATTATCAAATCGCTAAATCATCTTTTATAGTAATACTAACGTTTTTCACCTAAAAACATTATCATACTTCTACCTTCAAGTTTTGCAGGTTTCTCAATCACTGCTACATCCTCTACTTTTGCAAAAAAGTCATCCAAAATCTGTTTGCTCATACCCATATGAGCCATCTCACGACCTCTAAAACGAAGTGCAACCTTTACTTTGTCACCCTTGCTTAAGAATTTTCTTGCCTGATTTGCTTTTGTATTCAAATCATTCACATCAATGTTTGGTGACAAACGAATTTCCTTTACGTCTGTAACTTTTTGCTTCTTCTTTGCTTCTTTCTCTTTTCTTGCAAGTTCGTATCTATATTTACCATAATCTACAATCTTACAAACAGGTGGTTTTGCATTTGGTGCAATCTTAACCAAATCCAATCCTGCTTCTCTTGCAAGCTTCATGGCTTCTTTTGCAGACATTACTCCAACCTGCTCGCCATCTTCTCCAATTAATCGTACTTCCCTATCTCTTATCTGTTCATTAATCATTAATTCGCTAATAACTGAGCACCTCCAAATACTGTTCTATACTCTCCGCAATCCTGCAATATTGTCAAACTATAAACAACATAACTTCTATCAGTCAAATATTGTCCATAAAAAAACGTGAATAGCATAGCTATCCACGTCTTATGTTTACCTTCATCTCGAAATACTTTGAATGAAAAAAACCAAACCCCAGTAGCTGCAAACCTGCGCCCTAAGGTGAGAGTGGATACTCTGCTTCTAAATCAAGTTTATCATATTCAACAACTTATTCAGTTTATCATTCTTTTTTTCTTTTGTCAACTACTTTTTTTGTTCTTCCTGTACTTCGATTTTTCTTATTTCTTTTGTACGGATTTCTTTGCAAATAGCGTCAATGAAATCGTCTAATGATTTTTGACCTTCATCTCCTAAGTAACGGCTTCGTACAGATACAACCCCCTGTTCTTCCTCTTTTTGTCCTACCACTAACATATAAGGAACTCTAGCTAATCTTGACTCACGAATCTTATATCCGATTTTTTCTGCACGCTCATCTACAGTACAAAGAATACCGTTTTCCTTCAGCTTTTCCTCTACCTTTTTTGCATAGTCATGATACTTTTCTGAAATTGGAAGTACACGAACCTGTTCTGGACAAAGCCATGTTGGGAATAATCCAGCATATTTTTCAATCAACCATGCAAGTGTTCTTTCATAACATCCCATACTTGTTCTATGAATAATATATGGACGAACCTTTTCACCGTTTTGATCTACATAATACATATCAAACTGTTCTGCAAGGATTGCATCCCATTGAATCGTAATCATAGTATCTTCTTTTCCATATACATTCTTTGCTTGAATGTCTACTTTAGGTCCATAGAAAGCTGCTTCTCCTTCTTCCTCATAGAACGGAATCTCTAATTCATTTAATACATTACGAATACGTTGCTGTGTATCTTCCCAAACTTCCTCTGTACCAATATATTTTTCCTTATTCTTTGGATCCCATTTTGACAAACGATATGTTACATCTTCTTCTACTCCCAGTATACGCAAACAGTATCTTGCCAAATCAAGACATCCTTTAAATTCTTCATCCATCTGATCTGGTCGAACAATCAAATGTCCTTCTGAAATAGTAAACTGACGAACACGAGTTAATCCATGCATTTCTCCAGAGTCCTCTTTACGGAACAAAGTAGATGTCTCACCCAAACGAACTGGTAAATCACGGTAAGATTTCTGTGAAGCTTTGTATACATAATACTGGAATGGACATGTCATTGGGCGAAGTGCTAATACTTCATCATCGTTTTCTTCATCACCTAATACAAACATCCCTTCTTTATAATGATCCCAATGTCCTGAAATCTTATATAAATCACTTTTTGCCATTAAAGGTGTTTTTGTTCTTACATAACCACGCTTTTCTTCTTCATCTTCAATCCATCTTTGTAATGTCTGAATAATTTTTGTTCCCTTTGGCATCATAAGTGGAAGTCCCTGTCCAATTACATCAACCGTAGTAAACAGTTCCATCTCGCGTCCTAATTTATTGTGGTCACGTTTTTTAATATCCTCTAAATGCTCTAAGTAAGCTTCTAAGTCCGCTTTTTTTGTAAATGCAGTACCATAAATTCGAGTAAGCATTTTATTATGCTCATCACCTCTCCAATAAGCACCAGATGAAGAAATCAACTTAAATGCTTTGATTGGTTTTGTACTCATCAAATGAGGTCCTGCACATAAATCTACGAAATCTCCCTGTTGATAGAAGGAAATCTCCTCACCTTCTGGTAAGTCCTCAATTAATTCTACTTTATATGGCTCCTGCTTTTCTTTCATAAGCGCAATTGCCTCTTCTCTTGGAAGTGTAAAACGCTCAATTTTTGCTGCTTCTTTAATGATTTTCTTCATTTCTGCTTCAATCTTATCCAATGTAGCTCGATCAAAAGGTTCGCAGTCAAAATCATAATAAAATCCATCATCAATAGATGGTCCAATTGCCAATTTTGCATTTGGATATAAACGTTTTACAGCCTCTGCTAATACATGAGAAGTTGTATGTCTGTAAGCGGCTGCTCCTTCTTTATCCTGAAATGTCAAAATACTAAGTTCACAATCTGCATCCACCATATGACGCAAATCAACCACTGTTCCATCCACCATTCCTGCTGTAGCCATTCTCGCAAGTCCCTCGCTAATATCTACAGCAATGTCATAAACACTTTTTGCTTCTGCATACTCTTTTACTGTTCCATCTTTTAATGTAATCTTCATTTTTCTACAACTCCTTTACTAGAATAAAAAAAGCTCATCCCTTTCGGCAAATGCTACCGAAAGGGACGAGCTACTATTTTCTCGCGGTTCCACCCTTTTTGTTTTGTATCTTATCGCTTACAAAACCTACTTCATTTGGTTATAACGTTACCAACGGACCGGATTGGGGTCACTCCGAGGTAGTTTTCAAACAGTTCCTAATAAGATACTTCCAGCATTTGTATCTCTCTCTGTATTATTTCCTGCTCTACTCGTCTCATCAACATGTTTAATATCTATCATTGTATTTCATTATATCATTCCGCTTTTTTTTGTCAAGTACAACTTTAGCCTACTGAACCATCATCAGAAGGTTCGTCTGGTTCCTGTACTGGTGCTTTTGTCGGTGCTGCCGTTTTTACCACAGGTTCTTTTGTTTTCACTGGTGCTTTTGTCACCCGTGGTCTTGGTGGCGTTGTCTCTCTTGGCTTTGGCTCTTCTGTTGTAACAGTTGGCTCCTTGGTTGCCTTAACAGTCGGTGCTGCCGTCACCGTTGGTGCCTTTGTCGTCTGTGTAACAGGTGCCTTTGTTACCTGCGTAGATGGTGCTCTAGTCACTCTGGTTGCTGGTACATAGGTTGGCACTGACTGGCTTGAATTTGTATCAGAATTTGTATTGTAACTTGTGTCTGATCCAGGATTCAATGTCGTAATGTCTCCATGTCCATCACCATAAATAAACTCCCATAATGCTGCATTATTCTTTGAGAAATCCAATACTAAAGAAGATCCACAATATAAGTTCTGTCCAGAATATGCTCCGTCAATAGGGATACGCAACTGTTGCAATTCTGGTACTCCCATCTGCAACATAACTTTTGCATAATTCAATATATCGGATGCCTTTATATTGGTTGTGACATATGGTAATAAATCGTTTACCAAGCTAACCATTTCTGTAATACTCAAATCTTTTACTTTTGCATATGCCTGTGATAAAACAGCTCTCTGACGATAGGTACGACCATGGTCATTATTTTCTCCATTGATTGCTGCTCTCTTACGAACACGACAATATCCCAATGCCTGTGTTCCTGTTACTGTCTGTTTTCCAGGAACTACATTTCTCTGTTTCTTATCACTGATATAGTTTGTGGTATTCAAATATTGAGCTTCTGCTTCTGTCAACTCAATTTCTACACCACCGATTTTGTCAATCATTTTCTTGAAGCCTTTAAAGTCTACGATAACATAACCATCTAACTCAATACCAAAATTTCTGGTAATGGTTTCACATAATAATTGACCTCCACCAAAACTGAACGCTGCATTCAGTTTATTATCTCTGTAACCAGGAATAGAAACATAACTATCACGCATCAACGATACCAATTTTAATGTTTTATCCTCGGTATTCATACTTGCAATAATCATACTGTCTGAACGACCATTTGCTCCATCTCCATCTAATATGGATTCCTGACCGATACAAAGAATATTTACAATCTTCTCATCCAACAAAACCTGATTTTCATCACGAGGTGGTAATGTTGCCTGTGCTGCTAATTCTTCTGGTGTCATATCTGTCTGTGCATAATTTCCGCCATTTTCGTAGTTAATACGGAACATAAACCAACCTACTACTAAAGTGACTGCTACAACCAGACAGGCTAATGTAGTTCCAATTCCAACAAAAGCTTTCTTTTTCTTACTCCACTTGTTCGATCTTGGCTCTTCTTGTACATCCATTTCAAAATCGGTATCCTCTCCAAGTGAAGAAACAGAATCATATGGTTCCAAATCCAAATCTCCTACTACTTCCCTCTGTTTTTGATCCATATCGGCATCTTCTGAAACCTGTGCTACAGAATCCGATAAATATGCCTCTAATCCATCTGTATCTTCAAATTCAAAATCATCATAATCGTCTATTTGATTAGATATGTTTTCAGAGAAACCAGCTCTTTGCTGTTCTCTTTGCTCATTTGTGCCCCTGTTATGAAACACTCGTCTGTTATCTTCTTGCTCTTTACTCATATCTGCCCGTCCTTTCTCTCCTAAATCACACCTGAAAGTTTATACTTTATCACAGCTAATACTTCTCTCAAGTAATAATGTATACACATAATAGAATCCGTATCTGCACCAATTCCATATACATGTTGTATTCCTTTCTTTTTTGCTATCGAAATAGCTCGGTACACATGAAAGCGGTTACTTACAATTAGTATTCCCGCCTTCTTTTGCTTTACTAATTTCCAACTATATTGTATGTTCTGTTCTGTATTTTTTGACTGTGCTTCCTGCTCTATCCTGTGAGCATCTATTTTCTTTTGCTCTGTCAGGTAACGAAACATCGCTTCTGCTTCCGATATGTCCTCGCCTTTTCCCTGTCCACCAGATACTATGATTTTGATGTCAGGATATTCCTGTGCATATTCTGCTACACGATCCAAGCGCGCTCGCAATGCTTTTGAAACTTTCCTCCCCTTTACCTGCGCTCCTAACACAATCATGTACTTGGGTTCTTCTTTCACCCGCTGCTCGCCTTTTATATAAAGCATAAACATCATGGCAAGCAAAAATACCATAAACATTAATATGATTGCAAATAAAGCTTTTATACTATTTTGTAGAATAACTATCTGCTTTTGTGCGGAATATATACCTAGCACTGCCATTCCTGCAAATAAAATACCTGCCGCTGGCCATAACCATAAATAAGAAACTCTACTACCTGCATATACCATCAACACAATCATATATGCTACACACAGAAAGCAAAAAATACATGATATCCACGATATATATTTCACATTTTTCCCTTCTTCTTATAAAATTACCATCTTATACTATAATTTATTTTTTAGTCAATGTAAACCCCCTGTTCGTTTTTTCGATATATTTTTTATTTTGCTGTGAAGCATACACCCTTCCTGCACATCCATTTCCAAAGAATCCAGTGTCTTTGAAAATTTAAAATTATTATGTTCAATAGTAATACAATCGTTTTTATAAAAAGCTACACTTTTTTATAAAAAAATGTAGCGAATACCTTTTTACCTATTTTTCAGAACCTATTACCTAAAAAATAAACCTTCTTCCATATAAAAAATCCCTATAATACTAGATGCTTCTATGCATATCTTTTCATTATAGGGATTTCTTCTCTTATTTTTTTGACATTACATTAATGAACAGTCCTATGTACTCCTACATTCGGTCCTAAAGCAAATTGAAAACTTATAAATCAATTGCTCCATGTTCTGTTCCATTTACTACAAAATATACTTTTCCATCTTCTGGCTTAATATATATATCGATCTGTTTTAAATCTCTTGCTAAACGCTTCCAGTCATTCAACCAGATTTCTTTTACTTTTTCTTCGTAACTTTCTACATCAATCTTAGTTTGTGCACCACAATATTCAACAAATACTGCCTTTGGCACCTTCTTTGTTGTAGTCTTTTTTCCTGCTGGCTTCTTAGCTGCTGCCTTTTTCGTTGTTGTTTTCTTTTCAGCTGCTTTCTTTGTTGCTGCTTTCTTAGTAGTTTTCTTTTCAACCGCCTTATCTGTTGTCACATCTTTCTTAGCTGCTACCTTACCTTTTGTAGTTGTCTTTTCCTCTGCTGTTGTCTTTTTTTCTACCTCAGCCATCTTCTTTTCTACCATTTTATATTCCTCCCCAATTTATAGATTTATTTATGTAGTCTTTATCTACAACTCCAATATCTTGATAATACCTCTAAAATCAACTTTTTTCAAGCTTTTTTCTTATTTGTGTGCTTTTCTTTTTATCCTCATGAGTTGCAAAAGCATTTTTTCTTTTTCTGATATAGAAAACGCACTTTTATACAAAATAATTCTTTTCTTTTTGTATAAAAAGATTTATAATAAGATAGAATATAGGATATTATAAGAAAGGACATGGACAACATGAAAAAGATAGTTAATTTTTTATTGCAGCTGCTTGCTGTTTGTGGTTTCCTTGCTGGTATTTATTATCTCTTAAAAAAATATGTTTTAAAAGATAACTCTTCAGAGGATGAAGATGACCTAGACTTCGATGATTTTGATTTCGATGATGAAGATTTTACAGAAACCGTTTCAGACAACCGTGAATATGTAACATTAAATGCAAGCGAAAGCAAAGCTGCTCAAAGCGAGAGTACCGCTTCAGAAGATGATTTTGAAGAAATTTATGATTAAAAAAACAGAGTATTGAATATTTTCTTTTCAATACTCTGTTTTTTTGTTGCGAATCTTTTAAAAGAAAAATCCGCAACAATATATTTGTACTGCCAACGCACTTTGGCAAACCATTTTTTAATTGATTGCTTCTTACTGTCTTGATAATCTCTTTGATGTTTCATACATATATTCATCAATACCCTTATGCATCTGTAATGCATCCTGAATATCATAATCCACTACTTCACCATTGCGATATCCTACTACACGGTTAGATGCGCCTTCACATAATAAATCAACTGCCTTTGCTCCCATTACAGATGCATAAACACGATCTCTTGCTGTTGGGCTTCCACCTCTTTGGATATGTCCGATAATCGTTGCTCTTGTCTCAATTCCTGTAGCTTCTTCAATTCTCTTAGCCATGCCATAAGAATCTCCAACACCTTCTGCATTCACAATAATATGGTGTTTCTTACCAAGCTTCTTCTTCTCTAAGATATTGTTGATAATACGCTGTTCATCATTGTCATACTTTTCAACCATCAAAATATCTTCTGCACCATTTGCAACACCACACCACAATGCAATATATCCAGCCTCACGGCCCATAACTTCAATAATACTACATCTTTCATGAGAAGTAGATGTATCACGAACCTTATCAATTGCTTCCATAGCTGTATTGACAGCAGTATCAAAACCAATTGTATATTCTGTACAAGCAATATCCAAGTCAATTGTTCCTGGAAGACCTACTGTATTAATACCAAGTTTTGCCAATTTACTAGCTCCCTGGAATGAACCGTCTCCACCAATTACTACTAAACCGTCAATGCCATGTTTTTTCAAAATATCAGCACCCTTTTGCTGTACTTCTGGCTCTTTGAACTCTAAGCAACGTGCTGTATAAAGGATTGTACCACCTCTTTGTAAGATATCTGCAACACTTCTTGTATCCATATCTACGATATCTTCTTCCAACAATCCTGCATATCCACGCTTAATACCTTTTACTTTAAGTCCTGCAGATAATGCGGTTCTTACTACTGCTCTGATAGCAGCGTTCATTCCTGGTGCGTCTCCACCACTTGTTAATACACCAATTGTCTGTACTTTATTTGCCATCTTTCTTGACCTCCAACTTATATCATATTCATTTATCCAATTGTATCTATTGTAATCCCTATTTTACAACTTTTCAATACTTTTTTCAACAACCTTCACATTTTCCCTCTGATATTTTTCTTCCAATTTTTTCATGAGTTCTTCGCTAATTGCAATTTTATTTCGCTGTCCATAGTATTTTCTTGCATTTTCCTGTTTACAATAAATAATCAGTTCTGCTTCTCCTGGATATTGCTGCAACATGTCTGCTAGAAACGCTTCTTCTTTTTCATATTCTGCCTTGTTTGCAAACTGAAGCCACAATTCTCTTGGTAATTGTTCAAATGGAACTATTTTCTGTAGTAAAATTTTGGCAGGACGTTCTTCATCTATTGCTACATTTCCTACCACAAACACTTTTCGATCCTGCGTAAACATGTTTCGATTTGCTTCATATTGTCTTGCAAATACGACCACCTCTACCGTTCCATATAAATCCTCTAATGTAAGAAATGCCATCATTTGATTCTTTCTTGTAATTTTTACATTTATACTGGTAATCATTCCACCAACTACCACTTTTGAACCATCCATAACCATTGGTTCATTTGTATCTTCTTTTCGTAGAAAATCCAATGTCGTATTGGTTATATTTTTATTCAAAAGCTCTGTATAATCCTCTAGCGGATGTCCACTTACATAAATCCCTAGCACTTCTTTTTCCATAGCTAGACGTTCTTCTTTTTCATACTCCTCCACCTTCGGATAATGAATTTCGAACTGTTCTTTTTCTGCACCTCCAAGAAAATCCATAATAGACATTTGTCCTGCTATTCCATCTTTCTTTTCTCTGGAAACCTCTTCCAAGATTTGTCCATATACAAGCATTTTTTGCTTTCGATTTCCCTTCATGGTATCAAAAGCCCCTGCTTTAATAAAATTCTCAATGGTCCGTTTATTTACTTCCTTCCCAGAAAGACGCATGGCGAAATCTTTTAAATCTTTATAGATTCCATTTTTCTCTCTTTCTTTTACAATTGAATCGATAATCGGTCTTCCCAGACCCTTAATTGCAGAAAGACCATAACGGATTTTTCCACATTCTTCACTGTAAGATACAGAAAAGTTTCCTTCTCCTTCATTTACATCTGGAGGCAATATATCAATTCCCATTCCACGACAAGTCATAATATATTCTGAAACTTTCGTAGAATTATCCAATACTGACGTCATAAGGGCTGCCATAAATTCTACTGGATAATAACATTTTAAAAATGCTGTTTGATAAGATACCACTGCATAACATGCTGCATGGGACTTATTAAACGCATATTTCGCAAAATCTGTCATCTCGTCATAGATTCGGTTGGCAATTTCTTCTGATATACCATTTGCCACACATCCTTTTACGCCTTCTTCTTCATTTCCATAAACAAAGTTGTGGCGTTCTGTTGCCATTACATCCGCCTTTTTCTTTGCCATGGCTCGGCGTACCAAATCACTTCTTCCATAACTATATCCAGCCAGATCACGTACAATCTGCATTACTTGCTCCTGATAAACAATACAGCCATATGTGGGCTCCAAAATAGGTTCTAACTCCTTGCAGTCGTATGTTACACTATCTTTATTCTTTTTTCCTTTAATATATTTAGGTATAAAATCCATTGGTCCTGGACGATACAAGGAAATTCCCGCAATCACATCCTCGATATTTTCCGGTTTTAATTCTTTCATAAAGTTTTTCATTCCCGGACTTTCCAACTGAAACACACCTTCTGTTTTTCCAGAAGATAATAATTGATACACATTGGCATCCGCCATATTAATCTTGTCAATTTGAAGGGGTACACCATGTATCTGCTGTGCTTTTTTGTAAGCTTCACTTTCAGGATCCAAGTTTTTCAGTCTTTTATTAATCAGTTCCACCGCATCATGAATCACAGTCAAAGTACGAAGTCCTAGAAAATCCATTTTTAATAATCCAAGTTCTTCCAATGTTGTCATCGTATACTGCGTTGTTATCTTATCATCTGCAGCTTTTGACAATGGTACATATTCATCCACTGCTTTTTTACTGATTACCACACCTGCTGCATGCATAGAAGTATGTCTTGGTAATCCTTCCAAACGCATAGATATATCAATCAAGAATTTTGTCTGTTCATCATTCTCATACAAATCTCGCAATTCTTTGTTCGTATCCAATGCTTTTTGTATCGTCATTCCTAATTCCTGTGGAATCATTTTTGCAATGCTGTCCACATAACTATATGGCAAGTCTAACACTCTTCCAACATCTCGAATTACCATCTTTGCTGCCATCGTACCGAATGTTACAATTTGCACTACTTTTTCTTTTCCGTACTTTTCTACTACATAGTCGATAACTTTTTGTCTTTTTTCATAACAAAAGTCAATATCAATATCGGGCATCGTAAGTCTTTCGGGATTTAGGAAACGCTCAAAGAGTAAATTATACTTAATCGGATCAATATCCGTAATTTCCAAGGCATACGATACAATACTACCTGCTGCCGAACCTCGTCCCGGTCCAACAGGAATATCATTATCCTTCGCATACTTGATAAAGTCCCATACAATCAAAAAGTAATCCACAAACCCCATGTCATGAATCGTTTTTAATTCATAATTCATTCGTTCTACTAATTCCTGGGACGGCGTATTGTAACGCTTCTTTAATCCTTCTTCGCATAACATCTGCAAATATTCCCAAGCAGTATAGCCATCTGGAACTGGAAATTTAGGAAGTTTATATTCTCCAAACACAATTTCCACATTACAACGTTCCGCAATTTTATGTGTATTTTCCAACGCTTCCAATGCATAAGAAAATAAGGATGCCATCTCCTCTGGAGATTTTAAATAATACTGTCCTCCGTCATAGCGCATACGATTTTCATCGGTTACCTTTTTCTGGGTCTGAATACACAAAAGAATATCATGTGCCTGCTGATCTTCCGCATTAATATAATGAATATCATTCGTTGCAACTAAATCAATTCCTGTTTCCTGATGCATTCGCATCAAACCCTGATTTACGGTAGCCTGCTCTGGTATCCCATGATCCTGCAATTCCAAAAAAAAGTTTCCTTTTCCAAAAATTTCTTCTAAACGAAGTGCCTCTTTTTTGGCTTCTTCATAAAAACCTCTTTTTAAATTGGTCGCTACAATTCCTGCAAGACAAGCACTCAGCGCAATAATTCCCTCATGATAAGTTTGAAGCACTTCATAATCTACACGAGGTTTATAATAAAAGCCTTCTGTAAAACCTTTTGAAACAATTTTCATCAGATTCTCATATCCTTTATTATTTTCTGCCAATAACACTAAATGATGGTATCTTTCTTCTCCTGCATTGTTTTCTCTATCTTTTCTGCTTCCTGGTGCTACATACACCTCACAACCAATGATTGGCTTAATACCTGCCTTTTTTGCTGCCTTATAAAAATTAATTACGCCATACATCACACCATGATCGGTAATAGCTATACTATCCATTCCCAATTCTTTTGTTCGTTCAATCAATTCTGGTATTTTACTGGAACCATCTAACAAACTATACTCCGTATGTACATGTAAATGTGTAAAATTCATAACAGCCTCCTTTAACGAAAAAGAGACTGCTACATCCACAGTCTCTCTTGCTTCTTATATGCGCAAACGTCTATTTCTTGTCGCTTAAAAACTTCTCAATCTCTTCAATTGCATCCTGTTCATCTGCACCATTTGCAATAACAGTCACTTCTTCACCGGCTGCAATTCCCAAACTCATCATACCCATAATACTTTTTGCATTTACCTTTTTGTCTTCACATTCAATATAAATGCTACTATCATAACGACTTGCCACCTGCACTAATACTGCTACAGGTCTTGCTTCTAATCCTGTTGGAATCTTAATCGTCATCTTCTTTGTCATCATGTTCCTTCTCCTCCTTTTGCTCTCTTAGATGCTCTGCAATCTCGCTTAGTTTTCTCAGTCTGTGATTCACTCCTGATTTTCCTATTGGTTTGCTTAGCATACTACCAAGCTCCTTTAAGGATGCATCCGGCTGTTCTATTCTAAGTCTTGCAATCTCCTCGAGACCTGGTGTTAAATCACCAAACCCAATTGTGTCTTTAATGTAAATAATATCATCTAATTGTTTGCTTGCTGCCGTCACTGTTTTATTGATATTGGCAGTTTCACAATTCACTTTGCGATTGATGGAATTTCGCATTTCCTTTAGGATACGAACATTTTCAAAATCCATCAGTGCTTTATGTGCCTCCATAACATTTAACATATCGGCAATTTGTGAGCCATCCTTTAAGTAAACAACATAATATTTTTTTCGTGGCACAATTTTGGCATCAACATCAAAAAAACGTATCACATCTCTCAATTGTTCTGCTCTTGCCTGTGATGTCATAATAATTTCAAAATGATACGTCTTTTCCGGATCACTCATGGAACCACATGCCAAAAACGTTCCTCTTATAAAAGCTCGTTTACAACATGTATTCTGTATGATCAAGTTACTTACAATTGCTTCCTCTTCATATAGATTTCCATTGGAATCCAGTAATTTAGTTGCCTCTAATATCTTTAAGCTTATGGTCTTATCCTTAATAAGTAAGGTATAAACACGATTTTTCCTTCCATGTTGCCCTTCCTTTACAAGAATAGTAACCTCTCCACGAAAAGCTTCCTTTACTAACATAAAGTATTTTCGTGCAACTGTCAAGTTCTCTGTCACAATTTTAATGGAATATCCATTGTCTTTTTCCGGTTCAATTTTGCCACATAAACTGATAATTGCTGCTATTTCCGCAATTTGACAGTGCCTAGCTCCCGGGATATTCTTACACAATTCCTCTTTAATATTTCTTGAAAATGACATCTTTATCCCTTCTCCACATCTCTATGTTCCACTTTTATACCAAAATTGTTGTCTGCCAACCGTTTAGTAATGGCATTTGCCAATGTAACGGAACGATGTTTTCCTCCTGTACATCCGATTGCTACTACCAGTTGATTTTTCCCTTCGATAATATAATTAGGAATTAAAAATGTAAGCATATCCTGTAATTTATCCAAAAATATGTTTGCTTCCTTACTTGCCATTACATAATCATAAACTTCTTTATCATTTCCACTCTTTGGTTTTAATTCTGGTATATAAAATGGATTTGGCAAAAAGCGCACATCGAATACTAAATCTGCATCCACTGGAATACCATACTTAAATCCAAAGGATAAAATTGTGAGATAAAAATTGCTAAATTCTTTATTTTTCACAAAAATATTGTCAATCTGTACCTTTAATTCCCGTACTAATAAATGGGTCGTGTCAATAATATAATCTGCTCTTGTTTTTAGGAAACTGGTTCGTCTTCGTTCTTCCTCAATCGCATCTTCCACTCTTCCTTTTCCCGCCAAAGGATGATTATGCCTGGTTTCTTTATAACGTTTAATTAACACATCGGTAGCACATTCCAAAAATAAAATCTCATACTCGAATTTTTTAGCATCAAATTCTTTTAATATTTCTGGAAGCTGTTCCAATCCCTCTCCACTTCGCACATCCACACCTAATGCTACTTTGTCAATATTTTTTGCCTCTAGCATAGTTAATTGTGCAAATTTAGGAAGTAACGGTATAGGAAGATTATCTACACAAAAATATTCCGCATCCTCTAACATTCTAAGCACTGAATTTTTTCCTGCACCTGATATTCCTGTTATAATAACGAAACGCATAAGAATACCTCCTCTCTATCCAGGTTATTCCCCTAGAAAACGTACCTCTGGCTCTAACTTTACACCAAACTTGTCGTACACTGTCTGTTCTACATACTGTATTAACTCATGAACTTCTTTTGCTGTTCCATTTCCAACATTCACTACAAAACCACAATGTTTATCCGATACCATAATATCTCCTACTCGATATCCACGCAATCCTGCATCTTCAATTAATTTTCCTGCAAAATAACCTTCTGGACGCTTGAAGGTACTTCCTGCACTCGGATATTCCAATGGTTGCTTTTCTTTTCTCTTCTTTTGCAACTCATCCATCGTTTGTCGGATTTCTTCTATATTGCCTTCTTTTAGTAAAAACTGTGCCTGTGTCACAATCCATTCCTTCTTTTGAATAATACTAGAACGATATCCAAGCGCAAGTTCTTCTTTATTCAACACCATTTGTTTGCCTTCTCTGGTAATCACCTTTACCCAGGTAATGCAATCCTTTATCTCTCCACCATAAGCTCCGGCATTCATAGTTACCGCACCACCCAAGGTCCCAGGAATACCTCCTGCAAATTCTAAGCCTGTCAAAGCATGATTGGCAGCCTCTCTTGCCAGTCTTGTAAGCATAATACCTGCACCAGCCGTAACTAAAACAGTTCCGTCCTCCTGTTGCTCAAATTGTACGGAGGACATCTCCTTTCCTATATGTAAGATAATTCCCTCATATCCTTTGTCACCAGCCAGAATATTACTACCATTTCCCATAATATAAAAAGGAATTTCTTTTTCATTGCAAAATCTCACTAATTCTGAAATCTGATCCTCATTTTTAGGTTGCAAAAACAAGTCTGCTGGTCCGCCAATTCGAAAAGTCGTGTGCTTAGCCAAAGATTCCCCGCATAATATCTGCTCTTCTTTTATGATTCCTTTGACTGCTTCTTTAAAATTTTCATACATATTTCTTTTCCTGCTTTCATTGCTTTTCTATAAACATGGATAAAATGCCTGCATTTTGCAGGCATTTTATCATTCTAATCCTAATCTATTACCATTTTTGCACATCCATAAATACCTGCATCATTTCCCAATTCTGCAAGTTTGAACTCTTTATTTTGTAAGGCAAACATAACATTCTTTTCATAATTTTGTTTGATTCTGTTTGTAAGGATCTCTCCTGCTTTAGAAACGCCGCCTCCAATAACAAATGCTTCTGGATCTACTACTGCCGCAATATGAGAAGCTGCAATACCAAGATATTTTGTAAGTTCGTCTACCAAATCATCTGCAAGCTCATCGCCCTCTTTTGCTGCATCGAAAATTGCCTTTGCTGATAAGTATTGTAAATCTCTTAACTTTGAAGCTTTATCTGATACAAGTAACAAACGCTTTGCTTCTTTTACGATACCAGTTGCTGATGCAAACTGTTCCAGACATCCACGCTTTCCACAATTACAAGTATCCTCTTCATCATAATTTACCGTAATATGTCCAATCTCACCAGCAGCACCTTTACTTCCCGTTAAGATCTTTCCATCCAGAATGATACCGCCACCAACACCAGTTCCCAGTGTCATCATGACAATGTTTTTATATCCTTTTCCGCCACCTTGCCACATTTCGCCAAGTGCCGCAACATTTGCATCATTTCCGACTTTTATATTCTGAATGCCAGTTAATTTTCTTACCTCATCTGCAACATTAAAGATACCCCATCCTAAATTCACACATTTAAGAACTGTTCCATCTTCTGTAACTGGTCCCGGAACTCCGATTCCAATTCCTGCTACCTTGTCTTTTGCTATATTGTGTTTTTCGAGTTTTTCTTGAATGGATGCTGCTATATCACTTAAAATAAAACTTCCACCCTCATCTTTTCTCGTTACGATTTCCCATTTTTCTTCTACTTTTCCCTGTTCAGAAAATAGTCCAATCTTTACTGTAGTTCCTCCAATGTCCACTCCTATACAGAATTTTTTCATAATACTAAACCATTTACACTATGTGTAATCCTTTCTTTTTTTCTTATCCCCTGTCCATCACATATCTACACCTAATACCACATTTTTTTATTTTAACAAAAACCTTTTCCTTATCAAGTGTTTTTCATGAATTTTGTATCTTTATCTTCTCATATGGCTACAATGCTAGTCAAGCCATATCGAAATAGAAACCCATTACTTATTCATAATATTATTTGTTACACGGTTATATAATTCCTGTGCCGCATTATATCCCATCTTTTTCTGACGATAGTTTACGG
>FR899683.1:0-7754 GCA_000437275.1 Clostridium sp. CAG:411 | reverse complement strand
CGGCTGCCGCTTCACAAATAACTGCCAGATTTCGTCCTGGACGAATTGGAATAGAATGACATACTACTTTATTTCCTAAAAAGTCAATATGTTCTTCCTCTAATCCCAGACGATCATACTCCTTATCCCGGTCCCATTCTTCCAGTTTAATTACTAAATCAATTGCCTGTGTATTCTTTACGCTTTCTACACCAAATAAATTCTTAACATCTATAATCCCAATACCACGTAACTCAATAAAATGCCTTGTAATATCCGGTGCAGTTCCAATCAATGTAATATCACTGACACGCTTTATCTCTACTACATCATCAGAAACAAGACGGTGTCCACGCTTTATCAGTTCCAGGGCGGCCTCACTTTTACCAATACCACTTTCACCCATAATGAGTACCCCTTCACCGTAAACATCAACCAACACACCATGTACGGTCATTCTTGGTCCAAGCTCAACGTTTAACCAACGTATTACTTCCGCAACAAAACCAGATGTTGCCTTTGCAGAACGTAAAATAGGTATTTGATATTGTTCCGCCAATGCAATCATATCATCACCGACAGGTAAATTTCTACAAAATACAATACATGGTACTTTATGTTGCATAATCTTCTCCAACATTCCAAGAGAATATTCCTGCCCCATCTTTTCCATATAAGTGTATTCCACCTGTCCAATAACCTGAATACGATTATTATCAAAATAGTCAAAATATCCAGTCAACTGTAACGCTGGTCGATTGATATCCGACTGTGCAATATTTATATTTTCTACTGCAACATTGGGCGTACAATTTTCCAGTTTCATCGTTTCAATTAAGGTTGTCACTCCAACTGTATAAGTTTCTCCCATAAATGCAATCCTCCAATCCCCATAATTTTTAACTGTTCTTATGCTTGTCAAGTACAACAGTTTCTATTTTCTATTTTTTTATTTTATCATGTAACCCTGTGTTTTTCAATCTCTTATCGGTTGGGAATGAAAAAAAGTATAAATGCTTTCGGCTGCCTTCCGATTGATTTGTGGCAGCCTTTCTAATTCCTCCACTGTTGCAGCCTTAATCTCCTCTAAAGATTGAAAATGAGTTAATAGAATTCTCTTTCTCTTTTCTCCTACATTTGGAATATCATCCAATAGCGAATGTACCTGCTCTTTGCTTCGAACTGCCCTATGAAAGGTAATTGCAAAGCGATGTGTTTCATCCTGTATACGCGTAATCAAATGAAATCCTTCACTTTTGGTATCAATTGGCAATTCTTCGTTATTAAAATAAAGACCTCGTGTTCTATGATGATCATCTTTTACCATTCCACAAACTGGAATCGAAAGCCCAAACTCATCTAATACCTCCAGAGCTACATTTACCTGTCCTTTTCCACCATCCATAAGCAGCAAATCTGGAAATTGACTAAATTTTTCTCCTTCTTTTTGTGCTCTCTCTTTCAAACCATGTGCAAATCTTCTTGTCAGTACCTCTTTCATACTGCCATAATCATTTGGACCATCCACTGTTTTTATCTTAAATTTTCTATAATTATTTTTCTTTGGTTTTCCATCTTCAAATACCACCATAGAACCTACCGACTGAAAACCACTTATATTAGAAATATCATAAGATTCTACTCTATGGATCTCGGATAATCCCAACAACGTTGTAATTTGTTGCATAGCCCCTATGGTTCGCTCATTTTCTCTTTTTATTTTATCTGCATCCTTTTGTAGTACAATACTAGCATTATTACATGCAAGCTCTACCAAACGCTCCTTTTGCCCCTTTTTTGGTAAACGAAAGGCTACCTTCTGTCCTCTCATTTTAGTAAGCCATTCTTCTAAAACCTGTTGTTCTGCAATTTCCTCAGGCAAAAAGATTTCTCTTGGAATAAATGGAGTTCCTGCATAAAATTGTTTAACAAAACTCGCCAATACCTCTCGCGTTTCTTCCTGCGCAATATCCTCAAATAAGAAATGCTCTCTTCCTATCATTCTTCCATTTCTCATAAAGAAAATTTGCACCACCGCTTCTGTATGTGTTCGTGCAATACCTATAATATCCCAATCTTCCATTTCCTGATTAGTAAGTTTCTGTTTCTGTGTCATTCGCTGTACACTTTGCAACAAATCTCGATACTCTGCTGCCTCTTCATACTCCATCTTTTCCGCTGCAAGCTGCATTTTTTCTGTAAGCATATTGGTTAGTCCCGTATAATCTCCTTGCAATACCTCCAAAGCCTTCTGAAAATTTTGTTTATATTCTTCTTCACTGATATAGCCCTGACAAGGTGCATCACATTGTTTAATTTGATAATACAAACAAGGGCGTTCTTTTCCAATATCTTTAGGAAGGGAACGATTACAAGTTCGAACCCGATATGCTTTTCGCAAAAGTTCCAGTACATCTTTCATAGCACCAACACTTGTATATGGACCAAAGTATTTGACTTTCTCGGAATGTTTTCTACTGGATTTTTTCATCTGACGAACGGTAATTAACCTTGGATACATTTCTCCAATCGTTGCTTTAATAAATGGATATGCCTTATCATCCTTTAATAACGTGTTATACTTCGGATTATATTCTTTGATTAAATTACATTCCAACACAAGTGCCTCTAGTTCTGAATCTGTAACAATATATTCAAAGTAAGAAATATTTTGTATCATTCTTTCAATTTTGGTTGTTACTTTACGACTAGGCTGAAAATATTGGCGTACACGATTTTTTAAACTTACGGCTTTCCCTACATAAATAATATGATCATATTTATCATGCATCAGATACACGCCAGGCTGTGCTGGAAGCTTTTTCAATTCTTCTTCTATATCAAACATACGCATCTTCCTTTTTAACAAAAAGACTGCTACGTGTCCGTAGCAGCCTCTTCTCTATTTGTCTGTATCTTTTCGTTGCTCTGCATCTTCAACTTTTATCCAATCAGACTCCGATTGTGTAAAAAGTTCCTTTTTTTCTTCCTGTGAACTACTATCCTCTGTAGTTTCAGATGTTTTATTTTCTGTAGTCTCTTCCAAATGCCCTATATCAGCATTTTTTTCTTTTTCCAACTGAACGGTTTGTGTCTCCTGCTTTTTCTTGTCCGTCTCCTCTGGTTCTGGTAAGCCTTTTATTTCACGGAAAATCCTCATAAATTCTTTTCCTGTAATGGTCTCTTCTTTTATTAAATATTCTGCAATCTTATCCAGAACTTCGCGGTTGTCTGCCAGAAGCTTCTCTGCCTTTACATAACATTCCTTTATAATACGCATTACTTCATGGTCTACTTCAGCAGCCGTCTCATCACTACAATTCATTACTGGTCGTCCATCTAAATAACGATTCTCCACAGACTCCAAACCAATCATTCCGAATTTGTCTGACATACCATACTGTGTTACCATGGCTCTTGCAACTTTAGTTGCCTGTTCAATATCATTAGATGCTCCTGTTGTTACAGAATTAAAAACAAGCTTTTCTGCTGCCCTACCACCTAAACAAGTAGTAATTCGAGAATACATCTCTTCCTGACTCATCAGATATTTTTCTTCTTCTGGAACTTGCATTACATATCCTAATGCTCCCATCGTTCTTGGTACAATCGTAATCTTCTGCACTGGTTCTGCATCTTTTTGTAATGCGGTTACCAATGCATGACCTACCTCGTGAAATGCCACAATCTTCTTTTCTTCTTTGCCAAGAATTCGGTCTTTCTTTTCTTTACCAGCGATTACAACTTCCACAGCCTCAAATAAGTCTGCCTGCTTTACATACATACGGCCATCCTTAACTGCCATAATTGCTGCCTCATTGATCATGTTAGCCAAATCTGATCCCACTGCACCAGATGTTGCCAAAGCAATTTCTTCTAAATCTACTGAATCATCCATCATAACGTCTTTGGCATGTACCTTCAATATATCTACACGACCTTTTAGGTCAGGCTTATCTACAATCACTCGTCGGTCAAAACGTCCCGGACGAAGCAATGCCTTATCTAAGACTTCCGGACGGTTTGTAGCTGCAAGAACTACCAATCCTTTCGACGTATCAAAACCATCCATCTCTGATAAAAGCTGGTTCAATGTCTGCTCACGTTCATCATTTCCGCCGTAATGTCCATCACGACTTTTACCAATGGCATCTACCTCATCAATAAAAATAATACATGGTGCTTTTTGTTGTGCCTGTTTAAATAAATCTCGTACACGAGATGCACCCACACCAACATATAACTCTACAAAATCGGAACCTGACATTGAGAAAAATGGTACTTTTGCTTCTCCAGCTAATGCCTTTGCTAACAATGTCTTACCTGTTCCCGGAGGTCCTACAAGCAATGCACCTTTGGGAAGTTTTGCACCAATTTGAGAATATTTTCCTGGGTTGTGAAGGAAGTCCACTAATTCTCGAAGAGACTCTTTGGCTTCTTCCTGCCCCGCCACATCCTGAAAAGTGACTCCGGTTTCTTTCTCAACATATACCTTTGCATTACTCTTTCCTACGCCCATCATTCCGCCACCTTTAAACATTGGACGGAATAACAGCCACATCGTTCCAAATATCAGAAAGAATGGAACTACATTCCAAAATAGGAACTCCAGAATGCTACTGTTGTTATCCTCTACCTTTGCCTGATACTTCACTCCCGCTTTATCTAATTTTGCAAGAAGATTATCATCATTTAAGTAGCCCGTATAATAAGTAACTGGATATAACGAATTTTCCTGTTTCTTTGGTGTAATTAAAATCTTGCTACCAGAAAATTCTACACTTTCAATCTCTTTATCTTCTACTTTTTCCAAAAAGGCATCATACGTTATCTCACGTTTGGAACTTTGTGCTACTTCATCACGAATCCAACATATAAAAATAAATACCAATACCGTAGCTATAATTGCTGCAACCAGTCCTGAGCGATTATTTTTATTGTTTCCTTTGTTCTGGTTATTATTTGAACCATTTTGGTTATTTTCGTTATTCATAAGACCTCCTCTTGCTTATTTGCATACGCATTTTTCCTATTTGTTAATTCATTACTCCCTCTATCTATTTTCAGAGCTTTCTCTTGATTTTATTCCTTAACAGATAGTTATCTGCATCCTCTCTCATTTTTCACTATAACTGAAAAATTATAATCTATCCTTGCAGAAATTTTTCTACTTTTAAAAAGAAACCTTTTCTGCCTTGGATTTCGTTCCGAAAACATCCGAATTTCAGAATATTTTCAATATTTCTATTATAATAATAGTTTTTCCATTAATCAATATTTAACTAGATTTTTCATAAATTTATCACGAACTTTTTAGTTTATGGGTTGTTCTCTTGTTGCTTTTCCTGTAAAATTAGTCTATAATTATATTTTTAGTAAGTGTGTTAGTATCATTCAATCAAAGGAGGCTATGATATGGCTGTTAAATACGTTTTCGTCACTGGTGGTGTTGTTTCTGGTTTAGGAAAAGGAATTACAGCAGCATCTTTAGGACGTTTGTTAAAATCAAGAGGATACAAGGTCACAATGCAAAAATTTGATCCTTATATCAACATCGACCCTGGAACTATGAATCCAGTCCAACATGGTGAGGTTTTCGTTACAGATGACGGTGCAGAAACAGATTTGGATCTCGGACATTATGAACGTTTCATTGATGAGAGTTTAACAAAACGCTCCAATGTAACAACTGGTAAAGTATACTGGTCAGTTTTACAAAAGGAACGTCGTGGTGATTTTGGTGGAGGGACCGTACAAGTTATTCCTCATATTACAAATGAAATTAAAGAACGTTTCTATCGTGATGAAAGTTCATCCAACGATACGCAGATTGCAATTATTGAAGTAGGTGGAACCGTAGGTGATATTGAAAGTCAGCCTTTCCTAGAAGCAATTCGTCAATTTCAACATGACGTTGGTCGGGAAAATGCAATTTTAATTCATGTTACATTAATTCCATATTTGAAGGCCTCTGGGGAAATCAAAACAAAACCTACACAATCAAGTGTAAAGGAATTACAATCTATGGGATTACAGCCTGACATAATCGTATGTCGTACAGAGGTTCCTTTAGAAGAAGACATAAAAGATAAAATAGCACTATTTTGTAACGTATCAAAATATCACGTAATTCAAAATCTTGATGTAGAAACTTTATACGAAGCACCTCTTGCCATGGAAAAAGAACATTTGGCTGATATTGCATGTAAGTGTCTTCATTTAGAGTGTCCTACTCCTGATTTAGCTGATTGGGAAAAAATGATTGAGGCAGTAAAACATCCAACGCAATCTGTTCGTGTTGCATTGGTTGGTAAATATACCTCTCTTCATGACGCATATATCAGTGTTGTTGAGGCATTAAAACATGGCGGTATTCCTCATAACGCTACCGTAGATATTAAATGGGTCAATTCAGAAGATGTTACAAGAGAAAACGCTGCCGAATATTTTAACGATATAGATGGTATCATTGTTCCTGGTGGATTTGGTACTCGTGGTATGGACGGAAAGATTCATGCAATCGAATACGCTCGTGTACACAACATTCCATTTTTAGGTTTATGTGTTGGTATGCAGTTAGCAATTGTAGAATTTGCAAGAAATGTATTAGATCTTAGAGATGCTCATAGTATTGAGCTTGATCCTTCTACTTCCCATCCAGTTATTAACCTGATGGAAGACCAGAATGATGTCACAGATATTGGTGGTACCTTAAGGCTTGGTGCATATCCTTGTGTTTTGGATGAAAATAGTAAAGCATATCAGTTATATGGTTCAAAGGAAATTTCTGAACGTCATCGTCACAGATATGAAGTAAACAATTACTATCGTGAAGATTTAATTAAAGCTGGTTTATCTCTTTGCGGTTTATCACCTAATGGCAAAATTGTTGAAATGGTTGAATTACCATCTCATCCATGGTTTATTGCCACACAGGCGCATCCTGAATTTAAGTCAAGACCAAATCGTCCTCATCCATTATTCAAGGGCTTTGTAGGTGCAGCATTGGAACATCAAAATAATAAATAATAGAACAAAAACAATAGAATCAAAAAGCTAGTAGCATCTTGTTTGTGCTACTAGCTTTTTATTTGTATTATAAATAATGATTTAACTACACATTATTTCATTAGTTGTCCCCAACTATCTCACATTGCAATCTGCCTGTTACACATACGAAGTATTCTTTAAACTGATACCCATCCTTTTCTTTTGCCTATTTAAGCTTTCTCAGGCAAGAAAACAGACCCTCTTATCTTATATAACTTATCTCTTTACTACGTTCCTACTTTTTACACTCCACAGCCACCTCTTGTCTTTTACCTATGTGATTATCAAACCATCTGCAAAATAATAACCGATATATTACATTTTGCACTATTTTATACATAGAATAAAAAGCCCCCAAATCCACTCCGTTATAATTTCACTAAACATCTTTTCTAGCTATAATTCTTTTCTTCGAGCAACATGTGTATCTTTGTTAAATAAAAATTTAAAAGATTGTTCCACTGTTTAGTTGTCAATGAGACGGTGAGAAACTGTTTCAAATAAGACATAAGAATCAAAAAAGGCTTCCATCCTAAGATGAAAACCTTTTCTCTGTACCTTCAAAACTACACACTGTATTCCATCCATAACTAACCCAAGTACTAAGCTCGAAACTACCTCGCTAAGTGCTTGTGCATGTATCGCACGTAAACGATGAAAATACTATCGTTAAGTGCTCATAACTAGGTCAAGACCTCGACCTATTAGTATTGGTCAGCTACATA
>FR899682.1 GCA_000437275.1 Clostridium sp. CAG:411 | reverse complement strand
GGCAAAAGAAATGCAGGATTTGCAAGGAGAGCTGGAAAGTTTGCAGGGAGAATACCAAGGCTTGCAAGGACAGGTAGAAGGACTGAGAGGAGAATGCCAAGGATTACAGGGAGAAGTGGAAGACTTACAAGGAGAAAACCAAAATTTAAAAGGACAAAAGCAAGAGCTGGAAGAAAATTATAAAAATAGCATCATTGCTATGGTACAAATGGCACTGGAATTTTATGATAATGAAACGGATGCCATAAGAAAAACAGCAGAAAAGTGTCATATGAGCGTTGAACAGGTGACAGAATTGTGGGACGCAGACAGAAAGCTGTGAGAATGGTTCTGTTCTACCAAGTGAAAAGAAGTCAAAACTCTAAATAAGAAGCCAGAAAAGAAACATTGTATTTGAATTAGTACAATGTTTCTTCTATTATAGAGGGGTTCTGTTACATAAAAGACAGAAAAATAACATAAATATGGATTGTATGCCTCAAAAAAGAAAAGATATCGTAAGACAAGTGACATAAACGTGACACAAGGAAAAAAGATAATATTTCATGCAATTTACATAGGGTTAGGGAAAGCGAATTTCCCTGCTAACATAATAGTAGGTAAAGATTGCAAACATCTAGATCACATTTCAACATAACACATGAAAACTGTATAAAGGATGAAAGTTCAAGAAGAATGTAGTGAAAATTGCTGTTCTTGAGGTTTTGAAAAAATAGGATAGCTTTTTTGAGGCGAAATGCAAAATTTTTGCAAAAACGGACCTAAATCTACTTGCCAAAATAGAAAAGATGCAGAAAAATTTGTATTTTGTAAAAAAACGTAAAAACTTGTAAAGCCTTTAAAATCAATAGATACAGCATGTGAATGAACAGAAAGATGTAACACAAAACAAAAGAAAAACATCACATTAAGAAAAAATTCATGAAAGATATTGAAATTTGTGAAAAAAGGTGTTAGAATGATGTAAAGTATTAGTTAGGGCATACAAATAGTTGACTCTGTAGTGAAAGAGGGAAAGAAGAATGCTATTTGGAAAAACTGACTATTCTTTCGAAAGGGAGCTTTCCTTTGTGGAATGGTGTAACCTTTTCACATTTTGCAACATCCTGTATGCGTATGGACGCTTCGGATGTCCCACTTTTTCCCTCGGGAGATTTCGCGAGCGGCTCTGCCAAAACGGGTTGGGGCGGAAAGGAGAAGATGGATTAAGAAAAATTAGTAATATCCCGTGGAACGGATATTGCGGAGGAAGTAACTTTCAAAAACAGTTAGAACGAATTCGAACAATTTTGTTTAGGGGAGATTCTAACAGGCTCATTGATGAACAGAGCCACACACAAAAAAATTTCAAGGAGGACATGTATATGTACAACAATTTTTCATCAAAAAAGACTAAAAAAGTCATTTCAGCATTACTTGCTTCAGCTTTAGTAGTGACTTCTGGTCCTATCACAGCGGACGCAGCAACAAACAAAGTAGTAGGAGTGAAAAAATCTTTCACAGTAACAGCTTCTGCAACAAACAGAGTTACTGGTCTTTCTAAGGCTGAAAAGAAGGTAGTTAAGGTAACAAAGAAGGGTAAGAAATTCACAATCAAGGGATTAAAGGCTACAATCAAGGGATTGAAGGCAGGTAAGGCTACATTCAAGATTGGTAAGAAATCTTACATAGTTAAAGTTGGAGCTACTGCAGTAAAGGCTGCAAAGGCAAAAGTAACTTTAACAGCTGGTAAATCTGCTGCAGTTAAGTTTACAGCAACTGCTGGAAACGGTGATACCGTAGCATTTAAAACAAGCAACAAGAAGGTTGCAACATTAAGTAAGACATCTGCAAAGGTTTCTAAGAATGTAGCATATGTAAGAGTAACAGCTAAGGCTGCTGGTACAGCAAAAGTAACAGCTACATCTAAAGTAACAGGTAAGAAGGCAGTTGTAACAGTAACAGTTAAGAAGGCTACAACACCAGCAACAGCAACACCTGAAGTAACAGCTACAGTACCAGTTACAACAGCAGCCGTTACAGCTAC
>FR899681.1 GCA_000437275.1 Clostridium sp. CAG:411 | reverse complement strand
CATCACCTAGCCCTGGTATTAGCGATTTACCAAATGAACTGACTTCCTTCCTTAATTAATTTATTTAATCAACAACGTTGAATTACTTACCTCAGAACTTATCAGATAACATTTCTTCACAATCTTTTCTAACCTAGATTTTATCTTTGGGTCTGCCGTTGTAACTGTCACCAAATTCAAAACAAACTGCAACAATTCTTTCGCTATTTTTTCCTCACCTATATCATATGCCCAAAAAACCATACCACTTCTTTCTGATAAAACTTTACGTCCAAGCACTGTTTCTGAAATACTTGCTCTAACTTTTAGATTTATATAATCCACTTCATATAATGCTTCTTTTAAAATTAATAGATTATTTCTATCATGTTTATCTTCTGAAAGATTATACATTCTATTGAACAAATCACCCGAACCATTGCCCTTTAGTTGTTCCCACAAGTCAAGAAATAATTCTTGTTTCCATTTTTGTACAGTTTCCGAAGAAACGTTCAATAATTTATAATTCTCATAAGCCAAACTTTCTTCTCTTGCCATTGCAAATAATGAACCATCATACTTTAAAAATAATTCTTTAGCTTCTTTAATTGTCATATCCATTACCTCCTTACAGCTTTCCACAAACCCTCACTCGTCAATTCGAATGTATATCCTTTACCAAGTATATAATCTATTTCTCTCTGATAAAATCTTTTCGTACCATCATTAAAATAATATTTTTTATAAGGATTATCAGATAGTACTATAATTTTATTATTAGAAATCTGTTCATCAATAAATTGTTGATTTACTTTCCATATTTCATCATAATTGCCGCCCGCTTCTTTTTCTAACAACGCCCATGCATCATCACTCATTTTAAAATATGTATACCCTTCATTTTCTGCAATAACATCATATTTTCCAGTACTTCCCAATATTACTGTATCACTCTCTATATTATTTCTTGATTTATCTAAATAATATTTTATTCTTTCAGAATTTAAACTATTTCCACTTTTACTCCACCTCATATCCTTACTAACTAGTTTCTCCGCTTTCTCCTCAGATACCTTCCCCCAGCCTGCAAGATTTAGTTGTTTCCCTGTTTCTACTTGTTTTCCAAACAACTTTTTAACATCTACATCTTCCTCCAGCACGTTGCGAATTTCGTGGATAAGCTGTTCCATTTCTTTTTTA
>FR899680.1 GCA_000437275.1 Clostridium sp. CAG:411 | reverse complement strand
GCGTCAGCAGTGATAGGACCAGAAGTCACTGTTAAACATTATGTTAAGATTTTCCCTGTACTTCTAAATAGGTCATCATGGCATCGCATAATTTGGAAAGTGCATCTTGCTGTTGATTGGCATTGCCTGAATTTTGTTTTGCAGGTATAAACATCTGAGAAAACAATTGAGAAAAGGTAGTTTCTAATTGCGTTTGGCTCTTTGGTGGTGTAGCGGCGATTTGATTGGAAGTTGTTTGTTCTTGGGTGTGTTCTAATAAATGAATAGACTGTATCAAATCCTTTTGACAGGTATGCGTATAAATGTTGGTTGTTTTCAAATCGCTATGCCCCAATAATCGTTGAATAGATGTAATGGAAGCTCCTTTTGCAACCAGTGCAGATGCAAAACTGTGCCGCAGGCAATGTGCAGATATTTTGTCGTTTACACCAGCCTTTTTGGCATAGGAGTGAATTTTTTCGTTTAGATATTGGGGACTAAGCTTTCCTGTCTTTTTGGTGGCAAAAAAGTAGTCCGAATCAGAGTCACGATAATGTTTTAAATAGTCTGTTAGGATTTGTTCTAGTTCATTATTAATAGGAATTGTTCGATCCTTTTTTCCTTTTCCACAGACTACATGGATTTCCTTTCTTAAAAAATTTACATCATTTAATTTTAGATGACATAATTCTGAAATACGCAACCCACTTTGACAGATCGTAGCACAGGCTGTATAAATCAGTGGATGGTCAATGGCTTCCAGAAAATGCTGCATTTCTGTAATTGTTAGGTAAATGCGTTCCTTTTTTTCTACACGGATGTCTTCCAGCCACAAGGTGGGGTTTTCTGTGGTATATCCCCAACGCACACTGAATTTCCAAAAGGAACGAAAGGTAATGATATAGTTTCTTCTCGTTCGTCCGCAGGTACCACATTCCTTTTTATAGGCAAGGTAGGCAGATAAATCTTCTAGCGTAATATTAGATAGTAATGGTTCATCCGTTTTCTGTGCCTTTAGAAATTGATGTAATTCCTGTAGGGTAGTGCGATAATGGCGCACTGTGTGGGGACTGCTATCTTTATTTTGCAGATGTGCTAAATAGCAGTCGATTGTCTCTTGAAAGGTGCAATCTTTTTTTGTATATTGCTTCATAGTATCAACCCCCTTTGGTGTTTATTTTATCTTATTTTTATAATTCCTAAAAGAGTTGAGTTTTAGTCATATTTTTTTGTAATTAAATAAAGGAGAAAATATAAAAAAGATATTGTGCAATATGTCTGTTTTCATGTCGAAATAAAATGCAATGTGTATAATTAATTTCGCGAGAAAAAGGAATAATATGGAAAATTAGATAGACAGGAAAATTATTTTTAGATATTATGTGGAAAATAAAAATAGGAATACCTATGTAGCACTATCTTATATCGGTAATAGGTTACTTTCTTAATAAAAACCTGTTACAATAAAAATCT